>CAMZAD010000001.1 GCA_947304155.1 uncultured Candidatus Saccharibacteria bacterium
GCAACCTCGAAGTTAACAGCTTCTTGCTCCACCATTGAGCTACCCGGGATTAACTTTTCTCATTATATCGCAAAAAACCGAAGATTTCAAGCGTTTTTAGCGTGTTTAATTTTTTGGCCTAGTCTGTTATAATCGTAAGCATAGAAAGTTCTGTGGAGGTAATACAGAATAAAAGAAAGGAAGATTATGTTCTATCGAACAGCAGAGAGTGTATCTCCAAAACATCCAGATAAACTTTGCGATCGTATCTCTGATGCGATTCTTGATGCGTATTTGGCGCAAGATCCAGATTCACGCGTGGCAGCTGAGACTTGTGGCGGCCATGGCGTAGTGTTTGTAACAGGGGAAATTACGTCAAAAGGCGACGTTGATATTGAGAAAATCGTACACGAAATCGCAGGTGATGAAATGGAAGTTCACACTAAAATTGTGAAACAATCTCCAGAGATTGCACAGGGTGTTGATACTGGTGGCGCAGGTGACCAAGGTATTATGATTGGTTACGCTACAGATGAAACTCCAGAACTTTTGCCACTTGAGGTAGTTTTGTCTCGCCGTTTGAATCAATACATTTACGAGAAGTACCCTTATGATGGTAAGACTCAGGTAACAATTGCCCCTGATGGCACAATTGAATCAATCGTGGCAAGCTTCCAGAACGTCTCTAAGGCTGACCTTGAAGCAAGAGTGAAAGAGTTCATCAACGCACGCGGATTAACAGGGAAGCTAGAGCTTCATATTAACCCAGCTGGTGACTGGAACCAAGGTGGTTTTGAAGCCGATACTGGTCTTACAGGTAGGAAATTGATTGTCGATAACTATGGCCCACGTGTAGCAATTGGTGGTGGTTGTTACTCTGGTAAGGATCCATCAAAGGTAGACCGCTCAGCCGCTTATATGGCTCGTAGAATCGCCGTTGATTACCTTAGAAAACGTGGCGCTCACGAAGTCTTAGTGCGCTTAGCATACGCAATTGGTTATGCTGAACCACTTGAAAAAACTGTGATTGTTGATGGTGAACCAGAGGAGATTGAAGGTTATGACCTTACTCCAAGAGGAATCATTAGTTATCTTGATTTGAAACGCCCAATCTATGGTAAGACCGCTGAATATGGTCACTATGGTGAAGGATTTGACTGGGATAAATAGTCTAAAATAACAAGAAGCCCCTGAAAATGGGGCTTTTTGCTTGCGCTTTAATCTGGTGGTGGATGTGCTACAATTAAGAGACAGGAGGAAAATTGGGGAAAAAGATACTTACAGTCTCGGAGCTCCGGGTATCGGTAAAAGATAAAAATAAAAAACGTGAGATTTTGCATGGGATTGATTTTGAGCTTTTAAGAGGTGAGACGTTGGTAATTCTCGGGGAGAACGGGGCGGGAAAGTCAACGATTTTGAATGCATTAATGGGGAATCCTAACCTTAAAGTCTCTGGAGATGTGAAGTTTTTAGGGGAAGATTTACTAAAAATGAAGGTTGAGGAGAGAGGAAAACGGGGGATTTTCTTGTCTTCTCAAAGTCCTTTGGAGGTGCCGGGTATTTCAACGACAGAGATGCTTCGTAGTGCGCTTGAAGAGAGGGGTGAGAGGCTGTCTCTGGACCAAATTAGAGAGAGAATTACGGTTGAGGCGAAGAAATTGGGGCTTAATATTTGGTTTTCAGAGCGTGAACTGAATGTTGGCTTCTCTGGTGGCGAGAAGAAAAAGAATGAAATTTTGCAACTTTTAGTCTTAAAACCAGGGTTAGTGCTGCTTGATGAGATTGATTCGGGGCTTGATGTTGATGCAAGTAAGAAAATTTCAGAGATTTTGGCGGAGTATCAGGAAGAAACATGGGCGGCGTTTATTGTTATCACGCATAATTTGAGGATTTTACAGAGTTTGAAAGTCGATAAAACGATTCTCTTAAGAGACGGAATGATTTATGCAAAATCTGAGGGTGATGGACTGATTAAGAGAATTGAGAGAGATGGTTTTTCAGGGGTGTTTGAACAGATTTCAGGGGGTGAAAAATGAAAACTAGCATGAAGGGGCTAAATAAAGATTTGATTTTGAGGCTCGCAAAGAGAAAAAATGAGCCAAAATGGGTGACAGATTTGAGACTTTCTGGGCTTAAATATTGGAACGAGTTAGAGATGCCAAAGTGGGCACCAAAGGTGTTTGGCGAAGATGAAACGTGGCTGAACCTCGATAATATTGAGATGTATGTTGAGCCGAAGTCTGAGATGGTGTCGAGTTGGGATGAGGTGCCAACAGAGGTGAGGCAAGTGTTTGATGAACTAGGTATCCCAGAGGCAGAAAAAGAGGGGTTGGCTGGAGTGGGGGCACAATATGATTCGGAAATCATCTATCATAATTTGAAAGAGAAGATGAAGAAACAAGGGGTGGTGTATTTACCGATGGAAGAGGCGATTTTGGATGAAAAATACTCTGAAACGGTGAAGGAGCACTTCATGAAACTAATTCCAACAAACGATCATAAGTTTGCGGCGCTGCATGCGGCGGTTTGGAGTGGTGGTTCGTTTATCTATGTTCCAAAAAATGTGAGCGTAGAGATTCCACTACAGTCTTATTATCGCTTGAATGCACCTGGGGCAGGGCAGTTTGAACATACTTTGATTATTGTAGATGAGGGCGCGGATATGCACTTTATTGAAGGTTGCTCGGCGCCAAAATATAACGTGGCGAATTTGCATGCGGGTGAAGTTGAGCTTTTTGTGCACAAAAATGCACGTCTGAAATTCTCGACAGTTGAGAGTTGGTCAAAAAATATGTTCAATCTTACGACAAAAAGGGCAATTGTTGAGGCGGGTGGCGAAATTGAGTGGGTGACAGGGAACTTTGGTTCGAAAGTCTCGATGGTTTATCCGATGACAATCCTAAATGGCGAAGGGGCGAAGTGTGATTATACGGGGGTGTCGTTTGCGGCGAAGGGGCAAGTGCTCGATACAGGTGCAAAAGTTGTTCACGCGGCAAAAAACACGTATTCAATTATCAACACAAAGTCGCTCGCAAAAGGTGATGGTGTGTCGGTGAATCGAACGCTAGCAAAAATCTTGCCACAGGCCAAAGGCTCGCGGGCTTATATTGATTGTAAGTCGTTGATTTTGGATAAAGAGGCGAAGGCTGAGGCAATTCCAGAGGTGAAGGTTTATTGTATGGATGCGGAGGCATCACACGAGGCGTCAGTGGGGAAGATTTCTGAGGAAGCGTTATTCTACCTTAAGAGTAGAGGGATTAGCGAAGATAAGGCTAGGGCGATGATTGTCCGTGGCTTTACAGATGAGATTAGTAAGGAGCTCCCAATTGAGTATGCGATGGAGATGAATAATCTGATTCGCATGGAGATGGAGGGGACGGCATGAGAGAGGTTTATCTAGATAATGCTGCAACGATGATAAAAAGTGAGGCGGCTGTTCAGGCGGAGACAGATTTTTATCACGAGGTAAATGCCAATCCGCTCAGGGGGTTGTATAAAAAAAGTGTTCAAGCAAAAACAGAGGTAGACGCGTGTCGTGAGGCGGTAAAAAGGCTGGTTTTGGCGGACGATTCTTACACGGTGATTTTTACGAAGAATGCGACCGAGGCGCTAAATCTCGTGGCAAACGGACTCATCTTAGGGGATGATGGTTTTGGCGTGGTGGAGCAAGATGCGAAGGTGGTGGTAGACATTGAGAGCCATCATTCAAACATCTTGCCATGGATGCAGAGGTTTAAAAATGTAGTGGTTTCAAAGGATTTAGCGCAGGACATTACAGGGGCGAGCGTGGTGTCTTTGGTTGCAGTATCAAATGTAACAGGGGAAGACTTGTCGGGACGCATCAGAGAAGCTCGTATGAGGCTACCAGAAGCGATTTTAGGCCTGGATGGCGCGCAGATGGTTGGACACTCGAAAATCGATATCAAAGCGCTTGGAGTGGATTACATTGCGTTCTCGGGCCATAAATTTGGAGCTCCTATGGGTGTTGGTGGGCTAGTAATTAAGAAAACTTTGGCGGAGAAATTAAGGCCGCTTTGTTTTGGTGGTGGTATAGTTGATAGCGTGTCGGAGGCGGGTGAACCGAATTTTGCGAATATTCCAGAGAGATTGGAGGGTGGAACGCTGCCTACTGGTGCAATTTATGGCTTGAAAGTTGCGGCTAAGGAGGCGCTAGAAAATCTAGATTTTGACTTTAGCTTCGTATCTGACGTAGCTCAAGAAATGTCAAAAAATACAGGGGTAAAAGTTCTGGCAGCAAATGACTCGTTTATTGCTTTTCAAGTTGAGGGTGTGCATCCACATGATGTGGCGCAATTTTTGGCGGAAGAAAATATCTCGGTGCGGGCAGGTTGGCTTTGCGCGGAGCCGTTCTTAAGGTTTAAGGGGTGGGGACCAGTAGTTAGAGCGAGTTTCTCGAGATACAATACAGCAGATGATGGCGAGAGATTGGTTTCTAGTCTAAAGAAAATCAGGGGTGCGATGGGGATTAAATAGATGTACGACGAAATATTGTTAGAGCATAATTTGCACCCAGTTTATCAGGGGAAGATGGATAAAGTGGAGCCAATAAAGCTGGTGAATGCTGGCTGCGGAGATGAACTTGAGGTTTATCTAAAGATAAAAGATGGAAAGATTGAAGACGGAAGTTTTGATGGTAATGGCTGTGCGATTGCGCTAGCTTCGGCAGATTTGTTTATTGAGGCGGTAACAGGTAAAAGCCTTGATGAAGTGTTAAAACAACGCGAGACTTTTAATAAGATGGTGGTTGGTGGGGCTTCAGAGGAGGAGCTTAAGGAGTTTGGTAGTTTAAGGGCGCTTGAATGTGTCTCGCGAATGCCAGCGCGGGCAAACTGTGCCAAACTGGCCTGGTGTGCATTAGATAAATGCTCTAAAAGGCCTGGAAAATCTTGAAAACGTAAGCGCTTTGGTTTATAATCGGAGGTAATTTAGGAGGAAAAATGATCAAAATTGATGAGAAATTCCTTGAGGAAGTGGGACTTTCTTCGATGTCAGACGAGCAGAAGCGCAGTTTTATCGCGCAAACTCAAGAGGAACTCGAGAATCGCGTTGGTGAAAAAATGAGCGAGGGTATGACAATTGAACAATTGCGTGAATTTGATGGAATTATGAATAAAGATCGCAATACGATGTTGAATGTATTGGCGAGATTTGAAGATTTTCGTAATGATGAAATTTATCTTAAACTACTTGAGAGACACGGTGTAACAGAGGGTAATATTGATATTTTAGGTGAATATTTATCCGTAAAATGGATTCAAACTAATCGTCCAGATTATGCTGAGATTGCAAACAGCGTTGCAAACGAGCTTAAAGCTGAAATTGCAAGCTCACGTGACCAGATTTTAGCAGTTGCTTAAAGAGAAACAAAAAACTAGGCCAAAAGACCTAGTTTTTTATTTTTCTATATCCGTTTAAGAAGGATTTTGCGTCCATTGGCTTTCGGCCAGCAGGTTGGATTTGGTCAACGACAAGATATCTTTCGTCAGCGCATTTAAGGCTGAGATCGGTTGGTTCGTCGGAGACGTGAGCGTCAAGCACGATACAATCGAGACCGTAGAATTCGTGTTTTGACTTTGGGAAATCTTTAAAGGCGTGAACTTCGTTTAGGAGTTCGTCGGCGGTTTTGGTTTCAGGCTTTAATTCAGACATGGACTTGTCGAATTTAGCAGTGAAGGTTGCCTTAGTATTATCTTGTTCAATAGGAGTAGGAAGGTTGTCGATGTGTTCGACTAGCCATTCTGCACCTGCTTGAGCTAATTCTTTATAAATCAAGTTCTTGTCGATTTTTTCAGGGGTAAGGGTGAGCTGATAATAGACTGGTCCGGCATCCATCGCTTTAACAAGCTTCATAATAGAGACGGAAAAATCTTTGTCGCCATGCAGGATTGCGGTTTCAATAGGGGAAGAACCGCGATATTTTGGAAGTAAACTAGGGTGAATATTTAGAATACCTTCTGGCTCGAATAAATCGAGTAAGTTTTGCTTAATGATGACGCCAAAACTAGCAAGAACCCCTTTAAAATCAGGATTTTCAGTCTTTAAACGCTTTACGACTTCAAGGTCTTCTTTGGTGCGAGCATGAAAAACTACCTCAAATTCCTCTTTTAGAACATCGAGGGCGTAATCTGCGAGTGGACCGTTGCCAAAAAAGATAATTTTAGTCTTCATCAGGGAACAAATCCTTGTTATTTTTGATAGTTTTATCGTAATCAACAGGGATAAGGTCGCCTTTGTCGTCTAGCTTAAAGAAGGCGTCTTTTTGGTCTTTGATATGGTCAATAAAGAGAATGCCATCTAGGTGGTCAATTTCGTGCAAGAGAGTGCGAGTAAGTTGACCTTGAGTCTTAATTCTGACTTCGTTGCCATCGATAATCTTAGCTTTGATGCGAGCTTTATCTGGGCGAGGAACGAGGCCATAGATAGTTGGAACAGAGAGACAGCCTTCGTAATCCTTGATGGTTTTACCTTCAGTTTTGATTACTTCTGGGTCGATAAGAGCGGTGAAAGAAGTATTTTCTTTGTTGTCCATGTCATCGCGAATAATGATAATACGCTTATTAACGCCGATTTGTGGCGCAGCCATAGCAGCAGAAATCTCGTAAGGGTGCTCTTTCTCCCAATCAAGAGAAGATTTGACCATCTTATCGATAATTTCTCTAGTTTCGTCTGTAATAGTATTAACTTTTTTTGATTTTAAACGAAGACGAGGGTCTGGGGTAGTAATAATATCCATATCTATATTATATCATATTTTTTGATTCTTGAACAGTGGTAAAGCCGTTTATGTTTTTGAATGAAAATGGTATTTTTCGGACAAAAATTCAGTTTAAAGAGAAGGGGGGGATTATTGACAGGGAAAATGTAGTAGAATATGCTCAGACTTTTGGGATTAACAATTAGCTAGATTACAGGGGGAAGGGGAATTTGTGAAAGTCATAGTCTAAGTCAACTACCAATAACAAAAACTCTCTCAACTTCGCTAAATCTTTAAGAATTTCTAATTAGCTTATCACGAACCAACCCTCTTCCTCCCGTGATGTAGCTAATTCAAGAGTGATGGGGGGTCAATAACAAAACGTAGTTCAGCATAAGAATCAAGAGATGAGATAGCATCGAGAATCGCTTGGCGATTGGTGGATTTAATGATAATTTGCCAAGTGTAGCCAGAGGTGGTGTGCTCATGGAAGGCTGGCGTTGGGGCGGAGAGGAAAATTCTTTCTTTAGCTCGTAAATCCTGATAAACTTTTTTAATTTTAGAAAGAGTGGTCTTTTCAGTTTTAAAGACAACCGAGACTTTAGCGATATAGAAGAATGGCGGGAAGTGAGTCTTTTTGCGCTTTTCGATAAGGTAATTATAGAAGGCTTCGTAGTCGCCAGTGATGGCGCATTTAATGGCGAGGCTATCTGGCTGATAGGTTTGGATGATGGCGGTGGCTTTTTTGATGTGGCCGCGGCCAATACGGCCTAGAACCTGAGTTAAGAGATGGAAGGTGCGTTCTTCAGAGGAATAATCAGGGAGGCTGAGACCGGAATCAGCTTGAACTACACCAACGGTGGCAAGGTGTGGCAAATCAAGACCACGTGCGACAGTTTGGGTACCAATGATGATATCAAAATTACCGGTTTTTACGTCTTCATAGAGTTTGTCTAGGCTGGAATCTTTATCATTGTCGGCGTCAAAGCGAGCAATTTTGGCGTTTTTGAAGAGACGACGAAGCTCTGATTCAAGCATCTTAGTACCGAAACCTTTATGTAAGATGTCAGGGTGTTTGCAGGAAGGACAGGAAACTGGGACTTTGTCTCTAAAACCACAGGTGTGGCAAACGAGTTTATAGAGGTCGGTGTGAAGCGTGAGGGGGAGGAGACAGTTTGGACAGAGAGCCTGCCAGCCACAGTGTTCACAGATGGTAAGCGGAGCGGAACCGCGACGGTTGTGGTAGATCAAGGTTTGATAACCGTTTTTGAGGTTTTCTTCAATCTGTTCAAGGAGTGGAGTAGAGAAATAACGATTTTTGCCAAAGATTTCGCGGTCTTTAAAATCAACAATTTTAACAGAGGTCTTGACGATTTCTGGTTTAGCCTTTTCTTTAATTTCAACTAGACTGTCGCTCTTTTTGGCGAGACAATAATCGGAGATAAGAGGTGTGGCGGTGCCAAGGAGACAAGAGATTTTGGCGGTTTTGGCGATGAAACTGGCGAGACGAAGGGCGCTATATTTTGGCGCTTGATCTTGGAAATATGTTGATTCGTGAGCCTCGTCGATGATGATTAGACCAAGGTTTTTAAGGGGTGCAAATATGGCAGAACGAGGGCCGATGACAATTTTTGGCTGGTCGTCGGCAAGAATTTTTTCCCAGGTGTCGCGCCTGGTTTTATCGGTTTGTTTGGAGTGGATTAAAACGACGTTATCGGTAAAAGTTTGACTAAAAACCTGAACAAGCTGGGAAGTAAGGGAAATTTCAGGGACGAGCAAGATGGTGGACTGGCCATTTTTAAAGGCTTCGGTGGCGAGTTTAAGGTAGATATTGGTCTTGCCAGAGCCAGTGACACCATGAAGAAGTTTGGTGGAGTTTTTAATGCTTTTAAGCTTTAATAGGGCGGCTTTTTGGGCGGAGTTAAGGGGAATATCGAGGTCTTTAATCTCTGAACAGGTGTCTGGTGTCTTAATTTTATGCTTTTTTGAGAGAGTATTTGGGAGAAAAAGACTGACTACTTGAGGCAGCGGCACAAGGTAATATTCAGAGAGCCAAACCATGGCTTTGACGAGGTGAATCGGCAGTGGTTCAGGATAGAGAACAGAGGTGATAGGTTTAACCTTAAAATCAATAGAGTTTTCGTCAGCCTTTTGATAGATTACGCCGAAAGTGGTGGATTTTCCGAGAGGAATTTCGACGATGGTGCCAGGTTGAAGCTTCTCTTCGGATGAATAAGTGAGGATGCCGTCCGAAAGTTTCGGCGACTTGCGAAAAACCTTAGCTGGCAAAACCTCGTAGAACATAGTTTTATTATACTCTATAGGGGAGAAAAAGTCAGAATTAGTGTTGTGAAAAATACATTTTTTGTATATAATTAATCTAAATTTGGAGGTTAAATGTTAGATGTTTTTATTACGTCGAGGGTTCGACGAAAAATCTTGGTAGTGTTTGCAAAGTATCCGGATTTTAAGACACATGTCCGTGCGCTTTCGAAGTTGATTCGCGAAGATCCAGGAAATATCCAGAGGGAGTTGAGAAGGCTTGAGAAGGGTGATTTTCTGATTGCTTCAAAGAAGGGAAATGTGACAATTTATCAGACCAACAAGCAATTTCCAATCTTAAAAGAGCTTCAGTCAATCGTAATTAAGAGCCAACAACTTTCAAATAAATCAAAACCAAACAAGACTATCGGTTAAAATGTCAAAGATTTTTGAGCAGCTCGTGAAAATGCGTGGGCTAGGCTTAGATTTTTTGAAGCCAAAATATCTGTCGGACGCGGCGGTGGAGTCATATCTTCCAGATATGGATGTGGCGATAAAAACGATTCTTGAAGTAGTTGAAAAACAGGGGAAAATCATGGTCTATGGTGACTATGATGTTGATGGTGTGACGGCGACGACTTTGATGTGCGAGGCTCTGAGGCTAGCTGGGGTGAAAAATGTCATCACGATGCTTCCGGATAGATTTATTGATGGCTATGGGATGAGCGAGCGTTGTTTGAAGCGTGCGATAGATGAAAAAGTGAGTCTGGTAGTTACGGTAGACTGCGGTAGTAATAACGCAAGTGTGATTTTGAAGCTGAAAGAGGCGGGAATTCCGGTTGTAGTGACGGACCACCACGAGATAATGGGTGAGCTACCAGAGGCGGTGGCAGTGGTAAATCCAAAGCGCACGGATATTACAAAGAAGGCGCAGGACCAGATTAAAAAATCTGGGCTGATTGACTTGGCGGGGGTTGGGGTGGCATTTATGATAGCGCGAGGTCTAGTTAAGGCAGGAAAAATTAGAGATGGTCAAGAGAAATGGATGCTCGATTTGGTGGTGATTGGCACGCTTTGTGACTCGATGAACCTATCTATTTTGAACCGAGAGCTGACTTTTTATGGGATGAAAGTCCTAGAGAAGACTAGAAGACC
Organism: uncultured Candidatus Saccharibacteria bacterium; assembly: GCA_947304155.1. Classification (GTDB taxonomy): domain Bacteria; phylum Patescibacteriota; class Saccharimonadia; order Saccharimonadales; family Saccharimonadaceae; genus Nanosyncoccus. The sequence continues at coordinate 10,112 of CAMZAD010000001.1, forward strand.
GGGGCTAAAAGCTTTGATGGATGTGGCGAAGGTATCGCGACTGAACGCGGAGGCAATTGGTTTTCAGATTGGACCAAGACTTAATGCGGGCGGTAGGATGGAATCGGCGGAGATTTCTTTGAAACTTTTGATGTCGGAGTCGAAGGCCGAAGCGTTGGTTTTGGCGGAGGAATTGAACGAGCTAAATTTGGCACGTAGGACTGAGCAAATTGAGGCGGTAAAAGAGATAGAGGGAAAAACCGAGGAACTTTCGCGACCAGTGATTGTGGTGAGCGGAAATTGGCATGAAGGGGTGCTTGGTATTATCGCCGGAAGACTAGTTGAGAGATATCATAAGCCAGCTTTTGTGCTTTCAAGAGTGTCGGCAACAGATGAGGATGGCGATGGTTTTGTGGATGTTTTTAAGGGATCAGGTCGTAGCTTTGGTGAGTTTAATTTGGCGGAGGCTTTGAAGGCTTGCAAGGATTCAATTTACGGTGGCGGTGGCCATGCTGGGGCTTGTGGTCTGAAAGTTTTGCCAGATAAAATTGATGAGTTCGCTCAAAAAATTAACGAGTATTATGAATCTTTGGGACTTAAAAACCAGGAGAGATTTTTAAAGACTACGCCGGAAATTTCGGAGGATGAACTGAAAGATTTTTCAGTTGAACTTTTAGATGAGCTTTCTAGCCTTGAGCCATTTGGAAATGGAAATATTGAGCCGATTTTTGAGTTAAAAGGGATGCGAGTTGATGAGGCAAGGCGAGTTGGAAAAGATGAGAAGCATCTCAGGATGGTGATAAGAGATAAAAATGAGGCGAAAATGACACTTATTGCGTTCTCAGCGCCAGAGAAGTGGCTTGAGATAAGGGTAGAAGAAAAAGTAAGTGTGGTGGTACAACTGACTCGAAACGAGTGGGGAAATCGTGTCTCGGTTGAGGGGAGAATACTTGAGATAAAAACAGGGTTGTAATTTTGCTCGATATCTGGTATAATTCTCGCATATATGTCAATCAAAGTAACTAGAAAAGATCAGAACGAGGCAAACGAGAACATTATTCGTCGTTTTAATCGTAAGGTTTTGCAAAGTGGTATCATGCCACTCGCTAAGTCTCAACAGCGTTTTAGCAAACCAATCTCAAAACGCGAACGCCGTCGCAAAGCTATCCTTCGCGAAATTCGCAAAGCTGAGAAAACTGAACGCATTAAGTTAGGCTTGAAATAGAAAAAATTACTCCTTCGGGGGTAATTTTTTATGAATGAAACGATTAAAAGATGTATAATGGTTACGTATGATACTTGTTTTTATGGGCGGACCAGGGTCCGGAAAATCAACAGTTGGAAAAAGATTAGCTGAAGACTTGAAATGGCCTTGGATTTCTTTGGGTGAGATCCTGCGTCAAAGCAAGGAGCCTTGGGTAATAGAACGTTTAAAGACTGCGCAGCTCTTTGATGATGAGATGTCGACGAATTTGCTTTATTCTCAACTTTCAGGTGTAAAAGATGTAATTATTGATGCATTCCCGAGGACTTTGAAACAGGCGGAACTGATGGTTGAACGCAACATAAAGCCAGATTTGGTAGTAGAAATGGTGGTACCACTAGAGGAAGTAAAACAGCGCTTGGCTTTGCGTGGACGTGAGCAGGATTCTGAAGCGGTGATTGAAGAAAGATATGCGATGTATGAGCAATCAAAGACTGAGATTTTGGCGTATTTGGTGGGGAATGGCGCAAAGGCGATTGCGGTGAATGGGGTTGGAACTCAAGATGAAGTCTATCGACGTGCAGTTTTAAATATAAAGGAGGCTATCACAAAATGATCATGATTTATGGTCCGGCTGGTTCGGGCAAATCAACCCAGGGTGAGATTTTAGCAAAAAGTTTAGATGGTAAGGCTCTGTCGGTTGGACAGATTTGTCGCGAGAAGTTTGCAGAATACACTAAAACTGCGGCAATGGTACCAGAGGATCAGTTGGCGCTGGCGGTGCTTGATGAAGTGGCAGCGGCAGAGAATCAAGGTCTTAGAGTGGTTCTAGATGGTCAACCTTGGTCGGTTGATAGTAAAGGTTCAGAAATCTTATCAAACAAAACGAACGGTGCAATTGTGATTGATGTGCCTCGCGAAGAAAGCATTAAAAGACTCTCTTCACGCGGACGTGATGACGACCAACTTTCAAACTGGAACAAAAAACTAGACATGTACGAGTCTAGAATGCCACAATATGAAGCCATGCTGAAAGACAAAAATATTCCAGTTTACCACGTGGATGGCGTCGGAACGATTGAAGAGGTATCCGAACGAATGGCAACTTTGTATAAAAAATTTGTTCAGGTTTAACAGATAAAAATAGCGCTTTTGGCGCTATTTTTTTGTTCGGAAACTTTTGATTATTTTCGTGGACAGTTTGGAAGAGTCAAAACTTCATGCCCATCTTCTGTGACGAGAATTGTGTGTTCGCAGTGACAGCCGATTGAACCGTCTGACAAAACAACACTCCAGCCGGATTCTTTGTCGACGTGGTTGTATGGTTTGCCGAGTGAACTCATTGGCTCAATACAAATACAATCGCCTGGTTTTAGAACATAGCCATGACCGCGACGGCCGTAGTTCGGAACTTCTGGGCTCATATGCATTTCTTTGCCGATGCCATGGCCAATGTAGTTTTCAATTACGCCGAGTTTACCACGACGGAGAACTCTTTCAACGGCGTTACCGACATCACCAAGGTGAACACCAGGAGCGACTTGGTCGATACCAGCCCAAAGAGCTTCTTCGGTGGTTTTGACCATTTGCTTTACGGCAGGATTAGCGCGGCCAACGACCTTAGTGAAAGCAGCGTCAGTGTAATAGCCTTTGTATTTGATGACTAAGTCAAAGCTGACTTTGTCGCCATCTTCAAGAGCGTAATCTGAATCTGGTGCGCCATGAACGAGCTCGTCATTGACGGAAATACAAATTGCGCCAGGGAATTTTTCTTCCAGCAAATCATAGGCGACAATAGCGCCACGACTTTCAATCTTTTTACGAACCCAGTGATCTAGCTCGCGTTTGGTCATACCAACGTCGGCATACTCACGAAGTTCTGCGAGAATTTCACCTAATATCTTGCCGCCTTCTCGCATAGCGGTGATTTTTTCCATATCCATGGCATTTATTATACCTCTTTTGTTGTATTTTTAAAAACGTTTATGGTATAATACGGGGTATGGAAGAGCAATCTAAATATGCATTTGGTGTTGATGTTGGTAGTGAGACTGTTCGCGCTGTTGCTCTTGAAATCAAGGGGGAAGATTCTATCTCTGTAATTGGTTATGGCGAGAAACGTCTTGAAGGTGGTATGCACAAAGGCGTCGTTTCTAACTTGGCTGGCCCGGCTGCTGCGACTGACGGGGCTTTGAAATTGGTTGAAAGCATGAGTGGTGTGAATGTGAACGCAGCTTATGTCTCGATTAACGGTGCGCATATTACCTCTGAAAAAGTGAATGGCATGATTGCAATTTCGCCAAATCAGGGAATTACAAATGAAGATTTGAACCGTCTTGAAGACACAGCAATGTCTGGAAGAATTACTTCAAACAGAGATGTGCTTGATGTTGTACCACTAAATTACATCTTGGATGGACAGAGTGGAATTCGTTCGCCGCTTGGCATGACTGGAAATAAGATTGAGATTACGGCAAATGTGATTTCAGGTCTTCGTCCAAGTGTTGATGCTTTGGGTCGCGCAATGAGCGCTGCAAACCTAAATGTGCTTCGCTTTGTGCCAACTGCAGCAGCTGCTGCCAGGGCGGTTTTAAGCGAACGTCAGATGGAAAATGGCGTAGCAGTGATTAACCTTGGCGCAACCACTACTTCTGTGGCAGTGTATGACGAAGGTGATTTGCAATATGTTGGTGTAGTGAACGCAGGTTCAAATAACATTACGAAAGACTTGGCAATTTCACTTGAGATTGATACGGAAGCAGCAGAACAGATTAAGCTTCGCTATGTAACGGCAGAATTCTTAGATAGTGATAAAGAGATTTCGTTCAAGCATAACGGTGAGAATGTGGTCTTTTCTAAGAATGATGTAAATCAAATCGTAAGAGATCGTCTAGTTGATATTTTCTTACATGTCTACGAACTACTTGCTCGTGCGGGTTATGCTCAGAAATTACCAGAAGGTGCAGTGATTGTTGGTGCTGGCTCAAATATGCGTGGCATGGCTGGTTTTGCAAAAGAGGTGCTTAAGATGGCAATTAAAGTCGGTGTGCCTGGTGCAAATCTATCTGGTCTAGCAGAGCAGGTAGAGAAGCCTGAATATGCTACTGCACTTGGTTTGGCGCTACTAATGGCAGATGACGGCTGCGCGCCGATGCAAGGTGAGAAGGAAAAGAAGCCGTTTTCTCTCTTTGGACTATTCAAGAAAAAGAATTGAACAAAAAATTTATTCAAAAAGTCATGAGTTTTCGCTTTTTAGGTGAAAACTCTTTTATTATCTAGAAAGGTATGATACACTTAAAGTAATTTTATTAAGTGAGGAAAATAAAATGCCTGAAATTAAACCTACAGAGGTGGAGAGTACAGCAAGCATTAAAGTTATTGGCGTCGGTGGCGCTGGTGGCTCAGCAATTAACCGCATGAAGGAAGTTGGCCTTTCTGGTGTTGAGTTTATTGCAGTTAATACTGATGCTCAAGCTTTGCATCATTCAGATGCTGACGTAAAAGTTCATATTGGTAAAGGCCTTGGTGCTGGCGGTGACCCTTCAAAAGGTCGCGAAGCTGCTGAGGAAAGCCGTGAGAATATCGGAAAATCACTTGAAGGTTCTGATATGGTCTTCATTACACTTGGTGCTGGTGGTGGTACTGGTTCTGGTGCTGGTCCAATCGTCGCTAAGGAAGCTAAAGACCGTGACATTCTTACTGTTGCAGTTGTAACAAAACCATTCACTTTTGAAGGTGCACAGAGAAAACGCAACGCTGATCAAGCAATTGAAGCTCTTGCAACAGAAGTGGATGCTTTGATTACAATTCCAAACGATCGTTTGCTTCAAACTATTGACCCAAGAACTCCATTAACTGAAACCTTTAAGATTGCAGATGATGTACTTCGCCAAGGTGTTCAAGGTATCTCAGAACTCATTACTGAACATGCACTTATTAACCTCGACTTTGCCGATGTTAAGGCAATCATGAAGAACGCTGGCTCAGCTCTTATGGGTATCGGTCGTGCATCTGGTGAGAACCGTGCAAAAATCGCTGCTCGTCAAGCAATTGAGTCACCACTTATCGAGGTTAAAATCGATGGTGCAAGAGGCGTACTCTTCTCAGTTGCTGGTGGTTACGATATGTCAATGAGCGAAATCCAAGAAGCTGCTGAAGAAATCACTGGTGCAGTTGCTCCAGATGCAAATATCATCTTCGGTGCATCTATTCGCCCAGAATTACAAGATGAAATCGCAATTACAGTGGTTGCAACTGGCTTTGATTCAGATTATTACCGTAAAAAGAGAGCTGCAGAGGCGTCTGAATCTGGCGAAACTAACTTCGCTCCAACTGAAGAACCTACCCCAGCTTATAGCAATGTTCCAGAGGCTGATGCAGGCACAATTAACAATGATTATACAAAGGCAGCTGAGCCTGCAACAGAGCAGCCAACAAGCGCTTGGGATAGTTCAAACAATGATGAAGATGATCTTGATATTCCACCTTCACTAAGAGCAAGATTCCGTAATAAAAAATAATAGATAATCACAGGAGGTAGAGCGATGAAGAACTTAAGAATCGGTGATAGCAAGGTGCTTGAAAGTCGTGAAACTCCTGATGGTATGATGATTAGGCGTCGACGCGTGACTGCGGACGGACGTAGGTTTACGACGTATGAACGCGTTGAGATGCCAGCACTAGTAGTGCGAAAAAGAAGTGGCAACAAAGAACAATTTGACCGCGATAAACTCCTCACAGCGGTTAGAAGAAGTGTTGGTAAATTCTTTAATTCAGATCTTGAGGTTGAAGACGTGGTTAACAAGGTAGTTGACCGCGTTTACGACCTTGGTAGAGATGAAGTTGAATCAAAAGAGATTGGTCAGGCAATTCTTGATGTGTTAGTGGAAGTGAATGAAGTGGCGTATGTACGTTTTGCTTCAGTATTCTTGGAGTTTAAGACTTTGGAAGACTTCGAGAATATCATTCGCTCACAACGCAAAGAGACTAATAAATAGAAAGGACTAAAATGAGGGTGGTAATGGTTGTACGTGATAACACGGAATACACCAGAGAGGCGATGGAGTGGGTAAAGGATTTTACTTACGAAACCGGCAACGAAGTTGAGATTTTTGACCCAGAGACGATTTCTGGTGAGATTTTTGCATCTGCGCATGACGTGGTGCGGTATCCGGCAGTTTTAGTAGTAGATAGCGACTCTAAAACTATCGCAAAGTGGATGGGGGAACTTCCTCAGTTTGACGAAGTCACTTATGTTATGCGTAACGTGTAATTTATGTTATAATACATAAGATTAGTTATAGGGAAACTCAACGAGAAAAATATGAAATATAAGTCAGGTGAAAGAAGAAGGGCTCATGAGTACGAAAAAGCCGTACTTGAGTTCTGGCAAAAAGATAAAACTTTTGAAAAATCAGTCGACAATCGTGACGTAGATAAGTCCTACGTTTTTTATGATGGACCTCCGTTCATTACTGGTAATCCACATCACGGTACACTTCTATCTTCGATTGTGAAGGATGCAGTGCCACGTTTCTGGACCATGAATGGTTATAGAGTGGAACGCCGTTGGGGTTGGGACTGTCATGGTCTTCCAGCAGAAAATTTCGTTGAGAAACAACTTGGTATTACGGACCGTCGTGAGATTGGTACGAAGTGGCCACTAGAGACTTATATTACAAAAGCACGTGAATCAATGGTTGCAAACTCTGAAACCTGGGAGTCAACAATTGCGCGTATCGGTCGTTGGGTAAACTTCAAAGGGGCTTATCGCACAATGGATAAGGACTTTATGGAGTCTGTTTGGTGGGCCTTTAAGACACTTTATGAAAAGGGCAAGATTTATGAAGGTCGCAAGGTTTTGATGTATGATACAAAATTCTGTACCCCTGTTTCTAAAGCTGAAGTGACGATGGATAATGATGCGTATCAGACTGTGACTGATCCATCGGCTTTCGTAAAGTTTAAGGCGGTCGGCGAAGATTATTACTTCCTCGCTTGGACTACAACTCCTTGGACGCTTCCTGCAAACTTAGCGCTCGCAATTTCCCCAAAGCTCGAATATGGTGTTTATGAAGTTAATGGCGAGAAACTTGTACTCGCAACAAAACTTGCGGTTAAGGTACTTGGTGAAGAAGTTAAGCCTACCGAAAAGATTAAAGGCAAAGAATTAGTCGGTAAAGAATATGAGCCTTTGATTGAGACAGTTGCAAAGAAAGACCGCATGGAAGGTACTTATAAGGTTCATGGTGCAGATTTCGTTTCCGATGAAGATGGTACCGGTATCGTTCATATCGCACCAGCTTATGGTGAAGATGACTACGCGCTTGGTACGGCTGAAGATGTTGATTTTGTCGATGTGCTTGATGAGAATGGCTACTATCTCCCTGAGATGAGCGAGAAATTACATGAACTTGGCGTTCGTGACACTGACGAAAACGGTATGGAAATCTGGGCGGCAAATAAGTTTATCGCAAAGATTCTCGAAGAAAAAGGTATCGTCTTTAAGATTGAATATATTAAGCACGAATATCCATTTAACCCTCGTTCAAAGCAAAGGATTATGTATCGCGCATTCCCAAGCTGGTTCTTTGATATCGCTGGCTCAAAGCCTTTGATGATTGAAGAAAATGAGAATATTAACTGGTTCCCAGAGCATCTTAAACACGGTCGTTTTGAGAAGAATATCGAACAGGCTCCAGATTGGAACCTCTCACGTGACCGTTTCTGGGCAACTGCAATGCCAGTTTGGAAGGGTGACAAGGGAACCGTAAAAGTAGTTGGTTCTTATGATGAACTTTATGAACTTTCTGGTGTACGTCTTGAAGATTATCACCGCCCATGGATTGATGAAGTCGAGTTTGATATTGATGGCGAACACTTTAAGCGTATTGAGAAGGTGCTCGACTGTTGGTTTGAATCTGGCTCAATGCCATTTGCGCAACTTCATTACCCATTTGAGAATAAGGAAAAGTTTGAAAAGAATTATCCAGCAGATTTCATCGTGGAATATGTTGGCCAGGTCCGTGCATGGTTCTATTATGTTCATGCAGTAAATACTGCACTCTTTGGTCATAATGCCTATAAGAATGTGATTACAACTGGTACACTTGCTGGTAATGATGGTAGGAAGATGAGTAAGTCACTCGGAAACTACACCGATCCGAATGAATTAATGGATAAGTTCTCAGCTGATTCACTTCGTTTCTTGCTTCTTTCAAGCCCAGTGCTTGCAGGTGAGGACTTTGCGTTGCTTGATAAGGATGTCTCAGACGTAGCACGTAAGCTTTCAATGATTTGGAACGTTTATGACTTCTTTACAATGTATGCTGAAGTCGATGGCTTCGATTCTAAAGATGCAATTTTGCCACAAGATGGTAAGAAGTGGAACTACGAGAATCCACTAGATAGATGGATTATTTCAAGACTTTATGAGACCAGAAACCAGATTGATGCTGGCATGAGAGAGTATAATATTCCAAAGGCCGTGGAGGGCATCTTACCATTTGTAGATGACCTTTCAAACTGGTTTGTACGTCGTAGTCGTCGTCGTTTCTGGAAGGCTCAGGATGATGGTGATAAGATGGAAGCATATTCAACGCTTTACTATGTCTTGGTTTATCTCTCTGAGATTATCGCACCATTTGTGCCATTCCTTTCAGAAGAACTCTATCAGAAGATGACTGGTGCAGGCGAGTCGGTGCACTTGCTTGATTGGCCAGAAGCTGGTGAGATTGATGAGGATGTCTTAGCTAAGATGGCTCATACAAGGGAAATCATTACGGCTGGCTTGGCACTTCGTATGCAGAAGAGCGAGACCGAAGACCAAATCAAGGTTCGTCAGCCACTTGCTGAGCTTGTGTATGATGGTGGGAAGCTTGAAGACTTCTATGAGACTATCATTGCTGATGAAGTTAACGTCAAACGCGTTGTAAATGGCTCTAAGATGGCTCTAGACAAGGTCTTGACTGATGAATTGAAGCAGGAAGGCTTTGCAAGGGAATTAATCCGCTTCGTTCAAGCTGCACGCAAGAAAGCCGGACTCAATGTCGATGATCGTATTAAACTATCCGTTTCATGTAACGTTGCAAACGATATGCTTGATGTCGTGAAGAATGAAGTACTTGCAACTGACTTTACAACTAGTGTAGATGCAAAGAACTATGCTTACGATGAAATCGTTGAAATTGATGGTGAAAACGTTACGATTTCATTAGAAAAAGCTTAATAAAAAGCTAACTAAGGCCGCCATATATTAATATATGGCGGTTTTTTGTGGCCTAGATGACTTAATTTTTGAAGTTTTACCCCTGTTATATTTGATAAAATGCAAAAATGTGTTGTGAATAGTATTGACAAATAAGCATAAGTGTGATACTATTAGGGCAAGTTAGACAAGAAAAAATAAAAAAATCAAAATCTAACAAAGATCAAAAAAACCAAAGCAAGCCGCTTAGGCAAAACAATAAAACAAAAACATAAATGGGTAACGATCTAAAACAATACTAAACGCGAAAGGAACTGCCTATAAGTCAGACAAAATAAATACAAAAATATAAACGAAAGGGAAATACCAATGTAAAAAGTAAAACTTAAAAAACAAAACTAATATCGATTGAACAATCGACCTTGAATAAAAAAATTATACAATAGGAAATAATAGATAGAACAGATAAATAATTAAAAAATTTGTTCAAAGTAAAAATTAAATATTACAAAAATAATACATAAATTAAACAACAAAAACAAAAATAGAACGGAGCAAAAATAATGACGTACGAATTTTACGAAAATGAAGCAGAATATGTTTCAAAAGAAGAAATCTCGGCAGAAGCACGTGCCTTAATCGCTAAACGTCTTGGCCATGTAACTGTCGTAATGAGCTAATAAGAATTTTAACCTTTTTACAAAACACCGAACAATTTATGGTTCGGTTTTTTGTTTTTCGAGGTATTTTTGTTGACTTTTTAAAGCATAAGCTGTAAGATGGAGATAGAAAAGTCATATATAAATAAAAATCAATAAAAGAAAGGGTTCTCCACACCATGAATGACATTGATGAAAGATATCTAGAACTCATCGACAAGGTTCGAAACTTGGGCGATGACGAGGAAATTCCGGCCGATTTCCTCGATAACTTAACACAAAGAGAAATGGTTGCGATTTTTGTGGAGCAAATGTTGATGGAAAAAGGTGTGGCCGAGCCAACAAATGCGATGCGCATTGAACTAATTGATGCAATTAACGGCGCGATTATTAAAAATGTAGTCGCTGCTTTACCAATGGAAATCCTTGAAAAGTATGGCGGTAAATTTGAATCAATGTCTGACGAAGAACTTGAAAACGTGGTTAAAGAATCCGGTATTGATGTGGATGGAATCACTGAGAAAACAATGATTGACTTCCGTGAACAATATTTGAATGGAGGAGAACAATAATGGAAAATTCAAATAATTTCAGCGCAGGCGAATCATTGATGGAAAACGCATTCATGGCAAATGAACAAGAAAGAAGTGTTGATGAGAAGGAAAAGCTCCGCGTAGAAGTTCAACAAGATTTAGGCGAGAAGACTATTCTTTCAGTTAATCTTAAAGATGGTCTCAATGTTAAATATGAAGAGGGTAATGATAATTTAGAAAAGAAAGCAAAGCTTGAAGAAGAAGCTAAAAAGGCAGAGAAGCGCTTAGAGGAGGAAAATAAACTCTTTGACCGTGGTACAAAGGCAACTGTTCTTAACTTCATGAATAGATTAACTGCCGGTGAACGCGGTAAGGGAATGAGAGTCGCCCTTCTTGCTGTAGTAGTCGCAACAAGTCTTCTTTCTGGTTGTGGTAAAAAAGGTGATGCATCTAATCCTACTATGTCTACTGGAGAAACGATTACGGCTGAATATGGCGCGGATAACGAACAAGCATCAGATACAACATCGGGTACCGAAGATGCAGGGACAGGAGTAGAAACAGAGCAAGTTTCTGATATGAGCGAATTTGATGCGAAAGCAAATACTGCATTAACAGAGAGAAAAATTGAATATCAAGTCGTAAGTGAGAATGAAGGACCTATTACCGTAGAATATGTAGCAAAGGACGTTAACGCTGATGTATTTGCTCGCTTTGATGAGAACGGTAATGCGATTGAAGACGCAACGCCTATGACCGCTGAGGTTAGAGCTGAATTGTCAGAAGCACTTTCACCAGATAGACTCGTTCTTGGTGAAAACTATAATAAAGGTAAGTTAGCAACGGATGAGGGTCAATATATCGGCTTTAATGCTGTTTCTACCAGAATGTACACCGAAGGAGAACAGATTAGTGACGATGATTTTGTAGATAGATTCGTTGAAAAAGTTGCAAATGAATATACTGCTTCAGCACAGTATGTTACAATGCTTGATCTTGATGATCTTCATAATCTTAATGCCTCTCGTGATATAATTGAAATCTTTGAAAGAGATGGCGGTACGAAGAATCTTTATGAAAGATTAGTAAACTATGGTCGTCTTGGGCCTACATATATGGACGAATTAACTCGTCTTGGTGAGGCGGCTTTGAAAGGTATCTTGGAAGACGGTGAAATCGAAATTGCTGATGTAAAGAATACAGAAAGATATTCACCATATCTTCGTCGTGATGCTGATGGTAACGTCGTTAAGGGTGATTTCGGTAAGGCTAGAGGCGGTAGCAGTACTATAAAAGCAATCCGCTTAGCTGGTGAAAATGGTTTGAAATATAGAATGAACTATATTATAAACAACGGTTTGGAAGATGAAATAAATGTCAAAACAATTGATGGTGGTGTTCATACCTTGAAGGAATATTATTCATCGAGTGAAGAGGACTGGAAAGCTAGATACGGTACTATTACAAAGGCAGAATTGGCAAGTCAGGTGCCGGAGATAGATTTGAGCGGTGCATGTACCCAGCCGACTATGAGTGCTGGCATTGAGGCTGAGCCTTCGGCGGGCGCAAGCGAATCTGAATGGGTGTCTGCCGCTGCTGGCGAAGATGAACCAAGCGCTGCTGGTAGTGAGGGTGAAATCTCTGGAGGCAATGAGAATGAATGGGGCAAGGGTGCCACGCCATGGCACTTTGAGGATAATGGAGTCAGTGTTGACACAAACGCAGGTCCAACTGAAAAACCAAATAACCCAACTTTGACTGAAGTAGCAGTTGATACTACTCCAACAGGTATCCAAGAAACTCCAACTAGTGCAACTAGTGCGTCAATAGACACTTCGTCGCATCAAGGAGAACAAGGTCAAGGTGCAGCGGTTGGTGGCGGTGGAAACGCTGAAGAAGCGTCGGACCAGGGAACCCCAACTCAATATAGTGCACCAACAGAAGCCACCGCTGAACAAATTCAGCAAATGACAGTTGTTGGCGAGGGAAATACTGGTGACGAGATAGCTTCTTCGCAACAAGGTCAAGGTGGCCAAGACACAACACCTCCGTTTGACGCTGGTAGTACACCGGGTGCTGACGGCACTGGAACATTTAGTGCTGACGAATGGGATTTCTAAAAGATAGTAGGGGGAAATAAAAATCGGTTCAAACAAAAAAGGCTAGAAAGGAGCCAAATGAGAACACAAATACAAACAAAAACTTGGGAAATGGTGCGACGCACAACGCGCCAGATTCTTCCAGTTGCTGTTTTGTCACTTGGGGCGGCGGCACTGTTGCCACTACAAGATGTCTCAGCAACACAAGGTTGGGGTCCTGAGCGTCCAACATATACTTGGGCGAATCCAGCGGACCATGTAACCTTTAACTCTATCACCGACAACGATAGAATTGGTGACGAGAGAAATTTTGTGCGCATCCGCAAGACAACGGATTCAAAATTTGTCGACGAAGTAGACCTGGAGGTTGGCGGAGAATATCAAGTTATGGTTTTCTTCCATAACAACGCTGACGCTTCGTTAAATAAAAAAGAAAATAACTATGTTGGTATTGCTGAACAAGTACGAATGAGAGTCGCAATGCCAAGTGAATTAACTGCAAATAGCTATGCTACGATTAAGGGTATAATCACGGCAAAGAATTCAAATCCTGAATCTGTTTGGGATGAGGCTTATGCAAAAACCAAGAAAAAAGTTCTTCTAAGATACGTCCAAGGTTCTGCGGTTATTCATAGCGAAGGCGATGTTAATGGCTCAGCTATTGATGCTACTGCAATGTTCGGTGACTATGGCGTATGGCTTGGTTACAAGAAGTCGCAATGGGGTGTTCTTCCTGGTTGTAGCCAATATTCTGGCTATGTAACCTTCAATTTTAAGGTTGACGAAGTCAACTTTAAGATGGATAAGGAAGCTTCTAAAGATAATAAAGAAACTTACTCTGGTGATGCTCTTACTGTAGCTCCAGGTGAAAATATCGATTTTAGAATCAATTATGAAAATACTGGTACAATTGATCAAACTGCAGTAGGTTTTCATGATGTTTTGCCAAATGGTTTAAGCTATGTCGCAAACTCAGCTTCTTATACCGCATCTTACAAGCCAAATGACGGTAAAATTAGTTTGGGTGCATCTGGCGCAGATATCTTTAATAATGGTGTAAACCTCGGTAATACTAAAGCGAAAGATAAAATTTCAGTTTACTATAAAGTAAAAGTAGCTGATGATAAGACTATCTTCCCATGTGGTGATACTCCAGTTTATAACAACGCTTCAGTTGTAACTCCAAACGGAACCGGCACTGATAAAGTAAAAATCGTGGTTCATCGTGAATGTACTCCAGACATTGATTTTAAAAAGACAGTTTCAATTGACGGCATGAACGAATATGGCAAGTCTGCAAAAATCGTTCCAGCTGGCAAGAAATTAGATTTTAAAATCGTGTATAAAAATTCTGGCGAGGTTGAACAAAAAAATGTCATCATTGCAGACGTTCTTCCAGCAGGTTTGAAATATATTGTTAGTACAACTTTTGTCAAACGCTCGACTGAAGAGCAAGGCAAGTTTGTTGACGACGGTCTATTTAACGGCGGCATTAATGTCGGCAATGTAAAACCTGGCGAATCCGTCACGGTAACTTACAAAGTTGAATCAATCGACGATAAAAAGACTTTCCCATGTGGTGAAAAGAAAATCTATAATAACGCTTCAGCAAAGTCAACTGACGAGGATACTCGTACAGATAAAGTTAAAATCGTAGTTTATCGCGATTGCCCAGATATCCCACATACTGGTGCAACTGAAATTGTGCTCGCACTTGTAGTAGTCTCTGGCCTTGGTATCGGTACAGCTTACTATGTAACCTCAAGGAAACAACTTAAAAAACTCATGGCTCCTAAGAACTAATAGAAGCCTAGCTCCTTTCTAGAAGACGGCCAGTATAAAACTGGTCGTCTTTTATTTAGTTTTAAGCGTAAGTATGATACTATATATTATATATGGGTGGAAAAATCAAAAGGGAAATAGCGATTGTTGAAGGGCGTGAGCTTAATCAACGTATGACTGATGACCTGATAAACGCCGCTAAGGCTGCAGGTTTTAATCCCGTGCACATCCGGTTTTTTAACGAATATTTAATATCCATCAATAGATTAGATAAGGTATTTCCGATGGATATGGTCCTTTGGCGTAGTCCAGTTGAGTTTAGCTCAAATGTGATGGTTGAACGCGTTCTAAACTGGCTAAATAAGAGCGGTAAAATTACTATGAATACTCATTCGGCGGGTGGTAGATCTTATAATTCAAATAAGTTTTATCAACATGGACTATTCTATGATGACGCGCTTGTGCGTGAGCACACGTTGAAATGTTTTCCAGCAATTAGTAAAAAGTTCATCAGGGAACATTTGGTTAATGAAAAAGTAATTAATTTCCCGTTTGTTTTGAAACCAAATTATGGCACGAGAGGGCTTGGAATCATCTTAATTCATGATGATTTTGAGCTTGATAAGCTTGAAAAAGACAATTTGAATGACTACTGCGTTGAGGAATATGTTGAATCTAAGTATGATTGGCGCGCCTTTGTGCTTGGTGGGGTGACACTTGGAATTATGCGCAAGGTCGGCAATGAGGCGGACCCAGGGGATTTTGAGGCAAAATCTGGCGGCAGAATGCGCTGGCCTGAAGAAAATCAGGATTTGTATGAAGAAATCAGTAATTTGGCGGTGCATGCGGCGAGTGCTTGCGGGATTGAATATGCGGGCGTGGATATTATTCGCGACGATAAAACCGGTAGACTAATTGTGCTTGAAACGAATATTTGTGGTGGATGGCAGAATGGCTTCGTAAATACAACGGGTGTTGATGTGGCGACTGAGACGATGCAATGGTTTAGTGACAAAGCAGATTTGTTGGAGCTTAAAACTAACGTGGCTGTACAAAATTATGTCGAGCATCGAATAAAAAAGCTATCACGTTCTGCACAAGAAAAGTATCAAAAAATCATGAATTATGAATATGACGACAACTATCCACGTGATATGTTAGGCTTCGGGTTGGAGTCAGAGGAGTCAGACTTAAAAGAGAAACTGAAGTGCGCATATCTGATGGTAAGAGGTAGATGTAGTGAGATTGAGGCAATTAGAGTAAAAAGTTTACTCAAACAAATAGAGACATATGAGATTTCAAGATACGGTGGATTTATAGGGAAAGACTCGGGCTCTCTCGACGATTCAATCGAAGAAACGGCTTACTATCTTGCAATTTCTGCAAAAATGTGATAAACTAGAGCAAGTTTATTAATTAAAGGAATTATATGAAGAAAGCAGTTATCCTCGTCGGCGGTAAGCAATATCTCGTCGAAGAGAAAGAGACCCTCCGTGTGGACCTCCTCCCGGCAGGAACAAAGACGCTCGAAACTGGTGCTTTACTTGTAATCGATGGTGATAAAACCACTGTCGGAAACCCTGAAGTAAAAGGCGTAAAAGTTTCAGCTAAAGTAGTTGAAGAAAAAGTCGCTGGCGACAAAGTTCGTGTAATCCGTTATCACTCAAAGAAACGTGTTCACACTGAGACTGGCCACCGCCAAAAATATTCTCTTATTGAAATTACTTCAATTAAATAATGAAAAAGACCTCAAAGCGAGGTCTTTTTTTGATTAGCGCAGACGGTTTGTGAAATATATTTTGTGAAATTTTTTGGAATATATATGTTATAATAAGCTTATGGCAAAGGTTATATGTATTACTAACCAAAAGGGTGGTGTTGGAAAAACTACGACAGCGGTAAACCTGGCGTATTATCTTGCAAAAGAAAAATATAGGACACTTTTAATTGACTTGGATCCGCAGGGAAACGCGAGTAGCGGCCTTGGGGTAGATAAGGCTGAGCTTGAGAAAGCTTACGAGCCAAATTCTAAGGTAATGGGTCAGTCTATGACAGAGGTGATGCTCGGGCAGATTGGTCTTTTGCCAATTGTTCAAGAAACGAAGTATAAGAACCTTCATATTGCACCAACTACGCCACAACTTGCGAATGCTGAAGTTGAGCTAACGAAAGATAAACAGAAGTTTGTACGCCTGAAAGAGGCGATTAGAATGATTGAGGGGAATTACGATTATATTATTATTGATTCTCCACCGAGCCTTTCACTTCTCACAGTGAATGGTATGATTGGCGCGGATTATCTTTTACTACCTGTCCAGACCGAGTTTTATGCACTTGAGGGTGTGGCACAGCTTCTTGACTCAATGAAACTCGTGAAGAAGGCAATGAATCCTAATTTGAAGTTACTTGGCGTGCTTGCAACGATGTATGATAAGAGAACTTCGCTCTCGCTTCAGGTTTTGGCGGAAGTGAAAAAATACTTCAAAGATAAGGTATTTGAGACGGTTATTCCAAGGAATATCCGTGTAGCGGAAGCTCCGAGCCATGGTGTGCCGGTTGGGGTTTATGATAAGTTTTCTAAGGGCGCAAGAGCATATAAAGATTTGGCGCGTGAAGTAATTGAGCGCACGAAATAAGGAGGAATATGGCAGGATTAGGACGCGGTTTTGACAGTTTAATCCCTACGGATTTTGTAGATGAAGATTTTGATGTGACGGCAGTAGAAGATGCGAAGGAAAGTTCACTAGTTGAGGTCCCAATTTCTGAAGTTGTGCGTGATGAAGACCAGCCGAGGAAGGAATTTTCTGAGGAGGCTTTGCAAGCACTTGCTAGCTCAATTAAAGAGCATGGCGTTTTGCAGCCACTCGTTGTAGTAAAGGAAGAGGGAAAATATAAGATTGTTGCTGGTGAGCGTAGGTGGCGCGCATCAAAGTTGGCTGGACTTACTAAAGTTCCAGTAATTGTACGTACACTTGAGGCGCAGGAACGACTTGAGATTTCAATTATTGAAAATGCTCAGCGTGAAGATCTTAACGCGATTGAAATGGCAACGGCTTATGCAAAATTGAAGACACAATTTAATCTTTCTGAAGAGGAAATTGCGGATAGAGTTGGTAAGAGTAAGTCAGCTGTGGTGAACACGATGAGACTCTTGAACTTGCCAGAAGATGCAAAGAAAGCGATGGTTGAGAATAAATTGACGGAAGGCGTAATGAGACCGTTGATTGGTGCTGAACCGGAGTTGATTGAAAAGATTTTGCCAAAGATTATTGAAGAAGGCTGGACGGCACGTCGCGTAGAAAAAGAGATGGCTGAAAAGAAGAAAAAATCTTCAGTCCAAGCGACAAAAGCTTCAATTTATGCAAGGCAGGAAACGGCGCTTTCAAAGAAATATTCAGCGAATTTCCGCGTGCGTGGACGTTCAATTACAATTACTTGTAAGACGGACGACGAAGTGCGTGAGCTACTAGAAAAGCTTTAAATTTATAAAGAGAAGAGCCCCTTAAAATGGGGCTCTTTTTTGTGAAAAAACTTAAAATTTTATTCCGCTAATGTATTGACGAAGTATGTTTGGAAAGGTATTATTAACATAAGTAATAACGAAAAAGCGAGGTATTTTGTGGAGATAAAGGGGCGTATTACTGTTTTATGTAAATGTCTTTTTGCATCTGCAATTTTCTCTGCAGTCTTTAATGTAGCGAGCGCTGCGGCATATACCGTAACCTTTAATTCTACTTTTGGTGAGTTTGATGGCGGCGCTACTACTAACATTGTCGAATATAATGACGACCATACGGTTAAAAGTGGTGAATATAAAGAACCAGTCTATAATATCGGCATAGATTCTTCAGATTTTATTACTTGGTATTCCGAATACGACGCTAAGAACCGCGTAAACCTAGATGAAATATTAAGCGACACTACCGTTTATGCGGCCTACGAAAAGATTACTTGGCGCTGGGATTATACTGGCGGTGAACAGAGTTTTTCGCTCCCAATTACGGCAGGCCTTCAACTCCATGTTTGGGGCGCGCAGGGTGGAGATATAAACGATGATAACATAGGTGGTTTTGGCGGATATGCAACAGGTCTATTTGATTTTATTGCCAACCAAAACATATATATAAACGTTGGCGGAAAAGGCGAAATGTGTGCGAACACATTATCTTGCATTGCTCTTGGTGGATATAATGGTGGTGGAAATGGCACTCTCGGCGAAGGAAGATCGAGCGGACGTGTAACTGGTGGTGGAGGCGCTACTCATGTTGCCGTGAAATCTGGGGAGCTATCTACTTTGGAGGATTCTCAAGATAATATTGCTATTGTGGCTGGTGGCGGTAGTGGTATGTATATCTTTACTGGTGATTATAGAAGTGATAGAAACTCTGGTCATGGTGGTGGCTTTATAGGTGCGGCAGGAACTCGTGGCGGAAGTCCGACGAGCCCAGGTGGCAAGCAAGAGCCTACTACGACGGGTTGTAATAGTCCTTGGTGCAAATTTGGTACATTTGGGCAAGGGTATAGTAATAGAACGGAAACTCCAGGTGCTGGTGGAGGATTCTATGGCGGGGCTTCAGGTGCTTATACTGCTGGTGGGGGATCTGGCTTTATTAGCAATGCGGTAGAGACGACTCGACATATGGCGGCTTATAACGGAGTTATTGCTGCGTATACAAGTGATGAAGATGATGTTAAAACTATCGGAACAAATAATGTTAGCAATGATGCTATTGAGGACTACGCAAAGCAAGGTAATGGCTACGCGAAAGCGGAACTAACACGCCTAAACATTCGCTATATCAATGAATTCGATGGTACTGACTTTACGAAAGACCAATATGTTGGTAGCCTAGCTCAGGAATTTGAAATTACCCAGCGTCCAGGATATACGGCAGCTTGGTATAAAGGCAACGATGTTTGGGATTTTGACGACCCTGTAAACTTCGATACTACTTTGGAGGTTAAATACACTCCAATCGTTTATGATCTTGCATATAATCTTGGTACTGGCACACTATCTGAATCAAATCCAGATACTTACACTATTGAGTCTGACGACATTACGCTCAACAATCCAACCGCGCCAGACTACTATAACTTCCTTGGCTGGAGCGGCACAGGCCTTACTGGCAACAGAAATTTAACCGTTACTATTCCAAAAGGTTCCATCGGCGACCGTGAATATACTGCCAATATCGCGCCAACCCCATATACTATTACCTACAACCTTGATGGCGGTACGAATGGCACTAATAACCCAACAGAATATAATTACGAGTCCAACGAAATCGTCCTCGCTCGCCCAACAAAGGAAGGCTACACCTTCACTGGCTGGAGCGGCACAGGTATCGATGGCGAAGATAACCTAGACGTGACTATTCCAACTCAGTCTCATGGCGACCGCGAATATACCGCTCACTGGAACATTAATAGATATACTGCAACGTTTAATGTTAATGGTGGCACTGCTGCAGATTACACAATTATTAATGGTGACTATGGTGTAGCCTTCGGAACTCTTCCGGTTACTTCACGTACTGGTTATAACTTCCTTGGTTGGTTTACTGAGCAGAATGGTGGAACGGAAATATCTGCTTCAACCACTATGCCAGCAGAGAACCACACTTACTATGCTCACTGGGAAATTATTGAATATACCATTACTTATGACCTTGGCGGGGAAGATCAAGATAGCTCTCCTATAAATAGCACTGAAAACCCAGGTGGGTATACTGTTGAAAATTCAAATATCACTTTAAAGCCTGCAACTCCTGGTGATTCTTGGCACAACTTTGTTGGCTGGGCATTAAGTCGCGAAACTGAGGAAGGCTTGACTGATAACTTCGTAATTGATACTTCAGAAGTTAAGAACATTACGGTTTATGCAATCTTCCAGGCAAATCCTTACACTGTAACGTTTGATCCGGATAATGGGGAAGCAACTATCGAGAAAGCTATCGTCGGCACTGAGCCGGTTGGTGAGCTTCCAGAAGACCCAGAAAAAGCTGGCTACGAATTCTTAGGCTGGTTTGTAAATGGCAAGAAGATTGACGAAACTTTCACTTCACGCGTTGATGTAACTGCAATTGCACGTTGGAAACTTATCCCAACAGTTCCTGATACTGGCGCAAACTTCATGACTGCAGTATTCTCAAGCTCATCTGTGATTGCAAGTGCAATTTCTGGCGCACTTATTGCACTATTTACTTGTCGCAAGAAAATCGCTAGAGTGATTCATATTAAGAATTCTAAAGAATAATTTAAAACTGCAAATTTGGACGCTTTTATATCTGTAAATGGCGTCCATTTTTGCATTTTTGGTAACTTTTTGTCTTCTTTTGTCTGACTGGTGGCAGATTTCAGTGTCTTTTCTCTCTGGTGATTTTTCTTATGTTTGCAATCTGGTTTTAGTTTGTTATAGTGCTGGCCGTGGGAAGGAACTTAAAAGATTATTGAACCTTCGGAGCTGGTGGGCTTTGTCTCTCAACAGGCTCAATAAACGGCTATTCTAGAAATGCTAGAGTTTTGTTAGAAAGGAGAAAGATGAAGACTCTAAAGATTAGACTCTTGTGGAATCTTGTTAATTTCGAAATTACTTTCGGACAAAAAACTCGCTAGCGTGAGCTAGCAAGTTTTTACCACAACCAGACAGGTGATGATTCTAGATAAATCATCTGTCTATGTTTATTATATTATAAACGTAAGAGGGAAGTCAAGAATAAAAAGCGGCCGTCAAGCCGTTCGCGAAAACATTAACAATTCTAGAAACAACATCCAAAACTGTGACTTAACAACCGCTTTTTGATGTTGAAATATAAAGTTAAAGAAGTTACTTTTTATACTCCGGATCAGGAATACTTCGGAGAAGACTAAAACTCTGCATTAAAATATTGTATAATTATTTTAATGGGAAAACGTAGAGTTGATAAGGCGATAAAGGTCGCGACAAAAGCGCACGAAGGCCAGTTGAGAAAGTCTGGCGATCCATACATTGTGCATCCGCTTGCAGTGATGAAAATTTTGCAGGATTGGCACATGGACGAAGACACGATTATTGCTGGTGTGCTTCATGATACTGTAGAAGATACATCGCTCACGCTTGAAGACATTAAAAATGAATTTGGCGAGGGCGTGGCGCATCTTGTTGATGGCGTTACGAAACTTAGTAAAGCACGTTCTGGTATGCGCGATATTGATACGTACCTTCCACAAACGCGTGACAATCTACTTCGTCTTTTAATTGCAACTGGCGCAGATATTCGTGTTTTGATTATTAAACTTGCTGATAGACTTCATAATTTAAGAACGCTTTCTGCACTTCCACCAGACAAGCAAAAGAAAATCGCAAAAGAAACTTTGGAAGTTTTTGCGCCGCTCGCAGACCGACTTAACATGGGGCGTCTCCGCGTGGAAATGAGTGACGTGGCATTTTCATATGTGGACCCAAAACGTTATAACGAGCTAAAAGATTTGTTGGAAGAACGTAATCGTTCGGCTGAAAAAACTTTGAAAAAAATTCAGGAAGAAATTTCAGAGCTTTTGACGCGTGAGAAAATTAAATTTGAACTTTCTGGCCGTATAAAATCAATTTATTCTTTGCATAAAAAATTAGCAAAATACGATCAAAATATTGATGCGATTTATGACTTAACGGCACTTCGCATTATTGTCGACGATATCACGACATGTTATCTCGTGCTTGGTTTAATTCATTCGCTTTACACGCCAATGTCTGGCAGAATTAAAGATTATATTGCAATGCCAAAACAAAATGGTTATCAGTCGCTTCATACAACCGTAATTACAAAAGACAAGAAAATCATTGAATTTCAGATTCGCACAAAAGAAATGCATGAATATGCAGAGCATGGTCTTGCGGCGAGCTTCTATTATAACGAACAAAAAATTACAGAAAATTATCGTACTGGAAAAATTCAACATTTGCCGATGAACTTGCTTTGGATTACGGAACTTCAGCAAGCAGCGGCACAACTTCGCGCTGGTAAAAAAGTAAATCTTGATAAATTGAAACTCAATCTTTTTGCCGATAAAATTTTCGTTTATACGCCAAAGGGCGACATTGTTGATTTGCCACAAGGTTCGTTGCCGCTCGATTTTGCATATCGTCTGCACTCGGAAATTGGTGGACATGTGACGGGTGTAAAAATCAATGGCAAGATGTCTAACTTGAACACAAAATTGAAACACGGTGATGTGGTTGAAATTCTAACTTCAAAAACTCAGACTGCAAAATCAAGTTGGTTTGATAAAATCATTACGCCACATGCGCGCAACAAATTGCGCCAACAACTCGGGCGAGCATCGGAAGTTATTCCAAAAATGACTCCGCCAAAAAACAAGAAATAAGATGTCGCTTATGGTATAATGGGGGATATGAGGGATTTTTTGAAGCTCCGCTCAAATATTCTGAAAGTAATCTTGGTTGCGGCGATGACCGTAATCGTGATTCGTCTTTTTATGATTCAAATTGTGAAGCATGACTATTATGTGGCGCAGGCTGAAGCACAACATACGATGCAAAATACTTTGCTTGCAAAACGCGGTGAGATTTATATTTTGGATGGCGACGAGCCGGTGCCGATTGTGATGAATTCAAAAGTTTGGACAGTGATTTTGGACCCGCAAGTGGCAGTTTATGAACGCGATAAAATTGAAAAAACTTTTAATGAATTAATAAAAGATAATTTGGTGGCGAAATATGATGATGTTTTTGATTCGGAATATCGTTATTATATCGTGGCGAGAAATGTGCCATATAAGCAAGCACAGCAAATTAAGGAAGCAGAACTTTCGGGTGTGTTCTTGCAGGCTACAACAAAACGTGTTTATCCAGAGAATAAAATGGCGGCAGGACTACTTGGTTTTGTGAATAGTGATGGTGTTGGGCAGTATGGCGTTGAAGGGGCTTTGAACGAAGATTTAGCAGGGAAGAATGGCGTTCTTAAAACCGTGAAGGATGTGAATAATATTCCGCTCACAATTGGTGATGATAATGTGAAAATTCCGGCTGAGGACGGTAAAAATATTGTTTTAACAATTGATAGAAATATTCAGAATAAGGTTGAGCAGGTTTTGGCGGCGAAATTAAAAAAGTATAAAGTTTCGCATGGCTCGGTAATTGTAATGAATCCAAATACGGGCGAAGTTTTGGCGATGGCAAGTTTGCCGGATTATGATGCGGCGAATTATAGTAAAGTTGAGGACGCGTCGGTTTTTCAAACGGACGTGACAATGGATGCGTATGAGCCGGCATCGGTTTGTAAAACTTTTGCAATGGCTGCGGCCATTGACATGGGAAAAATGACGCCAAAAACGACTTATCAAAACAATGGATATACAGTGGTTGATGGTTGGAAAATTTGGAACTCGCTAAAAAATTATCGCGGTGTGACAACTATGCAATATGCACTTAATATGTCGTTTAACACAGGTTCGACTCAGGCATTGAGGCTGCTTGGTGATTCAGAAACTGAAATTACGGAAAAAGGGAAAGAGCGTCTTTATGATTATTATAACAATAAATTCTGGTTTGGCCGTGAGACGGGAATTGAAGTTGCAGAATCACCTGGTTTAATTATTTCTCCAGACGATGTTGATGGTACGGATGCACGTTACGCAAACATGACTTTTGGCCAAGGTTTTAATATTACTTTGCTTCATCTTGCTGCGGCGTATTCGTCTGTGGTAAACGGTGGTGAATATTACAAACCAACGGTTGTGGCTGGTGAAATGAAGAATAAAGAATTTATTAAGAAAGATACAACTAAACCTGATCATGAAACAATTTCTAAGGCTACGTCTGATACAATGCGCGAAATGTTAGTTGGTGTTAGAAAAACTTATGGCGGTGCAAAAAACTTTGACAGTAAAGCTTATGTTGGTGGTAAAACTGGAACGGCACAAGCAATTCGTAACGGCAAATATGTGATGGATGAAACGATTGCAACTTATGCTGGATTTGGAGCGGCTTCAAAAGATAGTGAGGCAAAATATATTATTATTGCGAAGGTTTGGGAAAAAGGAAAGAATATGGATGGTGGCGCGCATGCTCGCCCAATCTTTGATGAAATTTCAAAATATTTAATTGATTATTATAAGTTATCGAAGTAGCTATGTGTTATAATAAAGGTGGTTATGTTTCAGAATAGTTATATATCTCAAGAAGCGTTTTTCGGATTAATACTTGCGCTCGGTTCATTTCTTTTGTCAATGTTTTTGACTCCAGTTTATACACATTTTGCGTATAAATATCATTGGTGGAAGAAGCAAAAGCAAACTACTTTAACTGGTGAATCTTTGCCAGTGATGACGAAGTTACATGCGCATAAATTTAAACGCGCTTTTCCAACGATGGCTGGAATTGTGGGTGTGGTGGTTGTCGCAGCAATTACTTATATGTGCAACTGGTATCGTGCAGAGACTTGGTTGCCATTTGCTGGCTTTATTGGCGGTGCATTTGTCGGCTTTATTGATGATTTAATTAATGTCTTTGGTTCAGGAAAAGGTGCGGCAGGTCTACGTGCACCAGTAAAATTTTTCTTGATTACGATGATTGGTCTCGGCCTTGGTTGGTTCTTTGTTTATAAACTTGGTTGGACTTCAATTCACGTGCCGTTTTATGGCGACTTCACGCTTGGTGCGATTGGTATGATTTTACTATTTACCTTTGCAGTTGTATCAACTTCAAACGCAGTAAATATCTCTGATGGCTTGGATGGTCTTGCGGGCGGCTTAATGATTATCGCTTACGGTGCGTTTGGCGCAATCGCATTGTTCAGAGGCCAATTCCAGCTCTTTGCATTCTGTATGACAGTAGCTGGCTGGTTGGTTTCTTATGTTTGGTTCAACGCTCCACCGGCACGTTTCATGATGGGCGATGTCGGCTCGTTCGCGCTTGGCTCTGGTCTTGGTGTGGTTGCAATGATGACAAACTCATTCTTCTTGCTGCCAATTATCGGCATTTTACTCGTGATTGAGGCTGGTTCAAGCCTACTTCAAATGATTTCAAAGAAAGTTTTTGGAAAGAAAATCTTTATCTCTGCTCCAATTCATCATCACTTGGAAGCAAACGGCTGGGGTGAGGCAAAAATTGTTATGAGATTTTGGATGATTGCTGGTGTGTTTGCGATTGTTGGCATCTTCATCGCAATGACCGGTGGAATCGTAGTAAGATAAGGAGGTTTAACCATGCGAAAGCATAGAGGAGACGTATTAATTATTGTCATATCTATGATTTTGATGGGAATCGGCCTTCTGGTGATGTACGTGATTGGGCCAGTGCGCGCGAATTTTTTGAATGCAGCGTATGGGGCTTCATATTCTGAGAGTTTTTTCTTTATCCACCAATTAATTTCAGTGGGGCTGACGATTTTGGCATTTATCTTCTTTAGTAAAATCCTGAAAAAAGAGATGTTGTTTAAAGCGGCGCAATGGATAATGATTGCGGCGATAGCGTCATGCGTGATTCTGGCGTTAGCTCAGGTAACACATTCTTCAATCGCGAAATGTGAACTTGGTGCATGTAGGTGGTTTGCGATTGGTTCAGTTTCTTTGCAGCCGGCTGAATTTGTAAAATTTGCACTAGTGATTTATCTTGCAAGCATCTTTACGGAATATAGCAAGAAAGGGAAGAATATCTTGATGAATAAGGATTTTCTGATTCGCTATATTTTGTCGGTCGGGTTGTCCTTGCTCTTTGTGGTGGTAGTCCAGAAAGACTTGGGTTCAGGTCTTCCAATCGTAGTGATGGCTCTTGCAACACTTTTTGTGTCTGGCGTGCCGATTAGTAGCTTCCTTTTAGTCGTACTTGCGGTGTTGGTGCTTGGTTTTGGCGCGATTATGACTTCGGAGCACCGTCGCGCAAGGCTTTGGACTTATCTTGGGCTTTCATCAGAAATTGAAGAGGTGGAAGACGATGCGGCAGATTCGTATCATATTGAGAATGCTTTGATTGCGATTGGCACGGGCGGTTTGTTTGGTGTGGGGATTGGTAACTCTGTGCAAGCTACGGGTTATCTTCCAGAATCAATTAACGACTCGGTCTTTGCAATTATGGGTGAAACCTTTGGCTTTATTCAACTAGTTGGCGTACTACTTCTCTTTGTCTGGCTTTTGATGAGAATTTTGAAGGTGGCAGATTTTTCAAAAGAGATGAATAGTAATTTAGTGGCGATCGGGGCGTTTGCCTGGATTATGACGCACGTGGTGGTGAATATTATGTCAATGACGGGAATTACGCCGCTGACTGGTATCACATTGCCGCTTCTTTCTTATGGTGGTACGAGCATGATGGCGATGGGTGCGGCGCTTGGTGTGGTTTATCAGTTATCTCAATATACCCAGCGTAAAGTTGTGATTGACACCGAGAGAACAGAGGGGAATAGGGAAGATATTACTACGGAATATAGAAGAATTAATTATAGGAGGAGAAGATGAAAATCTTAGTCGTCGGTGGCGGTTCAGGTGGACATATTACGCCGGCAGTTGCGGTGGTGCGCGAAATACTAGAAAAAAGACCTAGGACAAAGGTTGAGTTTTGGACTGACAAGAAATATTACAAGAATGTTGTAAAGATTACAACAGAAATAGGTGTGCGCTGGGGTGATGAAGACAAGTTAGGTTCAAAGAAGAGTCCATACATTAAGGTCCGTAAAGTGATGGCTGGCAAATTCCATCGTTATTCTGGTCTGAAGTTCAAGGATTATTTTGATAATCACGCTAAGACATTTAGGGATGTAGTTTTTGGAAACTTCTTCGGTTTCTTTGGATTCATGGGTGGGCTAATTCAATCATTCTTTAGACTACTTAGAAAGAGCAATCGCCCAGACGTGATTTTCTTAAAGGGTGGATTCGTAGGACTTCCAATTGGTATCGTTGCAAAATGGTTTAAGATTCCATATGTAATTCATGAGTCTGACGCTGTGGCGGGACTTGCAAACCGTGTTTTGATGAAGAAGGCACGCGTAGTGGCGCAAGGTAGTAAGTTTGAAGAAAAGCCGGGACGTGAGAACTGGGTTTGGGTTGGTATTCCAGTGGCAGCGGAGTTTAAGAAAGTTTCTGCTACAACTCAGAAGCAGTTAAAACGTTCGGCTGGATTCGACCCAGAAAAGCCACTAGTGCTGGTTACGGGCGGTTCACAGGGTGCAGAACATATTAACACGGCAATGCGTGAGATTTTGCCAGAAGTTTTAAAAGTTGCTTCTGTGGGGCTTGTGGCAGGTAGAAAACGCTATGAAGAGATGGTTGACCTCAAGAAATATGAAGAATGGGATAAGGCAAAGTTGCAATCTAATTTCCGCCTTTGGAACTTCTCGCCAGTGATGCATGAACTTCTAGGCGCGGCAGACGTAGTGGTTTCCCGTGCTGGTGCAACTACGATTGCTGAACTTGCAGCACTTTCTAAGGCGGTGATACTGGTTCCATTTGAAAAATTGCCTGGCGACCATCAATCTCGTAACGCTGAGAGGCTTGGAGAGATTAATGCGGCAGAAATTGTGCCAGATAGTAAAATTGTGGAAGAGCCAAAGGCACTACTTACGGCAATTAAGAAGCTGGTGAATGACCCGAAGAGGCGCGAGGAGTTGGCAAAGAATTTACATGAAGAATCAAAGACTGACGCAGCAGTAAGACTGGCTGATATTTTGATTGAGATTGGCGCGAACTAAGCCGTTTATGCTAAAATATTAGTATATGAAAATTGGGAAGACGATTGTTGGTGAGCGAGAAAAGGCTGTTTCTAGCTCAGAGAGGATTGCGATTCGCGAGAAAGAGCAGAAGCGCAAGATTATGTCTGCCGCAATTTTTATACTTGGCCTAATTCTTTTTATTGTGCTGGTTGTGGCAATTATTACGAATATTGTTGATGCACACAAGAAAAATGAGATTGAGATTCGCGGAGCGGATGAATATCGTCCGACGGTCGATATTATTGACGAGGCGAATGCTGGATATATTACGGACCGAATTAAAAAGTATGTCGGCCAGACCGAACAAGATTTTTATGATGTTGGGTATAAAGTTTCGCGAGTGATTTTGCCAATTGGTAAGACGCGTGAACTAGATTTTTATATTGAAGGCCGGGAAGAGTACTATAAGTTCAATTTGGATCGTGGGACGGCAGAGTCGGTTGAAGACGTGATTCGCATGATTAGATACTTAAAAGAAAAAAATATCAAGGCTACTTATGTTGACGTGCGAATTGCTGAGCGCGCGTACTATAAATAAAAAAATAACAGGGAATAACAGGGGAGAATTAGAGTTTTCCACAGGATAGGGAAGCGGCTTGTGGAAAACTTTTTTTGTGGAAAAATCATAAAAAATGTTAAAAAAAGTCCTTGCAATTTATTTTTAAAATGTTTATACTTAAGTCAGTGGAAATACAATATAAAAACCCACAAACAAAAAGAATAGATATGAATAAACAATCCGAGCGAGTTCAACAAGACTTTGAATACGAAGTCATTCGTTTGGTGAAGCAAAAGTAGCGATTCTTTTTGGCACATTAAAAAAGTTTGAGGTCGGTCAACTAGGAGTTTTGGCACGCGATTGAGGATTCGCGTAATCAAAGCCTTAGTTCTTCGTAAAAACAAAACCTCCCAATTAACTCAAAGACAACCTACACAATAATCTCTCAACTACTACAATTTATATGTTTTGCCGTAAGGCGGACCGAAATTGCAGTACTTATTGTATAGAACTTAAACAAACATTTTACAAAAACAAAAATGCTGAAGTTTCTAGTTGAGCGATCTCAAACGACGAAATAATCTATGTTATAATATAGGTTATGGAAAAACTCCATGAACCAGTATTATGTCAGGAAGTTGTCGCAAACCTCGACCCAAAGCCTGGAGAAAGTTATCTCGATCTAACGGCAGGGTATGCAGGACATGCGAGCAAGATTTTGGCGGTGACGCAGAATTATAAAGACTCGACTCTAGTAGATAGAGACGGGTTTGCTATTGATTATTTGACGAAGAACCTTAATGGTGAAGTTGAACTAATCAGAGACGATTTTTATAATGCCGCGCTATCCAAAGTTGAGTGTGGAAAGACTTATGATATGATACTTGCGGATTTTGGAGTTTCATCTCCGCAATTAGATAATTCTGAACGTGGTTTTTCATTCTTAAAGGAAGGCCCGCTAGATATGCGTATGGACGAAAGCCAGGCGCTATCTGCTGACACAATTGTGAATAAATGGCACCCAAGAGAACTAGAGAAAATCTTTGTAGAATACGGCGAGGAATCGCTTGGCACTGCAAAGAAACACGCAAGAGAAATTGTTGAGGGCAGGCCTTGGCATAACACTTTAGAGCTGGCAAATGCGATTGCATTTGGTAAACATCTCTCAAAGTCCAAGGGAACGAATTGGCATGGAAAACATCCGGCAACGCAAGTTTTTCAAGCGATTAGAATTGCCGTCAATGACGAACTAGGGATTATCGAAAGGACTTTACCGCTTCTTCCGAAGTTACTAAATCCTGGTGGGCGAGTTGCGATTATAACTTTTCACAGTCTAGAAGATAGATTGGTGAAGAAATATTTCAAGGAACACTCGACACTAGGCGAAGAGTCTGAGTTTCAAGTTATTACAAAGAATCCAATTGTTGCAGGAGAACTGGAGTTAGTTATCAACCCCAGAGCTAGAAGCGCTAAACTTCGAGTGGCAAGAAAACGAAATTAGAGCGATCTAATGAGGTTTTTAAGATGCTTGAAATTAGCATCTAGTTTTGGTTGATAAAAATAAAAAACAAAATAAAAAGGAGGCAATTATGCCAAAGCAAATCATTGTAAAAAGCAACTCTCGTGCACAACAAATCAAGGTGCACTTCTGCTAATTTAGCGATTTGATTCGGGGCTTCAGCTCACGCTGGCCCCACTATGACGGGTCAAGTTCGCTAAACGAGTGAGATCCGATTTTGGTTGTGAGTTAAAACCAGGATGTTTTTTAAATATATATGACCTTCCCGGAGTTACTTTTAGAGCGATGCGGTGGTGCGGTTCTAAAAGGCTCCGGCCTAGACAAATATTTAAAACTGGTAAAACTCAAAAAATAAAAACAAAAATTTAAAGCGAGGAAAAATGCGAAACGGTACTTATACTGCGAAAAGGAGAGCTGGACAGGAATGGCGCAACACATCTGGTGCGTATGGCTATAGTTCTGATTCTGGGAACGCTTTTTCTCGTAATCGAAACACAGTTAGATTCTCTGGAAATGGAAAACTTGGAAAGCTTGCAATTTTTGGCACTTTCTTTATGATGGTATTTTTACTTGGCTTCTTCTATGTGAGCCAAAGTGCAAAGGCAACAAGCTATGATTATGAAATTTCGGCGATTGAAAGCGAGATTTCTGAGCTTGAGGCAAAGAAGGAAGACTTGGCGGTTGAACGTGCTCGCCTTACTTCAATTGCTACTTCAAATAGCTCAAAAGTGGCAGCTGCGATGGAAGATGCTCATGCGGAGGGGTACGCAGAGTAATTGCGTAAAATCTTATAATCGCAATCTCGGCGATTTTTTGATATAATACACCTATGATACATGTATGGACTGATGGAAGCGCCTCGCCGAATCCTGGGCCAGGTGGCTTTGCAGTAATTGACGAAGAAACGGGCGAGCCTTTAATCTTAGGGCGCTCGGACGATACTACTAATATCAGGATGGAAGGGGAAGCGCTCTGCGCAGCGATTGAGGCTTATCCTGAGGTGGAAATCCATACTGACTCTGAATTCTGGATTAATGTTTTGACAAAGTGGGCGCCAGCTTGGAAGAAGAATAATTGGACTAAAAAGAGTGGCGAAATCAAGAATCTGGAACTTGTAAAAAGATTATTTGAACTCTATGAGAACGGCAATGTTTCACTCGTTTGGGTGCGCGGACATGTTGGCACAGAACTGAATGAAAAAGCAGATGAGTGGGCAAATAATGCAAGAGAGAATAAAACGTTTAAGGAATTAATAATAAAGGAAGTTTAACATGAAGAAAGTTATTGTTAAATGTAAACTAAAAAACAGAGACGAATTCGAGAAAAAGTTGACCGAAATCGACATGGATTTTATGCCAATGTATTGGCAGCACGAACGCGTCTATATTCCACGTAACTATCAAAAGAAAAGTTCTTTCCCTAGGTTGATTCTTAGAACCGAAATGAAGGCGGTTGATCGCCCAGCAAAATACGAGCTTGAGCTTCGCCGCCACATTGAGGATACTGGTATTGATATTGTTGACACTTCAATTATTCGTGATTATTCGGAGGTAGCAAACATCATTTTACAACTTGGCTTTGAGCTTCAGAATGAGCTTTCATCA
The DNA here is from genome assembly GCA_947304155.1 of uncultured Candidatus Saccharibacteria bacterium. GTDB lineage: Bacteria > Patescibacteriota > Saccharimonadia > Saccharimonadales > Saccharimonadaceae > Nanosyncoccus. The sequence continues at coordinate 41,902 of CAMZAD010000001.1, forward strand.
CGCCGTCAGGATTTGGTGCTCGGCAAAGGTACAAAGATGTTCCTTGATAAGGTTGATGGAATTGCCGGTTACTATGTGAAAGTTGAGGCGGAACTTGGTGAAGACGAGAAGGCTGAAGATGTGAGAAATGAAATCCTTGCAACCTTGGCAGACCTTGGTCAGGACATCTCAACAGTGGTGCTTGACACGTATTCAGAGCAAATGTAAACTTATTTAAGATAAATTGGAGGTAAAATGTCTGAAATTACTAATTCTGAAATCAAAAAAGTGACTGATTTTGACGTTTTTCAGTGGGCGAATGAAATTGATGAGTATAAGAATAACGTCTCTTGTGAATTGTTCTTGTTTAATAAGAATTACACACCATTTAAAGTAAGGTATTCTGATAAGTTGACTGCTTCAGTGAAGGCAATGTTTATGTCTGAGGCAATTTCTTACGTGATTAAAGAGGCGGACAAGGGCCTTGAACAACGTGAATACGAGAAGAGCGACGGGGAAGACCGTGTAGTTTATCGTACTGACCTTGCGAATGTTGGGCGTGCTGAGACTTTGATTCATTTGATTGAGAAAGAGTATAAGGACATTGAATACTTTAATGACGGCGGCTCTGGCTCGGAGTTTAAGAAGATTAAAGGTATTATTGCGAAGTTCTCATATCTTGGTGGTGATGAAGGCCAGAAGACATTTTACATTGCAAAGGGGATTGCTGCTTCTTCAGCACTTAAAGGTGCAACGAGCTGGGAGCTTAATGGTGAGAGTTTTGAACCATTTGCAGCTGAAATTGCAATTAAGATGCCAGAGGACAATCAGGTTGCAATTGTCGATAAGAACGTGGTGATTTTCAACCAGTCGAAATTTGAGGCTTTGTTCCAATATGACTACAAGATGCAAATGTTGGCTGACGCAAAGGCAAAGGAACTTGAAGAGAAATATAAGCTTTCGTTTGCTGAAGGTTTAACTTTGAATGGTTTACTCCAAGACAAGAAGCCACTTGTAAAGAAGTTGCAAGATATGGATATTAAAGAAGAGATGTCTCAGAAGCAATTGCTTGATTATTGCGACGAGATGCAACTTGATTTGATGTCTGATGACGATGGCTCAATCATCATTATGGACGATAAGGATTTGACTACTTTTGTGAATTTGATTAATGAGGATTACTACATTTCACCAGTGAATGGTAAGAGGTATGAGATTAAGTCCAAGAAGCTTTTGGGCGAGCCTGAAGGGGAAGCGCCAAGAGGATAACGCTAATGCTTTAAAATAAGCATAAATTGTGATAAAATAGTACCTAATTTTAGGTACTATTTTTGATAGGAAAGAAAGGGGCATATGGAAGATCAAGAGAAGATTATACAAATCGCCGGGTCAATTACAGTGGACGAACTCGCAAAAGAGCTTGGTCTTTCTGTGACATCGTTAATTGGCGAACTTTTTAAAGAGGGAATCGTCGCTACAATCAATCAACGCCTTGATTTTGATACAGCATCTTTAATTATTGAAGAGCTTGGTATTTCAAATGTGAGACTTGAAAAGAAAAACACTGCAACTCAAACTTCAGAAGCTCGTCGCGAACTTTCTGACCACGCGGTTGAACGTCCTCCAGTTGTAGCGGTGATGGGCCACGTTGACCACGGTAAAACTACGCTTCTTGATACACTTCTTAATAAGAAGACCGTTGAGGCTGAAGCGGGTGGTATTACTCAGCACATTTCAGCTTACCAACTTGAACATGAAGGCCGTAAGATTACCTTCCTTGATACTCCAGGCCACGAAGCTTTCGCAGCAATTCGTCAACACGGTGCTATGCTTACTGATATCGTAGTAATTGTGGTGGCAGCTGATGATGGTGTGAAGCCACAGACTGTTGAGGCAATTAAATTCGCACAGGGTGCAAACGCAAAGATTATTGTTGCTATTAACAAGATTGACCGTGAAGGTGCAGATATCCCTCGCACAATGGCAGATCTTTCACAACATGGCCTTCAACCTGAAGAATGGGGCGGTGACATTACCATGGTGCCAATTTCAGCAAAGCGTGGTGATAACCTCGATAAATTGCTTGATATGATTTTACTTACAGCTGACCTTGAGGAGTTGAAAGCTGATGTTGATATTCCAGCTGAAGGTCTCGTAATTGAGTCCCACATGGAAGTAGGGAAAGGTTCAGTGGTGAATTTGCTTGTGACTGGTGGTGAACTCAAGACCGGCGAGTTCATTGTTGCTGGCTCAGCTTATGCAAAAGTTCGCACAATGGTTGACTTTAAGGGCCGTCCAAAGGGCAAGGCAACTCCTTCGACTCCTGTGACGATTACCGGCTTTAAGGAGCTTCCAAACTTCGGTGATAGATTTGTTGAATGCCCAGACGAAAAGAGCGCAAGGAAACAAGCTCTGCTTAACGCTCAGGGCAACTCTGATGCGCTTGCAAGCTCAAACGTGACCTCAACCGATCTTCTTCGTATGATGAACGTGGCTGATAATTCTAAGACATTTAATGTAATTGTTAAGGGTGACGTGCTTGGTTCTGTAACTTCTGTAGTTGACTCACTTAAGATGATTGATACACATGGTGAAGTTACACTTAATATCGTTTCGACTGGTGTTGGTGATATTACAGAGAACGATATCTACATGGCAGCAGGCGACAATACTGTGATTTATGGTTTTAACGTTTCTGTTCCAACTAATATTGCAAAGATGGCAGCACGTGATGGCGTCTCAGTAAGGAACTATCGCGTGATTTACGAGCTTTTGGATGATGCAAAGAGTTCGATGGAAGATTTGCTTGACGCTGAAGTAGTTGAAGAAGAAATTGGCGAGATGAAGATTAAGGGTGTCTTCCGTACAGAACGTACTTCAATTATCGCTGGTGGTGAAGTCCTAACAGGGAAGGTTTCAGCAAAGGTGAACGGTGCGAACGGGGAAGTGCCGGTGCTTGGGCGCGTTTATCGCAATAAAGAGTTGATTGGCGAAGTTCAGGTTGATTCAGTCCAGAAAGAGAAGATGGCAGTTGACGAACTCGTGGCTGGTGAGACCGGTGGTATCGCATTTAAGCTTGAGAAGAGAATTACGATTGAACTTGATGATAGAGTAAAATTCTTCACAAGGGAATTAAAGAAGAAACGCTTATAGAGTTTCTTATGGGGGGAGAAAATCCGCATGAAAAATTGCGGATTTTTTGTGAAATTTTTATGAATTTCTTGCGCGTTTTAGAGGGGAACTTGCTTGCGCTTATTAATTGTTTATGCTAATATTTAATTAAGTAAGAATGGTCAATATAAGAAATGAAGCTTGTTGAAAAGAGAAATAAAAATTTTAAACAAATATTTTTTGGGGCTGGCGCTTTTGTCGCTATTCTTTCGTTTACAGCTTTCGCCGCAAATCTCTTTTCGCCAATTATCTTGACTCATGCCGATAGTAGCAGCTCGACTACTGATGTTATTGTGGTGGCGGAGCCGTTCATGAGTATTAGTTATAGTTCTAGCTGTCAAGGTTATAATTATAGTGGCTGTATTTTTACGCCTTCTTCTAGTGGTGCAACTGGGTCATACGCCGAAGAGTTTTCTATTCAAACTAATATTCGTGCTGGATATGAGGTATATTTTTCGTCGACGGACGATAACGTAAACTTGGTTAACGTAGAAAAACCAAGTTATTATGCTGTTCCGGTATCTGGTCAAACTAAACTTGAAGAACTTCAAAATAACACATGGGGGTATTCGATGTCGTTTAAATCAGATAGGGCGGGGCTTTATAAGGACTTTAAAATGTCTGAGTCTAGCGAGGGGTTTTATCCAATACCCCCAATTTCTAATCCAAAAAGAGTGTATACCATAGAGAATCTTGGTGATGCTTCTAACTCAGCTAGTGCTTATAATGATGGAAAAGACAAAATTACAACAACATATGCCGCAAGGATGGATAACAGCTTGCCATCTGGTACGTATAGAAGAGGTGTAATTTATACGGTAGTTCCACATGATGTGATAGGTGGAGAGACGAGAACTCTCTTTGATATATCAACGTTACAAGATATGACGATAGATATTTGCAAGAATACAACTAGGCCTTATGAAAATGCTTTGACATACACAAGTTCATATACTAAGGACAGAAATTATATTCCAAAGAAGAAGCTAGTTGATACTAGAGATAATAAGGAATATGACGTTGTAAGATATGCTGATGGTAGCTGTTGGATGGCTCAAGAGCTTGATCTTGAATTGTCTCCATCTATGACACTTACATCAGCAGATACTAATATGAAAAATGGAAAGACCTGGACTCCAAAGAATGCTACGACTACCGCATTGACTTCTTGGGGTGATCCAAAGGGTGATACCCTTAATACGGATTATTCAGTAAGGGTTACTACTGATGGTAAAACTGCTGTCCTATATAATTTTTCAGCGGCAACAGCTGGCGCTGTTGGTAAGACTAATGACAAGATAGAGGAAGAGGGTGATTATGGTAGTAAAACTAGTACCATCGATCAGGATATTTGTCCAAAAGGCTGGCAGATGTTCGGGATAAGTAGTGAGTATGATATCTTCTTAAGAGATTATTACAATAGCGGTAACGATCTTAGTGACGTTGAGGCGTTGTTAAGGAATTCTTCTAATACGTCTAGTAGCGGTTCGCCATATTATTATGGCGGTATTTATAATAGTTTACTATCTTCTTTCTTTGATGCTCCTTTATCATTTGTGAAGCATGGTTATATCGTGAATAATGGGGCTGATCAGGCAGTCGAACGCGACTATAATGGTACAAGAGCTATGTATTGGACCAGATCGAGTGGCTATTGTAGTAGCAGTTATGATAGCAGTACAGATTCATCTTATTGTAAGAGTTCTTTGGCGTATGTTGATCAGTCAAGCGGAAAATATTTTACCTCATATAGTGAGAACAGAAATACCGGGGCAGCAATACGTTGCATAGTAAAGAGGGAAAACCCACAGATATACGACAACCTAGCTCAATAAATTGATAAACTTGGTGGAATAATCTTGTTCGGTATTTGTTCGGTAATAGGGAAATAAGGGATTTTTAGAGAAGGAAATAAATACCAGTTTTGGCGGGAAACTGGTATTTTTAATATAAATAAAAGATAGGGAAAAGAGAAAAAGAGAATCGCGAAAATCCGGATTTTTAGGGGTAAATTTGGGTAAAAACGCGAATTTCACAAGGAAATTTCACAAAAGTCAAATAATTAACAGGGGTGGAGGGAAAAAGCTCTTCTCCGAACTCTTCTGGGATTTTCAGAATCGCTTTTTAAAAGTTGGATTTAATCGATAAATATATCTGTTTTGATCTAAATGTGAAATAAAAAGACTACTAATTCTCTCTTATTTTTCTCAGAAACGATTCTGACAAAGGTTTTTAATGGATAAGTTCACGAGCTTAGGATTAGCTGCGACTTAGGCTCCATGAATGTGATTTAGTTGGTAAATAGGAGGCGGGCCAGGGTTTATTTGGCTAGTCGGCAGGTATTTATATATCGGGATTTTTCTATCCGTTATGTCGTAAAATAGGTATTGTGCGACATTGGATATTTTTTGAAAAGACGATTAGTTAATCGTTGGATTTGCCAAGTTATTTTACTAAATCGCTTATGTTTGCTACGTTTTATGTTCTTCTGGCTCGCGCCGTGCATTTCTAGGCCTAATTTTTTGGCTGGCTTATCCCCCGTTGGCTTTTTAATGATTTACAGGGGTCAGAGCTATTTTTACAGGGGTGGAACAGATTATTTATAGATATCTACCCCTGTTAATTAGATGTATTACCTCTGTTGATATTTTATAGAATTATATGAAAAATAACAGGGGAGCAACAGGGGTGGGGAAATATGGCGTCGAGTGGTCTTATAACGGTGGTGATTAAGATAACTATAGAGAGAGTGTTTAAGTACGGAAAACAGTGGCGGCACGGTCGTATACTAAAAAATACAAGGGAAGTATTTCCCTTGTATCTCTATTTCCCTCTTTCAAATTAGGAATTTTAATGATGAATTGTCATAATTCCTGAATTATTTGAATCGTCAGGATTGCCATCGCGGAGGCTTTGATTGAAAGACTCTGTATGAGCGCCTGGCTTGACGATTTGGCTCGTAGAGACGCCTGGTTGGCCGTCATGAAGATCAGAAGCATAGTTAACAGTTCTTGGTACAGAAGCCTGTTTTAGGGGCTCTGGTTGGCTCTGAGGAACGCTTTGAATGGCATTTCCCTTATGTTTATTGCGTTTATTTTTATTACGGCGGGAATTACGCTCGTTGTTTCTCCATGGGTTCTTCTCTGTTGCTGCGCCAATAATTTCCTCTCGTGATTCTGGGAGTTGATTATTTTCTTCAATGACGCGCTTCAAATCTTTTAATCCGTTGCGATTTTTTCCTTCGGCTGCATTTGGTGAAATTTTAGATTTTTTAAGGGAAGCAATGATTTCTTCAGGATTATCTCCGGAGACCTTAATACCTGCGATTCCCTGTTCTACAGGGGTGGATTCGACTTTTTCATCAGATTTAACAGGGGTCGTTCCCTGTTGATTTTGAGCTTGCGTAGTAGGTTTTACAGGGGTGATAAAGGTTGGTTTTGGCCCAACAACGTTCTTTTGGGCACGGTCTACGCCGTAATTTGAACCCCAGCCAGATTTGCTAGAACTTGGCTCTGTATTGCGGCCAGAATCAGAGAGTTCTTTCTTGTATTTTTCACTCTGTTCGATTGTTTCACGGATTTCAGCTTCAACTACTGCGCGTGGGCGAGAATACTTGTCGCGTGAGCTAGCGACGATAGTGTCGAAGTTATCCTTTGGAGTTTTAGGGATATTAAGGGTAGTAGCAGAGAAGGCAGGAACCTTTTCACCATTAATAATCATAGAGATAACGAAGTGACGGTTATTCATCTGGATAAGGTCGGATTCATCAAAGGTTGGTTCAAATTGCTTTGAAAGAATTGGAGCATCATCAGCTGAGACACGGAATGAAATTGTAGTGCCAACGTTACCAAAGACAGCATCGCGAACAGAGTCGGTCATCTGAGCGATGTACTGGTTTGCGACGGTAAGGTTAAGACCGTATTTACGAGCCTCAGAGAGAATCACAGCAAACGAATCGGTTGCGAAGTTCTGGAACTCATCGACATAGAGATAGAATGGACGGCGATCTTCAACATTAGGAATATCAGAGCGACTCATGGCTGCGAGCTGGACTTTTGTGACAAGGAAGGCACCAAGAATGCCGGCGTTATCTTCGCCGATAAGGCCTTTAGAAAGGTTAACGACGAGGATTTTACCTTCATCCATAATCTTACGAACATCGAAGCTAGATTTTGGTTGGCCAATAATATTACGAATAATTGGGTTTGCGGTGAAGGCACCGACCTTATTGAGAACAGGAGCGATAGATTCGTTAACTTGTTTTTCGTTCCATTGGCCGAACTCATGTTTCCAGAATTGGAGAACTGTGACATCAGTACAATAATCGAGGGTTTCTTTGCGGAATTCTTTATCGGTTAGCATGCGAGAGATATCGAGAAGAGTGGTCTCTGGGCGATCAAGCAAAGCAAGAAGGGTATAGCGAAGGATATGCTCAAGACGTGGACCCCAAGAATCGCCGAACATACGTTTAAGAACGCCGATAACTTCAGAACAGACGTTTGGTTTACGGGTAGCATCAGAGAGCTCAAGCGGGTTGAATGCGACAGGATATTGCGTATCTGCTGGGTTGAAGTAGATAACGTCTTGAATGCGGCTCTCTGGGACGAAACGGAGGTTATCGATAGCGAAGTCACCATGTGGGTCGATAATACAGTAACCTTGGTTATAAAAGACGTCAGAAAGGGCAAAGAGCTCAAGGAGGCCAGATTTACCTGCACCAGTTTGACCGATTACGTAAACGTGACGAGAACGGTCGCGACGGAGCATACCGAATTGGTGGTTGATGCCACGGAAGTTGGTAAGACCGAAGGCTGAGATATTTTCGTCTTCAGCTGGACGACCGGTGATAAGAGGAAGTTTTGCAGGTGGTTCAGCGGTTTTTGAGGTAGCCCAAACGATGTTTGGAGTTTCGACTGATGTATGTGGAAGGTGGTAAACTGAAGCGAGCTCAGAAATATTTAGAATGAAGCCAGAATCAGTGAATTGGCGAAGGCGATAAGCGGTAAGGTCGTCACGATTGAAGCTGCCGCCGATTTGTTTGAAGCCGTTAAGGTTGGTAGAGTTGAATTGCTTGAAGGTACCAACGAGGGCTTGCATGTTGAGCTTAGCATTAATTTCGTTGTTGCCAAGATAGGCGAGACGGATTTTAACTTGATAACCAAGTTTTGTGGCCTTCTCTTCTGCGGCTGAAACTTGAGATTTAGCACGCTCTGAAAGTTCAACTTTTACATCGCTAGTAGTTCCACCAGCTGGTGGAGTTGAAAGGGCGCCAAGAACTTGGATAAGCCAGGTCCAGTCGATGCCAAGGAAATTGAATTTTTTAGTGCCAGCTTTAATAGTTTTAATCCATTTATCACTATCTTCGTGCCATGAATCTGCAACTGGACGGGTCAAGATTTGAATCCACATCTCTTCGTTCTCTTCTGCGCCAAGTTTAGCGAGAGTGCCAGTAATACCAGCAAGAGGGTCGACTTCGAAAGTATCGAAGGTCTTAATTGGGAGAGCGCTGTTAGCGGAAAGGCCGAGTTCAGCAGTATAAACTACAGGGTGTTCCTTCTCTTTTGAAACATAGTCTTCGTCGACAGTGCTGATTTGGACGGTTGGATATTGAGCATAAATCTGGCCTTCAACGAAGCTTTGAAGAATCTTTGGAACCCAAATGTAGAAGCGGATTTGGCCGCTAGTTGAAACGATTTCAAAGCTAAGGTGCTCCTGAACGCCGCCGGAATTTTTAAGTTCGTTAGCGTCACGCAAAATACCATGAAGCGAAGCAAACATTTGCTCAGCTGCGAGCTCCTTCTTATCGTTAGCGCGAGGAATCTCGAGCATCAAAAGCACAGAGTCAACATTTAAGACTTTTAAGCGATTGATTTTTTTATAGTTTCTATATGTGAGATAGCCAAGAATACCAATAGCAGGTATCCAAAAAATTGGCATCAAGATGAAGTGAATAATTTCTTCTAACATTACTCCATAATTATACCAAAAAACCTGGCTTTTTACCAGGTTTTTGGCGCTTATTCTTCGTTGATTGTATAGAGATTTTTATCAACTTTTTTGAAGAGTTTCTTGTTTTGAAGATTAAGTAAAATTGTAGTTTCTTTAATCTTTCTTAATGCTAAGACGCGTTTGACGATTTGTTCACGAGTAAGTGGCTTCTTAGCTTGGCGAAGGACATCTGAGATAGTTTCAGCTGCAGTTCCCTTCTTGTAGCCCCAAGAATCGAGTGCATAAATTCCACGACCGATCAAGACAAAGCGTGAATCTTTGATAAGTTCGTTGTGAATTGCTTGAATAGTGACATTTTTGCGACGGAAATCAGATTGCTTGATTGCTTCTGCGATTTCTTCGAAGTGCATTGGCTCTTTCTTTTCTTCGAGTACAACGTAGATTTTGTCGCGAATATTTTTAGGATTAACAGTTGGCCATTTAGCAAGTCCCCAAAGATTGTTGAGGGTTGCAAGCAATTTTGATGTGGACGCAATTGCTTTTATATGGTCTGGATGCTCATAATTTAGATTATTGTCAAGCTCGTCAATTGTCATCGGAGCTTTGTTTTTCTTAATAAGATTTACGATTTCATCAACTTTAGCTTTGATTTCTTTTTCCTTGCCATATTCTGCAATGCCAATGGAATTGAAATACTTGTCGTTTTCTTCAATTAGAGTAAGATTGGTTGAAATTTCACCAATAAACGTAATTGCTGACTCTTCTTTTTCGGTAGCTTTTTTACCAAAAATTTTCTCTGCAATATCAGAAACACGTGCGATACGTCCCATTTCGGTAAGATTTCTGATAATAATTTTTTCTGCATGTGCGAGATCAGGTATCTTGTTGTCTTCTGCTGAAATGCGTAGACGAATTAGGATAGCTTTTTCAAGTTGCCTGACGCGCTCACGAGTAATTGAAAGCATGTCGCCGATTTGTTCGAGAGTTTCCTTCTGACCGGAAAGACCGAAGCGGCGGGATATGATTTCTTTCTCACGGTCTTGCTCGATGATACTCAAGCTGCCGCTGATTGCTTTTGCAATCACTTCCGCATTTTGATCCATTTGTTATTCCTTTATTCCACCCCTGTTGATAAAATCAATTATTGTTATATTAACATAATTTTGTGCTAATGTCAACTACTCACTATAATATGAATTTTTGCACATTCCCAAAATCATTTTAACACATTTTTTGTAATTTCAACAAAAAAATTTTATTAAAATTTTCAAATAAGAATAATCATTATATAATAAAGTGCTTATGCTTATTTTTTCAACAAAAATAAAACATATATAAAAATAAGCAAGGGGCGAGTTTTTGGCTCGATTCCCTGCTTATTTTATAGGGGTAGGTTACTTTTTCTTGGTTGTGCGCGCGTGTTTGGCGTGTCTAGATGAAGTTTTTGGTTTGCCTTCAAGTAAGGCTTTAGCTTCTTCTAGTGTAATCTTCTTTGGGTCAGTTTCTTTTGGAATTTTGGCATTGTTTGGACGTGGTCTTCCCTTGCCTGAAGCTGGTTTGATGCTTGGGCCTTTAATATATGGACCATATGGGCCAATGATAATTTTAATGTCACCCCAGTCTGCGATGATGCTATCTTTCTTTTTCTGATAGAGGGCGGCAGCGGTCTCGAGACTGATTTTATAAGGATTCTGGGTATCGTCATTCTTAGCAAGCGCAATGTTATATGGTCCGGCAATAAGGTATGGACCGAATGGGCCGTTGGCTGCGATAAGCTCAGTACCATCGGCGGTTTTGCCGAGTGAACGTGGGAGAGATGGAAGTTCGAGTTGTGCCAAAGCTTGAGCTAGAGAGACGGTTTTTGCGGTCTTTCCCTTTGGAAGCGGCGCAAAGCGAGGCTTCTCACCAGATTCTTTCTCGTTGTCGCCAAGCTGAATGAAGCCACCGTTTTTGCCGACCTTAGCATAGACTTTCTTGCCGGTTTTTGGATCCACGCCGAGTTCAACGGATGAATTATAGCGGTTTGCCATCGCGCCTTCGCCTACGAGCTTTGAGAATGGGCCGTAGAAATCACGGAGCATTTTTAAGCGGGTGAGCTTTGCATCGGCAATTTTATCGAGTTTTTCCTCGACGCCAGCAGTGAAATCGTAGTCTACGATTTGATTGAAATTGTCGCAAAGGAAGTCGGAGACGAGCTCTCCAACAGGGGTTGGAATGAGCTTGCCTTTAGTGGCACCAGATTTTTCTTTGACAGTTGCTTCTGAGATTGAATTTGGTGCTGCATCGGCGTCAGTAGTAGATGATTTGCCGTGCAAGATAAGTTCAGAAATCTCGCGTTCTTCCCCTTCGGATTCGCCCTTTTGGACGTAGCCACGGATTTGAATTGCAGACATAATAGAAGCATAAGTTGAAGGGCGGCCAATACTGAGCTCCTCGAGCTTCTTAACGAGTGTACCTTCGGTGTAGCGTGCAGGTGGTTTTGAGAAAGTTTGACGAGCGATAATGTCGCGCATATCGACAAGATCACCTTTTTCGAGCTGTGGCAAACGGACGTCTTTGGCGTTACCATAGACCTTTAAGAAGCCATCAAACATTACAATTTCACCCTTAGCAATGAAGTTTAGGTCAGTTGTCTTTGGAGTGATGGTGATGCTAGTTTTTGCAACCTTAGCGTTCGCCATTTGAGTTGCAAGCGTGCGAGTGCGAATAAGATTATAGAGCTTCTTTTCGTATTCGTTCTTGCCGGCTGAAGCAACTTCGATGTGGGTTGGACGGATGGCTTCATGGGCTTCCTGAGCGGATGCGTCTTTGGTTTTGAAATGGCGGGTTTGAAGATAATTTTCGCCAAAGGTCTGTTTAATATAGTTTGCAATAGCGCCAAGAGCCTGGCTGGAGAGATTTAGGGAGTCGGTACGGTGATAGGTAATGTGGCCGGCTTGATAGAGGGCCTGAGCGGCATTCATGGTAGTTTTTGAACTGAATCCGAGACGGGAGTTGGCTTCGATTTGGAGTGCAGCGGTGGTGAATGGAACTGGGTTGGCTTTAGTGCCGTCGGTTTTTTCGATGGCTGTAACTTCAAAATCTTTTGCTTTGAGGCTTTCGAGGAGTTTTGTGGCCTCGTCTTTGTCCTTTAATGAGACTTTTTCGAGGTTTGCGTCAAAATCCTGGCCATCTTTGGTAAATTTACCAGATACTTTATAACTAGATTTATTTTCGTGCTTTTCGATTTCGCGTTCGCGCTCGACGACGAGGCGGAGAGCTGGAGACTGGACGCGACCGGCGGATTTAGCGCCTGGAACTTTTTTACGGACAACATCAGAAAGGTCGTAACCTACAAGCATATCAAGGGTTTGGCGAGCCTGCTGTGAGCTAACCATGTTCATATTAACGGTGCGAGGCGCCTGAATTGCGGCTTTTAGGGCTGGTTCGGTAATTTCGTGGAAAGTAATACGGCGCGTGTCTTTTGGAAGTCTTAAAACTTCAATCAAATGCCAAGAAATAGATTCTCCTTCGCGGTCTTCATCTGTTGCGAGCCAGATAGTTTCAGCTTCTTTACTGGCTTTTTTAAGGTCTCTAACGACAGTGGCATGATCTGGGTCGATTTCATAAGTCACGGTAAAATTGTCGTTGACATCGACTTTCGTATCCTTGCGGATGTGCCCGACTGATGACATAACCTTGAAGTCTTTACCAAGGTATTTTTCAATTGTTTTAGCCTTTGCAGGGCTCTCTACAATCACCAAGTTTTTTGACATATTTGACATAATATATATATTATCATAAAAAATCAAGCATAAGAACTATTTAGGATTTTGACATCAAAAAACCTCTGGACGGAGCTAGGTAAGGGTGGGCATCACCTAGCTCCATCTAGAGGTTCTTTGTAATCCCTATAACACATCTCTAATTAAACACCGGAGAACCCCGGTAGCGTGGCCCACCTCACACAAAATTGGGGCCCGCCGGTTATAGGGGTTGCTATGTTCTTAATAGCTCCTTTTCATAGTGGAGGTAATACTATATTACTTATAAAAGATAGAAGACAATTTATAAGTCGAAAAGGTTTTAAGAACACGCAACTTCTGCTATACTAGATAACAGAAATTATGACTTATTTAGGTGCGGTTTAGAGGCTGGGACCTTTTTGGTTCACTTATGACCTCTAACTGTCTCTAATTATACCATACTAGAAATAATAAGTCAATACTTTTATACAAAAAATAGCAAAAATCAACTAAAATACCATATATTTTGTAAAAAACCATAAGCAAAAAGGAGGTTTTTGATGGATTTTTATCAAATCACCCCTGTTGAATCGGGGTTTACTTGGCGGCTCTCGTATTTGAAAAAACCGCCAAAAATGTTGTATTTTTACGGAAAAATGCCGGAAAATGCCAAAAATGGTGTAAAATCGGGTCGTTTTCCAAAGGAACCAATAGGGAGAGCGAAGGTGGTGGCGATCGTCGGGGCGCGAAAAATGACGGCTTACGGGGAGAGTATTGCGTTTAAAATCGCGCGAGAATTGGCTGAACTTGGTGTGATTGTGGTGTCAGGGATGGCGATCGGGATTGATACAGCGGCCCACAGGGGTGCGCTGGCTGGAGGTGGCAAGACAGTGGCGTTTCTAGGGACGGGAATAGATAAAATCTATCCGCAGGAGAATTATGATCTTTTTGAGGAGATAATTCGGACTGGTGGAGCGGTAATTTCGGAATATGGGCCCGGGGCGGCTATTGGCGGGCGAATGAAAACGACGTTTTTAGAGAGAAATCGGTTAATTTCAGGGGTGGCGGATGCGGTGATTGTGGTGGAGGCAGATGTGCGCTCTGGTTCTCTAAATACGGCGGTGCATGCGCTGGAACAGGGGGTGCCACTGTTTGCGGTGCCGGGAGATTTAGGCCGGCAGATGTCTCAGGGATGTAATAATTTGTTTTCTAAGGGCGCGGCGGCCTATACCTGCGTGGAGGATGTCCTTAATGTTTTATTCCCTGGTGGCGTGAAACATCGCGCGAAGGCAAAATGCGAGTTTTCGGGGACGGAAGATGAAAAAATAGTGGTTTCGGCGGTTTCTAAGGGGTTATATCAGGGGGAGGAGATAATTAAGTTTTGTTGTAAAAAAGAGGCGGATTTTGACATAACGAGGTTTAATATTGCGGTGACATCTCTGGAATTAAAAGGTGTTTTAAAGCGAGAATATGGGAATAAGTGGATTTTGGCATAAAAATAGCCGCGGTTTTTGGCGTGGCGGCTACTTTTTGATAAAATCGTCGATTTTGGCGGTGATTTCGCGTAGGATTTCTGGTAGTTTTTCGCGTTCTTCAGGGGTGAATTTGCCTAAAACGAAGTTAACATCGCCCATCTTCTGGCGCATCGCATTATCTGTGCCAACGCGGAGTCTTGGGAACTCATCGCTACCGAGCTTTTCGATGGTTGATTTAAGGCCGTTATTTCCGCCGCTACTTCCCTGTTCACGTAAACGAAGTTTGCCGAAATCAAGATTGAAGTCGTCACAGATAATTAATATATCTTTCTTCTTGATGCCGTAGTAGTTAGCAAAAGCAGAGACAGAGATGCCGACGTCGTTGTAGTAGGTTTGTGGCTTAATGAAGAAAGTGTCGCCATCACGAAGGTAAAGCGCGGAGAATTTCTCTTTTTTCTCCCAGGCTAGGTTTTTGATTTTTACATAAAAATCAAGCGCCAAAAAGCCAGTGTTGTGGCGAGTGAAGTTGTATTTGTTTTCTGGATTTCCGAATCCAACGATTAATTTCATGATTTTAGTTTTCTTTAGAATTTTTTGATGAAAAATCTTTGCGTTTTCCTTGAGCGCGGTCGTTATAGAAGCTGAAGTTGATTGGAGTACCAACGAAAGGATAAACTTCGCGGATTTTGCGCTCCAAGTAGCGTTTGTATGACCAGTGAAGGAGTTCCATCTCGCGACCATGAACAACGAACCAAGGTGGACAGGTGTCGGTTTGGACGATGTATTTTGGCTTTGGATGAGTGTTTTTGAGACCTGCTGGTGGGTGGGCTACAACAGCTTCGCGAAGAGCTTTGTTTAAGTCTGAGGTTTTAAGCTCAGTGTGGCGGGCTTCGTCGATTTCAAGTGCAAGGTCGAAAATGCGGGTGACGTTTTTGCCGGTTTCGGAGCTAGTAATTAAGACTGGCGCGTATGGCAAAAAGTCGAGGTCGTTTTCGAGGCGATCAAGAATGTGGTCGATTTCAGTGTATTTTGGTGCAGTCTCTTTGTCTGATTTCTTCTTGTCAGAGATTTGGCTGACAACTGGTTTTGAATTGTCGAGCAAATCGGCCTTAGTTAGGATAATAATAATTCCCTTGCCAGCTTCAGTGATTTGACCAGCGAGAGATTGGTCTAGCTTTGAATGTGGGTCTTTTGAGTCAATCAAAAGTGCGCAAATATCGGCTTCCTCGATAGCGGCAAGAGTGCGGATGGCTGAGAATTTTTCAATACCAACTTCGCGTTTGCCTGGCTTTCTAAGACCAGCGGTGTCAAGGATTTCAATTGTGATGCCTTTGTATTTGACTTGGACGCGGTTGACGTCACGGGTGGTGCCTTGGTGGCTACTAACTACAGCTTGTTGCTTTTTGGCAAGCTTGTTAAAGAGGCTAGATTTACCAACGTTTGGACGGCCGATAAGAGCGAGCTTGATAAGTGGGTTGCCGTCTTCGTCAAGATTAATTGCTTTTTGAGTGCTTTGATGTTTTGCGGCTTCTTCTGGTGAATATTCTTCAAGCTTAACGCCAAGAGTTTTTGCAATGTTGTCTTTTAGCTTAGCGATTCCCTGGCCAGTGGTGGCAGAAGTGCGGTAAGTGTCGTAGTTTTTGATACCGAGTTTCAAAAATTCTGCGTCATCAAGAGATTCGCCAAGATCGGATTTGTTGAGAATTAAAAAGACTGGCTTTCTGGATTTTAGAGCGGCCTTTGCGATATCCTTGTCGCGTTGGCTTGGATATTTAGTGCTATCCAAAGTTAAAAGAATTAAGTCGGCAACGTCGATGGCGTCGGCGATTTGGTCTTGAATTGAAGCTTCAAAATCGTCTTCTGGGTTTTTAAGACCAGCAGTGTCAATCAAAAGAAAAGCATTGTCGATTTTTGCAACGACATTATCACGAGTGGTGCCCTCTTCGCGTGCGACGATGGCAATGTTTTTGTGTGCCATGCGGTTTAGAAGACTAGACTTACCAGCGTTAGTTTGGCCAATTAAAGCCACGATTTTTTGCTTCTTCATAATGTAATAATTATAACATAAAACCTTATGATTTTCAAGAAAAAACCACGGTTTTATGTTTATGTTTAAACAAGAAAACCGTGGTCTAATTTAAGAGGTTAGATGTTTACGTCCAAAATCAAAATATTGATTGTGGCTTCGGTAACCGTAAAGACCAGAAGTGACGTTCCGTCGGTATAGTAAAAGGTTCCGCGTTGAAAAATGTTGGAATCTTTCCTGCCAGTGACTTGCGCGATTTTGTAGTCGCCATGTCTAAAGTCTTCCATCATCTGCTTGTAGCTTAGGCGAAAGCGAATTTGGAGCTGCTTTAGACTGATTAGATCACAGATAACCGATACCTTTGGGCGTTCGCAAAAAGCGTAGCCGAGCGCCATTAAAACTGTGATGTTCTTTGGAAAGTATTGACTGATAAAAACATGCGCGGCTTCTTTTTGCTCGTTAGTTTTTGCAACAAATTTGAGCTTACTAAAGAATGAATTGTAGAATGCGCTGTTTTTCTCAATGTATTTGCTAATACTCTCCGTAACTTCCTCGTCAAGTTCTTCGTTAATTATTTCAAACTGTTCCTTATCCATAATTCCCCTCCTTTATGTTTTTGTGGCTTTTGAAAATAATCTAACCTCTCTGGTAAAAAACTACGGAGGCTTTCGCTCCGTTTTATTTATTATAACATTAATATACGTTTTGTCAATTTATACTATGGCTTTTAAAATGGGTAAGACTTGCGGAAAAATGAAAAAAATGATAAGATATTTTTACGGTTCCGTAGGTTAGAGCCTTCGAAACCAAATTAAAATTTCAAAGAAATTTGTAAAGCCTAACGGCTTTAGCTCGTCGTAGGTTCCTCGCAATTTGGTTCCGTCGTCTAGTGGTCTAGGACGTCTGGTTCTCATCCAGAAAATCGCGGGTTCGACTCCCGCCGGAATCACCATAAAATTTGAAGTTGCCACGAGGCAATTTTTTGTTGAAAATTTTTTAAAGTAATTAGTCGCAATCAAATGAATCGTCGCGCCATTCAGAATCGTCAAGCGCGTGCAAATCCTCGCCGAGATTTACAAGGTCGTCGGCAGTGTCTTCAGAGATACCAAGGTCTTCCTCATCGCCTTCGTCTGGCATAAGTTTGCCTTCGGCGGCTTCGTCGGAAATTTCGGCGTCGTATTCGGCGTCGTCAAAAGCATCTGGTTTGTTGTCGCCAGAATTCCAAGAATCAAGGTCGGTGTCTTTTTCTGGTTCGTCGTTTTCTTCTGGGAATGCGTATTTGCTGATATCTACCATATTTGATCCTTGTTTAGTTTAGGTAATTATACCATTTTTAACCAGTTTTAGTGTATAATAATGCTTATGGATGGTAATGACGATTCACGAAATAGCTGGTATGAAAATCTCCAGGATGGCAAGCTAGATAAGCCATCTGAATTGTCTGAGCCTAATACTGATGACGGTGGCGATGATGGCTCTGAAGGTTCGAATGACCGTAATGATAGCGCAAAGAAAAGCGGACGTTTAGCTGAAAAATTGGCGATGGCCAACAAAGTTGGTAGCAACCCGTTTGGGTGGAGTATGAGGGACGCTGTTAATGATGCACGTGAGGCTGAGAAAAATGGTTCTAACTCTGGATTTAAAAATAATGTTAAGGGCCGTTCACTTGAAGATACGGTTGCAAAGACGATGCCTGGCGGTAAGATGCTTGCAAAACAAGCTAAAAAAATGGGGCCGTTCGGTACAATTTTACTTGTCATCGTCGCGTTAGTCGGTATTGTTGCTGGTACGCAAAGTCTTGCTCCGTTTGGTATTGTTGCGAATGGTTTGGAGCGCTTTAATTTCCTCAGAACTTCGATGAATAAACGCACCACATATTTCCAGCGATTTATGTTTAGTAGTGATAGAAATAAGCCAATTACGAAGAACGCTGGGATTTTTGGAACTGAGAAATTTACGTTTGGTGTTGGCATGAAGAGCCGCCTAAGTAAGCAAGGCATTACCGTTATGTCTGAGGGTGGCGCAAAGTTTATGGTTTATAAAGATGGTGACACGATTTTTGCGATTACTGCAAATGATGCGGATATTGGGAAAATACCAAATAGTGTAGATATCGATGGTAAAAGGGTGGAAATAACCAGAAAGACGAATTTAGATACAGCGCTGAAGGAGTCTGGTGGCTTTTTGGATGCGTTAGATAGGGGCACGAGGACGTTGAAGGGGCATATTGCCGGGTGGTTTGATGATACTTCGGAGATGTTACATAAGAAGGTTTTGAAAAATAGTAGGAACAAATTCAAGGATGCGACTGGTGGTGAGAGTGAGGAAGATATTGCTAAGCTCGCTCGAAGTGAAGGTATGGATGAGGGGATGGGTAATACCGATGCTGTAGTTGGGGATGATGATCATAATGAGAAGAGTGGGTTGACCGAAATTAGTGAAGAAACGAAGACGGGGAGAGATGGAAAACCCATAATCGTAGAAAATACCACGGATGTACCAATAAGCGATGATGGTGTAGCTGCAAGTAAGGGTAAGACCAGAACGTCGAAAGCTGTTATGAACCAACAGACTAAAGAAGCGATAAACTCTAAAGTAAACAAGATGTCTAGGGCTACCGGAGCGGCTAATTTGGTCTGTGCTGTTACAAAAATACTGTCTTCAATCAATCAAATTATGGCTGGTATTCATATTGCCACTATCTTAAATCATGCGATGGCCTTTCTTGAAGTTGAGGATAAAGCTAAAGCTGGTGACTCTAAGGGTGAGCTTTCGACATATATGAATAAGATGTATGAGAAGGGCGATACAGTTGTTTATAATGCAGATGGTCAGGAAGAAATAGTAAAAAGTGGCACCTCATCGATGGAAGCTGCTCCGATTTTGGAATTATTTAGTGATGGTAAATATAAGACCGGTTCTGATGAAGCTTCAAGGAAAATTGCAGATGAATTTAGTCTAGATAGCGTATCGATATTATCTAAAAAAACAATGCAGGGTGGAGGCTTCTTAAGTGCAGTAATGAATAGTGGCATTTCAAGCAAGATAATTGGGGATGCCGAAAAGGCTGCAAAAGATTTTCAGAGAGGAGCAACTTTTTATGGTACTTGTCTTTTTACGCAAGCTGGTGCTGCTGCGGCAAATACCATAGCTGATTTAGTATTAGTCTTTACCACGGCTGGGGTTGGAAATATTGTTAAGGAACTCGCGAAGAATGCTGTTAAGGCCGTCAAAGCAGTGGCAATATCTACAATTGCTTCTTTGGCGCTTGCAGCGGTCATTCCGCATATTGCAAAATGGTTAATGACGGATTTTCTAGAGGATGCCTTAGGTGAATATGGAGGGTATGCGGTTGCCCTTGGTATGCAATCGTATATGGGTAAAAATCAGCAAAAGAGTTCTGGCTTGCCAGCCACAAAGGATACCATAATGGCATTTTATCAGGTTCATCAAGAAGTGGTTGCTGCTGAGGCTGAATACGAAAGAAAGCAACACTCTCCATTTGATGTAACAAATAAATATACCTTCCTTGGTTCGATTATTAATTCCCTGGTGCCGATGGCAGCAACAATGGGCTCTCCAATTACTACTATTTCAAAGACGATGACAACGGTTGGTAGTTCGATTGGTAGTATTCTTCCGACAGCAAGTGCTGAGGGTGAGGTTGAATTTAAAGGTTCATTGAAATATGACTGTAGCGGACTTTCAAATATTGGCGCAGTTGGTAATGCCGCTTGTGATGCATATTACATTACTGATGTCTCAACTATCGATGAAGACCCAATTGACGTGTTTAATGCCGTAGCAAAGAGTGATCCAAATAACTTCTATGATGCTACCGAGGATGACCCTAATCCAAAGATTAATCCAGATTCAAAATTAGGAAAATGGGCTATGGCTTGTGCTGCACGTGACTCTCAGTTTGGCTTGGTTGATAGTAACGTTATTAATGCCGTACAATTAATAAATACTGGAAATACTACACTTGATGCGGTTGTGAGCGGCGGTGTTAGCTTGGTTCCGTTTGTTGGTGACGCAGTGGATATTTATAACGCCGCAAAGGAAGGATCTGTCCTTGATTGGGCTACTGGTGAAAACTGTGTAAAAGAAGAGTATAAGTACTATTCAAGATACTCTGAAGACCAACGCTTGATGGAATCTGCTGGTGTTATCAAACAGTCTGCAGTCACTGCACTTTTGAATGATTACTACGACAAGAACCCAATTGATGATTCATATGAAGGTACAATCGCTAGATATTCTGGTATGACTAAAGATGAAGTCACTGAGGTGCTTGCTGCGATTGACTATGTGCAATTTATAGCTGAATATGAACCAAAGGGTTATGGTCCAGAACTTCCAATTGAAGAACCAAGTAATTATATTTTTGAAAGTAATGAGGTGGTTGCGTATAACAGTCCGATCATCCTAAATAAGAGTAGTGAATTTGCCGATATAAGAAATAGAACACTAATTGTCTAGGTATGAAAAAAGGATGCTTTTTATAAGCATCCTTTTTAAGGAGGGGGTAGTTAATATCTCTCGATTTTTTCTTCGAATTTGATATTGGCGTTGTCAAGCTCGTTTCTTAGCGCTTCACTTGGCGTATCATTTTTTACGGCCTTAATAGCTGTATTGATAGCCAATTCAACAGCTGATAGGTTGAGACTAGTTAGAGCTAAGCCATCATTATTTACTGTTATAGGAGTTTTTCCTGATACATCAATAATGTGGAAATCGTAGCTGTGACTAGTCTTGTACTGTTCTGCAGCGCAAACATCATACAGGTAAATCGTGTATGACGCTATCGTAATGCCCCAGGTCGCACCGTCGTCTGAACCGTACATAACACAGTACTGGTCAATAGCTCCGTTGTTATCCGTATCCTGTTCGAAGAGCCGATACGGATTAGTGCTTTCAAGGTATTCCTTGAGGTCAAAGGAATTATTTTCATAATCCCAATATGACGTGAATACCTTGCTGTTGACTACTTCGCCGTTCTCATCGACGTAGGCTCCAGAAGCGGTATATACAGGCTCGGACGTACTAACGGTATTATTGCCGTCGTCAGTCGAAGTCGGCATAACTTCTGTTGCAATTTCGGATTCCTGGGTTTCGATTCCCTGAGTGGGAATCGAGGTCTCATCTATCGTAACCTCCGCAATAGGAGGATTCTTCTTTCCGCAACCGGTAAGGGTAGCGGAGAGAGCGATAATAACAACAACAGTTACAAAGAAAGATCTATTCATTTTCTTCATATCTTATTCCCTCCTTTTTAGTGTACTACCCCCTTGGTTGATTCTTATTATACCACAAAATGCTTGAAAATGCAAGTGGTTATCGTATTTTTGGTAAAATTACCCCTGTAAAATTGAATAAACTAAAAAGAAAAAAGGACGCTTAAAGAGGCGTCCCAAAATAAAAGAATAATTAGAAATCTGTCTACATGGCGATTAAGCCAGCGACAAGGATAATAAGAGAAACGATGTAAACTAGTGGATCTTCTTTAAATCTTTTAATGATTTTTTTGACACACTTCATTTTTTCTCCTCCTTTAAGGTGCAAGTTTTTGCCTGGAAGTTTTTGGCAAGATTTTCTAATTATACTATAAAACATAAAAAATACAAGCACTTTGACGCGGGTGCTTGTATTTTAAATGAATTCGTCGAAATGAAGTGGTTTTTGTTGACTTCCTAGATGTTGACCCCTGATTAATTAGTCGTGCACAAGAGCGGTACGAACTGCGTTAAGACGATGTAAGACCTTATCGCGACCAAGGACAGACAAGGTTTGGTGTAATGCTGGTGAGAATGGCGCGAACGAGACGGCGATGCGGACCAGGCTAAAGTATTCAGCTGGTTTCTTCCCTGATTTTGCGAGCAAATCATTAAGCTCAGTTTGGAGATTCTCTTCAGACCAATCTTCGATATCATTTAATCGTTCAATCGTCATGGTTAAGAGGTCGACAAGTTCGCTTTCAGAGAGCTTCTTTAAGAACTTATTCTCCGTAATGAGCGATAAATCAACCTTAGGGTCGACAAAGAAGTAGTTGGTCATGGTTTTGAGATCGGAAAGGGTCTTCAAACGGTCATAAATGATTGATAAGACCTTCAACTTGTACTCATCAGTCTCAGAATCGGCAGATTCTGGCCAGAAGCCAGCTGTGCGCTTGTAGAGCTCGTCAAAGCCCTGCTCAGTGGCGATTTTGCGAATCCATTGGCCGTTATACCAATAAATCTTCACTTCATCAAAGCGGGCGCCAGAATTTTGGATGCGGTCGATTGAGAAGGCTTTGATTAAGTCTTCTTTAGAGTAGATTTCCTGTTCGGTGCCGTCGTTCCAACCGAGGCAAGCGAGGTAGTTAAGAAGCGCCTCTGGCAAGACGCCGTCGTCACGGTATTCGGTTACGGATTTTGCGCCATCGCGTTTGCCAAGCTTCTTATTTCCTGTCGGGGCGAGAATGTGTGGCAAGCTCAGGAATAGAGGGTGCTCAATTCCGAGAGCTTCGTAGAGCGCGAGGTAATTTGGTGTACTAGAAAGGTATTCTACGCCACGTGCGATGTGGGTAATGCCCATTTCAGCATCATCAACGATGTGTGCGAAGTTATAGGTTGGCAAGCCGTCACGCTTAATTAAGATAATGTCATCGCAGACTTCTGGGCCAGTCTTCATGTCACCCATCACTTCGTCGTGCCATTCATAAGATTTTGGCTCAGCTTTAAAGCGAAGAGGCACGCCCTCGGTCCAGAGGGCTAAGTTTTCTTCTGGAGTTTTGTCGGCATTAGCTGGGCGGTGGTTGTGGTAAAGATAAGGCACTTTTGCGTCGTTATCAGCTTTGCGGTAAGAATCAATCACCTCTGGCGCGGTGTCGTCAGCATAGGCACGGCCGGCCAAAATTAACTTTTTAGCCCACTCGTGGTAGTGTTCTTTTCTTTCAGTTTGGAAGTATGGGCCATTTTCGCCACCGGCGTCTGGGCCTTCGTCCCATTCAAGTCCGAGCCACTTCAAAGTGTCTTTAATTAGATCAGTTGCACCCTCAACATAGCGAGCCTGGTCGGTATCCTCAATACGCAAAATGAAGGTGCCGCCATTCTGGCGCGCGATAAGATATGGATAAATCGCACTACGGACGTTGCCGATGTGGATGTAGCCGGTTGGGCTTGGTGCAAAACGTGTTCTAACTTCTTTCATAAATATATTATACAATAAAATATCCCCTATTCAAGGGGATATTTTATTGTGTGAGTTAGCAGTGTTTATAGAGATGTGGCAATATTCTTGATTTGTGCTTCGGTTAGAGTATTTGGCTTTGCAGTAAGTTTAAAGAGGATGCCGTTATTTACCCAAGATGCGTTGCTATATGAAATATAAATTGTTAGGCCTTGCTCGCGGACGATATTGTAATGTGAACCGTAGGCGGATTTGACATAGTTATTCTGAAGGGCATTGCTATCCCATGAGCTCTTCTCTTCTGAGATTGAGAAGGTTTTACCTTCGTTGTTGTTAAAGTCGATAATGACAGAATTCCTGTTGTCGGTATAAACGCCGGTAAGGCTGAAGCCGCGTGGAACATAATTTGGATAAGTTGCTTCAATGCCGGTTTGGATTGCGGCGACCTTAACTGAGATATCAGGGAGGTTAATGCGAACGATCATTGCGAGAGCGAGCATACAAGCGCTTGAAGCGGCGAGGGCGAGAATAATTCTCTTTCCACGGTGCTTCTTGAAATGGCGAACTTCTTTCTTAGCTTTCTTATCAGCTTCTTTGCTTTCGGCCATTTCAGCTGCGATGATTTTTTCAGCCATGGATTCGTTACCCATGCTCATCATGACGGTCTGTTTTGAAGCTTTTTTGGCCATCATTGCTTCACGTTTTTTCGCCATAGCAGCTTCACGTTTCGCCATCATTGCCTCACGCTTTGCTATCATAGCTTCGCGTTTCATGCTCTTCTTGGACTTCATATTCTTGACGATTTCTTCGCGTTCTTCCATTTCGGACATAGCGCGAGCGATTGCAGCGTCTTTAAGTTCTCTTGATGAAGCGGCGTTCATAGCGGCGCCAGAGGCTGCTTTTTTACGAGCTTCGAAGAATGCTTTATATGGATTTTCAGCAGGTGGCAAATCTGGTGTATCAGCAATTCTTCTTGGAGCTGGAGTTAATGTTGCTGCTTTCTCGGCTGGCATTTCAGCTTTTGTGGCTGAACTGGCACCTGAAGCGGCTTTAATGTGTCCAATTTTTGAAGAGTAGTTATATTCTGAAGCGCGAGCATAAGAAACGGCTTTTCTAGTTTGAATCTTTGGTGTAGAAATTTCAGCTGCTTTAGCTTTTGCGGCTTTTTCTGAGGATTCTTCAATCATGATTTTAGCTGGAGCTTTAGCAGACTCGGCGGCCATAGCTTCAGCAGGTTGTTCATCATTAATTAAGATTTTCGTAGGGCGTTTGACGTAACGGCGATTAAGAGTCGAAGAACGCTCAACTCCACGATGAGTTGAGGTACTATTAAAATTAATTTTGACTAGATTAGTTTTTTCCATTTTCTCCAGACCCTACTATAAAAGCTTAAACTTATTATAAACTATAGCGCAATGAAAAAGCAAGTGGTTTTTAGAGTTTTTCTCTCATGAGCACAGCTTTAAAATCTGGACTGGATTTGAAGTAGTAAAGGTATTTGCCGTTGCTTGAAATAAAGGCATCGTAATCGTTCAAGGCATTATCTACAACAAGTGTGCGAACGTTGGTGCCGTCAAAATCCCAAGCGAGCAAGTTGCCGGTTTCTTTGTCGGCGCGATACATGATGTGTGATTCCAAGAAGCGCGTCTTTTCGTCCTCGTAATCATATTCATGGTAAAGCTCAAGTTCAGTGTCATAAACCATCACTTTAGTACCAGTGCGGAAGACAATGAATTCTTTGTTTGCTGAAACCATGGCACTGGTTGGGTTGGTAGTAGTATCAGCCTCGACAACTAGCTCCATTGATTTAATATTGCCACCGTTTGCAGGGTAATCATCTCCGCGGTATGAGTAAATGCGGTTGTTAACGGTGAATACGATGTAATTTTTGCTGTTAAAACGAGTAAGCGCAAAAGTGGTGTTGTCTTTTTTATCCAAGGTTTTGACGATACTAGATTTTTTGTCGCCATCACGTAAAATCTCGATAGTTTTCTTTCCTTTGTCGTTGGCATTAGTGAGATAAACGAGATGTGTGTCGCGGCGCACGAACTTTGAAATATTATTTAGAATTGGCGAGGAGACGGACTTATTGTTTAAATCAATACGTATAAGTTCGTCTTTGGCGAGAATTAAAACTTTGTCGCCAGCGTTGTCGTCAAAATCAATGTCGGTGATGATTTTAGCATCGTTTGAGGAAGCCTTTGAAACGACGGTTTTGGAATTCTTCTCGTATTTTTGGTAAGTACTAGTAATATTGACGTTTTCAGATTCGTCACGAATACTCAAAACTACCCATTGGCTGTCAATATAAGCATTGCTATTTTTGTCAGGTTTTTCGTTGACAAAATGAACTAGAAATTTAGTGTTGTTGCGATTCCATTTAACTTCATCAATTTTAAAATTAACTTCATCGCCCTCGACACCGCTAAGCAGTTTTTTGATGCTGATATGTGTGGTGCGTGGAGCAGCATTGAAGTTGGTTGCAAGATAAATATCACCGGTTTTATCGACTGAATAAAATGCGATATTACGATCTGGCGAAACATAGAAATAATTTAATTCAGGATAGGAATCAACGACTTCTTTCTCGCGATTTTGCTTAAAGAGTCTTGGATATTCGAGGCGTAGCAACCATCCCGGAGTGATTTTGACGGTCTTTTCCCAATGCTCATAGCCGTCCTTTTGAATGACAACTTTATGTTCACCGCCAGACAAGAGCCTCTGAAAATTAGTAAGGCTTCGTTCTCTCTTTTCATCAATAAAAACCATCGCGTCGGTTGGGTTAGTTTTGAATGAAATGAGGCCATTTTGTTCAATTGTAAAATCGGTAGTATTTACAGTCCAACCGGCCACTGCTGCAACCAACACGAAGACGATGGCTACAACTGAAAGAGCCATGATTAAATCGGTGATTAAAACTTTGATTGCGCGCTTGCGTCTGATTTCTTCAATATCCATTCTATTGTCCTGTTAGGAAGTCCCACACATTTTCAAAGAAGGTCTTTTCGTTTTGCGGCATAGTATCAACGCTATTTATTGTAGTTGATTCAGCTGGTTCACTATTTGCAACGGCTGGATTAATTTGGTCAGCATGAATTAACAAACGATAACGTGAAGTACCAAGTGGCCAACAAGTGACGAGAGTTAAGACTGGTTTGTCGCCAGTATAGACGAGCGATTCGGTGTCATTTGGATTAACCGTATCGCGCCCCACCATTCTATAAGTATAACGCACTTTATTATAATCGATGTAAATCAAGTCACCTTCAACTAGGCGTTCAAGGCCTGAGAAAATGAATTTATATTGGTTTGAGCTGTAAACATCACCAGCAGAGTGACCAGTAATGACAGTGTTACCAACTTGGCCCGGGAAAGCGTCGGCGCCCGGAATCATGAAGTGCGCAACGCCGTGCATCATTGCATTATTGACGGTTTTGGTGTCATTACTGATACCAAAATGAACTGGCACGTCAATGTTGAGTTTTGGAATAATGAGTTTATTAGTTTCGCTAACTGGAGTAGTGACAGTTGGATCAATGGCTGAGATTTCGCCGCTATCGGTAGAGTTACCTGGCGCGATGTAAGCCATGATTGGCGCAAAAATCATACGGTTGTATTGCAAGAACAAAACGAATAGCGTTACAAAGACGCCAATGAAAATTGGAATAAATTTGCGATGACGTTTTTTGATTTTGAAACGGGAGTTGGCTTTTTCTTGAATGGTTTGGCGCAAAGTTTTTTCAACTGCCTCGGTATTAGTTGTGCCGGCGTTTAGATTATCAGCGCCAAGACGTTCGTCGTCATTTTTCTGACGCTCATATTTAAGTTTAGTGGTTTCGATATATTGTTTTGCAGCTTTAGTGTAGTAGTCATTGTAATATTTTTGGTAATAACTTTGCCAGGCGGTGTGGTATTGCTGTAAATCTTGTTTGCTCATCGCCATGTTGATTGAAGCGCTTTTATACTGGGCTTGTTGGCCAGCAGGATAAGCGTTTGGCTGAACTTGTTGGGCTGATTGCTGCGATACTTGATTAATCTGCTGTTCTCTGAAGGTTTGAGAAAGTTGCATGGTTTGGTAAACGCCAGCATCTTGCTCCTTCTTTGTATCACTAGCTGAAGAATAAATCGCCTGAGGCTGTGAGTAAATCGGTGAAGCGGTGGAATCTGCCATCTGTTTTGCTTGGTATGAAAAAGTAGGGCTTGAAGAATAAGCCGACAGGACTTTTTTACGCGCTATCTCAGCAGCGGTTGCACGCTGACGCGCATCAGAAGATAGCCCACCGTTTTCGGAATCCATATGTATATTATAGCATATAAGATAATAAAAGCAGAAACATGATATAATGATTTTATGGAAGAACACATGCCAAAAGCAGATAAAAATCGCGCACGAACTCGCTCGAAGTTTCCACGCATTTTACCTATGCTTTTAGTGGCAGCTGGTGTGATAATTTTTATAACTTGCTTCGCGTTTAGTTTTGCAACTTATTATGACTATCAACATAATTCTGGTAATGAGACGGTTGAGGAAGTCGAAGCTAAGTTGGATGAGCTTTATGATGAATACCAAAAAGTGAAAGACAGCGCGGATGGACTTGATTTAAATGATCAGATGGACGAGAGAGTGCGAGAATATAATGGCAAGCTCTTTTCAATTTCAAATGAAATTAATGAGCTAAATATTAAGCGCAAGATGAAGACTGAAGGCGTTTCGCGTGATGATTCCGAGTATCAATTTAAGAAACATTATCAAGCTGCATTTTGTGGCGGCATGATTCTTGTAATTGCAATTTTAGCTGCAGTTGTGATAAAAATGCGATCCTCACTTTAAAAATAGAATTTTTATGATATAATACATCTATTGGGCGAATGGCGGAATTGGTAGACGCGCCAGACTCAAAATCTAGTGACAGCAATGTCGTGTGGGTTCGATTCCCACTTCGCCCACCACCGAATCGAAGAAAGCCAAAGGCTTTCTTATTTTTATTTCTAAGAAATAAAAATATATTTTCTAAAAGAAAATATCGATTCGGTGGAAAGACGGCCAAGCGATACATAAGCGAAGCGTTGTTGGAGCGGCCGGCTTACCAGTATTTGTTGTTGTATAATTGACAAAACACATAAGTATTGTATAATATAAATTATAACCTGTTACGGTCTATAGTATATTTAAATTTCAGAAGAATTGTGCTGTCTTTCAAACATTTTAAAAAGGAGGGTAAAAATGGTTAAAAAAATTAAGAATGGCATGACGATGAAGGATGTTGTTATTGCTATGAGCGAAGGTAATCCCGGTGCCGCGTCGGTTATTATGAGCATGTTGCGAGACCCCATAACTTTGCCTTATGTTAGTATGCTGGATGATATGGATATTCGTGGAGCAAAGATTTATATGTTATATAACGATTGTAGCCAACGTAATCTAGCAAAGTTTAAGAGAACCTTGGAATTGCTTCGCTCAGGTGGTTTTACACAGGAACAAATCCACTTAAATCTTGACCCAGCTGCTTATGCGACACCTTATGTTGATGACTCTATTGAAATGGATGGAGTTCCGCCTTATGGCGAAGAATTTGATATGACGCATCCTAAATGGGATGAGTGGTCTAAGGTTCAAAAAGAGTCTTTTTATCGTCGTTTTTCTTCCGAGAAAAACCGCTCTTAGAGCGGTTTTTTCATGGGTGAAAAAACTATTATTTCTTCCTTTTTTCGTGTCATTTTTAACTTCTGTATTATATAGTTTTTATGGTATAATGAGAAGTGAATTTTGGAGGAAATGTGAAGAAAGAATCTAAGTCAAAAAAATCAAAAAATAGTGACAAAAAAATGACGCAAATTCAGCTGGTTTTTTTGGTGGCAGGACTGCTTGTCGGCTTGTTTTTAATGGGGCTTGGAATCTATAAAAACATTAATTCTGATTACAATATGATGAAACTTCGCACGGCAGAGGAAGTCCGTCCGGAAGTTGATGCAAAACGCGAAGATTTGAAAAAGATTCGTACTGAGCGTGACGCGGAATATGAAGCGTCTGGAAACTCAGCAAAATATCAAGAATTAAACAGTAAATTTATGCATACTGAAAGTGAACTTTTAGACCTTGAAGCAGAACTATTTAGCGTTACAAGTGGCGAAGCAGAAAAGATGCGAAAGAATACTAACGCAACGACTACGAGTTATATTATTGCTGGTGCAGTGGTTTGTGCTTTGACGGTTGCAACTTTTGGTTTCGTACAATCAAAAACTGGCAAAAAAGAAAATAAAATTCTGTCAATGAAAGAGGACTAACGTGGAATATAAAGGTTTAACTAGCCAGGAAGTTGCTGAGCGAAAACGCGCTGGGCTTGCAAACACGGCGGTGATTGCGCCAAGCAAAAGTGTGAAAGAAATTATTTTTAGTAATGTGTTCACATACTTCAACTTTGTGTTTTTGGTTTTGGCTTTAGTTTTGATTTCGGTTGGTTCGTTTCGTGATTTGACATTTTTGCCAGTGATTATTTCAAACTCTTTGATTGGTATTTTGCAGGAGCTTCGCGCAAAAAGTGTGCTTGATAAATTGACGGTTTTGCATGCACCAAGAGCGCGTGTTGTGCGCAATAGTAAAAAGGCTGTAATTCCGGTTGAAGAACTAGTTCTAGACGATATTGTGACTTTTAAAACTGGTGATCAGATTCCAGCTGATGCAAGGGTCTTAAGTGGTGAAGTTGCAGTGAATGAATCTTTGCTTACTGGCGAAGCAGACGAGATTATCAAACATCGTGATGATGAACTTTTGTCTGGTAGTTTTGTGGTTTATGGTGAATGCTATGCGTGCCTTACGAAAGTTGGTGCAGATTCATATGCTTCACAGCTTACGTTAAAAGCGAAGGCAATTCGCGTAGGTGAGCAGTCCGAAATTATTCGTTCACTTAATGCTTTTGTGAAGTTGGCAGGTATCGCAATTATTCCAATTGGACTTTTGCTTTTCTTCCAGCAATTCTTGTTCACGCATGCGCCAGCACAAGTTGCAGTACGTTCAATGGCTGCGGCTGTGATTGGTATGATTCCAGAAGGTTTATTCTTGCTCGCTTCTGTAACACTTGTTCTTTCGGCGATGCGTCTTGCAAAGAATAAAGTTTTGCTTCATGACATGAAGAGCATCGAAACATTGGCACGCGTGGATGTGCTTTGTGTTGATAAGACTGGCACAATCACGGGCGAAAAAATGGATGTGATTGATACAATTTATTTGGTTGAAAATGAAGAACATAAGAAATTGCTTCCAGCTTTGATTGGCGAAGTAGTGTCAAATCTTGCGGCCGATAATGCTACTATGGCAGCACTAAAAAGTGAATTTAAACGCTCACGTGCATTTAGGCAGGATGAGTATGCTGGACTGGTTGGCACGCTTGGGTTTTCTTCAAAATATAAATATTCTGGTGTGCAATTTGAGAAAGCAGCTTTTGTAATTGGCGCGCCGGAATTGGTGTTGCGTGATGATTATGAACTTGTTAGAAAACAAGTTGAAAAATTCTCTCGCAAGGGTTATCGTGTATTGGTCTTCGGTAGATATAATAGTCGTTTGATGGAACGCGAAGGTGACGCGCCAAAACCTTTGACTGCAAAAGTAATTCCATATGCTTTGATTGTGCTTCAAAATGAAATCCGCGATACAGCAGTTGAAACGTTCAAGTATTTTGCTGAGCAGGGTGTGGAAGTAAAAGTGATTTCTGGTGATAATCCGGTCACTGTTTCAGAAGTGGCAAAGCAGGCTGGCATTATTAATGCTGATAAATATGTTGATGCAACTAAGCTTGGTTCTGGCAAAGACTTCAAAGATGCAGTGCTAAGTTGTGCGGTGTTTGGTCGTGTAACACCAAACCAAAAACGTCGCATTATCAATACTTTGAAAAAGGCTGGAAGGACTGTAGCGATGGTTGGTGATGGCGTGAACGATGTATTGGCGCTAAAAGACGCCGATTGTTCCGTGGCGATGGCTTCTGGTTCTGATGCAGCGGTTCAGGCTTCACAACTCGTGCTGTTAGAGTCGGATTTTTCGAAAATGCCATCAGTCGTGCGTGAAGGTCGCCGTGTGGTGAATAACTTGCAACGTTCTGGTTCCCTCTTTATCGTGAAAAATATTTTCTCATTTATTACGGCTTTAATTGCGATTTTGTTTGCAGCAAAATATCCACTTAGCCCAACTCAAGTTTCACTAGTAACTATGTTTACAATCGGTGTGCCAAGCTTTCTCTTAGCCCAAATTCCAGGTGAAGGTTTAATTCGTGGCAACTTTATGAAGAATGTGATTTTCTCTGCCGTGCCGGCTGCACTAACAAACATTTGTCTCGTGGCAATAACCAGTTTTGTTGGTAACGAAATCATGCACCTTGATCGTAATGTTGTCTCGACAATCTGCGTCTTCGTTTGGGCGGTAGTTGGCTTCATCTATATTATTCGTTTGTGCAAACCATTTGACCTTTGGAAGAGTTTAACTTTAACTATCTGTGTGGCTGGCATGCTATTCTGTTGCTTCTTCCTAAAGTGGCTATTCAATCTCGAAGAAGTTTTACCAGCAATCTCGTTTGCCTTATTTGCTGGAGCATCAGCCATAGCACTTCCATTAATGTTAGTCGCAGAAAAAATTACCAAATTTGGCAGAAAGAAATTAAAACTTTAAACTATTTCTTCAAGGCCTTCTCGTAAACCGCGAGAAGGTTTTTGATTTGAGTGGATTGCAAGACCTGCTTGCGATTCTTAAAGCAGGCTTTGCTCATAGTCTCAATTAATTCTGGTTCGCTTAGAATCTTAAGAATAAGCTCCGCCATTTTCTTTGAAGTCTCGTCTTTGGCGCGCATACCGCCGCTTGGTAGGATGACTTTATCCATGTCTTTATCGCAATAAATTACAGGAAGACCAGTGGCGCTAGCCTCAAGAATAGTTAGACCCTGGGTATCAAAGCCATAGGAATTAATAATTGATAAATGTTGATCTTCGAGAGCCTTCAAAACTTCGCTATGAGAAACTGCGCCACGGAAAGTAGCGTTTTTGCTAAGCCCATTTTCTAAGACGAATTTTCTGGCGGCCTCAAAATCATTGCCAGTTCCAAGTGCGGTGAAATGGAAATTACCACCTTTGTCTTTGACGATTTTTAGGGCCTCTAAAAATGGCATGATGCGCTTTTCTTTTGATAAGCGGCTAGTCCAAATAATGCGTAGGGGCTCATTAGAGCCGCGCTGGAGCTTTCTAACTTTCCATTCAATTGTGTTTACTACATCGTCTGGAACGCCGTTGGAAACGGCTGTAATTGGCTTGTAGACGCCATAATGCCTGAGCTTGGTAGCAAAATGTTCGCTTGGCGTAATAACTTGGTCTGCACAGTTAGCTTCGCGCACCATTAGTTCCCACATATTGCGGGTTGCAACGGTTGGAGCAAGGTAGGTATCAGTTTTAATTTTGACGGATTTAGTAAGGTTTTTGAGGTAGTGCTTGTGAATCTTATTTAAACTAAAACCAGCAATGGTTTTGAATGGATGTGGCACGTTAACGGCAATTGCCATATCTTCACGACCATGCATGGTCTGAACGAGCGGAAGATTGAATTTTTTAGCAAGCAAAATTGCAGCAATGCTGGCGCCAGCTTCATAGTGGGCGTGAATCAAATCAAAATCATTTGCAAAGTTTGGATATTTTTCAGTCACAAAATTAACAACAGTTTTTGGCCATTTAGCAGTTGGAGCCCCACCAGCTTTAATCCATTTTGCGGTTGGCAAAATTACGACACTTTTGTCTTTTGATGGCTTAAAACCTGGACAAAAAACGGTAACTTCATGTCCGAGTTTTTCAAGCTCTTTTTTTTGGGCTGAGATTGATGACGGAATTCCGCCAGCAACCTCAAGAAACAAGTCAGTAAAGACGGCAATGCGCATTACCAGCCGCCTCCGCCGCCGCCACCTCCGCCCCCACCGGAGAAGCCACCGCCTCCGCCGCCGGAGTGGCCAGAGCTACCAGACCAACCACCACCGCTGCTTGGGGCTGATGGTGAAGATACAGCGCTACGCATGACTGAGCTTGCAATGGCATAGGTGAAACCAGCGTTATACCAATCTGGTGCAGGTGCGCTTGCTTCAACATAGTATTTACTAAGTTCTTTCATCCAGCTTTTTTCAAGGCCAAAGAGCGCAGCGTATGGCAAGAGTTTTTCGTGGAGTTTAACGATTCCCTCTGGTGAGGTATCGACGGTGTTGACGCTTTGAAGGAACTTAATGCGATCGGCTTCGGCCATCTTGATGTAAAGATGTAAGCCTTCGGCGTAGTTTGAAATTTCAAGACCTTTTTCGGTGCGTTTTTTAACAATATCAACAAGTGATGCGATGTATGGCAACATAATGAAGACGAAGAGTGCGATACCGATAGCAATTGGAATTAGGAATTGGCCGTCAAAGACTGAGTATGGTGAGAAGTTGGTGATTTCGCAGAAGAGTGCAAAGATTTCTTCATAGGCAGATAGGGCGATAAAGATGATGCCTATGATAAAGAAGACGAGGAGAAGGGTTAGTAATTCTTTGCCAAGGGACTTTACAGTGGTCTTTTTCTTTGGTTCAAGACAACCAGCAGTTTCGGCAAATTCAGTGGTGTGTTTAGTGTAATTTGAGAATGCAGCGCTAAGTGAACTACTATAAGCGTGAGCTTGCAAACTAATTTCTGAGTTCAAGGAAACACTACTACCGCCATTCAAAATTCTTAGCAAGTCTTCTTGCTCTTTTGAAAGTCCATCAAGGCTAACAACTTTAGCTTTCCAGTTGTAGCCACCAAATAGCTTCTTAGTGCCTTTTATGAGCTCAATTTTCTTACCGACAATTAACTCAAGCATGGTTGCAACTTTATTGTTGCGAGTTGGTTTGGCGTAAACTGCAGCGAGTTGCGCGACGGTGAAATCTGGATGTGGAACGTATTGAGCAATAACTGGAAGATTCTTCTTGAAGGCAAGTTTCTGGCGGGTTGATTTAGTGTAGGTTTTGAAGTAGAAGATGATGCAGATAAATGCGAGGAAAGCGATAACGGCGCAGAAAATCCAAACACAAAGACTGTTGTGATTTTCTGGTGGAATCACGAAGGTATTTGGCTTGAAGAAGAGTGAAACGCCAAGCATGCTGTATGAAGACATGTTGGTAACCTTAGCCATAAAACCGTCATCCGTTTTCTTTATTTCACATTGGCGATTAACTGTTTTACCATCTTTAGATTTATAAGTGACACATTCAGCGCCAGTTTTCTCATCGAGTTGAGATAACAAAGATTTATCAACGTGGTAGTAGGCGGTGATGCTATCATAGGTGCCATTTAAAGTGAGTGAGCGGGATTGCCAATAGGTTGATTGTCTAGTTTCTTCGTCTAGTACAATGTTTTTAATATCATATTCAAAGATAATATGATGCGTATCATGAAGATACTCATAGCCACTCTTTGAATTTGTTAGTGCAACTTGGAAATATCCGTCTTCTTTCTCTACTATGGGTTTAATTTCTTGGCCATCAAAAGTGGCTTTTACGTCAATAGTGTCTTGCTTTTCTGTAGTATAACGGGTGCCATTTCTGTCGACAAATGGAATGTTAACAGTTAAAGCTTGCTCAATGTTGAGAGTTGGGAAGGTTGCCGTTACGTCTTCTTTGACATGCATATTAATGACGCCATCAACATCTTTTGTGATGTAATAGTGATTTTCAACTGAATCATAAGTTAGTTTTTTGGTAAAGACATTCTTTGGAACATTAAAAGTGTTGGCATCAAAGTTTGCAACGAAAGTGAGGTTTTCGCCACTATATAAGTGGTCAGTGTGGAAGCTAATACCATCCGCAATATCGGTAATAGAACAACGATTTTGGTTGCTGCTTCCCTGGCGACCGACGTAACACCAAGCGGCAAGTTTATCTTTCGTTTCGTTGTTGCTATGAATAGTGGATTTGTCTTTATATGTACTGCTTGAAGAAGACTTTAATTCACTCTTAACGTGGCTTCTAATTGATTGATCGATATGAAGGTTGACGGTTGCGTTCTCGAAGGTTTGGCTCCAGCCGGTACCATTTGAATCCCAGTAAAGCTCTTGATATGGTTCGGTGCTATAGAATGAAGAGCTAAAGTCGGTGATTACGCGGATGAATTTATATTTGAGTTTGTAGGTTTGTTCTCCTTTGACATAAACGTCAGCATCACCAATGCGAACTTTAAAATAGTCATCGCCAGTATAAACTGAATATGGCTCAGTGGCGCCATTTCTGGTAACTTCAATTTTGAAATTTGAGAGGTCTTCGACGGTTAAGTTTGAGTCGTTCTGATTCAAAAATGGAATCATGCGTTCGATACCGTGGTTCTGATTTTTGTTTGGGAAGACTGCAACAAAAGTTTCTTCAACGGACATTTCAGAAACACCAGAACTGTTTTTACTGAGGTAAAAATCAACAGTATAATCTTTGAATTTGAAATCATTGGCATTAGCTGCATAGGTGTTGCCAGTAAAAATTAAACAAAGATTAGTGGCGAAAAGTATACTTGCAAGAAAAAGAGATTTTAAACGTTTCATATTTTTATTTTACCATAGATTAATACTAGTTTTCGCTAGATTCAGTGTCGCTTAAGGCTTCGCCGATGGCGGCTTTGATTGCGTTGACGCTTTGTTGTAATTTGATTTCTTCTTTTTCGTTGAGTGTGATTTCAAGACGGCGAACTAGACCGTTGCGACCAATGACTGACGGGAAGCCGTAGTAACAATCTGTGAAATCGTCGTAAGTTGAGGCTGGCATGATGCGTTGTTCATCATACAAAATGTTATTGATGATGTCAGTTACGCAAGCGCCGATGCCGTAATAGGTTGCGCCTTTGCGGTCAATAATTTGGTAAGCTTCTTTTTTAGTGTATTGTTCAATTTCGTCTTGTTCTTGTGGGGTGAAAATACGGGAAAGTGGCATGCCGCCAAGAGTTGCAGTGCTCCAAAGTGAGAATTCAGTGTCGCCATGTTCACCAACTTGGTAGGCGTTGACGGACTTTGGCGAAACGCCAAGGCGTTTTGAAATTTGGAAAGTGAGACGAGCAGAATCAAGCACAGTGCCGGAACCAATCACGCGTTCACTTGGAAGTCCAGAATACTCCTTAACAAGATAAGTCATGACATCAAGTGGATTGGAAACAACGATGAAAATACCATCAAAACCAGTTGCCATGATTGGCTCAACGATACTCTTAATAATGCCAGCATTTTTCTTCAAAAGATCCATGCGAGTTTCACCGCCTTTGGCCTGTGGAATGCCGGCAGTAATGACGATAATATCACAATCTTTGGCGTCAGATTCATAAGTACCAGTGTGAATATTAATGTAGTTTTGGCCGACAGCAAGTGTGTCGTTTAAATCCATAGCTTCGCCTTCAGCGTCGTCCATATTAATATCGGTAAGAACTAATTCGTTGACAGCTGTACGTTGTGAAACGATTGAAAAACCAATACTCGCGCCAACGTTGCCAGTACCAACAATCATGACTTTATTTGTGATATCTTTTTGCATGTTGTTTCCTTTTTATTTTTGCATATGCTTTTTTATATTATAGCATATTTTTTAAAGATTGCGATTTCTTTGGTCCCAGAAGATTGCACTGTGGGTTGCTTCAAGGGTTTTATTTGGATTCCAAAGGTTTAAAGCGGCGACTTTTGAAGCAAGAGTGCCAGCCCAAAGTGAAAGTGGAGTGTAGCTAGTGTGGCCAATCGGCGTGGTGATGACGGTGCCGTCTTTTGCGACGATAATTTTGTCTTGATGGAAAGTCAAAATCGTGACCGGGTAGCTTAGTGTGAATTTATGAAGTGTTTCTACGACTGGAAAAATTGGCGATGAAAGTAAAATCATTTTTGGATACATGACGCTACGGAAAAGCTTTTGAAGTTGCGCCATAGTAGCAACGAAAATTAATCCGCCTTTTTCAATGAAATCGTTGGCGTCTGGTGTAACTAGGTCAATCGTGTCGCGGGTTAGGACTATTCTGGATGTTGTGTTTTTTACAACATCTGCAATGGCGATTTCAGTTTTGGCATTCTTGGAAAAATCGCCAGAAAGAAAAGTGAGGTCGGCATCGTTTGCGGCGGTTTTTAAAATCATGTCTTTATCAAAAGAACCAGACTCGGTGCTTGGCGCAAAAGTAATACCTGGAACTGGAGGAATTTTGCCACGCAAAGCGTCTGGAAGAAGTAGGCGAACTTCTTTTAGATTTAGGCTATTTAAGAATTCTGTGTTTCGAATTTCGGTTGAAAAATTGTTAGAATTTCCGCCAATAACTTGCATGACGCCAGTTTTTTGTTCTGGAATATTCCAGAAAATATCCTCCGTGATAGGGTCGGCGGCTTTAATCCAATAATCTGCGTTCATTAGTCCTCCTTTAATGTGATTGATATTGGGCAATGATCAGAGCCTGTGATTTCTTCATAAATTTCGGCGTTTTCTAGTTTTGATTTCAGAGCGTTTGAAATAAAGAAATAATCAATGCGCCAGCCAACATTGTTGGCGCGGGCGTTGCCCCAATGTGACCACCAAGTATAGCGTCTAACCTCCGGATTTAGTTCACGAAAAGTATCAACTAAACCGTGATTAATATAATTATCAATGCCAGTGCGTTCTTCAATCGTAAACCCAGCATTTTTGACATTATCTTTTGGACGGGCGAGGTCAATTTCAGTGTGTGCGGCGTTAAAATCACCACAAATTATCACTGGTTTTTCGGCTTCAAGTTTTTCAATATAAGAAAGCATGGTTGGGTCAAAACTTTTTTCGCGCAACTTCAAACGTTCAAGATTCTGTTTAGAGTTTGGAACGTAAATTGTAACGATGAAGAAGTCTTTTAATTCAAGTGTAAGAATGCGTCCTTCAGAAAGCGGGTCGCCAAACTCGTCGCTGTCGATTTTTAGTTCTGGAAATTTTTCAAAATCGCGAAAAGTGTTTAAAACTTCAATATTATTTTTGACGAAAATTGCAGTGCCAGCATAGCCAGGGCGTTTAGCGGAATTCCAATATTCAACATATTCTGGCGAATCAAATTCAGATTGTTCTTCTTTGGCTTTAGTTTCTTGGAGACAAAGAATATCAGGATTCTCGGACTCTAAAAATTTCTGAAAAGCACCCTTCTTTAAAACAGCGCGAATACCATTAACGTTCCAAGAATAGAGTTTCATTAAAACATTCTCCTGCGACTTTCGCGGTCTAAATCTTTGGATTTAATTGACGCGCGCTTGTCGTATTTCTTTTTACCTTCAGCGATTGCAATATCAAGTTTAATGTAGCGGCTGCCACCATAGAGTTTGGTTGGAACAATGGTCATGCCATCTTGCTTCGCACGCTCCAAAGAATGGATTTGTTTCTTAGTTGCGAGTAGTTTGAGATTTCTGGCGGTTTCTGGACCGAGCGTAAGGTTGTTAAGCCAAAGTTCGCCGTTTCTGAGTGTTACGAATGAGCCTTTGAGCTGGACGTGGTGGTCGCGAATTAAGCGGACTTCAGGGCCAGAAAGGGCGATTCCACATTTAATTTCTTCGCCGAGTTTATAATCAAAACTAGCACGGCGGTTGACCGTGACGGTTGAAGCTGGCTTTTTCTTTTTTCCCTGTTTGCTCATGATGTGTAATCTTAAATGTGTTATAATTATTATAGCATGAAAATCGCAATCGCTTCAGATATCTATTACCCAATGATTAATGGTGTGGCTGTTTTTGCACATAATCTTGCTAATGGTTTGGCAAAGGCTGGGCATGAAGTAATTGTGATTTGTCCGTCTTTTGATGGTAAATTTGGAATTGAGGTTGATAAGGAGACTGGCGTAAAAACCGTGCATCTTACTTCAGCTCGTTTCTTGTTCTACCCTGACCAGATTAATGAGGTGCCTGAAGAAAAAACCGTGTTTGGTCTCCCTATGCCAAGGCTAACTTATAAGAATGGCATTTGGTGGTCCGTGAATCCGTGGGAAGAAGTGCGAAATATTTTGGATGATTTTAAGCCAGATGTGGTGCATCTTCAGACTGCTGAGACAATTGCGCTAGCTGTGATGAAATATGTGAAGAAGAATAAAATTCCACTTGTCACAACTGGACATGCTTACCCAGATAATATTACTGGTCAATTTAAGATTCTAAAACCAAAACTAATCAAGAAGCCAGTTGATGCGATTTTGCGCGTCTATATGGCGAGCTTTTTGAAGCATGCTGAATATGCTACGATGCCAACGGAAATGGCGATTGGTGACTTGGTGCCAAAGAATCGTAAACATTTTCAGGTGACGGTTGAAGCATTATCTAATGGTGTAGATTTGTCTGAATTTTATCCAAAGAAACCAGATTTAAAAGTGCTGAAAAAATATGGTTTGGAGCCTGGTAAAAAACGTGTGAATTATATTGGGCGTGTCGATCCAGAAAAAAGTATTTCGTATGTCGTGGAGGCATTTGCTAAGGCATTAAAAAAGGTTCCTGATGCGGAGCTGGTAGTAGTCGGTGATGGTATTGATTTGCCACATCTAAAATCTTTGGCTGAGGAACTTGGAATTTCTGATTCTGTGAAGTTCTTAGGTAAAATCGTAGCGCCAGAACTAGTGGAGATTTATCGCGCCGGTACTTTGTTTGCAACTGCTTCCGAGACTGAAACGCAAGGTATTGTTCTAATTGAGGCAGCAGCTACGGGCTTGCCATTAATTGCAGTTGATAAGGGTGCCGTTTCGGAACTTTGTCAGAATAAAAAGAATGGTGAGCTTTGTAAGCCAGGTGGCGATATTGATGGTATCGCAAAAGCAATGGTGAAGATTTTGACGAATGATGATTTGCGCGAAAAGTATTCGAAGGCCTCAATTGAAATTTCAAAGAATCACGATTTGAAACACACAATTAAACGCTTTGAAGAAATTTACATAGAAGCAATTGAACTAAAACATAAGAAAAAATAGCCCGGAATCTCGGGGCTATTTTTGATACAAAAAAGGCCCGCGAGTTGCGGAACCTTTTGAACTAGATTGCCGAGGCTCTCCACGACAAATCTTGTGAATCGAAAGTTAAACGATATGTTTCCCTTCCGGCCACAACGTCGAAAATGTGTTTTGCGCTACTTCCAACAAAGCGGATTTGTGTTTTTAGAAGTTCGGTGACTTCTATTTCCTCTTCGCCACGACGCTTAAAAGTAAGCGGTTGGCAAGGGGTCATTTCATAGCCAAAAAGGGCCATGACTTCGACGCGTTCTTCATTATTGTTATTGATTTTCATAGACAACTCCTAAAATTATTTAATTAGAAGTCATTTATGCGAGCCTGATTTATTGGCTCCTGGCGACAAGTATAAATGACGATACAAGCCGCTTAAATCTTTTTTCTAGCTCAGTGACCGAGGTATGAGCTGACACCCTCATTATAACACGAAGTTTGAAAATATTTACGCTTTTTTGAAATCGTCTAAAACTTGGCGAAGTTCGGCGGTGGTTTTGCAGTCCATTAATTTGACACGTAAATCTGAGGCGCCGTCAAATGAGTTGATGTAGACCTTAAAGAAATGCTTGAGTGGCTCGTATGGGTAATGAATTTTGGCAGCACGCTCATCGTAAAGGTCGAGGTGGTAATAGAATAAGTTGAGTAATTCTTCTTTGGTCGGTTCGTGGTCGGTGAAACAAAATGGGTTGGCAAAAACGCCGCGACCAATCATAAATCCGTCAATTTCTGGATATTTTTCGGACAACTCTTTTACCATCTTCTTGTCTTTGATATCTCCATTGATGATGAGTTTGGTTTCTGGCGAAATTTCGTTGCGCATTTTAATAAGTTCTGGAATGAGTTCATAGTGGGCAGCAACTTTGCTCATTTCTTTACGGGTGCGAAGGTGGACGGTCAAAGCAGCAAGATGGTGGTTTAAAAGAAATGGAATCCAAGTTTTATATTCTTCAATATAAGTGAAGCCGAGGCGGGTTTTGACGGAGACTGGAAGGTTGGTGTTTTCGCGAGCATGTTTAATACATTCTGAAGCGAGTTCTGGAGTGCGAATCATAGCGGCGCCACCACCAGCTTTGTTGACGTGGCGGTCTGGGCAACCAAAGTTTAAATCCAGGCCAGCAAAGCCAAGGCCTTCAAGCTCGCGGGCGAGCATGGCGAAATGCTCTGGGTTTTTGCCCCAAATTTGCGCAATAATTGGTTTGTCCTCTGGTTTTACCTCAAGGCGTTCTAAAGCATCGTGTCGGCCACGTTCAGAAGCGAAGCTTGAAACGTTGGTAAATTCGGTATAAAAAAGATCTGGGCGGCCAGCTTTTGCTACTACGCCACGAAAAACTACATCTGTCACGCCTTCCATTGGCGCGAGAATTGTAAAAGGTTTTGGTAGTTCATTCCAAATCATTTATATATTATAACATTTTTTCAAGAAAATAAAAATGGGCGGCAAGAAGTGATAGCCGCCACATTTTTATAAGGTACTACTAGTAAAAGAAGGGGGGAATTTCGCCTCCGACCATTAATTAGGTGGAGCTCTCTATAAGTTGTAAACATTACTACTGTACCTTACCGGTACCATTGCAATGATCACATTTACATGGAGAACTCAATGGTGGATGGATTTTTCCAGTCCCTCCGCAGCGAGGGCAAGTCTTTTGGTACCCGAAGTGATAGCCACGACAGCTACATTTATTCATTTCTTCTTCGGTATTGTAAGGCTTACCGCAGTACGGACATGACCACGTCATTCATATTCACCTCCTTTGTAGAATGATGGTGGAACTGATTGTTATTATAACACAATATTTTATTTTTGCAATAGTTATTCGCTACGAATTTGAGTTTTTTTAACTAAATCGCAGAAATCCTTAATATCCTTGATTTTTCTAGTAGTATCTGGGTAGACAGCAAGTGGTGAATCCTCGTCGATGAAATCGAGCATTTGGATATGGTTATAGACGGCAGTGATTAAATCGCGGGCGTCTTTGTCGCTTTCGTCGGTGAATTCATAGACTTTATCAAAGACGAGATCGTTAGAAGTTCCCTCGAGTTCATTTGTGATAACGTCTCTGGTATTTGGTGAGACGAAGAGAATGTGAGCACGGGCGACTTTGTATTTGCTATAAGTTGGTGAATTGTTAAGCAAAAGTTTGTAGAATTCGAGCTGTAAGGCATATTTATAAAGTGTTGGGTGTGATTCCCATTTTTCTTTATGGAATCCACCGGTCTTGAAATCGTAAATCTCGATGGTTTTATTCTGCTCGTCGATATTAATGTGGTCAATTTTACCGGTGAGTGGAATATTGCCGAGCATTGGGTATTCGCGGCTGAGGTTGACTTCGGCTTTGGCAACTTTGCCATCGGATGGAGTGAGAATTTCGCGGAAGGCCTTAAGGCTTTCTTTGACACTGATTTCACCACGAGCAAGCACGTCAGCCTTGGTGGCGTCATCTAAATCAAGTTTCTCGACTTCGGATTTAAAGAATTCAAGCGCTGCTTCGTCGGAAAGTTTATTGTTAGTGGTCTCCTCAAAGACGGCGTGGATTAGGGTACCAAAAACCATGCTATTATCAGCTGGTTCCCTTGGGCCGTCGATAACGTAGCGTTCGTAGAAGGTAATTGGACCAGCGTAGGCGATGTCAATGAAGGTTGTGAGCGCGGTGGCATTGAAGCGATAATTCTCAACTTTCTTACGTAAGATTGGTAAGAGTTCTGGAGTTGGGCTGAGATAATTTGCCATCCAGTGTTTCTTAATATTCTCGCGTTTTTCGTCTTCCGGAAGTTCTTCGTAGTGTTCCACGATGTTTGAATCGAGAAGTAGAGGCGAACGGACGTCATTTTCGGATTCTTCATATTCTTGGAGATATTGAAGACGCTTTGGCGATTTGCCGGCAAAGTCTTGCTTTGAATTAGTCATAACTAAAGTTTTCTTGGCGCGGGTGATGGCGACGAAGAAGAGTCTCAAACACTCGTCTTCGGTGTGGCCAGTGTGGCGGATACTTTGGAGGTTTAGTGGGAGAGTGAGCTTGTTGTTATTCCCTTTGCTGTTACCCCAAGATAAGTCATCGACGGCAATCATGAAAACATGCTTGTATTCAAGGCCTTTAGATTTGTGAGCGGTGATGATTTGGACGGAGTTGGTTGAATCTTGATACGGCGAGGTATTAAGAATTGCTTCGCCGGCAGCTTCATAATCGTCAAGGAAGTTAATAAAGTCGGCAAGGCGTGGCTTCTCGGCAGTGACGTGACTTCTAATGTGTTCACGCAGGACCGAGAGGTTTTCGTAAAGGTTGTAGGTTTTAAAGCTAGTCTTGTTGTCGCCAGTGTAGAATTTGATGAAGTTAGATTGGTAAACGATTGGTGTCTCGGAATTTGGAACTAGGATTTCAAATGGCGTGGTGCCAACGAGATAATCAATGAAGAGCTCAAGCGGAGTGTTGTAACTTTTAGCGACGAGTTCAGCTAAGAAATAGGCGACTTTTTGAATGTTCTCGTTAGTGGAGTTCTTGAGGTATTCAAGTGCGCCGCGAGTATCACCATAGTAGCTTTGCATAGAAGTGATGGCTTCAATGGCTGGAATTTGGAAGAATGGAAAAGTTAAGATTTCAAGCAAACGATAAGCTGGATTTTTGCCGCTTGCGAGTTCATAAATGAAGCGGCAGAGCGTGGTAATTTGCATAATATGCTCGTCTTCAAGGACATTTTCACGCTTCTCGTAGGCAATATTGATGTTGTCGTAGGATTTTAGATATGGCAAAAGGTCGGTGACATATTTGTGCTTTTGAGTGATTACAGCGATGTCGCTTTGTTTCTCGCCGGCGAGGACAAGTTTGTTGACTTCGCTAGCAACCCAAGCGTATTCGGCGTCGGCGGCCTTGAATTCATGTCGTTTAATGTGGGTCTTCCCTGGTTGTTCGCCAGCTAAGATTTCGTCATTACGGACTGAAGTAAGTGTTTTAGTGAAGCCACGTTTTTTGGCGAAGCTACCTTCGATTTGGTCGCCAATCTTGCGTGAAAAGTCAAGAATTTCAGAGATTGAGCGGTAGTTTTCGGTAAGTTCAACTACTTTTGCATTGTATTCATTTTGGAAATCGTAGAGATTTGAAGCGTTGGCGCCTTGGAACTCGAAGATTGCCTGGTCATCATCGCCCACGGCCATGATATCCGGTTTTTCTGGGTCAGCAACTAAGCGGATGAGTTCAAATTGAGATGGGTTA
This sequence comes from uncultured Candidatus Saccharibacteria bacterium, assembly GCA_947304155.1. Taxonomy (GTDB): domain Bacteria; phylum Patescibacteriota; class Saccharimonadia; order Saccharimonadales; family Saccharimonadaceae; genus Nanosyncoccus. The sequence continues at coordinate 86,573 of CAMZAD010000001.1, forward strand.
GTATCCTGGAACTCATCAAGTAGGATATAGCGATAGCGCTCTTGAAGGGTGAAACGGAAGCCATCGTCGGTTTTTAGAATACGGACGGCTTGTTCAATCATGTCTGAGAAGTCAAAAAGCTTGTTTTCTTCAAGATAGGCTTCATATTTTGCATAGACATTAGCAAGGCTGAGTAATTTCTTGTTTGAGATGTAGTTTTTGAAGCGATAGTTGTTGTTCTTATCTTTCTCAAAGAGACTATTGCGCCAACTAGTAAGGAGGCTAACGGAAGGTTTTTCGGCAGCGTCAAGTTTTTCAAAGACGTCGTTTAGCGAGAGGAGGAAGTTGTTGGCTTCTTTTTGAATCTTCCCGGTAATTGGAGTACTGGATGTGAATTCGGCGATGACGGCGCCAACTCTGGTATAAATTTCTCTAGCATCGTTGACTGGCATGCGAGCTTGGACTTCTTTAAGAATTTCGGAGACACGAGGATTCATTTTTTCGGTGTCGGCAATGTTGGTTTCGGCGATTAGTTTTAAGTCTTCAGCGGTCAATCTGGCAGATTTTGCTTCGGCGATAGTCGAAATAATATCTTTAACTTCGTTGGTCTTTAAAATATCTGTGACTGGAAGCTCACTAATGATATTGTTGATGATTTTATACTGCGTGACTTGGTCGATTGGTTCGTCGAGATTGCGATCAAAATTTTCAGCGTAGTTTTTATATTGCGCGAGAATATCTGAGCCGAATGCGTGGTAAGTGTGAATGTTAACGCCGCTGGCGGTTGGGCCAACGATTTTAAGTAAGCGTTCACGCATGTTTGAAGCGCCAGCTTCGGTGAAGGTTAGACAGAGGATGTTTTCTGGGTTAGCGTCGGTGTTTTCTAGAATGAATTTTACTTTTTCAGACAAAAGCTGGGTTTTGCCGGTGCCTGGACCTGCCAAAACTAGGAGTGGCCCATTTAAATATTCGATTGCTTCTTGTTGTCTCGCGTTTGGTTTCATAAGATAATTATACAACAAAAAACACCTCGAAGCTGAGGTGCTTAGTGAGCTTAGCGATGAATAATGAGTGAGACGATACGGTCTAGGACTGGGGTGTTTTCTGGTTTTACGAAGCTTGGGTTGTTCTTAATTTGGATTGCTGTGAAGATGCCTTCGGTGGTTTTAAGTTGCGCTTGGCCCTTTAGGAATTTCACGCCAAGGTCTGGTTCCTTTTTAAGTCTAGTGCCGAATTCGTAGTTGCGTGAAGCGGTTGAGGCGCAAGTAATTACGAGGTCTCTTAAGCCACAAGATAATTCAACGGTTTTTGGATCACAGTTGTTAGCGGCGAGGATGGCGCGCATTTCATCAAGAGCAGAGTTGATGAAGTCGTCAAAATCGCGAGTGCCGTAGGTAAGTCCCCAATAGCCGGAACCGATGGCGTAGACATTTTTGAGTGAGCCGCAGATAAGACTGCCAAGTTTGTCGTTAGTGTGGTCAAAAGTGAGCCAAGAGGTTTGAAAAAGTTGGTCGATAAATGGAGCAGTCGAAGTTAAGACGGATGGCTTTTTATTGACGAGGTCGGCTGCAAATGCGCCGCCAGATAAAACCATGAAATAATTTCCGAAAGCTTTGAATGAAGCGTCGGAAATGAAGCCTTTGCTAGCTAAAATTAGAGGTTTGTCGTGAGGGAGGAAAAGTAGAAGTTTTGGAGCGGCAGTAGACGGAACACAAAGAATGTTGACTTCAGCAAAATCTATGGCTTGGGTAAGGCCTTGTTCAGGATAAACTTTTGGGTCGTAATAAGTGATAGTGTGACCATTATCTCTTAAAATTTCACCAAGTGCGGAGCCAAAAGCGCCGGCGCCATAAATCGTGATTTTCATGCCTATATTATAGCATAAGCTTGATAAAAATGGTGGTTTAGAAAGAGATTGAGATAAGTGATTCGATGTGTGGGGTGTGTGGGAAGAAGTTAAAAGCTTCGAGGCTATCAATTTTTGCGCCATTTTCGACGAGTTTTTCGACATCGCGAACTTGGGTGATTGGGTTACATGAAAGATAAACGATTTTCTTTGGCTTGACTTCGATTAGACGTTCAATTAATTTGTTGTCGCAGCCGGCGCGTGGTGGGTCAAGAATGACGACACTATCTGGAGTGATATAGTCGAGGACTTCTTCGGATTTTGCTAAGACTGGAGTGGTGTTTGGAAGATCTTTGGTATTTTCGACGAGCTCCATGTAGGCGGATTTGTCGACTTCAACTAGAGTAAGGTCTTTTTCGCGTGCAACGGTAAGACCGATTGTACCAACACCTGAGTATAAGTCAACAACTTTTTCGACGCTTGAACTGTCGACGATTTCCTTAATGCGTTTCAAAGCGTCTTCGTAAACTGGGAGATTGATTTGAAAGAAACCGTTGGCTGAATATGAGTATTTTTGGCCGAGTAAGGTGTCTTCGAGTTTTTTGAAGGCTGGGTGTGGTTTGCCATTTTCGAATAAACCGCCAGAAACTTCGCCATCTTGGTTGGCGCGAAGCAAGAGTGATTGATATTTTCTGGCTTCTTCGTGCTTGGCATTTAACTCGTCGACGATTTCGTTGGCTTTTTGCCAGATGGCTGGAAGTTCTAGGCTAGAGGTCTTGATTGGAATTTTTTGATGAGAGCCGCGAGCGTGAACTGCGAGTTTGATTTTCTCTTCGGCTAGGTCGTAGTAGAGCGCGTATTCCATTTTGTTGCGGTAAAAATAGGTTTTTGCGCTTTGGTGAAAATTAATGTCAGTGTTTACGAGATTGCGATAGAGTTCTTTGATAATGGAGGTTTTTAACTCGGCTTCGTATTCGTCGGTCATGATCTGCCAAGGTGAAGTTGATAGGAATTGTTCATCTTTTGGAGTGATGCGAGCTGGATTTTCATTTTGGATTTTTTCAGCAATTGCTTCCTCAAAGTGAGCTGTTCTTTTGATGACTTTGTATTCTAAGATTTCTTCGCCTGGTAAGGCATTCCAAAAAAAGACCTTCATGCCGGCCTTTTCGCCGGTTTTAATTGTGCCAATTCCCTGGCCGGTTGGGGTGATGCGGTCGATTTTAATTGGCTCTTCGGCAACAACAACTTCAGATAAACGTTTATTTCTTCTCATTTTTAATATTATAACATATTTTTCCAGGTGGTAAAATGCAAAAATGGACGGCTCTGTATCTGTTAATCCTGTCCAGATTTGCAGAATTCATTATATTTTGCAATGTTTTTATGATTTGTCAAGAGTATAGAAATAATTCTTCTCTGTTTTTAAAATTTGATTTGCATTTTTTCGGCATTCCTGTATAGTGACGGCGCATGAAAAAAGTTTTTGAACTGTTTTTGGCATTAGTGATTGTCGTTGCGGTATTTTTGGATATTTGTTTTCCGAAGAAAGATGAGACAAAAGATGAATTACTGCTTGAAGATCTGAGGGGTAATTTTTCAAAACAACTTACTACTTTTATTCCTGGCGAGATGGCTGGACTTGGGCTTGGTTACCTGCTTGGCGAAAAGGATGAAATGCCAGAGAATGTGAAGAATGAAGTAAAAGTGGTTGGTATGGCACATATTGTAGTGGTGTCTGGCACACATCTTGGAATTATTTTGTCCTTTGCACGTCGGATTTTCAAGAATGTCTCGCGGCTTCTCACGGTTTATTTTTCGGTTTTTCTTTTGGTGTTTTATGTTATGCTGGTTGGTGTTTCGCCATCACTGGTTCGTGCTTCTTTTGTTTCGGTTTTCGGGCTGATCGGTTGGTATTTTGGAAGAATTATTTCTCCTACAAGGATGGTACTTTTGACGCTTTCGTTTTGTCTGATAATTAATCCATATTTCTTGTCTAATCTAAGTTTTCAATTATCAATGTTAGCTTATAGTGGAATTATTCTATTTTTGCCGCGGATGATTCGGTATTTTTATGGTCGAGATAGACCTGGGTTTATCGCGTCAACCATCCTTGCTACACTTGCAGCGATGATTTCCTGTCTGCCAATTCAGCTATATTATTTTGGCACATTTAATGTGCTGACATTTGTGGCGAATCTAATAATCTTGCCGACAATTCCGATTGTGATGTTGACTTGCTTTTTGACGGGCGTTTTCGGACTGATTGGGTTAAAACTCTTTGCAGGGTTATTTGGTGGTGTGTCGGGTTTAATACTGGATTTTCACGCAGGAGTAATTCATTTCTTAGCGGATAAAACTGAATTCTTGTTGGAGTTTCCAAAGAAACAATCAGTATTTCTTATTTTATATATAGTTGTTGTCATGGCGATAGTTTTTCTTCAAGTGAAAGACGAGCTGAAGCGAAAAAGAAGAATAAAAGAGTGGCAGAATTTGGAGCAGAAAAAGTTGTTCTAAAAAAGAAACCAGACTTTTAATCTGGTTTCTTAGAAAATTGATTAAGCGCCAACGCGGTCTTTGCTGTTCTTTCTGGTTGCGTTGTGCTCAATATATTCAATAATTGGAGCTGCAACGTTACGGCCAGTGACGCGTTCGATACCAAATCCTGGTGAAGCGTTAACTTCAAGGATTAATGGACCACGTTTTGAACGCATCATGTCGACGCCGGCGATATGAAGACCCATAGCCTTAGCTGCGCGGACTGCAATTTTCTTCTCGGTGTCAGTAAGCTTGATAGAGATGCCTTCACCACCTTTATGAAGGTTAGAACGAAAGTCGTCATTAAGGGATTTTCTTTGCATTGAAGCGACAACTTTCGAGCCAACGACAAAGGCACGAATGTCTGTACCAGCTGATTCTTTGATATATTCTTGAAGAAGAATGTTGGTGCCATCTTCGTTGTAAAGGTAGAAAGCCTGAAGTGCTGATTTTGCAGCTTTCTTAGTGTCAGCAAGCACGACGCCGTTGCCGTGGGTGCCAGTAGCAAGCTTAATAATCACTGGGACGCCAATGTGATCAAGTAACATGTCGATATCGGCAGTGTTGCGTGATACGAAAGTTTTTGGTGTATCAATACCAGTCTTGGTCAAAATCTGGGCTGCACGTAGTTTGTCGCGGGCACGAGTAATGGCGATTGAACTAGAAGTAGTCCAAATACCTTGCATTTCGAATTGGCGCACGATTGCACAACCATAGCGGGTCATGTTGTTTGAGATACGTGGTAAGATTGCGTCGTATGAGCCAAGTTTTTTACCGTTATAAAAAACATCAGGGTGTTTTTCGTCAAGCGAAATATAACAGTTCTTATATTTGATAACTTCTACTTTGTGACCACGAGCCTCAGCTTCTTCAACGAGACGCTTGGTTGAGTAGTTGCCGTTTCCGTTAGATAAGATAGCGATTTTCATAATTAATTTTCCTGTTTTCTTTCAATATATTTCTGATGGAATTTATAAGGGTCTTCTGATAATTTTTGGTTGAGTGCTTCTGCTCTTTTACCTTTATTAGTGTTATAAGCTGCGTTGTTTTGCGATACGTCTACCAGGAACTTGCCTGAGATAGTCTTTCTTCCTACTAGAATTGGGTAGGCGTTCCGACTGCGGTCTGCTAGTGTCATGTTGACATCAAGCGTTTGTTCCTTGATTCTTAGTTTAAATTTAGTACGATACCTGATTTGTTCGTTACCGTTACTACTTTTAATGATAGAGACGGTATATTTTTTGCGTTCAAGTATCTTACCATCATAATAAGAGCATTTACTTGAAAATAGCTTAAAAGTTAGCGTTCCGTCTTCTCTGACAGCTACATCTGAAACCCAAATTGATGACGAATCGGCGCCAGTATCAACTTTGGCTGGGATATTATCGTAATCATCAACAGAAATATACTCGGTACTACCAATAATATCGAGTTTCTTGGGGTCAATAATCTTTTTTGACTGTGCAGCCATATACTTCTATTATATCATAAAACGTGGTAAAAAGCAATAACGCGATGGTTTTTGAGACGAAAATAACAGGGGTGACAACAAAAAACGCCCAAGTTTTTGGGCGATCTTTGCTAGTTTGCAGAAATTCGCGAGTTTGCGGGATTAAATTGCTTCAATGTAACTTACAACGCCACCGCTGTTGTAGTCTTCGACGACTAGTTTATTGCTAAGTTCGGCATTGCGGATTTTGTATCTTGCGACGCCAGAACTGTCTCGGACAACCATGTATGAGCCGTACCCATCCTCAATCGTCATGTCTTGACCGAGCCCGTTATATAGAAACACTCCGTTGCGGAGCAATGCTTCTCTAATGGTACCCATAATTCCTCCAGTTATTTTTTAGAGTGTAGCACGGTTCAAAATAAAATAAAAGTGATTATGTTAAATACCTAAAGATTGGTCAGACAAAGGGATGTCATCGAACACGGAATCAATATCATTGAGTTGCTCGATTGTCTTATTTAAATTAGTGAGATATTCATCAATAGTTTTAGTGGTGATTTCGCCGCTATCCGGGAGAGAGTATCCATTGGCCTGTTTTTTAGCTTCATTTTCCTTTTCATCTGGCAAAAAGCCTGGGCGTGAGCGATCAAGATAAATATCGCCACTTTCATGATAAATCGTGAGCGAAGCAACACTAGTAACGAAGGCTGCAACAATAGTAATAACACCGAGAATCAAAAGATTTCGACCGCCACGATTTTGGGTCTTTTTTGCTTCAATTTCGATATTTTCAGTATCTTCCATTATTTCTCCCTAAAGCTTGTTCTAAGCAAGGCGACTTTTTCGATATGCTTGTTAATGATGTTGCTAATTTTCTCAGTAGAGTCCAACACAACCTTGCGAGCGTTGCGGGTTGCTATGAGATGATTGTAGAAATCTTGAGGATTGTTGTGGCAATCGGCGACAAGTAAACTTTCGAGTTGTTGGCTGTAAATAATAAAGCTACGGTTAAATGATTCCCTTGCTTCGGCGAAGTTATTCTGGATGTCGTTAAGGTCGGCATCAAAACGATTGTTCTTAACAAGGCGAACATTTAACGGAGTAATGTATTGATTAACAATAGTCTGATATGAAGTGCCGAGCGCTACGCGAGTTTTTGAGTCGGTGCGTTGAAGTTTTTTAAGTGAATCGCGAATTGAATCGCAGTTCGTGATGATATTGTCGGATTTTTCCTGAGACAAGGTGTTGTCGTCAGCAAAAACGTTGGCACTAGAAAATAGACAAAAGATAGACAAGGCGGCGATATAGAGAATAATCTTCTTTAGCATAAGATAATTATATCACGCCAAAGATAATTTAACCGAAGAAACCGCGTTTTTTAGATGAGCTGTTTTTGAATTCTTCAAGAAGTTCTTTTTGACGCTTTGAAAGTTTAGTTGGGGTGTCGACAATAACGGAGACGATGTGTGGACCGCGGTCGCCATCGGCGCGGATTGGAACGCCATGGCCGCTGAGTTTGAATGGTGTGCCAGATTGGGTGCCGGCAGGAACTTTCATAGTAACTGGACCGTCGATAGTTTCGACGTCAATTTCGCAACCAAGAGCGGCGTCAATCATTGAAATATGTTGTTCAGAAAGAATAATGCGGCCTTCGCGAGTGAGAGTCTTGTGTGGTCTGACGCGAACTTGGATATACAAATCGCCGGGAGTGCCATCGGTTGATGGAGCGGCGCCACCACGGCCATTCAAACGAATACGCATTCCATCTTCGATACCAGCAGGAACTTTAAGTTTAATGTTCGATCCATCAACTGAGACGGTTTTTGTGGTACCAAAAACAGCTTCTTTAAAGTCAATCGTGATTGAGGTTTGGAGATCGGCACCACGGTTTCTGCGGCGGCCAAAGCCACCACCGAACATACCGCCAAGGATGTCTTCAAGGTCGATATCCATGCCACCGAAATTGAAGGTTTGGCTATAGGAGCCATTGCCGAATGGGTTGCCACCGCCAAAAGGATTTCCGCCGCCGCCATTGCCGCCAAGTCCAGCTTTGCCGAATTGGTCATAGCGAGCGCGTTTTTGTTTATCTGAGAGCACTTCGTGTGCTTCATTCACTTCTTTGAATTTTTTCTCTGCTTCTTTGTCGCCAGGATTGCGGTCTGGATGATATTTCATAGCAAGCTTACGATAAGCCTTTTTGATTTCGTCATCTGATGCGTCTTTCTTGACGCCAAGAATTTCATAATAATCATCTGCCATGCTATACATTATAGTGCTTTGGCACTCAAAATACAAGAGTGCTAAAATATCTCCGAAGAGTCCGTTAAAAATAATAGTTTTTTATGTTATAATATAGTCAATAATAATTTAGGAGTTACAATGAAAAACGATCGCCTGATTCTGATCACGAATCCTGGAAGTTCTTCACGTAAATATGCCCTTTATAAAGGTTCTGAACTAGTTTGTTCTCTTCACTTTGAGTTTGAGGGCAAAGGTATTATCTGTACCATTACTCGTGCAGACGGATCAAAAAAGAAAATTAAAACTGACTTTAAGGCTCTTACTTCAACCGTTGCAAATATCGAAGAGATTTTGACAGCTGAAGGTTACCTTGGTGGTATGACTAAACTCGATGCTATTTTGGCTCGCGTGGCTGCACCTGGTGAGTATTTCTCACATGACCACATCGTTGATGAAGAATGTTTGAAACAACTTGAAGAAGCAAAGAAAAAAGCTCCACTTCACGTTCCAGTAGTTGCTGGCGAAATCGAGCACTTCACTAAGTCATTCAAAGGCACTCCAATTCTTCAAATTTCAGATACCTCATTCCATACTTCACGCCCAGAGCTCATGAAGGCTTATGCAATTGATCAAGATATTGCTGAAAAATATGACATTAAGCGTTGGGGTTATCATGGTCTTTCAGTTGGCTCAATAGTCAACTACATGAAGAGTGTAAACATTCTTCCTGAAAGATTGATTGTCTGCCACATTGGTTCTGGTTCTTCCCTTACCGCCGTTTATGAAGGTAAATCACATGATACAACTATGGGCTACACTCCACTTGATGGCTTAATGATGTCTACTCGCTGTGGTGCAATTGACCCAGCTGCTGCACTTGCTTTGAAACGTGCTCTTAACCTTAGCTCAGACGAAGCACTTGAGAAATATCTCAACAAACAATGCGGTCTTCTCGGTGTTTCTGGCCAAAGTGATGATATGCGTGAGATTATCCGTCTTCGTGATGAAGGTGATAAGAAAGGCACATTTGCACACGCACTTTATGTCTATCGCATTCAATCTGCAATCGGTCAAATGGCAGCTTCACTTGGTGGTGTTGATGCAATCGTCTTTACTGCAACTATTGGTGAACGTTCAGACGAAATCCGCCGCATGGTTTGCCAAAAGCTTTCATATCTTGGCTTCGCTCTTGATGAATCTAAGAATATTGGTGACATGCCTGAAAGACACACTAATATCGCTGCAGAAGGTAGCAAACCAGTTTACGTCATTCGCACTGATGAATTCGAACAAATGATTCGCCGTGCAAACGATCTTCTTGAAGATGGCGTAGAAGGCTAATAAAAACAGAAAACACCTTTGTTCATAGTCTCCGACTTGCTCGTCTAAATCAGTGATTTAGACCTCACAAATCGGTATGGGGATAAAACCCAAGACTATGAGACAAAGGTGTTTTTGTTTTGAGGTATTAGTATTCTAATAATAAAAAATGATTGCCTTTAACTAGTAGCCTTAGGGTTGAATCCCCGTACCGATTCACGAGCTCCGAATCTTTAGATGAGGAGGAGTGAGTCGAGGCTACTAGTAAAGTGCAATCTTTTTTATTGGCTAATTATTCATAGCGCAAAGCTTCAATTGGGTCTTTTCTTGCAGCTTTGAGTGCAGGGGCGGTACCAGCAATGAATGAGATGAACATGATAAGAAGGATAACTGGAATGACGGTTGCTGGGCTGAATTGGACGAGCTCGAAGGTCGGGAAGCTTTCGAGAATCATACCTTCACCATGTAAGACGGCGTTAATAATTGTTCCGATAATCATTGAAACAACAGTACCGAAGATTGACCCCCAGAAGCCAAGTGCGATTGCTTCACAGCTAAAGCTAAAGAAGATTTTGAGTCTGCTCATACCGAGAGCCTTCATGAGGCCAATTTCCTTGGTACGTTCTTGGACTGACATGAGTAAGGTATTGATGATACCAATTGAAGCGGCGACGAGGGCGATACCACCAAAGATATTAAGGACGGTGACCATGACGTCGAGGAAGCTCTTGATTGAACCTGCTTCGTCTTCAACTGACATAGCAGTGAGGCCGAGCTCTTTGAGTTGTTCCTTAATCTCATCGATTTTGTCTGGGTCAACTTCGGCGACAGCTTGATAATATTCGCTAGCGCTAGAGGCTGGGAGACCTGCGACATTGATTTCGTGGATTTTATTCCAGAGAGTTAAGTTTGTGCGTGGGCCGGAAATAGCGAGGATACCAGGAGCTTGGACACCAGTGACAGTCACGGTTAAGAGAGTTTGGCAATCCTTGCGGTTTTCTGAGGTGTAGCACTTAAGAGTGCTTGGAACGGCGATGGTGATTTTTTCGCCAACTACGTCGTCGAGATTCTCATAGCCGAGAGCCTTGGCATAAGCATCGGTAAGGGCGATTTGGTATTCGCTAGAGTTGATTTCTGGAGCTTTGCCGGAAGCCATATCGAGGTTAATGCCATCAACGATAAGGTTGAAAGTAGCGCGATAACGTTTGCTGGTTTTGGGACCGGTGACATAATCTACTGAAGCGTCTGCGAGTGGCTCAAGTGATTTGACACCATCAATTTTGCGGCCAGCTTCAATCTGTTCAGGTTTAATATAAAACGAGTTATTTCTAGAATCCTTGTCGTCGGTGTATTCTTGGACGTTGCTAGCGTTGAGCATCGACATCATGCTTTCCATAGCTTCAGTTTGGGTCATTTCAAGATAACCTTCGCCGCCGATTGAGCTGAGTTGCTTATCTATGAAGTTGTTAACACCAGCACTAATAGCAGTATTCAAGATGATAGTGAAGCTACCAACGAAGATTGCAAGGATAGTCAAAGCGCTACGAACTTTGTTTCTAAGTAAGTTGGTGTTTGCGGTTTTAATGATATCTCTAGTTCTCATTTATTTATCCTCCTTGTCGCCTTCTTTGATTGAAGCATTCCTGAGAGTACGGGCAGTGCTGGCGGTTTCTTTGACGAGCTCACCGTCGGAGATACGGATTTGACGGCCACAGAGTGCGGCGAGATCTTCATCGTGGGTGACGATAATAAGAGTGACGCCTTTTTCTTTATTTAGCCCAAAGAGAAGGTCGATAATCTTTTTGCCAGTGCCGGAATCGAGGTTGCCGGTTGGCTCATCAGCAAAGATAACTTTTGGGTTATTAACGATGGCACGAGCAATACAAACACGTTGTTTTTGACCACCGGAAAGATTATTGGCTTTGTTCTTTGCCTTGTTTTCAAGGTCAACGATGTCGAGGGCTTCAAGTGCGCGTTTCTTGCGAGTTCTGCCTCTGACGCCACTAATCTTAAGTGGAAGAATGACGTTTTCAAGCACGCTGTCGTTGCTATTCATGAAGAATTGCTGGAAGACGAAGCCGAAGTACTCATTGCGTAAGTGATTTAGCTTCTTTCCCTTTAGTTTTGATGCATCGGTACCAAGGATTCTAACTGAACCGCTAGTTGGTTTATCGAGTAATGCCATGAGGTGCATTAAGGTCGACTTACCAGAACCAGATTTACCAATAATAGCAACAGTTTCTCCTGGATAAATGCTGAGATTAATATCGTTTAATGCTTTAAAAGCGGTGGATTTTTTGCCATAAGTTTTCGATAGGTTCTTAACTTCGATTACCGGTTTAACGTCGGTCTTCGCGGTTTTTGAACCATCAGAAATTGAACGTTTATTTTTTACCATGTGATAATTATATCACGATAGGAACTATTTCTTCAAAAGCTCAAGGGCTTTGTCGAGTTGTGGGTCAATGCTCTTGTTGATTTGCTCGTAAGTGCGTTCAACTTCAATGTCTGGCTTGATACCAACCTTGTTGATACTGGTGCCTTTTGGTGTGTACCAGTGTGCAGTAGTGACTTTAAGAGTGTCTGAACCAATTGGAATCATTTGCTGGACGACACCTTTACCAAATGAGGTTTCGCCAACGATGGTAGCTTTGTTGTAATCTTTGAGAGCGCCGGCAACAATTTCTGAGGCAGAAGCAGTGCCGTTGTTAATCAAAATGACGGTCTTAGTATCTTTAAGAATTGCGGCGCCACGAGGTGCGACAGTCGTGGAGTCGGTAATACCCTTAGATTTTTGAACTAAGACGGTTTCACCATCAATCCAGAGGCCAAGCATAGTGCTGGCTGCATCAACGTAGCCGCCGCCGTTGCTTCTAAGGTCAATTACAACGCCTGTAATTCCCTTGTTTTTAGCTTCGGTAGCAAGTTTTTTGACGAGTGTGCCAGTGTCTTTTGCGAAGCGATAAACGCTGATGATTGCGGTTTTTCCATTATAAGTAATGTCAGCAGAAACGTTGTTTAGTTTTTCGCGGACAAGATTAAAATCAATTTTCTTATTGTCGCGAGCGACGGTAAGTTTAACTTTAGTGCCAGCTTCGCCAGTTAATTTTTGTGCAATAAAGTCGGCGTCTTTGTCCCAGACTTCAACGTCGTCAACAGCATAGATAATATCGCCGGCAAGAACACCAGCTTTTCTAGCAGGGTTGTCTGGCAAGGTGCGGAGGACACGAACGTAGCCATCGCGTTTTGCCATAGAAATACCGACGCCAGCAGTCTTCATATCGCCGCTAAGTGAGGCGTTGAAATCGCTGGTTTCTTCAGAGTTCATATAAACAGTATATTGGTCGCCAACGGCATCGACTAGGCCCTTTTTAGCGCCCTCAATTAGGTCTTCTTTTGAGAAATCGCCATCATAGTAGGTTTTAAGGACGCTGTAAACGCGGTTGACGCTAGAAAGGTCAATTGAATCAGATGAACCGTTACCAAAGCCAAGGTATGGGCCGAATTGGCTAGCGACGCTTTCCCAGTTCAGGCCAATGAAGAATCCGACAAAAAGAGTAATAATTGTACAAACAACGGTAGTTCCGAGTGTTACGGTAGTAATTTTCTTATTCTGAGTGCTCATTCTTATATTTTAGCACTTCCTGAGCAAGTTTAGAAGTGGATGAACCAAAGTCCAGAAGTTGAGACGCCGATGCGATAACCGAAGTCACCTGGTTTACCGGAAGCTGATGAATAGGCGTTGTTATATTCTGAGACGTTGATGGTGCCGTTTCTGTTGATTGATTCAACCCACATGGCGTGACCATAGGCACCGCCAGTTGAGATTGCAACTGAGCCAGCTTCAGGATTGTGGTCTACGCGGAAACCAAGGCGTCTTGCAGAATTTGGCCAGTTTTTTGCGTCACCCCAAGCTGAGATACGGTAGCCATAGCGTTCGTAGACTTTCCAGCCAGTGTATGAGACACATTGGCAGACGTAACCACCGTAGAAACCATATTGAAGGTTGTCACGTGGACAGGCATTGCGTTTTGGATAGGTATTTGAGCCGTCGCCAACTACACCACTGCTATTGAGGCGGCGAATTTCTTCGGCGATTTCATTCTCTTTAACTTTACGGGCAGCGGCAGCAGCAGATGAATATGCTTTTGCGTTTGATTTGTACTGTCTGACTAATTCTTCTTCGCGACGCTTGGTTTCTTCAATTGCTTTTTGTTGAAGTTCTTCGTCGGCAATGATGCGGTCAATTTCTTTTTTCTGTTTTTCGAGGTCTTCCTTTAAGGCTTTAATAGTTTGAACTGAAATACTGATTTGAGTCTTTGCAGTTTCAACGCGTGATTGTTTTTCAGCAAAGTCAGAAAGCGAGCTACTGCTTGCAAGAATCATAATTGCGTCAGTTTCGCCTTCAAAGTGAACGTCGGCAAGCATTTTAGCGAGAGCGGTGCGTTGGAGATCAAGTTTTGCGGTATTAAATTCAATTTCAGCTTTAAGGTCAGCAGCTTTGGCACGGTTTGCAATAATGCGTGCTTCGTATAATTTAATCTCTTGTTTCAAGCGTTCGATTTCACCGTTTAAGGTATTAGCTGCAGCGGCAGCGTTATTGGCTTTTTCGGTAGCTTCCTTTTCGGCAGCTTCAGCCTCTTTACAACGATCGGTTACGCAATATGAGGTTGCACTAGTGCTTTCGGTAGTTGTGAAAAGATGTGAGCCACTAAAAATTAAGGTAAATGCAAGAATAAAGAGTAGAAGTGAACGTTTTTTTGAGTTTGATTTTTTAGTTTTCATCTGGAAAATACTCCTACCATAAGATTAGCATAAGCGGAGTGAGAAATCAAGTTTTAGACGCGTTTTAAATATTTATGAACGGCGAGACGTGAAGAAATGAGCGTGACAACCATGCCGGTGCCGACGAGTGCGAGGAATACGAGAACGATATTGAGTGGTTCAGCGAGGAAGGTGTCAATGCTTCCGACGGCAATATCATAGCTTTTTAGTTGTGGCTCGGCGAGATTGAAAATGAGGATGCCAAGGCCGCCAGCAAAGAGGCCAGCGAGAATACCCGATGCCATTGCTTCAACTAGGAATGGGCCGCGGATAAAGAAATTGTCTGCGCCAACAAGTTTTTCCATGTAGATTTCTTCGGCGCGTGAGTAGATTGCCATACGAATAGTGTTGAAAATAACGAGGATTGAGATAACTAGGAAGAGACCACAAAGTGCAATGCCGCCTTTAGTAGCGATGTTAGCCCAGCTAGTAATCGTGCTAATTGCAAGGTCGTTTGAGTTATATGTTGGTTCCCTTTCGGTATCGAGGTTAGCAACGAAGAGCTCATCTTCTGCAACGATTTTCTTGATGCTAGAAAGTTCTTCGGCGTGATGAACCTTAATGCGCATAGTAGCTTGAAGCTGTTTTAAGAAGGTCTCTTTCATGAGGCCATCTTCATCGTCTTCAAGAGCAATAAGAAGAGCTTTATTGTCTGAGCTTTTTGCCTCTTCAAGGAATTTTTCGTATTCTTCTTCGCTAGTCGAATATGAAAGCTGTTTGACGTTACTATCGGCCAACATTGTAACGGACATCTTTGACAAAACGTCAGCTGAAGTGCCTGGCTTAAAGAAAATTGTGATGTCAATTTTGTCTCGCATCACTTCGGCAGTATTGGAAAGAACTAGGCTGGCGATGATGGTTGCGAAAAGCAAAACGAGCGTCAAAGTTGTGACGATGGTTGCGGTAATTGAAAGCCAGATATTACGGAAGAAACCGATGAAACCATAGCGGAAAATACGGCGAAGAGAGCGGAAGAAGTGTCTGCCGCTAGACTTTTGAATGGATTTTAGGCGTGATTTTGATTCGTCTTTTTGTTTCATTGTATTTTCCTCTTAGAAGTTTTTGCTGGTTTCTTTTCTTCTTTGATGAGGTATGAATTCGGGTGTAAGTGACCAGGTTGTGGTAAAGAAATACCATCGTTGTCACCATCAAGACGATAGATGCCATGGCTCTTTTGGTCGCTAATAATCTTACCGTCACGGAGCGTAATCACACGCTTTTTGAGGTGGTTTACAGCTTCGGCGTCATGGGTTGTGACAAGAACGGTTGTGCCATAGTCATTGATTTTCTGAAGCAAATCAAGAATTTCATGGCCGGTCTGGACGTCAAGGTTACCAGTAGGCTCATCGGCGATGAGAATTTTTGGCTGGCGGGCAACGGCACGAGCGATTGAAACACGTTGGCGTTCACCACCGGAAATATTTGCTGGGAATTTATAAGCTTTGTCAGAAAGTTCAACGAGTTCAAGCACCTTTGGTACGGTGCGTTCGATTTCGCGATTGCTCATACCAGCAATTTCAAGTGCAAAAGCAACGTTTTCGTAAACAGTGCGGGTTGGAAGAAGCTTGAAATCCTGGAAGACGGTGCCGATGCGGCGGCGATAATGTGGGATATGACGTTTTTTAACGTAATCAAGGTCAATACCACCAATAATAATCTTGCCAGAATCAGGAGTTTCCTCCTTTGTAATCATTTTAATAAGAGTGGACTTGCCAGCGCCAGATTTACCGATGAGAAAAACAAATTCGTTTGCTTCAATATGAAGTGAAACGTTATCAAGAGCTGGTCTTTTATCACCAGGATAATCTTTGGTCACATGATCAAACAATATCATATGATAATAATAACATAAGCACGATCAAAAATCAAAACTATTCGCCAATGGAATTTTCAAGAAATGCGTCGATAAAACCTTGAATTTTGCCATCAAGAACAGCGTCGGCATCGGTTTCTTCATATTTGGTGCGAGTGTCTTTGACGAGCTTATATGGCTGGAGTACGTAGTTTCTAATTTGCTGGCCCCACTTTGCAGATTCGCCGGCACGGAGTTCGCCTAAGGTCTCGGCTTGTTGTTCGATTTTCATTTGGGCGAGTTTTGCTTTTAAGATTTCCATAGCAGTGTCTTTGTTGGCGTGTTGACTGCGCTCGTTTTGAATTGCCACAACAATGCCAGTTGGAAGGTGGGTGATACGGACGGCAGAGTCGGTAGTGTTGACGCCCTGGCCACCATGACCTGAAGCGTGGTAAACATCAATTCTGAGGTCTTTTTCATCAATCTCAATATCGTTGTCGCCGTCCATGACTGGCAAAACTTCAACGAGCGAGAAAGAAGTTTGGCGTAAATTATCGGCGTTGAATGGACTGAGGCGAACGAGGCGATGGACGCCATGTTCTGATTTAAGGTTGCCGTAGGCGTTAGTGCCATTAATTTCGTAAACGGCGGTTTTGATTCCGGCCTCTTCGCCTGCTTGGCGCTCAATTAGTTTAGCTTCAAAATCATTTCTTTCGAAAAAGCGGAGATACATGCGTTCAAGAATTCCAGCCCAGTCCATAGCTTCGGTGCCACCGACTCCAGCGGTGATGCGAAGGATAACATTTTTACTATCAAACTCACCAGTGAAGCGGAGTGCGCGTTTTAATTCATCAAAGTTTTCATACATCGCATCAAGTTGTGCATTAATTTCCTCTTCAAGATCGGCATCTTCAAAACCTAAGAGGTCATTTAAGTCGTCAACTTGAGTTCTTAGCATTTGCCAAGGATGAACTTCGTTTGAAAGATGTGAAAGCTTTTGGTTTTTATCTTTGGCGGCTTCTGGGTCTTTCCAGAGTTCAGGATTTGCTACTTCCCTTTCAAGATTCTCAACTTCTGCAATTTTTTCGTCAATTTTCAGTTTTGCCCAGGCGTCAAAAAGGGCGTTTTTTAGACTCTCCAGTCGTTTTTTGATTTCGTTCATAACTTTTTGATTATATCACATAAAGATAGACTAGGGTGGCTATCACGGCTAAGATTGTGAAAGTGAGAATGCTGCGGATTTTGAATTTATTGTGTTTGCTGACGGCGATATAAAGGATGACGCCGCCGGCGATTTTGACGAGGATTTCTGGGGTGAGTTGGAAGTGATTGAGTGAGGTAATAACTTTATCAAGGCCATCACCAGTGAAAATGGCTGGTACGAGGCTGGAACCGGTGTATTTAATCCATTTGGTACCAGCTTTTGCATAGTAGGCAGCCGCGCCAGTAACTGCGCCGGCAATGAGGCCGATAATCAAGAAGTGTGCGAATTTTTCTGGGAAGGTGAAGGCGCCGTTGTTTTTGACGACTTCAGACAAGAGATACGTGAAACAACAAACGAGGAGGAAGAAGATTGAGATAATAATTGATTCTTTGAGTTTGTAACGATATGGGAGTCTGAAGCTGATTAAGAAAGCTGGGAGAAGCCAGACGATTTTAGTCGCGACGATGAATTGATAGTTTGACGGAAGGAAGCGCTCGGCGATATGGGTGGCGACGCCAACAAGGATGCCGATTGCGATTGCCATGAAAAACTTTCTCATAACCTTATTTTAGCATAAAAATTTTAGGTTATTCTTTGCTAAAAAGGTCGTGGTTAGGCATGTTATAATTAGTTAGAGATAGTTTAGTGATAAATACGCGGAAAGGACAAAATGTCTAACGGAGAAAGTCTGTCGAATAATGAAGTAAGTGACGTCGATAAATGGGATTTACTCATAGAGCAAGAATCCCAGCCAGAAGAGTTGCCTACTCCAGAGCAGAAGAAGTCTGAATTAACTTTTGAAAAAGTCTCGGAACTTTCTACTGATGAATATCTTGAGCTATGGCGCCATCTAAATCCTTTTTACGTTACACATGTTACTAGACAAGGTGTTCGTGACCATTCTGGAATGATTTATCATTCTGCTGGCCTTGGAGCTTTTTCAAGCGGCATGAAGGCAATGCTAAAAGATGGAAAGGTTTTGCGTACGAAAGCTGGAGCCAACTATGGTTTAATGCCGGGCTTCACGGAAGATGACGTTGCACGCGCGCTTGACATAATGATTGGCCAAGAATCAGAATTGCTTACGGGCTTAGCTCCCGAAGAAGTGGTGGGTATGCTACCAACAAGTATGACTTTTGCATCGACAGAGCCATGGTCGGATCAGCAGGCGGTTCATTTTGGTCAACTTACGGTTCTTGATGATTTTTACGGTGCAGAATCTGGAAATGAAACATTTTGCATCTTCCCTACCGATGTAATTGCTTCGCAGTGTCAGTTTGGCGGGCATATACATAGTTTGACTACGGCACAGGTTCACACTGAACGTAAATGGAACGATATGTTTGTTTGGCCGGAAGATGGCAAAATCCCGCTAGATGCTGGCTTCGTCTTTTTGCCAAATTCTCAGATGGTAGATAAAAAAACTGGTTCAAAGTATTTGCTCCAAGAGCAAGTTACGGAAACTGGCGAAGTGGTATTTATGCCAGCAAAAGATGAAGAAAGAATTAGTCGTTTTAAAGCATGGGTTGAAGGCCTTACAGAAGAATCTTCTGAAGTTGTAGCCATTAGACAACACGGTGATAACTCATTAATGAAGCAAAAATTACGTGAGATTGGGGTTCCTGAACATTGTATTGATAGCTTAGCGAGTTTTGGAAGTGAATATACTATACTGATGTTTATTGAAAAACGACACTTTGGTAATGTGTGGGGGGAGCAAGCGGAAAGCATGACTCCAGAAGAAAAAACAGATTATTCGGTTCGTGCACTTCTTGAAAGTAGAAATGCTGATTTGAAGGAGGCTGAAGACGTAATACCTGCTCGAGAATTTTGGGAGCATCATTTTGCCGAACATCCAGAAGAAAGGCCAAAGCATGTGGTTTATTATGACGGAGATCCGTCGGAGGCCGTTAGAGAATTTCTTATTGGACATGGTATTGCTGAGCAAGAAAGGCCTCATTTTAGTCGAGCTTATCTTAGTCCCGATAGTCAAAAAGAGATTACTGGACCTGGTGATTCATCTGAGCGCGATGGCGAAATGCTGGGGTTTGATGGTCATTATGTTAAAGTGCCTGAGGAAAACGAGCAGATGTGCTCGGAACACAAACGTTTTAATGAATTAGCTCTAAAGATTTTGCGCGAAAGACAAAATAAGCAATAAAATACCAAACCAAAAAAATATAGCCCTACGGGGCATATTTTCTTGGTTTGGCTGGACCTGCAGGATTCGAACCTGCGAATGACGGGACCAAAACCCGTTGCCTTACCACTTGGCGAAGGTCCAACGTGATTTTTATTTTACCATAAAAATCCGAATTTGACTAGTGTTTAGCTTTCGCTACTGAAAAAGTCTTTGAAGAAGGCCTGACAATCCGCTTCTTTTTTATAATCGAAGTTTGAAGCTGGAACCTCAAACGGTAAATCGGCGTAGAGTGGCTGATAAAGAGTGGCTTCTGGCAAAGCTGGCTGATTCTTATTAAACAAAGTATCAAGCACACCACGTTCTTCGGTTTTTGGAACGAGAACTGGCGCAACTTTCATGCGGTGATGGTATGCGTAGCGGAGCTCGTCAAAAGAGCCGACACATTCAAATGGTTTCATTGAGCCTTCAATGCCGAGTAAGCCACGGAAGGTTTCGGTGAGACTTGGCTTTGCTAGTAAATCGGTGTCGCTAAAGAGTGCTTGGAGCGATTGTGGTGGTAAGAATGGGCAGAATAATAGGTAGCTGTTGGCGCATTTTGCACAGTTGCCACA
The DNA here is from genome assembly GCA_947304155.1 of uncultured Candidatus Saccharibacteria bacterium. Classification (GTDB taxonomy): domain Bacteria; phylum Patescibacteriota; class Saccharimonadia; order Saccharimonadales; family Saccharimonadaceae; genus Nanosyncoccus. Next base: position 106,521 of record CAMZAD010000001.1, read on the forward strand.
CCAGCTGAGTTGGCTGTTATTGGTAGCTTGTTTGTAGTTTGCTTGGTTACATGAGCTGAAGCTATAGCCATATCTCTGCCAGCATTTTTGAACGAATAATTCAGCAATACGAAGTTCGGTGTATTTGCGGATTGGCGAGCCGACATGAATGTCTTCAGAAATATAACGCTTAACATAGTCGGCAAATTGCAATTCTGCTTCCCAGGTCTTAGACCATTGGTGATTGATTGCCATATCACCAATATAGGCGGCAGGTTCGGCACCTTCTTGCCCGATAGCGGTAACGACGACGTTTTGGTTATTCAAAATAGCTTGGATTACGGCGAGCGCAGCGTTGATATATGTTACTGGAACATGGCCATTTAGGCCACCACTTTCTTTTAAGTGCTCAAGATCGATGCTGCGGGTTGCGACGCTAGCGTATTTGTGTAAATCTTGTTCAAATAGTTGGTCAATAACAGCAGGGTGCTCGTTATTTTGGCCAGCTGAAACATACCATGGTGTAAAATCTTTGCCTTGTTCGGCGAGCATGGTTGCGACGAGTAATGAATCTTTACCACCAGATTGAAGACAGAGGATGCCATCACCTTTATATGGCAATGCTGATTCGGCTGCAAAGCCGGCAGCTGGATAAAAATGCGCCAAATTGTTGCGGACTAGGCCGTTTTCAAATGCGAATTGTGAAAGGCCTTCTTGGAAGACATTGTTGAAGAATTCGGCTTGGAAAACATCGAGCTTTTTTGGAACATGGACAAAAGGAGTTGGGTGAGCTTTGTAGTAGCTTGTGCCAATCAACATGAATGCTAGGAACATTGCGTGGTCTAGAATCTTATTAAGATCTTTGTCATCCAAGGCATTAAAACGTTTGCCTTCGGCAGCTTTTGGATGTGGCGCAAAACGAATTTTTTCGGTAAAGATAATGTTGTCAATTCCCTGGTAAACAAAAACCCCAGTCAAACTTGGCTTATCAAAATAATAGCTTAAGAACTTAAAGATATATTCGTTTTGTGGTTTTTGGTCCATATAATCCTTATTTTAAGTTATTTACAATTTCTTGATATTGTCTTCCGCGGTCTTCGAAATTTTTAAACATATCGAAGCTTGCAGCGCCAGGACTCATGAGTACGATTGGTTTTTTGACTTCTTCGCCAGTTTTGGCGTGTTCGGTGCAAGGAATGCAGAGGTCAAAGTTTGACTCTTCGTCGCTGTAGATTTTTTCGGCAAGTTCTTTTGCGGCAAGTACAGCTTCTTCAAGTGTGTCTTTAATGATGTATTTTTCTGGGTCTTCCCCTTCGGCAAGCATAAATCTAGTTTCACCAATTAGGATGATTTTCTTGAGATTTTTAGCACTAAAGAAACGTTCTTTGATTGGTGCTAGGTCAAGGCCACGATTTTTCCCGCCGGCAATTAGAATTACAGGATTGTTTTCAAATGCAGCAATAGCAACGTCGGTAGCTGGAAAAGCTGATGAATAATTATCGTCATAGTATTTTACGCCGTTTAATTCGCGAACAAATTGAATGCGATGTGGAAGGCCTTGGAAATTTGTGACACCTTCTTTCATGGCTTCAAAAACGTTGTCGTCGTTTAGTAATGAATTAATGTCGGTTTTGAAATATGCGGCAATAGCAGCGATGGCAGCTTCAAGATTTTCCTTGTTGTGGTCGCCAGGAATTTGAAGGCAATTCAAGAGCTCTACGACGCGTTCGGTTTGGGCGATTGGGTAAACACTTTTTGTACCTTTTGATTCATTGCCAATTAAAACTGAAACTGGATTTTTTGAATAATAAACACAATAATCGTCTTCGGTTTGATGCAGAGCGATGTTGGTTTTTGCGAGAATATAATCATTTAAATCTTTGTGGCGATCGAGATGGTCTTCGCCAACGCGCAATACGACGGCTACGTTTGGAGATTTTTTGAGGTCCCAAAGTTGGAAGCTGCTCATTTCAAAAACTACAACGTCATCTTCGCTAATTTCATCAAGAACGCTGATGCTTGGCGTGCCAATGTTGCCAACGAGGTGGACTTTGCGTGAAGGCCAATCTGAATGGTCGATAATTTTTTGTAAGATAGTAGTAATAAGTGAACAAGTAGTTCCCTTGCCTTTAGTGCCGGTAACGCCAATTATTTTAGCTTTGCAATTATCAAAGAAATATTTGGTCATTGAAGTCCAATTTTCCGAGTTGCCACGGCATTCTTCATCCATGACGAATTGTGGATGGACGGATGGGCTACGGAAGACCATGTCATAGTCTTCAAGTTTAAAAGAAGGAATATCGCTATCTTTAAAATTATCAAAAATCTGGACGTGGTGTCCTTTGTTTACGAAGTATTCTTTTACTGCGGTACCTTCAACGCCACCGCCGAGAACTGCGATATTCATGAATCTATTATACCACTTATGGCGCTAGAATTTTAATCTATCTTCAAGTGAGTTGACGAGGGCTTTTTCGCATGAGCCGACTGCAACAAAGGCCTTAATGCCAGAACCGGCAAATTCGCGTGCAAGTTCAACAATAGTTGGTTTATCAATTTTTGAAATAATATTTGGAATGTTGTCGTAGTAATTATAAGTGTCGTTTGAGAAATAATTATACGAATAATAATCAACAATTTGGTTGACGGTTTGCGCGCCCATTTGGTAGCGACCAAGCAAATAAGTTTTTGCTGCTTCAATTTCTTCGTCGGAAATTTCGCCATTTAAAACCTTGGTCATTTCGCGTTGAATGAGGTCAAATAAATCTTCGGCAGAATCTTCGTTAACTTCACCATCAAAATCCCAGCTAGTGTAGTTGAGTGATAAGGAAGTGCTTGAGCCCATGCCATAAACAAGTCCGCGACGTCTAGCTTCGCCAAAGATTTTTGAACTCATAGTGCCACATAAAATGTGGTTTAGAGCGGTCATAGCATAAGTTTCTGGGATGCTAATGTAGCGAGGTGTGACTAATGAAAAACCGAAAGTAAGATTGTTGGCGTCTTTTCGTCGGATTAAGACGGCTTTTGAAGAGTGCAATTCATCTTTTGGCGGCTCAAAACGTTGTCCCTCTTTAAGCTCCCATTCTTCAAGATTTTTAATAATCTCCTTTTTACGATGCTTAATTTTTCCAGCAATCACAAAACGCATATTTTTGGCGGTGTGAGTACGACGATAGTGTTCGCGTACGTCCTTTACTTCAATGTTTGGTAAAGTATTGATGCGTTCACGCAAACTTGGCACATCTTCGCCGATTGCTTGTTGCAAGCGTGGCCAGAGTAAACGTGGATAATCGTTCATGTAGCCAGTTAATTCTGAGCGGACGTTTCCCTTCTCGCTTTTTAGTTCTTCTTCACTGAATTTTGGTGAAGTAATGGCGATACGTTTTAGGTTTAAAATTCTTTCCCATTCAAAATCAGCACATTCAGTTTCATAGCAAACTGAAAAATCTGAAGTCCAAGCATTGTGATAAGCGCCGTTTTTAGTGAAATCTGATTCATATTCTTGCTCGTCTTTATATTTTGAGTTAGCACCAAAACTAAGGTGCTCGACGACGTGAGCAATTTCTGCGACTTCTGGGCTTTTAGCATAGCGCATACCACCACGGAAGTGAACTCTTGTGCACATAACGGACGCAGCTGGGATGTCAATCAAAAGTCCCTTTGCGCCGTTTTTCAGCTCAATCTCTTCAATGCTATGTTTCATAAAATGGATTTAGCGGCGGCCTTTTTTCTTATTTTGGCGCTGTTTTTTCTTAGATTTTCTAGCTGCATTGCGCTTAGCGTTGGCAGTTTTATTCTTGCTGGTTTTGGTACTAGATTTAAATTCATCATCAATATTTTCGACGCCACTAGAAATTTCATTAACACCTTTTTCGGTTGAACCTTCAGCCATCTTGGTGAGTTCTGATTCATATTCTTCACCATCGGTGAGGTCTGCTTGATTTGCTTCGCGGATATTAAGGCTAAGGAGAAGCTTCAAGACCTCTTCACGGAGATTCTTTTGAAGGTTATCAAAGAGTTTTTGCGAATCTGAGCGATATTCAACTAATGGGTCACGTTGACCGTATGAACGCCAGTGGATACCTTCGCGAAGGTGTTGCATGTTCTCAAGGTGTTGCATCCAGAGTGCATCAAGAACTTTGAGATAAACTTCACGTTCAACTTTACGCATGATATCTGAGCCGAACTCAGCTTCTTTCATGGCATAGGCTTCTTTGATTGCAGTGAGAGCGAGCTTTGCGCGATCTTTTTCTTTGCGCATCTTGCCGATTTCAGAAATCAAATCTTCATCAAAGTCGAAGACTGACTTAAATTCTTTAACGAAGTTCTTGTTGACGCGTGAGCTAAAGATGGTTAAATCGTTAGCACAGTCTTTCATGAGACGTTGAATTTCAGAGAAGATGTCTTCGCCTTCAAGAATCTTGCGGCGCATGAGATAAACGACGCGGCGATGGCGGTTAATGACGTTATCATATTGGACCACGTTTTTGCGGGAGTCGAAGTTGAAGCCTTCAATACGTTTCTGAGCGGCTTCAAGCGTCTTTGTGACTGAGCGATTTTGAATTGGAGTGGTTTCATCAACGCCAAGACGTTGCATCAAGAATGCAATACGGTCGCCTTGGAAAATGCGCATAAGGTCATCTTCACAAGAGACGAAGAATTGGGTAACACCTGGATCACCTTGACGGCCACCACGACCACGGAGCTGGTTATCAACGCGGCGTGAATCGTGACGTTCAGAGCCAATTACGACGAGACCGCCGAGCTGTTTGACGCCCTTGCCGAGCTTAATATCGGTACCACGACCAGCCATGTTAGTAGCGAGTGTAATAGCACCTTTTTCACCAGCTTTAGCGACGATTGCAGCCTCACGTTCGTTGTTTTTAGCGTTCAAAATTTCATATGGAAGACCAGCTTTGTCGAGGTAAGAAGCAATTTTTTCGTTTTTAACGATTGAAGCTGAACCAATCAAAACTGGTTGGCCTTTTTCGTGATATTTCTTAACCTCCTCAACGATTGCACGGAGCTTGCCGTCTTCAGTGCGGAAGATAAGGTCGTCTTTATCGACACGAGCGATTGGGCGGTTAGGTGGAATTTGAATTACATCGAGTGAGTAGATTTGCTGGAACTCTTCAGCTTCGGTGAATGCGGTACCGGTCATACCAGAAAGTTTCTTGTAAAGACGGAAGAAGTTCTGGAATGAAATAGTTGCGAGAGTCATTGACTCTTCTTTAACAGTAACACCTTCTTTTGCTTCGATAGCTTGGTGGAGACCTTCGTTGTAGCGACGGCCATGCATGAGACGACCAGTGTGTTCATCAACGATGATAACTTCGCCAGAATTTGTCACGACATAGTCTTTATCGCGTTTAAAGACGACTTCAGCGCGAAGGGCTTGGTCAAGATGATAAATTAAACGGGTGTTTTCTGCGGAATAAAGATTGTCTACGCCAAGGATGGCCTGGACTTTGTTAATACCGGCATCAGTCAAAGTGACGGAGCGGCGTTTTTCATCCAAAACATAGTCGTTAGAGTCGAGTTTTGAAACGATTTTTGCGAATTGGTAGTAAGAATCTGGGTTATCTTCAGCTGGAGCAGAAATGATAAGTGGAGTACGAGCTTCATCAATCAAGATTGAGTCGACCTCATCTACGATAGCGAAGTTAAGTTCGCGTTGACGGAGGTATTTAACTTCGTTTACCATGTTGTCGCGGAGGTAGTCGAAACCGAATTCGTTGTTAGTACCATAAGTAACATCGGCAGCGTAAGCTTCCTTACGAGTACATGGTTTCAAATGACGGAAGCGCTCATCTTCGTGTTCTTCGTTAATGTAATTTTTATCATAGATAAAGCTTGCTTCAGCGATAATGACACCGACTGTCATGCCGAGGAAGTCGAAAACTGGACCGTTCCAGCCGGCATCACGTTGTGCGAGGTAATCGTTTACGGTGACGACATGCACACCTTTGCCAGTTAAAGCATTGAGATATGATGGCAAAAGTGCAACCAAAGTTTTACCTTCACCAGTCTTCATTTCGGCAACGTTGCCTTCGTGAAGCGCAATACCACCAATCAACTGAACGTCGAAGTGGCGCATTTTAAGGATACGATTAGTGGCTTCGCGAACGATTGCGAATGCATCAGCAAGAACCTGATCTAGAACTTTGTCGCTAGATTTGACTTTGAGATTTTTCTTTGGAACTTTAGATTTTTTACCTGATTTTTTAGACTTGACGCTTTCAGCGACAGTTTTATTGGTCTCGATTTTGGTGAGTTTTGTGATTTTCTTACGGAGAACCTCAGTTTGAGCTGCGAGTTCCTTGTTGGTCATTTTTTGATACTTAGGCTCGAGCTTGTTGATTTCTGCTACTTTTTTAGCGTAGCGCACCAAAGTTTTCTTTTGGGCATCGCCAAAAATACCTTGAAGAATCTTTGTCATCAAAGTTTTATCAGCAAGTTTATCAGTTGGTTTTTTCTCTTTTTTAGCCTTAATAGGCTTTACTTTTTCTTTCGACATCTCAGTCAAAACCTCCAAAATCAGGTAATATTATTCTTATTCTATCACGGTCCACTCTTAAAATAAAGAGAGAAAACTATTTGTTATGCTTTAAGAAGCCGAATGGGCTCTTGCGAAGATGTGGGTTTGACTCAATCTTGAAACGACGGATTTGGCCGGTCAATTTTGCTTCAATAATATCAACGCCAGCGAAGATATTTGAACATTCGTCCTTAGCAGAAATTACTTTACCACCAGGAATTTCCATGTTGATAGAAATTTCATATTTGTTGCCATGAGTACGGTTTACTTCGGTCACAACGATTTTTGCAACAACATCTTTTTTGTTGCCGCGTGGAAGGTAGCGGTCAAGTTTGCCAATGCGCTTGATTGCATATTTCTTGAAATCTTCTTCGATTTTATAATTACTGCCGCTAATATCAATTTTTTCAATCATATTGCTCCTTTTTTCTATTATAACATGAGTGATTAAAGTTCGTCTTTTCCGCCGAGGTAAGGCTTCAAAACTTCAGGTACAATAAATCTTCCGTCTTCAGTTGCGTAGTTTTCAATGAGAGCAACCATGGTGCGTGCAAGTGAAATTGCGGTGCCGTTTAATGTGTGAACGAATTCAACGGTGCCATCTTTGCGGCGAACGCGACAGTTAACGGCGCGAGCTTGGAAGTCAGTACAGTTAGAACATGAAGTAAGCTCTTGATATTTCTGGTTGACTGGGCTCCAATACTCAAGGTCATATTTCTTAGCGGCTGGAGCACCAAGGTCACCAGCTGCAATATTGATGATGTGATATGGGATACCAATCTCTTGCCAGATTTCTTCCTCAATTCCGAGGATTTTTTCGTGGATTTCTTTTGATTGTTCTGGTAAACAGAATGCATACATTTCAAGTTTGTTGAATTGGTGGACGCGGAAGAGACCACGAGTGTATTTGCCGTAGGCGCCAGCTTCCTTTCTGAAACAAGCAGAATAACCGGCGTAGAACTTTGGCAGGTCTTTTTCGTCGATGATTTCATCCATATGATAGCCAGTGATTGGCATTTCAGCGGTTGCAATCATAGCGAGATCTTCGCCTTCAATGTAGTATTCATCAGATTGATCTGAAGTGCGTGGGTTGAAGCCACAGCCTTCGAGTACGCGGCTTGATACCATGTCTGGCACGGTCATATAGGTGAAGCCGTGTTCAGTGACTTTCTTGATACCAAATTGAAGTAAAGCGTTCTCAATTAAGGCAAGGTCACCTTTTAGGTAATAGAATTTTGCACCAGCAACTTTTGCGCCGCGCTCAAAATCGAGCCAGCCGCGGTTGGTTGCGTAATCCAAATGGTCGACGCCACTCTTTTTTGGCTCGCCCCATTTTTTAATTTCAACAGAACATTCTTCGCCACCAAGTGGAACATCTTCGAAGATGATGTTTGGCACAGATTTAAGAGTGGCTTTAAGAGTATTTTCGAGCTCTTCGAGTTTCTTTTCTTCAACGGCGAGTTTTTCCTTGATTTCCTTGCCGCGTTTGATGAGTTCGTCTGATGGTTTGCCGCCTTTCATTTTTGCAGCAGTTTCGTTACGCTCTTTTCTTAAATCTTCAACGTCTTTAAGAAGAGCTTTGCGCTCGTCATCGACTTTCAACATGGCGTCGATATCGATGTTTTTGTAACCTTTTTCGGTAGTTGATTTTTTAACTAAGTCTAAATTTTGTCTAATGAAATTAATATCTAACATGAATCCTCCTTATATGATTATTTTTATTCTGATATTTCGTCGGAATCGGAGGCATCCTTGGCGGTTTTCTCTGAGTTGTCGCGACGTTTCATAAGTGGGAATGGTACACCCTCACGTCCAGAGACTCCTTCAAGAAGCCAGAAATTACGTTCACTATTGCCCCAACCACAAGCTGGTGGCATGCCATACTCAAGCATTTCAACAAAATCTTCATCAAGCATTTGAGCTTCGTCGTCGCCGGCGTCACGCATAGCTTGTTGTTCTTTGAAGCGGTTCAATTGATCAAGTGGGTCATTAAGTTCTGAGTAGCCGTTTCCCATTTCTGTTCCGGCAATAATTGGATGGAAGCGTTGGGTAACGAGTGGATTTTCTGGAACAACTTTTGCGAGTGGGCTAAGGCTCAAAGGCTCTTCGATTAACCAGTATGGACCAGCGGAAGTGCGGCGAATAAGTTTCCAAACACTGTCGATTAAGTGGCTGGTTGTAGCATCTTCTTTAAATTCGGTGTTATTTTCTCTTAAAATGCGTTTAAGTTGTTCACGATCTGGATTAAAGACGTCAACATCGTATTTTTCTTTGAGGAGGTCAGCGTATTTAATGCGTGGCCATTCTTGGTCGAGGTTGATTTTAAAACCACCAACGTTAAATTGCAAAGTTCCCCAGGTTTCTTTAGCGACATATTTAATCATGTCTTCATAAAGTTTCATGCCATCTTCATAATCTTCATAAGCAGCGTAAGATTCGAATGCGATATGTTCTGGTAAATGTTCATCATCTACACCTTCGTTGCGGAAGCGGACGCCTATGTCATAGACTCTTTCAAAGCCACCGCCAAGAAGACGTTTCAATGGCAATTCATGAGAAATGCGAAGGTACAAATCTTCGTCGTAAGCGTTAATGTGGGTAACAAATGGAGTTGCGTCAGCACCACCAGTAGTGTGTTCCAAGACTGGGACGTTTATTTCAATAAAGCCATGTGCGTTCATGAAATCACGGGTTGCTTGCCAGAATTTGCTGCGGCGAACCATGCGGTCGCGGACTTCTGGGTTGACGTTCATATCGACGTAGCGGCGGCGATAGCGTTCTTCCTTGTTGGTGAAACCATCACGGCCAGGAAGTGGGCGAAGTGATTTGGTAAGAAGTCTAACTTCGTTAGCAAAAATTGAAATTTCGCCAGTTTGGCTTTTACCGATTTTGCCGGTTGCTTCAATGAAGTCACCAGTGTCGAGTAATTTAATCTGACGAGTTGCGAGATAGCCTGGTTTTGCTTCACCTTCATCTTTCATGAAAATCTGAATTTCGCCAAAGTAATCACGAATTTTAATAAAGGCAAGTTTGCCAAATGAGCGGATTGCGGTGATGCGGCCAGCGAGAGTAACTTCTTTGTCGTTGAAACCATCAAAATTATTAATGACATCGCCAATTTTTTCGCTGCGATTTGACTTTGCAGGATATGGATTAATGCCTAAATCCTTAATCTCTTGCAATTTGCGGAGACGTTCGTTTCTATAATCTTCAAGTGTTGCCATATTATTCCTCCACCTTTAAATCGACTAATTTAACAGTTTTAACTTCACCAGTTTTGCGGTTTGTAATCTCGGCTGAATCTTCTGCTAAGGTTTTGTCGGAAATAACCACGCGATAAGGGATACCCATAAGTTCGGCGTCGGCAAATTTTTGGCCAGGACGAGCGTCGCGGTCATCCAAGATGATGTTTGCTGGATTCTTATCATGAAGTTCTTTTGCGATTTGCTCACCTTTTTTGCCGATACCAATGATGTAGTATTTGTATGGAGCAATTTCTTCTGGCCAGACAAGACCTTTGTCATCGGCATATTTTTCAACGACTACGCCCATGACGCGGGAAATACCAATGCCGTAGCAGCCCATGAAGACAGTTTTTCTTTCGCCGTTTTTATCGTTAAATACGAGGTCAAGTGGCTCGCTGAATTTGTATTTTAGTGAGAAAATGTTACCAACTTCTGCAGCGGTAGTGCTTTCTAATTCTTCGCGTTTGACGCCAAGGTCTGCTAAGACTTCATCGTTTAATACTTCTTCATTTAAGACGACTGAGCGATCTTTGTTGAAATAAACAGTGTCTTCTCCAACTGGGAGGAAGGTTTGGAATTCGTGTGAGTATTTTGAGAAGGCGCCACCAGATGCGAAGCATTTGTAAGTGCAGTCGCCGAGTCCAAGGCGATCAAAGATACGATAGTAAGCCTGGGTAGCTTTTTCGTAGAATTCGTTGTGTGATTCTTCGTCAGCACAGAAGCTGTAAAGGTCTTTCATTAAGAATTCGCGGGTTCTTAAAATGCCAGATTTGGCACGAAGTTCATTCCTGAATTTAGTTTGGAATTGATAAACGTAAACTGGGAGATCCTTATAAGAGCTAATATATTTTTTAAGCATGTTAGTGATTGGCTCTTCGTGGGTTGGAGCGAGACCAAGTTGTCCGCCAGCGGCGAGGTCGGTTTTGAACCAGACATCCATAACCTTGTCGTCCCAACGATTAGTCTTTTGCCATGGCTCTGGATTTTGAAGAGCAGTCATTTGGACTTCTTCGCAGCCGATTTTGTTAAGTTCTTCGCGAACTACGTTTTCGATATTCTTGAGGACCTTAAGACCAAGTGGGAGATAGGTGTAGACTCCAGCCATCTCTTTATTGATGTAGCCAGCGCGAATCAAAAGCTCGGCATTTCTGGCGGTTTCTTCTTTTCCAACTTCGCGGAAAGTCTTGACGAATGTGTTAGATAATTTCATATTTTTGAACCCAGTTTGTTTAACGTTATATTTATGAAAATTATATCATATAAGGGGTTAAAAGAATAGGGGTAGAGTGAATTTTATATTGACATTTTAAATAGACTACGATATTTTAGAAATGTTATGAAAAAAACAGTTAGTTTAACCAAGGATGGGAAGGCGGAACTTGAGGCTGAACTTAAAAGCCTAATCGCTCAACGTCCTGCAATTGCCGATAGAATTGCTACGGCTCGTGCTTTCGGTGATTTGTCTGAAAATGAAGAATATAGCTCTGCTCGTGCGGAACAAAAACAAGTTGAAAATCGCATTTTGGAAATCGAAGATATTTTGAAATCAGCTACAATTATTCGTGCTGCTTCACATGATAAAGTTGCGATGGGTGCAACTGTAACCGTTTCAATCAACGGCAAGAATAGCACTTATTCTATCGTTGGTGCAGTTGAAGCTGACCCACTCAACGGTCGTATCTCTGATGTTTCACCAATTGGTAAAGCATTGATGGGCAAGAAAGTTGATGCAGAGTTCGAACTTCCAAACGGTAATAAAGGTAAAATTATTAGTATCGAGTAATCCCGCAAATCACTAGTTTTGTGTGGCCGCTCCATAAAAAATATTCCTAAAACTTCGGAATATTTTTTATAGGCCGCTTGGCCAAGTCTTACACCACGTAAAACTAGCGATTCACGTGTTTATCTGGTATAATAATCTTAATTTAATAGGAGTTTCTATGTTCGATTCTAAAGAATATCGCAAAGCTATGGAAGCTGTGATTGAGCGTTTCAAAGGTGAGATGCAAAAAGTCCGTACTGGTCGTGCTCATCCGGATATGCTTGGTGGCGTTAAAGTTGAAGCTTATGGCCAATATATGCCACTAAATCAAGTTGCTAACGTAACAGCTGCTGATGCTACAATGTTGCTTATTACCCCTTATGATCCATTAACTATTGCTAAGATTTCAGCTGCAATTCGTGCAGATCAAACTCTTGGTCTTAATCCAGCTGATGATGGCCGTTTGATTAGGGTTCCAGTTCCACCACTTACCGAGGAACGTCGTCGTGAAATCGTTAAGACTGCTTCAGGAAAAGTTGAAGAGTGTAAAGTTGCTCTTAGAAATGTTCGTGAAGATGCTCGCAAGGAGCTTAAAGGTGCTGAACTTCCAGAAGACACTAAGAAGCGTGGCGAAAAAGAAATTGACGACATGACTAAGGAATTTAGCGATAAGATTGACGCTTTGTTTAAAGAAAAAGAAGCAGAGATTATGAAAATCTAATAAAAATAGCCCTGCGGGGCTATTTTTTGTGGTTTAGCATCCGGCCATGCCGATAATATAAACCAAGAAGAAGGCGATGCCATTCTTAATCATATGGGTTAGAATTCCGGCATAAATCGTGCCAGTTATTTCCCTTTCAAGACAGATAATTGCACTCATGAAACCGACTACGATGGCAACATTCCATTGACCGTGCATAAAGCCAAAGAATATGGAAGTAATCAGCATGGCTGGGAAGAAACTAAGATTCTTTCTGAGTTTACCATAAAGCCAGCCACGGAATGCGAGTTCTTCGGCGATTGGTACAATGACAACTAATGTTATGAAAACGAAAACGCGGTCAGTTGAGGAGAGAAATTTATCAATACCGAGGTCCTGACATTGATTCATGTCAACAATATTCGAAATTAGGCTTGAGACGACACTTGTAAGTAAGATCGTAATAACAAACCCGAGAATTGAAAGTCCGATATCAGTGAAAGTTGGGAGTTCCGTAAGACCAAGCTCTTCGCGAGAGGTTTTCCATCGCTTTTGAATTCGAGGTGGGAGAAGAATTAAAACTGCAATCCATGTAGCATGATGTAATAGATTAAAAACGAACATCTTATAGAAAGGTGTATTGAATTTTTGTCCGCCAAGAATCCAAATCATTGGATAGCCAATAATGTATTCTAGTGCAATGTAGGCTATAAAAGCAAAAACAACCATTAACGCGGCGAGACCGAGTTTTTTTAGGACTGGAAGAATTTTCTTCTTGAAGTTTTTCTTGGACTTTTCGTTTTTCATCTTAAAATTTTAAAGATATCCAGTATTGTGATTACAGCTGCGAGTGCAAGTAAGACCATGAAGGCGCGGCTAACAATTTTGTTTTCGGTTTCTGGAGTGAGTGGGCGTTTCAAAGCACGGTAAATTGCGATTAGGAGCCAACGGCCACCATCAAGAGCTGGGATTGGCAAAACGTTCATACAGGCAAGTGAAACTGAAATCATGGCAGCGAGGAAGAGGATATTTACAAGGCCAGTATCGGCGAAAGCTGGGAAAATTACACCAATAATTCCGACTGGGCCAGTGACAGAATCACCTACCATTTGGATTTTAGCTTGGCCGCCACTGCGGACAGTTTCATCGGCATTGAATTGATCAACAATACCAGAGAAAAGATTAGCAAAGAGCATTCCAATTCCGCGATAAGTCTCTCCGGTAAGTTGGACAGTGTTAACGAGGCCAACAATTGGAGCAGACCAAGTTGAACGATAACGAGTCTGGCCATTTTGGGTCATAGTGATACCAAGAAGATATTCAGCATCAGTGTTATTGAGGGTTGCGTCAATTGTTCTTTCGGATTCAACTTTGCGGCTTGGGCATGGTGCTTTGTCGCAGTCATAAATTACTTCTTCAGTGCGGCGAACCTTATAAGTTACGGTTTGCCCGGCGTGAGCGCGGTTAAAGCTGGTAAGTGCAGATGAAGTTTCAATTTTTGTGACGTCATCTTCATGGCGTGCTTCAAGCAGGACATCGTCTTTTTGAAGTTTCGCTTTTTCGGCTGGTGAGTCTTTTATAACTTCATGAATAACAATTGAGCTAGTACTAATTGTTTCGGTATCATTTGCGAAGTGGAATTGATTTTCAAAGAATTCTGGAGTGCCGAGCCAAGCTAAAACAGTAAAAATGACGAAGGCAAGGAGCCAGTTAAATGTAACGCCGGCGAAGAGGATTTTAGTCTTTGACCAAAAACTTGATGCACCAAAAGTGCCAGGACGAGTGTCGATATTGGTTTCGCCATCCATAGCACAGAAACCGCCAATTGGAAGATAATTTAAGCTGAAAACGAGATATTCTTGTTTTTTCGGGATAAATTCCCCGTCGTCAGTTTCTTCATACCATTCGTCTTTTGGTAACGGAATCCAGATCCATTTTTTCTTGTTTCTGGTCTGTTTTTTAAGACGTCTTTCGGCTTTTCTAGTGATTCTTTTAGTGATTACATCATTTAGTTTGAAGCGCTTGCAATATTTTGCGGCTTCTTTGACTGGGACATGGAGCCAAGTCTTTGCTTTTGGTGGAAAGCCAATGCCAAATTCATTAACTTTTACACCATTTCGTTTGGCGACAATGAAGTGACCGAATTCGTGGATTGTGACAACTAGGGTAAGGATTAAAATTCCTAGGATAACACCAAAAACTATATTCATAAGGATATTATAACACGCGTAAGTTAGGCATAGAATAAAAAATAATCACTATTTTGGACGTCCCGGAGGTTATGACCGAGGAACAGCGCCGTTCACCCATGACGACCACCCCGTGGGCCGTGGAAAGCCCGTCAGGGCTTATGGGATGAACGGACGCGTGTCCAAAAAGTGATTATTTATTATTATTCGGTTACGCCGAGTTCAATGCGTTTGAATTGCTTAACGGTGATGTTTTCACCAGTCTTTGCAATGTTGTCTTTGATGAAGTCTGCAACAGTCTTGGTATCATCAAGAATGTATGGTTGGCTCATGAGAACTTTGTCAGCGAAAGCTTTTTTCATTTGGCCACCAAGGATTTGTTCCTTCATATTTTCTGGGCCTTTGAAGTTTTCTGAAAGTTCTTTCATTTTTGCTTCTTTTGCTTCTTCAGGAATGTCTTCTTCAGAAACGTAAAGTGGTGCCATTGATGCAACTTGCATTGCAATTTTATGAGCGAGGTCTTTGAATTCATCGGTTTTTGCTACGAATGAAGTTTCACAGTTGACTTCGACGATTGCAGCGATACGGCCATCGTGAACATATGAATCAACGAGACCTTCGCGAGTTTCACGGTCACCACGCTTTTCAGCTTTGGTGAGACCTTTTTTGCGCATAGCTTCGAGAGCTTTGTCAAAATCGCCATTTGCTTCAACGAGAGCGTTTTTAGCATCGGTAAGACCAACGCCAGAAAGTTCTTTAAGTTTTTTGATAGTAGCAATATCAATATTTGCCATAATGCCTCCTAATAATTATTTTCTACCAGCTTTTACAGCTTCTACGAAGTAATCAAGAATAAGTTTGATTGCTTTGATTGAGTCATCGTTTGCAGGGATGACGAAGTCAACGTCAGTTGGGTCAACGTTAGTGTCGCAGATTGCGATAACAGGAATGTTGAGTGATTTAGCTTCTTTGATTGCATTCTTGTCATCTGCTGCGTCAACTACGATAACAGCTGCAGGTTGTTCGTTCATTTCCTTGATGCCGCCGTAGCGTTCGTTCAAAACATCAATTTCCTCTTGGAATCTTTGGACTTCGAGCTTTGAATAGCGAGCTTCGAGTTCGCCGTTCTTCATGCGGCGTTCAAGATCTTTGAGTTTTTTGATTTGGCGGTTAACAGTTTCGACGTTAGTGAGAGTACCACCAACCCAACGAACTGTAACGTATGGCATTTCAACAGATTCAGCAGCAGCTTTGACGGCTTCTTTTGCTTGTTTTTTGGTGCCAACAAAGAGAACTTTTTTACCGCTTTTGACGATTTCAGTTACCTTTGCGAGTGATTTGTCGAGACCTTCAACGGTTTTCTCGAGGTTAATAATGTGTGCATCTTGGCGCTTGCTGTGGATGTAGCTAGCCATCTTTGGATGCCAACGGCTGGTCTTATGACCAAAGTGAGCTCCCGCTTCGAGGAGAGCCTTCATGTCAACATTAATAGACATGTTTTCCTTTCCCTTCACTTCACCTTTTCGTCAGGAAAACGCGGTGAAGTTGTTTCATTAAATTAATAACTTCTTTATTTTAGCACTTTTTCTCTGTTTTTGCAAGGGTTTTGGCATTAAAAAGCGGCAGAACTTGCTGCCGCGTTTAACTAGACTGTTTATTTTAGTCTTTCCTTGAAGGATTTAAAAGTTTCTGGGGGGATTTGATCAATACTAATATTAAAACTACTGCTAAAAATCTTGTCTCTTTTTTCGTAGTCATTCTTAAACCTGCCACTAAAAGCCGCCTCAGGATAGACTTCTTCGTATTTTTTACGGATGGATTTTTGCCACTTAGCGTAGTCATGGCAATCCATATACTTGTCTTCCTCTTCCATCCGATGAAGCTCTTTAATTTGCTGGGTAATAAACTCTTGTTCGAACGCATCGTGCTCTGGCCCGGTGTTGAAATAATCACCACAATCACCATAAGAAAGCTTAATTTGGCGAAGGATGATTTGAGTAAGAAAACGTTCTTTTAAAGCTTCATCTTTTGAACTTTTGTAACAGTCCCAGACGGCGAATTTGTCATTTGGATCCTGGCTAGATGGAGTGTAAAGACCACCCACGGCTAAATCGGTGAAGCACTTTAGGATTAATTCCTTAATCTCCATGGCGATTTGCTTTGGAAAGCCTAATGAATTGCAGGTTTTTACGAGTTCGGACGCAGATGTAATCCAGTTGTAATTACTCTTACTATCTGCTTTAACTCGTGCAAGTAAGCTTCTTGGTGTCATGATAGTGTATTCATTTGAATGCCACGGTTTCACTACAACGTATGGTATGAAATGATTTAGAAAGGCCATGACTAGTAAGTTCACCTCCTCATAAATAAACAGTCTAGATAATTTACTAAGTCCCCCTTAAACTTATAAGAGGATTATAACGCATCAAAAAAGCCTCCGCAAGGGAGGCCTTAATGGTTATTTCAAGTGTTTAGCAATGTCTGTGATGTCGTTTGGAAGAAGAATGACTGTCTTTTGTGATGGGTCGGTGCTGATTTTTTCAAGAGTTTGGAGGGTGCGGATTTGGAGACCACCTGGAGTCTTTGCGAGGAGGTCAGCAGCTTTTGCGACAGCATCAGCAGCGGCTTTTTCACCTTCGGCAGAAATGATGGCAGCGCGGCGTTCACGTTCAGCTTCAGCTTGTTTTGCCATAGCACGTTTCATGTCTGGAGGAAGCTCGATGTTTTGAAGCTTAACGTTTTCAATATCAATTCCCCACTTGTCGGTTTGTTTGTCAACAATTTCTTTAATTTGGCTTGAGATTTCGTCGCGTTTTGAAAGGATTTCATCAAGTTCAAAGTTACCAGTGATGTCGCGAAGTGCGGTTTGAGCAAAGGTTGAAGTCGCGTATGAATAATTAGTAGTTTCAAGTACGGCTTTCTTTGGGTCAAGTACGCGATAATAGACCACGGCATCAACATTAACGGTGACGTTGTCCTTGGTGATAACTTCCTGTTTTGGGATATCCATTGGTGTAGTACGGACATCAACTTTCATCATATGGTCAATATATGGGATGATGAGGCGAAGACCTGGGTTCATAGTGCGGGTGTATTTACCGAGGCGAAGAACGATGCCACGTTCGTATTGATTAACAACGCGAATCCCCGGAAGGATGACAAAGATTAAGACAATTAGAACTATAACAAGAAAAATTTCCATATAAACTCCTTATTTTTATTTATTATAACACGGTGGATACAAAAAATCTCCCCGAAGGGAGATTTTTGAGATTATTTATTCTCTTCTTTTTCAGCTTTTTTAGCAGCTTCTTTTTCTGCTTTGCGGGTTTTGCTTCCGAGTTGGCCTTTGAGGGCAGCAGCTTTTGCAGCGCGAGCTTTGAAGCGGTCAACGCGACCTTCAGTATCGATGATCTTCTCTTCACCAGTGAAGAATGGGTGTGATGCAGAAGAGATCTGAATCTTTACGAGAGGATATTCGTTGCCATCAGTCCATTTGATAGTTTCATCACTTTTTGCAGTTGAGCGAGTGAGGAAAGAGAACTTTGCAGCTTCATCAGAAAAGACTACGAAACGATAATCTTTTGGTTGTAATTCTTTTTTACTCATAATTGTGCTCAATTATATCAGATGGTATTGGTTTTGTAAAGAGTTTAATAAGTGAAGGCCAAAATGTAATTTTGCTGTTTTATGAGGTTAAACTCGTGGGCTTTGGTGTAGGCTATAATGTCGTCATGCTGTGAGATGTCGGCCTCTAAAATTAGGTAGCGGGTTTTGTTGTCTGACTTTTTTGTGACGATTTGGTTAATCAACTTTTTAATAAGTGCGAGGCCATTGTCGTCGGCATAGAGTGCGAGGGCTGGCTCATGCTTGATTTCCTGTCCTAGCCAATCCCAATCTGGATTAACATATGGTAAGTTGGCGGTGATGATGGTTGGCAAAGTTGAAACATTTTCTAGAAGATCGGACTTAAAGAAATTGACGTTCGCTTCTAGGGTTCTGTTATTCTCTTCTGCGACTCTTAAGGCTTCTTCGGAAATGTCGCAGGCAGAAACTTTTGCGTCTGATTCGAGCGCGAGTGTAATTGGAATACAGCCAGAGCCAGTGCCAATATCGAGTATGTCGGCAGCGGGTTCGGTTTTTAGAATGTCGAGAGCGATGGAAATGATATCTTCGGTTTCGGTGCGTGGAATTAGAACGTTTGGCGTGACGTGAAAATCGCGGCCATAAAATTCCCTTTTTCCAGTTAAGTATGATAGCGGGGTGCCGGCGGCGCGTTTTTCTAGAAGTTGGTCAGCTGTTTCTGGGTTAAAATCTAAGTCGTCATGCGACACCAAAAAACTACGGTCCGTTTGATTTAGAACGTGAAGTAAAATCAATTCGGCGTCGAGCGGTGCGACTTTGGTCTTGGCAGTTTTAAGCCAGTCTGAGACTTTCACTATTTATTAGCTTCTTCTTTCATGAACTCACGTTCGTTCTTCTGGAGCTCAAGGATTATATCTTCAATATCACCATCCATTGCGGCGTTGACGTTTGAACGGTTATAGTGGATGCGATGGTCGGTGATGCGATCTTGTGGAAAGTTATAAGTGCGGATTTTTTCAGAACGATCGCCAGTACCGATGAGGGATTTTCTAGCTTCAGAAGCATTCTTTTGATCTTCAAGTTTTTGCTTTTCGGCGAGGCGAGCACGAAGAACGGTCATTGCTTTGATGCGGTTTTGTTGTTGTGAACGTTCATCCTGCATTGCTACAACGATGCCAGTCGGAAGGTGGGTGATACGGACGGCAGAGTCGGTAGTGTTAACACCTTGGCCGCCATGGCCGCCGGAGCGATAAATATCAATACGTAAATCTTCTGGTTTGATTTCAAACTCGGCTTCTTCAGCTTCTGGGAGTACTGCGACAGTTGCAGTTGAGGTATGGATGCGGCCTTGAGACTCGGTAACTGGGACGCGTTGGACGCGGTGGACGCCGCCTTCAAATTTAAGTTGGCCATATGGTCTTTCACCGGTGATGCGGACGATAACTTCCTTCATACCGCCAGCTTCATTTTCGTTTTGAGAAATGAGTTCAGCTTTTAGATTGTGGGTTTCGGCGTAGCGGACATACATACGATAAAGTTCGCCAGCAAAAAGGCTTGCTTCGTCTCCACCAGCACCAGCGCGGATTTCCATAATAACTGACTTGTCGTCGTTTGGGTCGCGAGGAAGGAGTTTTTCTTCAAGCTCAGCTTCTTTTTCGGCGATTTGCTTCTTTGCTTCTTCGATGTCAGATTTGGCGATTTCACCAAGTTCTGGGTCGGAAAGTAATTCTTCAGCTTCTTTGATGTTATTATTTAAGGTTGTAATTGCTTTTCCGAGTTCCAAGATTTCGTTAAGTTCGGCGAGACGGCGTGATTTTGAGGCAAAATTTGGGTCTGAATATGCATCTGGTTTGCTCAAAAAGTTGTTGATTTCACTAGCTTCTGTCTGATATTTATTTAAATCGAATTCCATATATGTTATAATTATAACATATTTTTTGAGGATCCTTAGCTCAGCTGGCTAGAGCGTACGATTCACATTCGTAAGGTCACAGGTTCAAGCCCTGTAGGATCCACCATATAAAAAACGCGGCATTGTTGCTGCGGTTTTTTAGATTTTATATATTGTTTTGTTTGTACTTATGCTATAATTAAAACATAAACAATAAGGCTCCCAGTGTTGGAGTAGTGTGGAGGAAAAAATGACAAAACGAAAGATAGCGTTCGTTGTAGCGCTAGCTGTAATCGGCGTAGCAGCATTGGGCTTGACTGCCGCAGTTTACGCAAAATATATTGCATCACTTCAGGTGACCGGAAACGCTAGTATTGCAGCGTGGAACTTCGAAGACGATAACGAAAATGCCACCCTTACTTGTGCAATTACAAGTACCGTCGTTTCTGGTACCGTCGCGCCTGGCAAGATTGCTCCGGGCACATCTGGTGAGTGCACGTTCACCTTATCTAACGCAACGAGCGAAGTAGCGGTAGACTACACCCTAAAAGCAAACGAAACCGGTTCTAGTACGCCGAAGAATCTACAGCTGAGCTCTGACGGCACAACATGGGGTACGCTAGCGAGCTTTACTAAAAGTGGTACTCTTGCAATTGGTGCCACTAATACTACTGTAACTGTCTACTGGCAGTGGCCGTACGAAACCGGCACCGTCACTGACGGTATCGCGGCAGGAGATGATGATGATACCGACGATGGTGAAGCCGCAGGCAATATGACTATAATGTTTGATATTAGCGGCGTCCAGCACAATCCAAACGTGGCCCTTTAAGGCAATTTGTGGAGACTTTTAGCCTCCACATGAGTAATGAATCAATTTGATTGCTCGTGTGGGGGCTAAAAAAGAGTTAATGAAAAGACAAGAAAGAAGAAAAATCAACAGAGTTCTAATAGCGACCGTAGTTCTATTATTAATAGCGGTCGGCATTTTGTTGTGGCTCCTCTTAAAGCCGAAAAAAATCCCAACCGGAAACGTCGACGTGTTTGATATCCGCATTGGTATTATCTGTAGACACTGGAATGGCTCTAGTTGTTACGACGACGAAGATGATTTCATCCCGCACGTCACGCCGGGCAGAAGAAAAGCGGACGGCAGCGAGGAGAAAAAGATCAATGGCGACACTGACACCGACGTCGAGCGGGATGGTATTGTGTATGTCGATGATAAAGACGGTCGCTACACTTACCAAAAGACGATTAAGATTTTTGAAAACGCAGCTTTCAACTATACGAATAAAATCGCCCCTGGGGTATCAAACTCGTATAATTTTAAAGTCCACAACGAAACTGAAAACACGATTCGCTATAACATCGAATTTATCGAAGACTCAGAATATGCCATCTACATGCGCTATCGTCTCAAGCGTGGCGGAAGCTATGTTGTTGGTAGTGACTCAGAGTGGGTTGGAGCAGACGAACTTGTGTCGGCATTCAAAGAACTGCCGATGGATGGTATCGATTCTTATACTCTGGATTGGGAGTGGCCGTACGAAAGTGGCCGGGACGCCCTGGATACCGAGATCGGCGAAAACATGACCTCCCTATACAGCTTAGAAATTAAAATAAACTTCGAGGAAGTGTGATATGACGGTGTGCAAAAAGACACTAAGGATGCGCCGCAGATATGGTATTTTGTTTAGCCTCATCTTCTGCTTATGTTTAGCTGGAATCGCTTCAGCGAAGATGGTAATAAAAACTCCAACTCAAACAGAAGGCACTGTGAGCATAGTTGGATGGAGCGTCGATGTTACTTCGGCAGACAGCGGCAATATCACACTCGACGCCGGCAGCAGTTCTCAGGCCTATAATCTTACGGTCACGAACAATTCTGAAGTCGCCAGCTCGTACAGCATCAAAGTATCCAATGTTCCGGCCGGCGTGAAAATTGGTCTAGATATCACCTCTACCAGTGACATGGTAACGCCGACAGGGGGTGAAGCTACGTTTACAAATACCGGCGGAGATTTAGGTTTTGAAGCGCCAAACAACACCAGGTCACACGTTTTAACCTTAGCGGCTGAAGCAACAGCAAACGTCACGCAAAGTAGTGTTGATATGGCGATCGAGGTATTGTTTGAGCAGAAGGATCCACGACCATGATGGGTAAGTGGCGCTATCTCGTAGCTGGAATCTTAGTGATAACGCTAGGCTTTTTGTTTATTGATAACGCCGAAGCGAAGTATGTAGATAGCAAGTCGCTAACAATCTCAATCAATATTGAAAAGCATTACGAAGTCGAATTTGATGCCAATGGCGGCACTGGCTCAATGGCGAACCAACAATTTACATCAGGTGTCCCACAAGCACTAACAACAAACACATATACCTATACGGGGCATTACTTTGGCGGCTGGAATACTAGTGCAAACGGTAGCGGCACATCTTATGCGGACGAAGAATTGATTTCTGCAGATCTCACAAATGTTGGTGGTAGTGTTGTTACGCTCTACGCTCAATGGACAGAAGATGCCATGCACACTGTATTCAGGATTGACGGCACCTGTGTATTCCATGGCTACGACATTCAGCAGGGTACTGGCGATGGTTATATCACCGGCACCAATTGTGTAGCGGGCGGTACTGACTGGGCGGATGGCACGCACAAATATATCGATACCGGCTACAAACTTTACGACTCTACGAATTATGAAAAGGATTTTGAAGTTGGGTTCACTATTACAGCCTACGACTCAGACCACCAGTATAAAGGAACGGATGCTTCCTCTCAAGTAACCTTCTTTAGTTCTAAATTAGAAAATGAAAGCAGACACTGGCCTGGTATAGTAGTTCGTAAGAACGGAAATAAAATCGAAATCACAGAAACCATCACTAAGCCAAATGGTACTAGCGAAAAGAAAGCTGCCAGCGTCGCGAACACGACGCCAGTAAAGGTCATAGTCACGAGAGTAGACGGCATAATCTACTATTCGACCGATGGCGGAGCGTTTACTTTGTTGCAGGACATCAATGGTACTTCAGACTATTTCGACGTAAACGCTTGGTTTGGTGCGGCCGCCAAAGACGACAACACGCCGATGCGCTATATTGATGCCACTATGACGGATATTTACATCAAAGTCGGCGACACTGGCGCAAATAAACATACCGTCAGCTTTGACGCCAGAGGCGTCGTTTCGGATCCGTCAAATGTTACAGTTATTAGCTCTAGCAAGCTTGGCAATACAATGCCAAGTATGCCGAACCACGTAGATACGCAAGATGGTCGTTTGTACTTCATTGGCTGGTATAGTGGTGTCGATGGCACGGGCGAGAAATATGATGAAAACACCATAATTAACCGCGATATCACACTTTATGCCTATTGGAATGATGAACTAATTCTGTGTAGTGTTGGTGATGAGACGCATGGCGACCTGCAGGATTGTATCGATGAAGCTAACACGGGAGACACAATCACTCTACTTGAAAATACTAGTGGACATGACATACTCGTGGATAGCAGCAAAGACATCACGCTTGATTTGAACGGCCATACACTCAGTAACGACGTCACAACAAGTAATCCTGTCATAATAAACCGCGGCAAGTTAACAGTGATAAACGGTACAGTTTCATCTGCCGCCAACGCCGGTGTGTTTAACAACGAAGGTGTCGGCGAGCTCACAATCGGAAATGGTGCACGCATCATAGCGACTGGCGCAAGGCAAGGTATTTACAATGACAATGCCAAACTAGTGATTAATGATGGTGCATATATCAGCGCAACGGCCAGCGCTCGTGCTACGGTGCAAAACCACGGTAACGGCCAATTGATAATCACGGGCGGCACGATTATCTCAACTCGTCAAGAAGCGGTCAAAGTTGAAGGCGGTACGGCGATAATCGGCGTCGAGGATGGTGTAGCAGATAGAACTGCCCCAATCCTCCAAGGTGCGACCTACGGCCTCAATACCAGTGTCAATGTCTCGATGTTTGATGGTACATTAAGAGGTGGCACGGGCGCAGTCAACAACGCCAGCCTTATCACCGCAACCGAATCCGGCGCCACATCGGTCGGTATCGACTCGGTAGTCACCGAAGTAATCGACGGCGTAACCTATAAGATAATTTATTATCAATAGTTATTGACCAAGTATTTACACTATAAAGCTTTGCTTTCCCGCTTAATTCCGTTAGTGATCAAGGGTCCTGAATTAATTTTCAGGGCCCTTTTTCATGCCTAATTTGCATAAGCATAATAGATGTGTTATTATGATGAAAACGATGCAAAAACAAAAAACAAAACCAAAAAGTCACATGTTTTATCGAATGCTGTTTAATTCTGTATTTTTTGTGGCGCTAATTTTTGGTACCTTTTTCTTTGTTTTTAAAGACCAAAATGTTGATGAAATTATTTCCCTGGCGCTGAGCACGAACACTGGTTTTGTGGCGCTTGGTCTTCTTTGCATGATGGCTTATTTCTTCTTTGAATCATGGAATGTTAGGACTCTACTTAAAAACCTTGGCGAGAAGGTAGGGTTCTTTAAATCTCTTAAATTTACAATGATTGGCTTCTTTTTCTGTTCGATCACCCCTGGTGCGAGTGGTGGCCAGCCACTTGAAGTGTATTACATGAATAAAGACGGTGTCTCAACTATGAACGCTACAATTACGATTTTGATTCAGGTGTTTGGCGTGCAAGTAGCTGTAGTTGGCTTTGGTGTTTTAAGTGGTATTCTCTGCCATGATATCCTAGTTGGGCCAATTCTTTGGCTTTACATCATCGGGCTAATCATCAACGCCTTTGCCCTTTTGATGCTTTTCTTCTTCATTATCAGCCCAAACTTTTTCGGTGGCTTGCTAATTAGGTTAACGAGATTCTTACGCCTGTTTATGCCTGAGAAGAGAGTCGCAAAACTTGAAGCAAAGGCTACTAGGTCAATTAAAAAATACAGCAGTAGCTCGGAATACATTAAGTCGCATCGCAATGTCTTTTTCTGGGCGGTTTCAAAGTCTGTGGCGCAAATGGCGTGCTATTTTATGGTTCCGTTCTTTATCTACCTTGCCTTTGGCTTATCTGGAACTAATATCTTAACAATCTTCATGGTTCAAGCAATTCTCTTTGTCTCGACTTCCGGCTTGCCACTTCCTGGCGCAATTGGCGCAAGTGAGTCGGTCTTCCTTGGTCTTTACGCAAAGATTTTTGGCGACAATTTGTTAAGTTCCGCAATGTTAATTAATCGCGGAGTTAGCTTCTACGGCTTCGTATTAATTAGTATGCTGTTTGTATTTGTAAACTTATTCTTAATATCAAGAAGTAAACCAAAAAACTAGCATTAAAAAAGAGACCTTAAAGGTCTCCTTTTTAATTAGTCTTCGTATGCTTGTAATACTGCGTTTACGACCATTGACTTGTCGCCACGGATGACGGTCAGTGAGACGGTTTCACCGACTTTATATTCGCCGATAAGCGTTCCGAGTGAGCCATTAACGCCGATCTTGATGCCGTTAACTTCGGTGATAATGTCGTCGTCTTTAAGTCCAGCTTTGTCAGCTGAGCCGCCCTTTGAGATGGCGGTTGAATACTTTGAATCGGTGTGGAGGTAAGCGCCGAGTTTAGTACTGAGTCTATATTCTTCAGCGGTTTCAGCGTTGAGTTGGACGTAGCTGACGCCAAGGACTGCACGTTCATATTTGCCGTTTTCGAGGACGCTCTTGATGATACCTTTGACTGAGCCAATAGGAATTGCGAAGCCAACGGTTTGTGAACTTGAAGCGTAGGCAGTTGCGATGCCGATTACTTCGCCAGCAGCGTTGACAATTGGACCACCAGAGTTGCCACCGTTAATAGCAGCATCGGTTTGAATCATGTCGGTTAGGCGTTCATAATTTGAACCGTTTGAATCGGAAGCGTAGAGGTCGCGGCCGGTGCCGGAAATGATACCAGCGGTGACAGAGTTGGAATATTCGCCAAGGGCGTTACCAATTACGATTACCTGTTCGCCAATGTGAATAGTCTTTGAATCACCGAGTTTGACTGGTTTAAAATCTTTGGCGTTATCAACTTTTAGGATTGCAGAGTCGTTTAGTGGATCGATACCAACGATTTTAACATCTTTGTAAGTGTCGCCGTTGCTTAGGGTGATATTGACTTTCTTGGCACCTTCAACGACGTGTTTGTTGGTCATGATGTAGCCAGATTCTGAAATGATAAAGCCAGTGCCGGCAGCTTTGCTGGTTGATTCTGAACCGGTCCAAGATTGGGTGCGGATTTCAGTGGTAATTGAGACGACGCTACTTGATACTTGGTTGGCGACGTCAGCAATTGAACCTTCGGTGAAGTTTAATGAATTGCCGTCGGTGCCGAGGCTGATTCTGGTGGTAGAAATGCCAGGGTTGCTATAGTTGTAAATTGAAAGCCCGAGGGCAGATAAGCCAATAATGAAAGTGAGCACAGAAAAGAAGTTGATTACACTAGATGTGGTTTTCTTCTCAGATTTTTTAGCCTTCTTCTCTTCTTTTTCGGCTGGTTTTGTTTCGACTTTTTCTACTGGTTTTTCTTCTGCTTTAACTTCTGGTTTTTCTTCGGCCTTAATCTCTGGTTCGGCTGGCAAAACTGGCTGCACTTCTGTGGCACTCTCAACTTTAGCTTGTTCTTCTTCTGACATAAAAATCCACCTCCTTTTTAGATGTTAAATATTGGCTTACTAAACCATATTACGATAATAGTAATTAACGAAGCTGAAAAAATGATAGGAATTATAATTTCTTGCCAGTTTACTTTATTTTCATTTTTGGTAATTGAGCGGTAAATGAATCCGAAAACGTAAGATAAAATTACGAGGATAATTGAGAGCTGTGGAATGACGATGCCGGTTCCGGCAAAAGAGTAAACAATTAGCCAGGCATGGCAGAGCCAGGCGACTTCAGCGGTAACAAGGCCAGCGAGTAACATGACGAGTTCGTAGTTATGGCTATTGCCTTGAACGAGAACGTGGCGGGCAGCGCCATATCCGATGATAAATGAGCCGACAAGTAGAACGGCAGAATCGAGTGTCGCAGTGAGAAGAACCAGTGCTGTGGTGCCGAAGAAGACGGCGCTAAGTGCCTGCAAATTAGTTGCAAGTTCATTTGATTTTGGCTTCAAAACTACTAGCCATAAGGTATAAAGAATCGATAAGATGACGTGCATTGGCATAAACTTGGTGCCAGTACAATAAGCGATTAGGACAAATGATGCCCCAACAATAATATCAACGAGGTTGGATTTTAGATTTAAGAACCAATAACGTGGACGAACGGCAAACATGCGCCATTTCGAAAGAAGCACGAGGAGTAAACCTGGCAATGGATTTCCGGTAATGAAAGTAATGTAGATTGAACCGACCGCAAGAATGATGTTCAAAATGACATGAAGAAATGAGCTTAGGGTGTTGCGGCTTTTTCTAATAAATACGAAGTCTGCCATTAGAATGTCCTCATTTGTGAGAATGGGAATAAGCGCAAGATGACTGGGCCGATGATGCGGCAATATGGCACAGTGCCAAGGCCATAGCGGGAGTCAAATGAGTGGGTGCCTTCGCGGTTGTCGCCAGCAACGAAAATTTCGCCTTCTGGAACAATCATGTCGACTTCACCACTAGTGTTGGCTTTCGGGCCATCAGTGTCGGATTTTCGGGTTTCATCATCAGGGTGGAATCCATCTGGATACTCGTCGTTATAAACGGTCAAGACGCCATCCTTTACAACTACGCGTTCACCTGGGAAAGCAATGACGCGTTTAATGATGTATTGATCGGTCAAAGCAGCGTCAGCATTACAAGTCAAAGGTCCAGTAGCATCGCCGTTAACGAAGACAATAACTTGTCCGCGTTCAGGGACATATTCTTTCCCTTGAAGGTGAGCGATTGAAACTGGAATACGGTTCACGATTACGCGGTCATTGCCATGTAAAGTATTCTCCATTGAGACACCAATCACGTTATATGAGCGATAGATGAAGCTATTGATGATAATTGTGCCGAGCACAATAAAAACCACAAAAACTGCTAGGCTGCAAATATCGGCTGCAACTGGGTGGCGCTGGAAAAAAGTTAGTTTCGCGGTTTCCATATACTATATTTTAGCATAGTTTGGCCAGTTTTGGCACAGAACTAATGCTTATTTATGATAGTATCTCTTTAGAAACTCGTTTTTGTATTCTTCAAATTTACCATTCAAAATTGCTTCACGAATTTCTTCGGTCAGGCGGATAATAAAGCGGACGTTGTGAAGGCTAGCGAGGTTGTAATATAGTTCCTTGTCCTCGAGACTGGTTGATTTCCAGAGTTCGCGCAATCTTCCGCAGGTGATTTTTTGTTTACAAGTTGGGCAGTCGCAGTGTTTGTCGATTAATTCTTCGGAATCAGCGAATTTGCGGAGATTAATATCGCCATCCCTTGTATAGAGTTTGCCGTGGCGTGCTTCCCTGGTTGGCGCAACACAGTCAAAAGTATCTGCACCCATTTCGGCGCCAATTAAAATGTCATCTGGGCGAGAAAGCCCGAGCAAGTGACGAGGTTTGTTCTCTGGCAATTCTTCATTACACCAGCGCAAAATGTCGCCGAGGTCTTCTTTTAAGAATGCGCCACCAAGTCCATAACCATCAAAATCCATGGCACCAAGTTTTTTAGCGGTTTTTCTGCGCAAATCTTCCCAACGTCCACCTTGCAAGACGCCATAAAGTGATTGACGATAGCCTAAGTCGTCGCGATGCTTTAGGTGCTCTTTGAGGCTACGTTTTGCCCAGCGTTCGGTGCGGCGCAATGATTTTTTGTTGTATTCGTAACTGTCAGCAAGTGAAGTTAATTCATCAAAAGCCATGTGAATATCGGCACCAATGCGGCATTGGATGCGCATTGATTGTTCTGGTCCGATGAAGTCGATTTTTTTGACTTTTTGATTTTCTGCAACTGGAAGATGTGACGTGCCGGATTTAATAATGTCTTCTCCACCGAATGGATCCTTGAAAATGACGCCAAGTTCAGTGACACGAGCGAGACGCTCTTTGTGTGGAGTGTTAGTAACGCCTTTTTCGCGCTCCATACTAACAACTTTGCCAAGTCCAGAGCCAAGCGACATAACTTGAAAACCGCCAGAATCGGTTAAAGTTGGGCCATCCCAACCAGACCATTTGGCGAGTCCGCCGTCTTTTGCGATGGATTTTGACTTGTTACGAAGATGATAACCGTTTGAAAGCATGGCTTGAGCGCCAATTTCGCGTAAATCGCCAGGTGTTAAATAACGCACGGCGCCGGTTGTACCAACTACCATGAAAGCAGGCGTTTTAATCTCGCCATGAGGCGTTTTAATTACGCCAGCGCGACCAAGTGTGCCTGGAATGCGTTTTTCAATTTTAAAACCGAAACTATTTTTTGACATGTTAGTCTTTGACGAATTTCTTGATTTTATTTACAATGACCATTTCAAGTGGCGACAAGATTGTTTCAAAAGCGAAGCCGAGAATGTAAGCGAAAATAGCTTGTTTGATAAAATCTTCAAATGGAAGCACGCCAAGGAAGGCAATTAATTCAAAGATGACGATATCGAAGATTCTTGCAACGGCAGATGAACCAAGTGCACGAAGAAGGTATTTTTTCTCGCCAGTTTTGGCTTTGATTCTTTCGAAAACTTTGACGTTTAGAATTGATGAAACGACGTAAGCAATCAAGCTACCGAAGATGATGCGTGGTGCAAATCCGAGGACGCTAGCAAATTGGTCTTGCATTTCCCAACCTGGAAATGGCGGCAATGCAATTACAATCCAGAATACGATTGCGGCAATTATATTTAAAATGAATGACGTGATAATGGTGGTTTTTGAAATTTTTCCACCATAAAGTTCGACAATTAAGTCGCCGAGAATGTATGAAAGTGGGAAGATGACAAGGCCACCATCAGCAGCGATACCAAATAAGTCCCAAAGTTTAACAGCAGCAAGATTTGAAATTAAAATAACGCCAGCGCTAAGTGCAGCAAGCAAGATTAATAGTTTAATTTTCCTCTCCGAGAAGTGCAGATTTTTCATGATTATATTTAAAGTTAGATTTTTCTCCTAGTTTGTTAGTATAGGTTCCGGTGATTTTTACTAGGTTCAAAGCCACGGAAGTTTCAGTATAGTTTTTATCCAGCAAATCAAAGATTTCTTTATTCATTTCATTATCTTTTACTGGATAGGCTTCGGCGGTAAAACGTACGGTGCCATTTTCCATTGAAAAGATTTCGATTTTTGGATTCTTTAGAATTTGCTGGTAGACAGCTTTGTCGTTATTGGTACCAATAAAGAGTTGGCCGGCATTAAATACCGCCCCATCGAATGGCCGCACATGCGGCTGATCTCCTTCCGTTGTTGCAATATAAAATACTCCGCCAAGTGCGTCAGCTAATTCTTCCATTTAATTTTCCTCTACGACTTTCTTGATATTTGGATATTCTTCAACTAAGACTTTGATACAGCCGGCAATTGGAATTGCGACGACACAGCCGATAAGGCCAAGTGTGTAGATGCCGATTGTGACAGAAATAAGAATTACAAGTGGAGGAAGTGCCATACCTTTGCCTTGAATCTTTGGTGAGATAACGTTGTTTTCAATTTGGGCATAGATGACATAGAAAACCAGGAATGTGATAGCTGCCCAAAGTGAGCTTGGAAGGAGGAGAAGTGTAACGAGGACAGAAGTGATGATTGGGCCAAACATTGGGATTAAGTAGAAGAAGGCTGCGATGAGGCCAAGTGGAATGGCGAGGCTTGTGGAGAAGCCGAAGCAGAGTGAGAAAATGAGGATGCTAAAGCCGACAACTACACCGTCTAGGATTGCGACGAGAAGTTGACCAGAAGCGTATTTAGCAATAACTGAAGCCATGCGATCAATTACACGGCGCCAAACCTTGCTTGCTTCTTTGTCTTTCCCTTCTGTGATAGACCAAAGTTTATTCATTAAATCTGGGCCTTGGAGCATGAAGAGGATAGTTAGGACGATGACGAGGATGATGCCAGTAAGGGTGCTACCGATAGTGCCGATGCTGTTAATTGTGAGATTTGAAAGGTCTTTTACGAAGGCTTGTGAAGATTCCTTAACGCCAGAAATGATTTGTTCACGCAAATTTGGAACGCCAAATTGGTTGCCGAATTTATTAATAGAATCATTATTTAAGATGCCATTAATCTGTTCTGGAACGTTGCTAATGAATTTTGAGGTTTCATTAAAAATCACTGGGCCAACAAAACCAATCACGGCGGCAAGTGCCAAAACTACAATTACAACTGCACCGACTGATGAAAGTGAACGACGCTCCTTCGATTTGTCGATACGGTCAAGCTGTCTTGCGAGCGGACGAAGGGCGACCGCGAAAAAGACCGCAATTAAAACGATGATAATGCCAGTCATAGCTTTGAAGATAAAAAATCCGGCAGCTACGAAGGCTAAAATGACGAGCCAAAAACGCACAAACGTTTTGGTCTCAACCTCGATTGATTTACTCACATTCCTCCTTTTTTATTTAGTATAACACTACTTTAAGTATTCCCAAATTGGGCCATTTTCGGTGTCTTTCACCGAGATATTTTGTTTTGCGAGTTCGTCGCGAATTTGGTCGGCGAGCTCATAATTTTTTTCTGCGCGCGCAGCAGTGCGGTCATTGATAAGTTTTTTGGTTTCTTCTGATAATTCTTTAATATCGTCTGTGATTTTTAATCCAAATAATTCGTCAATAAATTGCCAGTCTTTGAAACTCAAATTATTGTTGTCGATGATACTAAATGCTTCAGCAGAATTTAGGTTATTTGAAACAGCGTCGAGCACTAATTTTTGGACGTCAGATTCTGGGTCAATTTTTCCAAGTTGGAAGGCCTCAGCAGCGCGATTAATCCACTTAAGTCTACGAGTTTTGGCAGCTTTTAAGTCGTCAAAACTGAAGTTACGATCACCTTGGTAATGGCCTTGGTAAACCCACATTTTATAATCGAGTGGTGAGAAATCTTTTTCAATTAATTGATAAATTGTGTAGGTATTACCGAGTGATTTACTAATTTTTTGATTGTCGATTGTGATGAAATCACAGTGCATCCAAATGTTGCTCAAAGTCTTTTCAAAAGCAGCTTCGGATTGAGCGATTTCGTTGGTGTGATGAACTGGAATATGGTCAATGCCACCGGTATGGATGTCGATAGTTTCACCAAGTTCTTCGTGAATAATGGTTGAACATTCAATGTGCCAGCCTGGATAACCTGGGCGACCTAAATAATCCCAGCGCATAGCGTGGTCTTCGCCTGGTTTAATGAATTTCCAAACTGCGAAGTCGGCAACGTTGCGTTTTTCGTCGCTAAATTCAACGCGTGCACCGGCTTTTAGCTGGTCAAGATTTAATCTTGCAAAGTCGGCATAATTTTTGAATTTTGAAGTGTCAAAGTAGATGCCGTCAGCGGTTTCGTAGGTGTAGCCTTTTTTGGTTAATTCGTCGATGATAGCAATATCTTGTTTGATGTAGTCGGTTGCGCGGCAGATTTTTGCAGGCTCAAGTAAATTTAGCTTATGAAAACCATCAAGGAAAATATTTGAATAAAATTCAGCGATTTCCCAAACGGTTTTATGCTCACGTTTTGCACCTTTTTCGAGTTTGTCATCACCTTCGTCGGCATCAGAAGTTAAATGACCAACGTCGGTGAGATTCAAAATACGTTTTGGAGTGTAGCCATTTTTAATGAGAGTGCGAATAAGTAAGTCCCAATAAATATAACTTGCATAGTTGCCAATATGTGGGTAGTCGTAGACGGTTGGGCCACAGGTATAGATTTTGACTTCGTCAGGATTAATTGGTTTAAATTCTTCAATACTTTTTGATTTAGTGTTAAATAGTTTCATATTAAAAACTTCCAAATGATGTTGTTTCGTTAGTATTGTCTGATTGATAATCTTTCAAAAGGTCGTTACAACAACGGACCAAATCTTTAATACAGTCATCATAGGATAAATCGTAAGTTCTAAATCCAGCGGCATATTGATGTCCGCCGCCACCAAAGAATCCAGCAACTTTGTCTGCGATTGGCTCGGAAGTGCGGATTTTGCCAGTGATTTTGCCGTCAGGATAAGTTTTAATTGCCACAGCAACTTTGACGCCTTCAACCATGCGCATTTCTTCCAAAATTAAGACGTTTGGATTATATTCGTCAGAATATTCTTGGATGTCGTCCCATGGAATATGAACAGTTGCGAGTTCGCCGTCGAGCGAGTAGTCGATGCGCTTAATTAAGTCAGCTTTGTAATCGAGAATTCTTTGAGACTTCTTCATGAATTCTTTGCGATGTTCTTCAAGGTCGCTAACGTTAGCGCCGAGTTCAGTGAGTTCAGCGGCGATTCTAAAATCTTCAGCAGTGACGCTAGCCGTAGTGAGGCCTAAGGTATCAGAAAGGATGCCGTTGAAAATGTTTTCGGCAGCGTCTTTTGAAATTTCAATTCCCTGGTCTTTAGCGATTTTGTAAATCAAGGTGCAGCAAGCTGGCAAAACTTCAATGATTGATTCGTGTGGGAATTCTAAGTCATCTTCGGTTTCGTGGTGATCAAGCACAAAAACTGGTTTAGTATAAAGAATGTTTTTAACTACTTGGTCGTCTAATAGTTTTGAAAGCAAAACGGTTGCGGCGGTATCTACGATAATGTAGCCGTCGGCATTAAACGTGAAGTCTTTCGAAACGCGAGACCAGCCTTCAAAATAGTGTAAATATTTTGGAATGTCAACCGGGCAATAAAGTGAAACTTCTTTGTCTTTTAATAAATATTCAAGTGCGATTGCGGAACCCAAAGAATCGCCGTCCGGGTTTTCGGCCTGGATGACGCAGATTTTGTTTTTATCTTTTAGAAATTCTGAAAAATTATTATACATCTCTTATATTATAGCATAAAAGAGTGTTTTATTTCTTGGAGTTTTTTATGTTATCCAAGGTCTTTAGTTTACGTTTGGTTTTGATGATTTCAATTAATAAAATGATTAAGAAAATTAGAAGTCCGACAATGCAAGTGATGTTAAAAACAATTACGCCAGTCCAGCCAAAAATTAGAGCGATTAAAACAAAAAGCAGTAAATAATCGCCAAGGATTTTTAGGATGGATTTTTTGTCGAGTTTATGTGGCATTACAAGTTTGTCCTATTATTTAGGGCAGCAGAAAGAGTTATTTGATCGGCATATGAAAGATCGACGCCGAGTGGTAAGCCGCGAGCAAGACGGGTGATTTTTAGTTCTGGAAAGTTTTCGGATAACATTTTTTGAAGAAGTAACGCTGTGCTTTCGCCTTCAACTGAAGGGTTAGTCGCGATGATAACTTCGGTTGCTTCGTCGTCTTTAACACGCGTAATTAGTTCTTTAATATGGAGCCGTTCCGGCGTGATACCGTCGATTGGAGAAATTGCGCCGCCAAGCACGTGATAAGTGCCAGAAAAGGCTTTAGTTTGTTCAATGGCATAAATATCAAGCGGCTCTTCAACAACAAGAATAGTTTTCTTGTCGCGTTTTTCGTCAGAATAAAGTGGCGAAACTTCTTCGTTGCTATCAATCAAGGCGAAAGTCTTTGGGCAGCTTTTGACGCCAGAATGCAAGGAGTCTAAAGTACTTGAAATGTTTTTGCTGATATTTTCATCGGCGCGAAAAAGGTAGTAGGCATAGCGTTCAGCTGTGCGTGGACCAACTCCTGGCAAGTGACCAAGAGCTTCTATGACATTTTCTAATGCCTGAGGGAGCATTAATTACATTCCCATGTTGCCAAGAGCACCGCCAAGTCCAGCCATGAGTGGTTTCATCTTGTCGGTTGCAATTTCTTGTGCTTTGGCATAGCCATCGCGGAAACAGTTTTCAATCCAGCGCTCGAGTTCTGAAATATCTTCAAAATCAATTTTTTCTGGATCAAGTGTAACTTTTTTGACTTTAAGTTCGCCAGTGATTTGGACTACGACTGCGCCGTCGCCAGCTTCAACTTCAACAATTTCATTTTTCAATTCTTTTTGTGCTTTGCGAAGAGCATTAAGCATCTTCATTTGGTCCATAGTCTGTCCCATAAAAATAACTCCTTATATCTGTATTAATAGTTATTATATCATAGATTATTCAATTGGAGGCTCTTCGCTTACGAAAGTGTAAACGTAGAGACGATCGGAGTTCTGTGACTTTGAGTTGGTGATAATTCTATCAAGTTTATAATTCTTTAATACGCCATTCTCATCGTTTGCGAGGCCAAGAGTGGTGACTTTTGGAGTGCTGGTCGGGATAGTTCTTGAAACGCGGAAGTTTCGGGATTTAAAAATGGATTTTTTCTCAATGATTTTATAGAAGTTGTATTCAGTTTCATCTTCAACAACTAAAGTAGTGCTGTCTTCAACGTTGGCATAAATAAGGCTTAGGTCGTTACTGAAGTTGTTGGCGACGGCTGGGTTGTAGCGGTAGCCAAAGATGAAGTGTGAGATATCAGAAATGATAATAATTGAAAGGAAGATGGCGATTGGGAGGATACCAAAAACGCGAGCGTATGGGTTTTCTGGAAAGAGGCCATACCACTTATTAAGAATGTAGCGGAAGCCGTGAGCGATTAAAATTGCGAGTGGAAGGATTAAGAGGATGGCATGGTTTTGATTGAAACCAGAAATAATAACTGTGAAGGCGATTAAGTAAGTCGCGAGAGAGTTTCTTGAAGCGAAGAAACCGTGGTAAGTAGAGATAAGACCAGTAATAGCGAGAGCCAAGGTGGCAAGGCCAACGAGCGGTGAAAGGAAGGTGCTTTCAATCATGCCATTCCATTGGAAGAATGGAATGAAGGCGTGCCTAATATTTGAGAGATAAGCGTGAAGCGAGAATGATTCCATGAATAGAAGGCGCGGCATAGTCGAAGGATTCTTTACGGCATTCATGATAACGAGTGTGACAAATCCAATTACAACCGCAGACATAATGCAGAATGGGATTTTTGGCAAATGTTTAATTGTAAAGCGAAGATGTGGGTGAATCAAAACGTAGAAAACGATGAAAATTGCAAGATAAATCATGTATGGCGTAAAGATGGAAAGAAGCAGGAAGATTGCAAAGATAAAACTATAAAATGGTTTTGGACGGTTGACGCCTTGGATTTTTGAACCGAGCCAGAGCAAAAGTGTTGGCCAGAAAACAATCATAATGAGTGGTGTGCCGGAGCCGGAAATATAAAGGAAACTTGAAGAAAGCACAGCAAGAACGCTCGCCATGATTGCAACGTTATTTTTAAACCAGCGGTTTAAAAGAAGGATGAAGAGTAGGCCGAGGACGCCGCCAATTAAGATACTCGGGAGTTTAATGCCGAAGCCGTTGAGACCGAAAATCGCAATCGAGTATTTTTGTAAGATGTGATACGGAAGATCAATGATGTTGCCAGAAAGAATCGTATCGTGGTTTAAGTTGAAAGAAGTTGTGACGGATTCCATTTCATCTTTTGAAAGACCGTTTGGCGTAATAGTTGGCAAGAAAAATAGCATTGCTAGAAAAAGCAAACCAAGAATCGTATAGCCAATTACGAAACGATGTTTATATAAAAATAGTTTTGAAATGGTGTGTTTTTTCACTAGAACCATTATAACATATGCGCAATCAAAAGACTATTCATCTTCTGATTTATGGTCTTCATCAAGCGACATAAAGCGCAAGAGTTCTGGATGGAAGTAGAGCTTAACTTTGCCGATTGGCCCATGACGGTGTTTTGCAATCAAAAGCTCAGTAATATTAGTTGGCTCATAGCCTTCCTCTTGGTGGTAGTAGTCTACACGGTGCAAGAACATTACAAGGTCAGCATCCTGCTCAATAGAACCAGATTCACGAAGGTCGGACAAAACTGGGCGAGGGTCATCACGGCCAGTAACGCCACGAGAAAGCTGAGCAAGAGCAATGACCGGAATTTCTAGTTCACGCGCGAGAGTCTTTAAGCCACGGGAAATTTCAGTAACCTCTTGAACACGGTTACCAGCATAGCGGTCTGAACCTTGGATGAGCTGCAAGTAGTCTACGATAATTAGGCCGATGTCATGGTCGTGAGCGGCGCGACGAGCTTTGTTTCGAAGTTCTAGAATCGTCATACTACTAGTATCATCAATGTAAATTGGAATTTGACTCATGTCGCCAAGTGCGTCACCGATTTTACTGAAGTCTTCGTCTGAAATATTACCAGTGCGGATGTTCCAGTTACTAACGCCGGATGCATCAGAAATCATACGGTCAACGATTTCGTTTTTGGCCATCTCCATTGAGAAGAATAAGACGCCACGCTTGTTAATATCGGCAATATTATAAGCAAGGTTTTGAGCAAAAGTAGTTTTACCCATTGCTGGACGTGCGCCAACGATGATGAGATCGCCAGGCTGGAAGCCAGCGGTTTTCTTGTCAAGATCAACGAAACCAGTTTTTAGGCCACGCAAGGCGCCACGATTTTTATGGAGATTTTCCATACGGTCAAAAGCGTCAACAAGTAAGTCACCAAGTGCAGTGTATTCGGTTTTGATAGTTTTGTCTGATACTTCAAAGAGCTCTTTTTCGGCTTCACCAAGCAAGTCGCCAACAATTTTTCCGCCATCATAAGCGCCCTCAACGATTTTTGCGCCAGCCTTAATTAAGCGACGCCGAACAGAAGCTTGTTCGACAAGGTCTGCATAAGATTTTACGTGGGCAGCGGTTGGAACTACGTTGGTGAGTTCAGCGAGATATGATGAGCCACCAATTTCTTTTAACAAATTCTGGTTTCTAAGTTCGGAAGTTAAAGTTAAAAGGTCGACTGGTTGTGAGCGTTCATAAAGCGTGACGATTGCACGGAAAATAGAAGCATGGCGCTTGTCGTAAAAGTCGGCTGGTTTGATTCGTTCAAGAATATCAGGAAGTGCGCCGTCATCCAAAAGCAGAGCTCCGATTAGTGAGCGTTCAGCATCAACATCTTGTGGAGTCACTTTTCCAACAGTCTCTCGCGCAGTCTTCTCTGTAACCATTACCTCTCCTTAAACGGGTCATCATCCGCTGTTTGTATACCTTCTCCCATTATATCAGAAAGTGCGGCGATTTTTTGCTTCATTTCGCTGCTGATTTTTGGTCTTGGGGTCTTTGAAATAGAGATTGCGTCATCTGGAACGTCTTCATCATTAATGTTGACGATTTCAACGCGATAGCCCGGAGCGGACTCTTTGATTACTTCCATATTTTTCTGACTGCGCAAAATATCGTAGTCGGTTTTTCTGGCTGGATAAATTTTAAGTAAGTCTTCTTCGATTTTGAATGAGGCGTTTTCAATAAATGAGCCTAGGCCGTAGTTGATGGATTTAATGCTGCCAACAAAAGCAGTGAGGTTTAGTTCGCCGGATTGGATAACGGAGTCAGTGAGTGAAGCAGCTTCAATGTTTACTTCAGGTTTAGTTTCTTCTGGTTTTTTATTTCTAATTTTGGCGAGCTCGGCAGATTTTTTGAGTCTTTCGCGAATGGCGTCAAATTTATCATTTGACGTTGCTTGAGGCTTTGCGGCAGCTTGGGATGGGTCAGGTTGGGATGAGACCGGGCGAGCAGCGGGACGGGCGGATGCAAGTTGGACTTGTGGTTGAGGGGCAACCTGGGCTTGTCTTGTATCTAAAAATGCGACGAGCAGTTTTGCCTCAGCAAAAGGATAAGAAACATCAAATAGTCTCGAAATGAGGTTCAAGGTCTTTGGGGTTGGATTTTCGATAATGCGTTCAATAATGTCGGCTGCGATTGTTTCGGTTGCAGTGCCGAGATTTAAAAGTTCCTTTAAAATACTAGTCGTCTCGTCAGTGTTTCCCCCTTCGTAGTTTGAAAGGAGGCTTTTGATTTTTTCGTCGGTTGGGAGACCGAGCGCCTTATCTACGTCATCATTAGTAATGGTCTCGCCTTTTGGCTTAAGACTTGAGATTTGGTCAAGCAAAGAAATTGTGTCGCGGAAAGAACCGCCACCACGACGAACAATAATATCAATTGCGGCATCTTCAATGATAATTCCCTCAGATTTGGCAATCTTTGAGATATGTTTTTTCATAGTTTCGGCATCAGCGAGACAGAAAGTGAAGACCTGGGCACGTGAAGTAATTGTGACCGGGACTTTTTCGAGGTTAGTCGTAGCGAGGATAAAGACGACATGCTCTGGCGGTTCTTCCATAATTTTAAGAAGAGCGTTAAAAGCCGACTTACTAAGCATATGAAATTCGTCGATAATGTAAATCTTATACTTGCCTTCGTTTGGCGCAATCATGGCCTTTTCGCGAAGGTCACGAATGTTGTCGATGCCGGTATTTGAAGCACCATCGATTTCGATGATATCGACGTAAGAATCTTCTAGTTCATATTTAAAGTGGTTGATTTCGTGGGCGAAGATGCGGGCGACGGAAGTTTTGCCACAGCCGCGTGGGCCAGTAAAAATGTAGGCATGCGAAATATTGTCAGAGTTAATTTCCTCCTTCAAAGACTTGATAATCGTATCCTGTCCAATCACGCTGTCGAGCGAAATAGGTCGATACTTACGATATAATGCCTTTCCCATTAGATTAATTATAGCACAACAAAAAGTTCCCCTTTCGGAGAACTTCTTAGAATCTAGATTAGAGCGCTGCTTCGACGGCTGCCCAGTTTGCGTCGTCGTTGTTTGCAGGAATGACGACTGAAACTTGTGAACCTTCTTTCAAGTGGAAGTAAGTTACTGAAGCGTATAAGACTTCGTATTCGCGGCCGTTAACTTCTACGAAATATTTATCATCGTGGTGAGTAAGGGTGCCAATAACGGTTTTTCTTTCAACTGGACCAATTTGCTTATAGAGGAATTTGCCATCAGGAGTAATTGTAAGCTTCATGATGTCGCCTTCAACGAGCTTGGACTTAGAAGCGTAGTTTGCAGGAACAGGATAGTTCTTGCCTTCTTGGTCGATCATGATTTGGCCATCGAAGACACCTTCAATAATTTTACCTTCTGGACCTGAGATTGTAACTTCACGTGGAGCAGTAATAGTATCGCCGTCGCCTAAGATGGAAATCAACAACTCCTTAGCTGCTGCTAAGTTGATTTCTGCGTCTTGAATAAGTGCGCGTAATCGTTTTATTTGTTTTTCTGGTAATTCAGACATACCTCGCATCCTGTCTGTTTAATATATAGTATTAATATTATATTATATCGCTGGCCTGCAATTGTCAACAATTTTTCACGAAATTTTTTCCACACGTATAACAGGTTGTAGGTCTTAAATGTTGTAAAAAATACTTATATGTTATACTTGAATCATGATAAAGATTATTGCTGGTGGGAAGAAAAGTTCGGGCTGGGTGCTTGAAGCCTGTGCCGAATATGAAAAACGTTTGAAAAAGCCATTTGATATCAAATGGGAGATTTTTGAAGAAGAAAAACTCAATAAGATATTGGCAGATTGGAATTTTAAATCAAACGAGGTGGTGATTCTGGCGGATGAACGCGGTAAGAATATCTCTTCACCGGAGCTTTCGGATAAACTTTGTAAGATTTTCAATTCAAGTTGCGAGGCAGTAATTATTATTGGTGGGGCTTTTGGTGTGACCGACGAGGTCCGTCAGAAGGCGGATTTTGTTTGGAGTTTCTCAAGGTTGGTCTTCCCTCACATGCTGATGCGAATTATGATGACGGAGCAAATTTACCGTGCACAAGAGATTGCAAATGGCGGTAAATATCATCACGAATAAGGTTGGCTGCAAGTATCCGCATTGACTTTCTTATAAAATATGCTATAGTTATATTGTAACTATTAAAGGTGTCTTTTTAGATGCTAGTTTGATCCTTAGAATAGGGGGTATTCGATATGGTGCTTGCAAACAATGATCTTGTAAAAGAGGATACGTTCAACGCTCGTTCCGTTAATTGGGCGGAGTTAGTGAACATGGACGTAAATCTCCGTCCCACAGAGTATCGTACGATTAGACTTACGGAGCGCATGGCCGAGATTGAAATTCTGATTCAGGCCGTGTATGACAAGGGTAACAATTATGAAGCATCCGGCAAGTTTTACGACGATGAGAGGTGGTATCACATCCAAATTTTTATCTACAAGCCTCAAGAGAGCGCAAGAATTAGATTTATACCAAGACCTATCAGTGTTGTGACGATGTTTGATCAGCCCTATATCGAGCATTGCCGCAAAAACAGGAAGAAGCCCTCAGATTGAGGGCTCTTTTTTATGCAACAAAAAATCGCCCGAAGGCGACTTTTTGTTATATTACAATTCACTAGTTAGAAGATTGTTTGAATTAAGCGAGTTCAACAGTAGCACCAGCTTCTTCAAGAGTTTTCTTGAGAGCTTCAGCTTCGTCTTTAGCAACTTTTTCTTTAACGTTTGCAGGAGCACCGTCAACGATTGCCTTAGCTTCGCCAAGACCGAGACCGGTAGCTTCTTTAACAGCTTTGATAACTGCAATTTTTTGTGCACCAGCGTCTTTGAGGACGACAGTGTATTCTGATTTTTCATCAGCAGCAGCTGCACCAGCTTCAGCAGGAGCAGCAGCGACAGCGACAGCAGCAGCAGCTGGTTCGATGCCGTATTCTTCTTTAAGAGTGTTTTTGAGTTCGTTGACTTCGAGAACGGTAAGGTTTACGAGTTCTTCAGCCAATTTTTTGATATCAGCCATGATTAAATTCCTTTACTATAAATTATTTAGATTGATTGCCAAATTAAGCGGCTTTGTTTTCCAAACCAGAAACGATTTCTGAGATGCCATTTGCGACACCAGAGATAGAATCGTTGAGTGGTGAAAGAAGTTGTGCAACAACTTGAGCGATGAGTTCGTTCTTTGATGGAAGTGAAGCAAGAGCTTTAACTTCTGCGTCAGAGAGAGCTGCACCAGAATCGTTGAAGCCACCTGCGATTTGAAGGATGTCGTGGGTTTTTGCAAACTCAGCGAGAACCTTTGCAGGAGCAACTTCGTCGGTGTCTGAGATAGCGTAAAGCAATTGGCCAACGAGACCAGTTGTATCGGTATCTTTGTAGACGGCGACTGAGTTCATAGCAACACGGACCAAGCGGTTCTTAACGACCTTGATCTTTACGCCGTTTTCGCGAGCTTTTTTGCGGAGCTCTTGGAGTTCTGCAACTGTCAAGCCTTGATAACGAGCATAAACGGTCATTTTGCTATTGTTCATGAGCTCGGTTAAATCAGCAACCAATGTGTTCTTTTTATCCTTTGAGATTGCCATAAAAAGTTCCTTTTGGTTGTTA
The DNA here is from genome assembly GCA_947304155.1 of uncultured Candidatus Saccharibacteria bacterium. Classification (GTDB taxonomy): domain Bacteria; phylum Patescibacteriota; class Saccharimonadia; order Saccharimonadales; family Saccharimonadaceae; genus Nanosyncoccus. The sequence goes on from CAMZAD010000001.1 coordinate 148,673, forward strand.
ATATTTAAAAACTAGTGAATTGTTAAAATTCGTTACCAACCCAAATAACTCTAATAAGAATTGTCCTCGGTGGCATTATTAAATCCGAAGATCGCCACTGTCTTTGGTAACTGGGAACATTTTAGCATAAAACCAACAAAAAAGCAACCCCGAAGGGCTGCTTTTTTTAAGATTAGTTGTAAAGGTTTTCAACTGCAATTGATGGACCCATAGTAGTGGTGATGTAAACACTCTTTACGAATGAGCCTTTGATTGATGCAGGTTTTTGTGCCTTCAAGCTATCGAAGAAAACGGTTGCATTTTCAAGAAGAGCTTTTTTATCGAAGTTGGTTTTGCCAAGGCCGATGTGGACGATAGATTGTTTGTCGACACGGTATTCAACTTTACCAGCTTTAGCTTCTTTAACGGCTTTCTCGATATCCATAGTAACAGTACCGGCTTTTGGATTTGGCATGAGGCCTTTTGGACCAAGCACGCGAGCGAATTTACCAAGCTTTGGCATGTATGCAGGAGTTGAGATAAGAACGTCGAAGTTGATTTCACCTTTTTCAAGAGATTTCAAGAATTCTTCATCTTCAGCAATATCTGCGCCAGCTGCTTTTGCTTTCTTTGCTTCATCAAGTGGAGCGAAGACTGCTACGCGGACAGTTTTACCGTTACCGTTTGGAAGAACGACAGTGGTACGAATGTTTTGGTCTGCTTGACGTGGGTCAACACCGAGGCGAACGTGTGCTTCGACAGTTGCGTCAAATTTTGCAGGGTTGGTTTTAACAGCGAGTTCAAGAGCTTCTTCAAGAGAGTAAGTCTTGGTGCGATCAATTTGTTTGTAAGCAGCTTGATATTTCTTGCCGCGGCGTTCCAAGATAGAACGTACTTTTGGAGCAGCACCTTTTGGTTTTTCTGCAGGTGTGTTCTTAGCTTCAGCTTTGCGAGCTTGGCGCTCTTCTTCAGCTTTCACTTCTTCAACGTGTTTTTTAGATTTTTTACCAGCTTTTGCGAATTTTTCCTCTGCAGGAGCTTCGGTTGCTGGTTCTGCTGCGACAACTTCCTCAACAGGAGCTTTCTCAGCTTCAAGTTCGGCTTTTTTAGCCATTTGAATTCCTTTCTGTGGTAATAACGAGGCTTCCCTCTCCCAACAAATTAATTTTAATGTTTGAATTATAGCAGATTTTGATAAAAATTTCAAGGGGTAGCAGGCTTAAGCATGAAAAAGCCACGTGAAAACCACGTGGCTTTTAAAAAGAAGGGGGTTATTATGGAATATACCTCGTTAAAAAAACGAGGCAGGTAACGGCTGCGATAGAATCAAGACGGTCTAGGAAGCCGCCATGTCCGGCCATCAGCTTGTTGGTGAAGCTAAGAAACCTGAAGCCTGGATTTTGGAATGCATCGCCAGAATCTTTAATCTTTAAAGCTCGTTTTACGAAGCTTTCAAGCCAGTCGCCAAAAATAGCGGCAAAGGGTGCGGCAATTAAGATGACGATGTAGCGATTCGTGGTTTGGAGATGCAGTACGCCGTAAGTAATTAACAAAGCGAACTCACAGCTAAATACTCCGCCAACGATACCCTCGTAGGACTTCTTGGGAGAAGTCTTTGGGAATGGTCTGGAACTAAAGAACTGGTCATGCAAGGCATTTCCAAACAGATAAGCACAGACGTCGGTTGAAATTGCTGCTACGATCGTAATAACGATTTCTTCGTAGCTAAAGAGCAGGCAAATACAGATAACCGACAGAATGAGTCCGCCATATAACATTGGCACTGCGACGTCGCCACCACGAATGATTTCGGCTTCACGGATAATCAATGTGATTTCTGCGGCGTAGAGCTCCATGATTGCGACGAACCATGCAAAGGCAAATAATACACGGAAGATAACTCCGTCTAAAACTGCCAAAGATAGAATCAAAATTACTGTCAATGCCAGCGCGGTGATGGTGCGCTGTTTGAAATTTTCGGAATGCAAAAAACTATCTTCGTTTCTTCTCATTCTCTTCCCTCCTTTTTAATGTACGCCCCCTTAGATTTTTATAATTTTATCACAAAAATAACCCCTTGTCAAAAGGGGTTATTTCTTGGTCTAGATTATTCTTCGACGGTTACGCCCATTGAGCGTGCAGTACCGGCGACAATTTTAACTGCGCCTTCAAGGTCAACTGCGTTGAGTTGGTCTTTTTTGATTTCTGCAATTTTCTCAAGTTGTGCGCGAGTAATTTTACCAACCTTTTCGGTATTTGGTTTGCCTGAACCTTTTTCGAGTTTAATCTCTTCACGGATTAAATCGTCGACAGGTTGACCGAGGCAGACCCAATCGAAAGTACGATCTTCGTAGACTTTAATGTGAACGATAACGTTCTTGCCATTAAACTCTTTGGTTTTCTCGTTAAATGGGTTGATAAAGTCCATCATGTTGAGACCCCATTGACCAAGGGTTGAACCAACTGGAGGACCTGCGGTGGCCTTACCACCAGGGATTCTTAACTTAAGATTCCCAATTACTTGTTTTGCCATAATTTTCCTTTATGGGAGTTAGAAGCTCTCCCTAACGATTAATTAATCGTGCGTAACGTGTCTTATTATACACTATTTAGTGCTAAAAGTAAAGATAAAAGGCTGCGCTTAATTGACTTTTATGACATTTTATGGTATAAAATATGTAACTGGCAAATATCGCTGCAAAATACTGCGGCAGAGTGCCGTGGTTCATTAAAAGGGAGGAGAAGAAATGAATACGCCAAGAATAGCTTTTATCAGTCTGTGTCGACGATTTCTTGATGGAGAAGATATCGTCGGACTTTTTAGGGGAGATGCTGGCGAGTTCAAGAGAGAACTCGAAAATCCCTTGGATTATGTTACATACTTCTCTAGGTATCAGCCTAAGGAGTATGAACTCATCAAAGGAATTTTTCAAGATTTTGGCATAAATCTTGAGGAAGAGCTCAAGTTATTTCACGGATGGGATTTTTATCTGGTGGGATTTCTTGTTAAAAAACATGATTATATTGACGATTTTGATGATTTACCGCGCCAAGATAGGACTTTCTGGCTTCAATACTATCTGAAGGATAAGAGAAATGGAGCGAGATGGGAATTACCTGTTTCACTGTATGAAGAAATTCCCGATTTCTTACCATAATCCCCCCTACGAAAAACTCCCTGGAAAATCAGGGAGTTTTTTTATTAACATAATTATATTCAAAAAATCCCCGAGGGCTTCGGGGACTTTTCGTTTCTAGAATTAATCTATCTTCTTAACTTGAAGAGCGTCGAGCTCGACAGGTGTTTCACGACCGAACATAGAGACGAGAACGCGAAGTTTGCCTTTTGCTGAGTCGATTTCAGAGATGGTGCCTTCAAAGCCTTTGAATGGACCATCGGTAATTGAGATAACTTCATTGATTTGGTAATTGATAGTATATTTAGGATCTTCAACACCCATGCGGCGTTTGATTTTAGCAATTTCCTTCTCTGAAACTGGAGTTGGTTGGGTGCCGGTGCCGATGAAGCCGGTGACGCCTGGAGTGTTTCTGATAATATACCAGGTTTCATCTGAGAGACACATCTCGACAAGGACGTAGCCTTGGAAGATTTTGCGGTCTACGACTTTGCGTTTGCCGTTTTTAATCTCAATTTGCTTTTCCTTTGGAACAATTGCGCCAAAGATTTTGTTTTGGAATTCTGGTTTTTCAAGACGTTGGTTGATTGAATCTGCAACCTTGTCTTCGTAGCCACTGTAGGTGCTGATTGCGTACCATGCACGTGAGCCATCGTAACGGTTTACTGCCATTTTGATCCTTTCTATCCTATGATTTTACTAAATATAAAGTTGAACAAGCCATCTAAAATTGCGACAAGAACGATGAAGAATGCGGCGTAAAGGAAAATTGCGCCAACAAGTTTCCAAGTTGCTTTGCGATTTGGCCAGCGGACTTGACGAATTTCGAGCCATGAATTGTAAATGTAATTTCCAAATGCGATGAAAGGTTTTGCAATAAAACGGAATGGTGCGGTGATAATGCGAAGAGCCTTTGGCATTGGCTTTTTGTTTGATTTTTCAGCTTTTGTTTTGACTTTCGAAGTCTCTTTTTGCTCTTTTACGATAGTTTTTGCTATCTTAACAGCTTTTTTAATATTCTTCGAAGTTGACTGTGGCTTTTCTTCCGACTTTTTGTCGTCAGCCTTAATTCTTGTGACGTGAGCCATATTCTCCTTCCATAAAAAATTGTCCTTACGGACTTGTCAATAGTATAGATTAAAGCGTGGCGGATGTCAAGGGGTTAGCGTTTATTTTTGCGGCCAAAAAGTAGGAAGTAGATGGTTACGCCAATGGCGGCGCCGAGTGCGTCAATTAAAACATCGCCAGCTTCGCAGCTGCGGCCTGGGATGAACGATTGGTGAATTTCGTCTGAGGTGGCATAAAGAATACAGGCGGGTAAGGCGAACCAGAGGTTGAATTTGGACTTTTTCATGGCGCGGGCGGTGAGGAAGCCGAAGATGAGGTATTCGGTGAAGTGGGCAGCTTTTCGGACAATAGTAACGAGCGCATGAGTGCTTTCGATTCCTGGGAAGATTGATTGAAGGACGTTAATGATGAGACCGCTTTGATTGTCTGAATCGGCGGCAGCAAAGTTGCTCAACATGAAAATGAAACCGGCGACAAGAATGACCGGGAGCCAAGTCTTAAGGAAGAAAACAAAACGTTTCATGTGATTATGATACAAGATTAAAACAGATAATCAAGGTAGTCGCGGAGCATTCTTGAACCAGAGATGACCGGGACATAGTTTTTAAGTTCAGTTTTGACGATAGTTTCGAGGTCAAAATCGTTACTCCAGGCGTAGGCAGCCTGTTCCATTCTCTGATAGAGGGATTCGGCTTCTTCGTCGTTGTCTTTGCCACTAACACAGAGATATGAGTCGCTTGAACAGTCGGCGACGCCACCGTCATGAGTTGAGATAAGGATACCAAGATTAATCACGTCTTTCATCCAGCTGGTGCCACATGCTTCAAGGCCGACAATTGGCGTGTTGATTGAGGCATTTGAACCAACGGAAAGGGCGCGGCCAAGCTCTTCGTCATAATCTGGAAGATAGTGGACGCGTTGCTTTAAGACTGGGTTTCTATCGACAATTTCGAGCAAGTGTCTTAGCTTGTTGCCCATTACGTGGTCGCCTTCATGAACACGGCCAGCTAAGAAATAATGAATATTGTAACGCTCGAGAATGTCGGCAAGGCGAGCAGGGTCTTTAAACGGCAAATCTGGACGTTTGTAGTTGACGAAGCGGCGCTTAAAGTCAAAGACGAGAGCATCTCCATCCACAACTGGATGGTTGCCATATTGGTCGATACGGTGGCTAAGGACGCGATTTAGCTCGATGCGGCCGGCAGCCTTTAGTCTTCTAATCTCGTCTGCTTCTAATTTATCGATATTTGTTTCAAAATCTTCGGTCGGGAGGTCGAACTTATCTATAATTCCCTTTTCTTTGAGCGTGTCAACGATTTCTGGTAGGGTCCAAGTTGGAATATCGATGCCGTTAGTGATAGCTTTAAATTTCACTTTATTTCCTGCGAGGTCGTGATAATTTGCTACACGGGCATGCAACTTTGAAACACCAGAACGGAGCTCGGCAATCTCAATCGTGACAGTTGAAAGGCGGATGCGACCGTTGTCAAACTTGTCTGAAAGCCATTTTTTGACGGCTTTAGATTTGAGATTCGGGAAGACGTAGTGTTCGAATTGTTCGTAGCTGAATTCAGCTTCGGCGGCTTGGACTAAGGTGTGGTTAGTGTAGAGGGTGTGCTTTCTGGTATAAACGACGGCTTCGTAAAAATCCATGCCATTTGATGCGAGTTCATCGAGACGGGCGAGGGCCGCGAAGAAGGTTGCAACTTCATTGAGTTGCATGATAGCAGGCTTTAGGCCGACGAGTTTTAGAGCTTGGTATCCACCAAAGCCGAGTGAAACTTCTTGATACAAACGATGGTCGCCGCCAGATGCGCCAGAATAGAGTTCGCCGAAATTTGGCTCGGTAATGCAGAGGATGCGGGTACTGCCGAGGACTTTTTCAATCACGTCGAGGGTGCAGATTTGGTTGTTGGCTTTAATGTTGACTGTGTCAACAAAGTTAAAACCATATTGGGCGTAAGAAACTTTTTCATGATAGGCGCCGTTTTCGAAGTTGGAATAAGTTTGGTGCGGCTCGGACGGGTAGAACGGGGTGATGAGAGTGAATGGGACTTTTTGACGCTCAGCGACGCGGCGGGTGTCAGCTGCGAGAACGCCAAGGCCACCGCCACCGCGGATGCCGTTAGATTTGTCATAGAGTTCGATTGTCCAATAAGTGTATGGGCGTTCTGGCGAGAGAGATTGGCTTAAGTGCTTGCGATCAATGGCTTCATAAAAACTGTCGACATCTTCGATACTGTCGAGGCGATGAAATAGTCTATCAGAAAGATTGCCCATCATATTAGCATAAGTATAATATAAAAACCGTTTAAGATAAAGCCTTTATTTTTCTGGCCTTTTATGGTATTATTAAAGAACCGTTGGGGATTCGCCAAGTGGTAAGGCATCGGGTTCTGGTCCCGACATTCGGGGGTTCGAGTCCCTCATCCCCAGCCATATTTTAAAGATAGAAAATAAGAGACCGCATGGTCTTTTTTGTTTGCCAGAGTCATAATATTATATTATAATATAGTTTAATATGAATAACGAAAAAGTCATTTCAGATGTCAAGAAAATCTATGAAAAATACATCTTGAAAGACGTAAGTTCTTTTTGTGTAGATGATTATAATGACTTTGAAAAAGAGATTTGGGCATTAAAAGAAAGGTATCAGCTTGAAGATAGCCCGTTTTTGTTATTGCCGGATCCAGCTAAGGATGCTGATTTTGAAATGATGAATGCTTCAAGTGATGGCCTTGTTGAACCAAGTGAGAAGGATAAGTCAAGGTATCTAGAAAAAATGAGAATTTCTTATAACAAGTTGTAATATGAGGATTAATTATAGATATGTTAAACCCAATTCCGCAAGATGAATTATTTGAAATTCTTGAATCGTATGGCATTGATGGAGTTTCTTTTGATAGTTCATGGGATGTAGGTCCAGATTCTATGGTTTATGTCTTTTCTGACAAATATGGTGCAAAATATGTCCTTCTTGTTGCAGATTATCTAGGTGGTTATGAAGAGATTGAAGTACCATGTAACTTTGAGTTTGATTATGGATTTCCTTATAGTAAAGTATCTTTCCGTGCTGTGAAAGTATTTGCATATAAAGATAACGCTAAAAAGAAAGCTGAGGGGTATATTGACGATAACCACTATTGGACTATAGCTAGTACTGGTGATGTTTGTATGCTCTTTGGTGTAGATGAGTTAAAGATTTAATTACTTTAGCAATCCTTCTACCGTTGCGGTAATAATTTCTGCTAATTTTTCCTTATTATCAACGTCTTCTATAAAATGCATCGGCTTGGTGCTTCTGATAATTGTTCTAGGATAAAATCGCAGTATTCTTTAGTGCTGGATATCTTATTTCCATCTCTTTAGTGTTGGGAAAATCTTTGTGCAGTATTCCTTCATTTGTTCGTTTGTCATGCCGGCCTGTTCGCCAAATTTTGAACACATTTCTATATACTCTTCCATGGAAACTTTATCAACAAAATCACCATCTTTATAGCAGTATTTACAGTAATCTTCGTTTTTGCTGCCATCTTTTTCGGTAGCATATAAATCTTCTGAGGTTAGTGGCATTGCACAGCTTTGACAAATTTTTTGTTCCATATTAAGTCCTTGTTTATGGTTTAATTATAACATCTTTAGGTCAATCTATTTTAAAGCTTTAGTGTTTTACATTGACAAAAATGGTATTCTGTGATATAATATAAGTATATATCAGGAAAATCATTAAGGAATAAAACATGAAAGCTAAAATTTTTGCTATTTTTGCAACAATTTTTCTCGCTAGCAGCGCTGTAAACACAGCTTATCAAAACTGGGAGTGGGGCCATAAATGTGACGGCATTGAAATTACTACCCATTGTACTGGCGATGATGGTGAAAGATATAATAAATATATCTTTCATGAAGCACTAGCGGAAGATAGGACTATTGTTGTTCATCATGATGCGGTGGCTGAGAAAAGTCATATCGTGCATCATCCAGCAACGCCAGCAAAAACTCATACCGTGTATCATCCAGATGAAATTGGAGTTCGTGTAATCCGTCGATGCATTCGCACTACAATTAGCTATAAAAATGGTACTTGTGCAAGATCACAATGTCGTGATGGTGAATATTCTGGCTCATCTGGTCGCGGAACTTGTAGTTATCATGGCGGTGTTTTGCGTAGCGGAGGACCATGGTATGAATACATTACCGAAACATACGTTAAGAAAAAGGCTTGGATCGAAACAGTAGTTGACGTTCCAGCAAAAAAGGCTTGGGATGAAAAAGTAATAGACATCCAAGCAAAGGCTGCATGGGATGAGACGGTTATTCTAGAAAAAGCTCACGCGGCTTACTATGAAAAAGAGTTGCTAAAACCTTAACAAAAGGCGCCAAGATATGGCGCTTTTTGTTGAAAAGCTCAATTAAAAAAGCTCCGATTTTGACTAATGTCTAATCGGAGCTTGGGTCACCTAGAGTGTTCAATAGTAAAATCGGCGAATATTAAATATTATCCAGCCATTCTGCTAGATTGGCATCATCTACAGAGAATAGATATCTGTAACCACCAAAATTGTGCGGCAGTCCGGCTTTATAATAAGTGCTTACAGTAGTAAAAACGGCAATAGTCGGCGGCATAGCTGCCTCAATCTTTTGTCTAACCTCACTCGTGAGGCGGCCGCAGTGCTCCTTACACTGCTCAATAATGTTGACATGTTTCTCCCGACCATTCATAAGAAAATATAGCAAATACGAACTTCCCTTCCACTCAAGGCGAGTGGTCTCGTGCACATTAAAACCTTCATTTTCATCGCAAGCGCGATTGAACTGGCGAACCTTCTGGTTGTACTGGGCTTGGCGACAACGCTGCTCAGCAAGGCTATATTTTATACTCATATTGCAACCCTCCTTTAATAATTTTGTGAGAAATGAGTATAACTTTTGATTAGGTGACCCGAAAAATAAAGGTGCGTGAGCGAATTTGGCTCACGCTATTATATTACAATATCTTAAGATAGAAAGTCAACAATAAGCGTTTTAGAAGGTATGCACCACCCAACCGATAATTAGCAGAATTACAGGGACGAGCGAGATGATCGAAGTGATTGTGATGTGAGATGAATATTTTTTGATGTCGGCGTTTGGCGCCTTCTTGGAACGATTTGCGTTAAAGAGGTTAATAAGCGCAAAAACAACTACATAGGCATAGATTAGGCTTAAAAACCAGCCGGCGCTAAAATATCCGGTGATAAAGATAATGGCATAAGCGACGGCATAAATTGCATTGATAATGCCAAAGAAGTTGTTAATCTTTAGTATGCTAAGTGAAGCTGGGCGTTTACTAAACGGAACCTTAGTGGCGGTAGCGCCAGTGCTGAAGAAGCCGTTGATATTGGTATCTGGACGGATCGGTGAGTTTGATAAATCTGGCGTTTCTTCGGTTTCTTTTTCTTCGGCTTTAGTCTGGGCCTTGCGAGCCTTTAAGACTGACTCCTGGATTAAGGGATCAACATAATAATCCTGATTCTTTTTAGCTTCAGGTTTTGCTTCATTTTCAGGCGTTTTGACCTGAGTTTTCCCTTCCCATGTATCCATAAGCTTATTGTATCATAAGTCTGATTTAATTGCTATTTTTGAGCTCGTTGAACTTTTCTTGCATGGTTTTGTTGCCACGAGTGAGGCGTTTAATAGTCAAATCCTCGGCCTTGTTATTAGCGAGCCTGAGGTTATCTTCAGATGAAAGTAGGGCCTCTTTAGTTTTTTGGAGGTGTTGAATAGTTTTATCAATTTCTTCAATAGCGGCTTGAAATTTTTTAGATGCAAGCTGATAATTGCGAGCAAAACCAGTCTTGAATGCCTCAATATTGGCTTCAAAATTCGTGATGTCGATATTCTGGTTGCGGACGATTTCGAGCTCTTTTTTATACTTCATTGAATTCAATGCGGCGTTTCTAAGAAGAGTAATGATTGGGATAAAGAATTGTGGGCGAATGACATACATTTTTGGGAAGCGGTGCGAGACGTCGACGATGCCAGTGTTATAGAATTCAGAATCAGCCTCGAGTAGCGAGACTAAAACGGCATATTCGCAGTTTTTCTCTTTGCGGTCTTTGTCGAGCTCCTTGAAAAAGTCCTCGTTTTTATGCTTCGAAGCGGTGGTGTCCATTTCGTTCTTCATCTCAAACATGATGGAGATTATTTCGGTGCCGTTTTCGTCAGTTTCTCTAAAGATGAAGTCGCCCTTAGAGCCGGTTCTGGCGTCGTTATCTTTTTCGAAATAAGCGGTTGGGAAGGCGGTGGCGCGGATTTTATTAAACTCATCTTCACAGTGGCGCTCAAGGCTTTCACCAATCATCTTGGTGCTAAGTTTGGATTTCAAATCCTTTAAACGTTCAATTTCTTCATCCTTAAGCTGGATGGCGCCTTGATACTTATCTCTTATAGATTGCTCGCGAATCTTCGCCTCGGCAGTTTGGCTACTCAAGTCGCTTTTGAGCTGATCGCGCTCCTTTTCGAGTGGTGCGATGGCTTCAGAAATAGCCAATTTTTGTTTAATATCTGATTTTTCAAGTTCAGACTTCAACTTTGCGATTTCGGCATCTTTTTCGGCAAGGCTTTCTTTAGCTTGGCCTTTGACTTTTTCCTCGGTTAGTTGAAGTTCGGTTTTGTGTTGATGATTGATTTCGGCAAGTTTGGATTCAACTTCTTTTTCAAATTCTTGGCCGCGGACCTGAGATAGAATCTGGGCATAACTAGTCTCGTCTACTTTAAAGGTTTTGCCACAATTTGGACAGATAATTTCGCTCATTTAATTCCTTTCTTTTGGTGGTATGTAAAATTTATGATTTTTCAGCTCTTTCGGTAAGTAGGATGTTGGCTGATGGTATCCGGCTTCCCATTTATAACCTTTGCCAAAACCTAAATCTTTCATAAGTTTGGTTGGGGCGTTTCGGATTTCAATTGGTACAGGGAGGTTCATTGAGTTATGAGCGGCCTCTTTTGCACGGAGGAAGGCGTCATAGCTACTACGGTCTTTCTTGGACTTCGCAAGGGCGCAGACTACGTGTGCTAGGACGATTTGGCATTCAGGCATACCAACGCGTTCTACGGCCTGAAATGCGGCCACAGCGAGATTTAAACCTCCATTTCCGGCTAGGCCAATGTCTTCGGAAGCAAAAATTACCATGCGACGGGCGATGAATTTTGGATCTTCGCCGGCTTCAAGCATGCGCGCGAGGTAGTAAAGTGAGGCATCAACGTCGGAGCCGCGCATTGATTTGATGAAAGCGGAAATATTGTCGTAATGTTTGTCGCCTTGCTTGTCGTAGCCTGGAACTTTGCGGCCGGCAGCTTCTTTGACGATGTCTTCGTCGACTTTATCAGCTAAACTGAGTGCTAATTCAAGGTCTCCAAGGGCGCTTCGGGCGTCGCCACCAGAGAGCTCGGCGAGATAATCGATTGCTTTTTTAGTGACGCGTTTGGTGGCTTTTTCGGCTTTTATGGCGCGTTTTAAGACTTCAATAATGGCATCTTTTGATAAATGATTAACGATTACGACGCGGGAGCGCGAGAGAAGTGGCGAAATTACTTCAAAACTTGGGTTTTCGGTGGTTGCGCCAATCAAGATGATTAATCCAGATTCAACATGTGGAAGGAAGGCATCTTGCTGCGCCTTGTTAAAGCGGTGAATTTCATCCACGAAAAGTACAGTGCGGATTTTTAGATTCCAGTTTTGCTTTGCGCGTTCAACAACTTGCTCAATATCTTTTTTCCCAGAGGTAACAGCGGATAGTTCAATAAAGTCGGCATTATATTCTTTGGCGAGGATGCGCGCGAGAGTAGTCTTACCGGTGCCAGGAGGGCCCCAGAAAATTAAGTTAACGGGTTCGCCTTTTTTGACGATTTCGGTTAGGATTTTACCTTCGCCGATAATCTCATCTTGACCAACAACGTCCGCCAAAGTTTGCGGGCGCATGCGCTCAGCGAGTGGTCTGCGATTTCCCATTTCTTCCATGTTTTTATTATATCACAGGTATAGGGGTGGCGTTTTCTTGACATAAAACATAAGTAGTGATATAATAAGAGATAGAGAGGGGGTATTTTTGTTTTTTACCCTCAAATACCTGCGACCGATTCTTATGGGGTGGTCGTAAAACAAAAGCAAAGTTCTTTATAGAAAAGGGGTGATAAAAATGGGCGACGAAAGAAATACGCCATGCACTTTTGCGGCAGCATCCAAGGAAGTAGAGAGGTTCTACGACTCTGCCCAGAAAAATGGCGGTAACTTAGAATTCATGGATGAAGGACAAGGTACTGTAAAGGTTATTCTGGTTAAAAACGGGGCTCCGTGTGCAGCAAGGGGAGGAATTAGAAAATCCTTCCTCGGAACTATTTTAGATGGGTTAGGTCTTAACCACCAGTAAGACCTTTTCCATATCGTTCTACTGTCTCCCGTCTTCGCCATAAGGCGTGAGATAGTTTTTCTCCTTTGTCAGAAGGGGCCGCTTCTATAGGGCCCCTTTTTCATGTCTGTGGTATAATAGAGGGTATTATAAGTAGAAATTTAGTCTAGAAAGGAAAAAATGGCAGATTTCAATAAAATTTTGACCCCTGGTGATTATGTGAATGGCGAAATCAATGTCGTAATTGAGATTCCTACCGGTTCAAATCACAAGATTGAATGGGATCGTAAAAATGCATGCTTCATGCTTGACCGTGTTGAGCCAATGGCATTCGCAAAACCTTGTAACTATGGTTTCATCCCACAAACCCTCGATGAGGATGGTGATGAGCTCGATGTCTTGATGATTACCGATCAACCACTTACAACTGGTATTTACACTAAAGCTCGCGTGCTTGGCGTAATGAAATTTGTTGATTCTGATGAAGTTGATGATAAAATTATTGCTGTTCCTGCAGATGACCGCAACAATGGCGATGCTTATCAAACGCTTGAAGATCTTCCAAAGCAATTGATTAAGCAAATTGAATTCCACTTCAACCACTACAAAGATTTGAAGAAACCTGGCTCAACTGTAGTTAAGGCCTTCGAAGGTGTTGACGTTGCAAAAGAAGTCATTGCTGATGCAATCAAGCGCTGGAACGACCAATAATTTGTTTTAAATATAAATAAGCCTGGATTCAGGCTTATTTTTTATGTTTTATTCTAGTAGTTATCGTGTTTTTTGACGGCGTTTTCGATGTTTTTACCGAGTTCACCAATCTGTTTTGGAGTAGTATTACTGGTAGTTAAGACTGCAATTGCAAGATGGCGTTCTGGGACTTTGTTCCCCTCTTTGTCGGTAGTTTCTGGGAAGTATAGAAGAGCGACATCGTCGAAGTAAATCCAGTGACCGTTACCGTCGCCAAGCCAGCCTACCTTGTTATAGACTTTTGCAGTTGAGAAGCCTGAAGGGAGACCCTTGCGCCAGTCGCTATTATAGCGAGTGTCTTTGGTGTTGGCTTTTTGGTTGAGCATTGAATCAAAGAGTTGGGCGCGGAGTTTCTCGTCGATGGTATCATCAGTATGGATGAGCTCAAGGAGCTTTACGAGGTCTGAAGCGGAAGCCATGAGGTTGCCAATGCTGGTATTTTTAAAGCCAAGGTTCTCGTAGGTCTTTTGAAGATTGTTATGTCCGATTTTACTCCAGACATATTCGCCACATGGTGAATATGAATAACGAATCATGTGGTCGAGGCAGAGTGAAATTGTGTATTTGTTGCCTTTGAAATCGTTTGCGATAGCAACTTTTTCATCTGCTTTCATCTTGCCGGCAGTGATTTGCTTATAGCCTTCATAAGCGACGAAGAGTTTGTAGATACTTTCGATGCGATATTTGGTATCCTTCTTATATTCGGCGACGGGTGCTTCGTTATCAAGATCGTAAATATAAACACCGGTTTTTGGATGAGCTTTAGTCCAGCTATCAACGACAGATTGAAGATTAATTTCAGTTGGAGTTGGGTCTGGTTCCGGTTCTGGCTCTGGTTCAGGTTCGGCGGTTGGGGTTGGTTCTGGCTCTGGGTCTTTGTGAGCGATAAACTTAAAATAATAGATGGTTCCGCCAATTGCTGCGGCAAAAATTACTAAAAAGAGGAGGAAGATTAGGATTTTTGATTTACCTTTTTTCTTGGACATTATTTTCCTTTCGGGCTAGCGCTAACGAGGCGGTTAATAAAGCTTTCAGAGGTTTTTTCATTGGTGAGGTAGACTTGGTGGGCTTTTTCATACCATGTTGGGCTGATGCGGGTGTTTAAGATTTTGCCATTATAGAAGTAGTGAGTTAAGATGTAGCCTCTTTGGGTGCCTGGCCAGTAGGTCTGGTCAAAGAAGAGGTTACCAAGGCCGTAGTAGATTGGTTTGCCTTTGTAGATTTCAAAAGTTTGTGGATGGTGAGCCTGGGTGCCAATCACCATATCTGCGCCGAAATCAATCATGCGGCGGAAGAGTGCCTGTTGGCCATTGATTGGCTTATCACAAGCTGGCATTTCAACATAACCATCTGGATAGCTCCAACATTCTGCATATTGGATATCAACAATTACGATGTCGCCACGTGCTTTGGCGTCGGCAATTTGCTTTTTGGCGGTTGCTTCGTCGTAGCCGTTAGCTCCTGGTTTGTCACCGTTTGCGAGTTCGCCATTACCCTTGGTACTGGTTGATTTGTTGTAGCCAAGAAGAGTAATATTGTTTCCCTTTTCAGAGAGTTCGAGTGGCTTTTTTGCTTCAGTTTCGTTAAGGCCGCCACCAAAAGTTTTCATGCCGAGTGAATGATATTTGTTGATAGTATTCGTATTAGCTTTGTAACCGTAGTTGTTGTTGTGGTTACCGGTTAGTTCAACGATGTTGGTGCCGATGGCGGTGATTGAATCGAGTGAGCGCCAATCCGCGCAGAGACTCATAGTATTGGAGCCGCCTTTACAACCGTCGTAGAAGCTAACTTCGTTTGAGATGTGAACAAGGTCGTTCTTGTTTAAAAAGTCTTTAATTTTGTCGGCAAAGTAGCTACCGCGACCTTTAGCTGCTCCATTTAAGGTGTTAGTCATAGCGCGAGTTAGAGCGGTCACGCCGGTTTGAGCGAAGGAAAGGAAATCCTCTTTTTTGGTTGGGATTTTGACGTCAGAAAAGCTTTCATCAAGCACCTTTTTCATATCTGGAATGGTGCCACTTTCGGCTGCGGTGATTTTGATGATGCGGAATTTAGCAGTTTTGGTTGGATCATCAAAATAATACTTATTATCAATTGAAACAACGCGCTTTTCCTGGGTAAGTTTATCGAGTTCAGTCCAAGTAGCCTTAGTTTCTGCTTCGGCAGCGGTGAGATTTATTTCTTGGCTATAAAAATCGACCGTTGGAACATAAACCGTAGTGATGATTGAATCGTCGCTAGCTTTATACTCATCAATGACTTCAACGGAGAAAGTGACGTCGCCATGGAGTTTGTATTTCTCGCCAAGCACGGAAGTGTATTTTTCGTTGAGTAAATTACGCTCGTCCTCTGTGAGTGAGCTGCCGTATGTCAGCGTACCAGGCTTAAAGAATGGGTCGGTATCGAGCCAAAGTTTTAATAATATCCCACCGGAAACAAGAATTGCAATCACTAAAAAGATGCAAAGATAAACAAGCTTGTGCGATTTTTTCCTTCTAACCATAAAACCTCTTTTTTTAGATTATACTATATTTTGGTTAATCTGACTGCAAAACCGCCACCTGGGGCCATCCAGATGTCGAGGTAATCGTTACTGCTGATTTTTCGGGTTTCAATTGTGATGCCTAGTTGGTTGTCGCGATAGTGGGCAGTATCGGAGTCGCGATAAATTTCGGCTGTGTAAGTGGCGCCATCATCCAGGAAATCAAGATTTAGGCGGACGCGGTGTGCTTCTTCATTAGTGACGCCGCCGATATACCAATCTTCTGAGTCACGGTCGCGGCGAGCAACAACATAGTATTCGCCGATTTTACCAAGCAGTGGGATGGTTCGTTCCCAGTTAACTGGGACTTTGCGAATGAATTCAAAGGCGGAAGGTTGGACTTCCTCGTAGAATCTTGGGCGGTCGGCTGCCATCTGCATGCCGGAGTGAATCGTGACATAATATGCGAGTTGGCGGGCGAGCGTGCTAGCGAGACGTTTGGTGACGTTGGTGACGTCAAAGATGCCACTGGTATAGTCCATGCCACCAGCGAGTAGGCGAGTGAATGGCAAGATTGTGGCGTGAGATGGGCTAAGTGCGCCACCTTCATATTCTTGGCCACGAGCGCCTTCACGAGTTAGGAAGTTTGGCCAGGTGCGCTCAATGCCGGTGCCTTTGATTGGTTCGTGGACATCAAGACAGATATGATATTTAGCGGCAAGTTCAATCGCCTTTTGATAGTGGCGGACGCCAGCTTGAGAGTGATGGAATTCTTTGCGACCTTGAATTGTCATCATGGAGCCAGCATAGCCTGGTTTGATGTAGGTTATTCCGCGGTCAGCGTAGTATTTATATGCTTCTTCCATCTGTTTTTCGTAGTTATCGATAAAACCGACAGTTTCGTGATGGCCAACGATTTTGATACCGTTTTTGGCGGCGTATTTTGCAACCTCGTCGAGGTTCAAGTCAGAAACTGGAGTGGTATAGTTAGTGGTGGCGCCGTTTTGAAGCCAATCACCTTCCCAGCCGTTGTTCCAGCCTTCAATTAGTAAGCCTTCAATGCCAAGTCGTTTTGCGGCATCAATATATTCTTTGGCGTGTTCTGTAGTTGCGCCGTGACGATTCCCCGGCGCCCAGGTCCATTCGCCAACGAACATTGCCCACCAAATACCGATGAATTTTAGCGGTTTAACCCATGAGAAATCTTGTTTTGGCGGTTCGTTGAGATTTAAAACGATGTGGTTTACGACGAGTTCAATTGGTGAATCGCCAATCATAACAACGCGCCAAGGAGTGTTAAATGGCAATTCGACATAGGCTTTCATGCCATCAGAAAGTGGCGTAATATCGGATTGTAGACGATTTAAAGAGTTTAGCTTTATAGTCATTGAACCGTAGTCGTAGAGCGCGGCCTCATGGATTGAGATGAAATGGCCGAGCGGCGTCTCAATGGTTAGCGGGGTGTGGACCGATGAAGAGAGTGCGTAAACTGGGCGTTTTTCATAGTCATATTCATAACGATCTGGCTGGTAGGCTGGGATACGCCAAGCGTTTGAGTTCGAGTCGACGTTAAATTCAGTTAACTCGTCGGAGATGATTAGACGTTGGAAACGTGGTTGAGGTGGGATTTCATAACGGAAAGCGACGCCATCGTCAAACACGCGAAAACGAACGGTAATAAGGCGACCGTTCTCGGTGGTTTCAGAGAGATAAAATGCGGTTTCGTTGTAGTGATTGTGAATTACGCGTTGCTCTCCAACGATAGTTGCCCAAGTATCGTCGTTGGTGCGGCTCTGGATACGTACAATCATTAGACCCTGTTTTAGAGGCTGTTCGCCTTGTATATTGATGCCAAGTCCAGATTCGCGTAAAATAACCTTTTCGTCTTTTTTGACCGAATAAACAAGTTGGCCAAGTTTTAACTTGACCTCGCAAGAAATGCGACCATTTGGCGATTTAATGGTTTGTTCGTGTTCTAACTTTGGTTTTGACTTAAAAAGATTTCCGAAGAAGCCCACCTAATCATCCTCCTCTGCGGTAACAATGAAACGATGTGTGTAATCTTGTTCACCGAGAGGTTCTCCATAGCAAGTCATCAAAACGATTGTATTTTTCTCGGTTTCGCTGACTACTTCTTCCATGTTGACGGCGGTTTTTTCGACGATTTCAATTCTGGTAATTGTGTAATCTTTGCTATCAAATGTGATGCGATCATCCATCTCAACATCTTTTAAGGTATTAAAGATTGAGGTGCTGTGACCAAGTAAAACGGTTTTATGGACAGCTGGGTAATATGCACCAGCTTCGAGATCCGGTGGAACCAATTTGCTTCCTTCACGCTCAATATTCTTGACGCGTGCAATCATGCCGATACTTGGAATGAAGAGGCGTTCTTCACTCATAGCGTCAGCTTCTTTTGGCTTGAAGAAATAAAATACTGTGCCAAAAATTACAAAAAAATACATGATGCCGAAAATCCAACTAAATTTTGGACGTGGCAATTTAAACTTATTAACTCCATCCCTACGCATTGTGTTAATTATAGCACAAGCAAAATCAAAAAGTTAGTGTTTTTTTGTTGAATTTTTATTAAATTTTTACGGCTTGGATGTAGCGACGGAGAGTGTCGTTTTTGCCAGCACAAGTTTGAAGAGTAATGTCGTAGATGCCACCGTAAGTAGACTTATAGAGGCTAGCTCTTAGGCTTGAGGCAGCGGTGGTATTGGCATTCAAAACAGAGACATTAAAGGTGAAGTTATTAACTACACGATATTGTACAACTTTGCCATCAACTTTGACCTTGATAATGTCACCACGTTTAACATCAGCAAGACTCTTGAACAGGCCTGCTTTGTTGTGGGCGTAAAGGAATGGTTTACAGCCGCTACAGAAACGATATTGAGCAACGCCGTAATTTGGGGTTTTAAGCGTAACATTGCCGACGCCGACGTTAGTGTAACTGAGTTTTGAGTAATCAAAAACTCTAGCTTTACTTGAGCTAGTAGTAGTCTTCTTGGCGGCGTTAACGGTTTTTTGAGCTGAGATGCGTTTTGAAACGGCGTCAACAGTGGTGTTTAAGATGTTTTTTGAAGACTCTAATTTAGTGGTGTTTGCTGGACTAATAGTAGTCTTTTGCTCATAGAGCTCAACCTCAGAATAGGTTGCCTCGTCGTTTTTAAAGAGGCGGTTTGGCAAAGCAATGATATTACATAAGAAAAAAATCACAGCTGATGTGAAAAAAATAGAGTATAAAAATCCTGAGAGTTTTTTCATAATTCCTCGCAATATGACTCTTATATGATTATATTATATCATAAAATCACTAAAAAAGCAATAGCAACATCACAAAAACAGGGGTGTGCATAAAAAATGACCTCTTTTTGAGGTCGTTTTTTATATTAGATACGGTCGTATGGCTCGACGATTGGTATCTGTAGGATGGTACCGAAACCGAGTCTAGAACGGATTTTTGCGCCCATAATGGCGAATTGTTCGCGCTGTTCAAGATTCATAATAACAGAGGTATCTTTAATGGTTAGGAAATACTCTACAGGGGACAAATCCGTAAGATTATTCTTTTGGGCGGTCATAGTGATTAGAATATTTCCCTTTTCGTTACTCTTGCAAGCAAACTCAAAATAAGCAGTCAAGATTTTAGCGATATTAGAGTAGTTTTCAATCTGGTGGCGGCGGCGAAGAACGTCAAGGTCAAGGGTATGGCCGGCGCGCTCAAGGCGAATGGCGTATTCATGATAAAAAGGGTCAACAATATCAGAGAGATACATAAAAGTGCGGTCAAAAACACTGTGATGCACCTTAGATGGATCCAATAATCTCAGATAATCTTGATTCTTTGGCATACTACCTCTATTCTTGCCTTATTGTATCATAACAAATCTTAATCGCCAAATTATATGCTTGGGCTAAACTGTTGGAGGCGTCTTCGGTGAATCTTGTATCTTGGGTCGTGGCTGCCGACTTCTGCCCAGAATGCAGGTGAGTGATCCATGTGGTTTAAGTGAGCGAGTTCGTGAATAATGACATAGTCGCGGAGGATTTCCGGGACTTGCATCAAGCCGATATTGAGCGAGATAGTGGTGCTGCCGTTTTTACTGTGGCGCGTACAGGAGCCCCATCGTGTGCTGGCGTGGGAGACGCGGAAGTTGTCGTAAGAATAGCCATAGAGTTTGGCGAGATATTCGAGGCGATATGGAAGATATTCTTTAGCCTTCTTCATTAAGATTTTCTTCTTGGCGTCGCGGGCACGTTGAGTCCTTGGGTCTTTAATATCAAGTTTTGTGCGGATTTGCTCACGCGAGGAATTCAAAAAGCGCTTCACGAGAAAGTCGGAAGTGTATTTTGGAACGGAAATTTGTAAGCGCCCGGAGGTTGAGATTGAGAATTTAACGTTCGTTGATAATGCGTTTTTGCGAACGATAACCTCTCCAAATTCTGGGTCTTGAAGAATCATAGAAAGTAATAAGAATTAATTATTGAAGTTGAGACAAAACGTGTGCGAGCTGAGTATCGAAGGTGTGTTTGCCGGAAAGAATAATTGGTTTTTCGATTTCAGCTGGAGCTTCCATGAGACGAATCTTAGAATCGTATTCTTCTTTTGCCTTAGCGATAGATTTTGTCTTCATCTTAAGGCGAGCTTTGATAGTATTAATGTCGGTCTGAATCCAGACGAGAGTTGGGTTGTATCCACAAAGTTTCAAAAGTTTTCGGACGCCATCGCGTTCTGCTTCGGTATTAAGTCCACCTTCAATCACGATGTTCTGGCCAGTTTTTGAGATAGCTTCAAGCACAACGTGAATTTGTTTTTCTGTAAAATCCGCCTCTTCGCGCAACTTTTGAAGATCGTAATATGGAGCTTTGAAACGACGCGAGAACTTTTCACAAAAAGTAGTTTTGCCGCTGCAAGGAGCACCGAATACGAGAATAGCGCGTGGTTTTGTTCTCTTATTACCTTCCATAGTGATTTTATTGTAGCACAGATTGATTATCTTATGCAAATTTTATGATTTTTTAGGGGTGCGCTCAATTAAAACGGACGAGTTTGAAATCAAAACTTGTGACGGATAGTAGAAGAACCAGGCAAAGAAGTTAGCGAAGACGGCAACCTTGATTGGTAGGACGCCAGTTACGGCTAAATAAGAAAGTGCCACGTTAAAGTCGCAGCAGAAGAAGAGAATAAAACCGAGCACGGCACTCGAGCTAGCAACTGTTTCAAGACGGCGTGATTCTGGTGGAAGGTTGATGTAGTGTTGTTTGAATTTTGTGATGAATTCAGATTCTTTTTTAGTGGAAGCCTTACTGGTTGAGACTTGGGCTTTTTTGTTAATTGGCACTGAAACAATGCCCTGTCTAGTGCGTAGCCACCAGCGTGCTGTAAGAGCGATATTGCAAAGCAAAGTTACGCCATAAATACAGGCGAGGACATAGATATCTTGGATGCCGTTGATTTGGCCAAAAAGGAGTAAAAGTGTCATGAACAGCGTCCAACCGAAGAAGAAATTTGGGCTAGTGCCAGCGAAGCGTGAGAGATGGAAATATTGAGCGAAACAGAACGTTAAAACGCCTAATTCGGAGGTAGAGTTAATAACTAAAATGGTGTCGGCAAGAAGTGTCAAAAAGAGGGCGATTTGAAGCAGGTGGTCGCTTGGGAATTTTTTGTGTGCGTAAATCACATTTAGAATAATGCCAAGATATTTTAAAGCGGTGACGCCAATGAAGGTGCCGTTTGAAATCACGCGGATGTGTAGCATGTGACCAAAGGCGTTTACATCCCAAATTACGTTATGGCCATGGAAGCGGGCTTGGAAATATGAGTCAAGGACAATGAAGCCGACGAAAATTGCACCCCAAGTATAGAGCCAAACGCGGTCAACTGACGCGATGTAGTTTACGAGTTGTTTAAAACGATGTTTACTTTTTTGTATCACGGTGCAGCCTCTTGAAGATTGAATCGATTCCCTCCATTACAAAACTGTCTCTCGTGATAACACTCATAATGAAGTAGACTAGGCCGCCGATACAAACTTGGATGAAGGTGCCGAGCACGGTTTTTGGCAACATAAAGCCAGCAAAGTAAACTGCAAGGAACATAACGATGCCGCATGGCAAGATTTTTAGAGCAGGCTTAAAGATATCTTTTAGTGGGATGTCGCGTCTTATGAAGTAAAGTTGGACGGCAGTGACGACACATTCAGAAGTGACGGACGCGATGATGGCGCCGATTGCGCCGAGCCATGGAATTAAGGCGAGGTTTAAAGTAAAGTTTGAAATTGCGCCAGCGACGACACTTGAAGTGAAGATTTTTTGTTTGCGCATTGGAATAAGATATTGGTGTCCAGTGACGTTACTGAGAGCGATGGCAAAGATGAGGATTGCGCCAATTTGCATAATTGGCACGGCTTTCATGAAGGCGTCGCCCAAGAACCATGGTACGAGATTGGTGCTGATTGCGATAATGCCGAGTGCGATTGGTGTGGCAAGAAGCCAAATGAAATGGAAAGCTTTTTTAAGTGTTGCAATTGCTTCTTCCTTTTTGTTGTCGGCAAGCAAACTTGAAACACGAGCGGCCATGACTGGGCCGAGTGCGCTAATGACGTTTAAGGAAATCTTTTCAACTTTTTGGGACTGTTCGTAGATACCAACTTCGCCCATGTCTTGTACGATAAGGCCAATCATAGTTTTATCAAGCACGGTATAAACTTCAATTGTAATTTGTGGAAGGAACATCATTAAAATTGGAGGGAGATGTTTCTTGGTTCCAGCAAGAGTGAGCTTAGTTTTTTGGATTGTACGTGGCAAAAGAATCCAAAGCACAACGTTACTTAGGAAATTCGAAACACAGAAGATTACAATGTAAAGCCAGAGATCAGTTGGTTGTTTAACAAATAAGAAAATCGCCGCGACGGAAGTTAATTTAATGATGATGTTTCGTATCGCGATAGTTTTGAATTGTTCAAGGCCTTGGAAATACCAAGTGATGTCAATCATGCTTGAGAAAAGTTCAATTGCGAAAATCTTATAGTAAAGACTTAGCTCGCCGGTGTGTGCGAAGACAAAATAGAAAACCAGAATTGAAATTGACATGGCAATCCATTTAATGAGGTTAATTTGCCAGAAAGTTTCGGAGCGCTTTTTGCGGTCATTTTGGAGATAGGCGATTTCGCGGCGGCCATAAGCTGCGACGCCAAGGGTGCCAAAAAGCACGAAATATAGAACGATACTATATGTAAAACTATAAGTGCCGACGCCATCTTTGCCGAGTACGCGTGAAATGTAAGGCGTGGTAATTATCGGAAGTAGTACCAACAAAATTTGGTACACAGAATTATAGATAAAATTTTTCTTGACCTTACTAACCATTTAGTCAATTATAGCATGTTTAGTGTATAATTAACTTATGTTTAATGCAATTTGGTCCGTTTATCAAAAACACAAAGAGTTAATTAACTACTTAATTGTTGGTGGGATTGGGACTTTTGTTTCAATTCTCACATTCGCGATTTTAATAAATCTTGGTCTTTCTACGGTTGTAGCAAATACGATTTCGTGGTTTATTGTGGTGGTCTTGATGTATATTTTGAACCGCTATTTTGTGTTTTCTGAACATGCTACGGGATTTGTTGGAATTACGCGCGAAATCCTGTCATTTTTCGCGGCGCGCGTGGCTACACTTTTTATTGAAGATTTTATCGTTTGGCTTGGTATTGATGTGATGAACTTTAATGCAATTATTATTAAAGTGATTGGCCAAATCACAGTAATAGTTTTGAATTATGTTGCATCAAAACTATTTATCTTTAAGAAAAGCAAATAATTACTTTTTTCGTTTTGAGTTTTTGCGTCTTTTGATGTCACGCGTGGTGCCAAGGATGCTGGCTGTGATACCAAGAATATCAGTACAGATACCGAAGATTGAGAAGTTTGCGATATTGTAGATTAGCCAAAGGATGGTTGTGGTACCGCCAGCAATTTTAGTTTGGACTTTATTGCCAAACCACTCAAAGACAAAGTAGATTAGGCCAGAAAATAGCGGGAGCATGTTTAGCGGTGTGCCGCGTTCAAAGAAGATGCAGGTGCTATAAACTACTACAAAAAAGATGAAAACTAGAAAGTTGTTATAAAGAAAACGATGGCGATATTTTTTGTGGTGTTTTTCGCGGGCGTAAATGTATGAATCGCGGCCAAGGGCAATAAAACGAGAGTAGCTACCAGCGAAGGCGCCAATCATGATGTAGTGAATCATGAAAATGAGGTAGGCAAAAACGGCGATTTTCATGATGTTTTCTTTTTTTCTTTGGAAATATTCTGTAAGCGTCAAAAAGAACGCAATGATGCCGATTGCCTGACCAATAACATAGATGATATTTATGTTGTCGCCCACCACTCTTTCCTATTGAATTTTTAAGTTGTCAATTAAATCGGTAATTAACTTGATTTGGTCTTTAATCTTTTGAGTCTCGGCCTTATCGTCAATTGGGTTTTTGGCTGAAGGTGGTTCAAATAAATCGCGGTTGTCGTGGATTGCGATGTGCATTTGGTTGTTATAGAAACAGACCATTACGCTGCCGGCATATTGTTCCCAAAGGGTGTCGAGGCGTTCCATGAAAGCAGGGTCAAGAAGATAGAAGGTTTCAAAGCCATCTTGTGCGTAAACTTTGAAATGTTTATTGAAAATAATTGACTCAAGTTCCATTTTCTTGAAGCCCGCTTTTTTATCGGCACGAGCACAGGCGAAGCGTGTGCCTGCGGCAAGCATTCGGTGGTCAAACTTTTTAGATAAATCAAATACAGCGTAGCGACCCTTAAAAACTGTGACATAAGTTCTATCGCCATCACTATCGCGGTCTTCGCGCTGAATTGTGACGTCGGCTTGCTGGAATGGATGACCTTTATAAGTTGCTTTAACAAAGTCGTTTGAAGAATAGCGGTCGCCCATATACATCATGCCGGTTGCATTGATGGTATCGTATGGCATGCCCATGTTGTGGCTGTAAGAAATGTCAGTAAAGATTTCTTTCAAGGCTTTTGCAACAAAGTGAGCCTTGTAAGCATTTCGGTAAGCGATGTGCTCTTTTGAGGACATAAGGGACTTTGCGATAAGTGCAAAAACACAGCCAAATAAAATGAAAAACCCAAATTGAATAATGGTCATAGGTATCAGAGCACCAAATTCAGCGGCGTATGGCGTTCTTGCAATAGTGCCAATTCGAGTGAGTGCAAAAAGACCTGCGACAAAGGCGGAAATGATGATAATGACTTTAAAATTAATTTTACTTTTGTCCCGATAAGCAAGGCGCGCATTTTCAAGCACCTGGCGACTATCAAGTGGCGTGCCAGCTGGTTGCGGCATGGCTGCAGGGTTATTTACGGGAGATTTCTGAGTGTCATTCATATTGCTTATATTTTATCACAAATTTTTGACATAAAAAATGGCAGGGGCGGCAAGACTTGAACTCGCGTTTGCCCCTTGGGACGCTCCGCGAGTTCATCGCGACAACAAAAAATGGCAGGGGCGGCAAGACTTGAACTCGCGACACCTGGTTTTGGAGACCAGTGCTCTACCAACTGAGCTACACCCCTACGGTACTCTTATTTTAACATAAAAATCAGATTAAATCTATATTGAATTTTTTACCATAAACGTGATAAAATTAATGCAAATGAATATTTTGATGCTGGGTTGGGAGCTACCGCCTCATAACAGTGGAGGTTTAGGCGTAGCTTGTTTGAACTTATCCCGTGCGCTTGTTAATGAAGGAGCGAACATTAATTTTGTCGTCCCTTACGAAGCTGACCATTCCGACATCGATTTCATGAATGTTGTTTCTGCTTTAAAACTCGATCCACTTTATCGTTACGGGACGGGTGCCTATGATTCAGATAAGATTGAAGAAGTAATTATTCCAGATTCATCAACTCAAAAATTAATATCAATTCGCGACGTCCAGCATCGTTACTGCGAATTTATTAACGAATATCTGATGGATTATAAGCCAGATGTGGTCCACGCACATGATTGGCTGACTTTTGAGGCTGGTGTACTCGCGAAGAAAAATTACGGACTTCCGCTTGTGGCGCATGTTCACGCGACCGAGTTTGATCGCTCTGGTATGAATGGTGGTAATCCAGTTGTACACGCGGTTGAATACGAAGGACTAGTGATGGCTGATAAAATTATTGCTGTTTCTAAAGCAACTAAGAAGATTATTCACGACCGATATGGAATTCCACTTAGCAAAATTGATGTGGCTTATAATTCCCTCGATGAAGATTTTGTGACTTCGGATTATTCGTTCAATCACGATCAATACAAGTATATTGAGGCAATGAAGGAGCAAGGTTATACGATTGTTTCAACAGTTGGTCGCTTTACGATTCAAAAAGGCCTTTCTCATATGATGAAGGCTGCGGCTCGTGCAATTTCTAAGGAGCCAAAATTACTCTTTGTCTTTGCTGGTGATGGCGAGGAACGTGAAGAGTTGATGAAGCTCGCGGCAGATCTTCGTATTTCAAATAACGTAATCTTCACGGGATTTGTACGTGGCCAGAGGTTGCGTGATATTTATCAAATTTCAGATATCTTTGTGATGAGCTCAGTGTCTGAGCCATTTGGTCTTACGGCGCTTGAAGCGGCACACCATGGCAACGTTTTGATTTTGACTAAACAATCTGGCGTAGCAGAAGTGCTTCGTTCAGTGATGGAATATGATTTCTGGGATGAAGAAAAATTGGCCGATGAAATCGTCGCAGTGGCAAAATCTGATGCTCTTAAGGGTGTTCTTAAAAACGGAATTTCACACGAGTATTTGAAGATTTCTTGGGATGATATTGCGAAAAAATGCCTCCAGGTCTATAATGAAGTGAGGAAACATAAGAGGAATAACTTTTAATGCGCGCGATTTGCTTATATCTGCATGTGCACCAGCCATACCGTGTAAGAGCATACTCGATTTTTAATGTGGCGCGCGACCATAACTATTGGACGACCGATTATTACTCAAAACAGAGCAATGAGCGTATTTTTAAGAAGGTGGCCGAGAAATCGTATCACCCAATGTTTGATTTGATTGAGAAAAACATTAAGAAATATCCTGATTTTAAGGTTTCGATGTCAATTACCGGCACTTGGATTGAACAAGCTGATGATTGGGACCCGAGCTTGATTGAACAAGTTCGCCGCATGGTAAAAACTGGACAAGTTGAGATTGTTGGTGAGACTTATTATCACTCGCTTGCTTTCTTCCATGATAGGGCCGAATTCGAATCACAGGTTGCTAAGCACCAATCTAGAGTCGAAGAATTGTTTGGCTTTAAGACTAAGGTCTTTAGAAATACCGAGTTTGCTTATAATGATGAACTTGGCCACTGGCTAGATACTGAAGGATTCTCGCGCTTTGGATTTAAGGGCATGCTAACTGAAGGTTGGGATAAAGTGCTTGGTTGGCGTAGCCCAAACCACGTTTATCGTGCACCAGGTGCTTTAAATACGAGACTTCTTCTTAAGAACTATCGTCTTTCTGATGACATTGCCTTTAGATTCTCAGATAGGAATTGGAAGGAATGGCCACTTACGGTTGATAAATATCAGAATTGGCTTGATATGGATTGTTTGCGCGGTAATTTGATCAATCTCTTCATGGACTTTGAGACCTTTGGTGAAAACCAATGGGCTGATACAGGTATTTTTGAGTTTATGAATCATTTGATTGAGAAATGGTTATCGGTTTACGATAATAAATTCGTGACTACTTCAGAAGCACTAGAGCTTGAGGAGCCAACCGACGAGGTTTCAATGCCACAAACTGTGACTTGGGCTGATACCGAGCGTGATCTTTCAGCTTGGGCTGGAAACTCGATGCAGGAAGAAGCTGAAGATATTCTCTACGGGCTTCGAAGCGAAGTACTTGAGACTGGCGACCAGAAATTGATTGAAGATTGGCGTAGGCTTACTACTTCAGACCACCCATATTACATGTGTACAAAGTATTGGAATGATGGTGACGTACATGCTTACTTCTCGCCATACGATTCGCCTTACGATGCCTTTATGTACTTCATGAATGCTTTAAGAGACTTACAATATAGGCTAATGAACGATAAAAAGAAACGTGAACACTAAAATAACCCCTTTCGGGGTTATTTTTTTATTTGCGGTATATTATTTAGTTTCTTTTTTTCTTCTTTTTTAAAACGTTATCGGCGATTCGGGTGGCAAGTGTACGTTCAGAGATACTATTTTTATTAGTGTAGTACATTATTGCAATAAATAGCCAGAGAGCGTAGAAGCCGAGTGATTCGAATTGGATGTAGAGATAGAGGATAATTGCAAGATAGAGCCAGTTTTGCGGTAAGCGACTACTTCTTGTAATTCTAATCAAGAACGCGATACCAACGATGGTAAAAATGAGTCCAAATTCGGAAATCATACGCGTATAAAGGCTATAGGAAACACTGTCATCATGGAATGAAACTTTGTTGCCAAGGTCTTCTACTTCGCGCATATAGGTGCTGGTATATTGCTCGTAAGCTTCATCGTAGCCGAGATGAATTGGATAGAGTGAGTTGCCGACACCGTAGCCAACGAGAGCTTGAAGTGGAGTTTTTGTGTAGCCAATAACGCTACTTTGGACACGGAAGTAACGAGATGCGAATGAACCGTCGGCATAGACGCCTTGGTTGAAGATTTTTTGGAAGCGTTCGTTACTGTTATAGACCGAGAAGAAGGCGATACCGATGACAAGTAGGAAGAATGGGATGAAGCCAGCTTTGCCTTTTTTGAAGATTAGATAAGTTAGGTATAGAGCGACTACGACTGCGATGTCGATAATGACGCGGATACCGGTTTGGAAAGCGACTGCTTCGACAATAAAGAGGCCGATGATAAAGAGTAAGTCTTTGCGGTTTGAGAGCCAGAAAAGTGGAAGTAGAATACCAAAGAGATGCATGCCAATGAAGCTAGGCTCGGTAAAGAAGAATTGGACACGGTCGTTTACGAGGTAATTTCGTTTAAAGATTCCACCAAGGAAGTTTAAGAATGAGACGTTGTTAGTGGCAAGCGCAAGATATTCGAAGATACCAATCACGGCGCAGATACCATAGCTTATCACGGCGATATTAATTACGGTGCTTAAGTCCTTTTTCTTATCATAGAAGATACAGAATGAGAAAAGCGAGATGGCGCCAAGAATGATTGGGATAAAGGCGTTAATATAGTCCGAAGTATTGACGTTAAGACAGAAAGCCGTGATTGAGCCAAGAGTGATGGCGGCAATGAAAAATAAAACAATGTTTTTGAGCTTTAAAAGTATATTTAAAGCAGATTTGAAGTTAAAAAGGATATAGATCGCAAGGATAACTGGCGTGATAGCAGCCCAGCCGGCGCTTGGTGCAAAAAAGAAATTTTCAAAAGGCAAAAAAGCGATTGCAGTATAAAAGATATACTCAGAATTAAGCTTTTTTAAAATCGCAGTTATCTTTTTCTTCATTGTTTTATTATATCAGAAAAACATGAAGATTATGTTAATAAGTGGCGCATTTTTTCATACCATTTGAGCTCAAAGCGGAAGAATTTGTAGCCGAGTTTAGTGGCATTAAGAGCATGGCGATCGCGAGCTGGAATATTAGTGTCACGGAGGATGGCACTACGGTGAGATTTGATGTATTGCCAGATAATTGGGAGGCATTCCTCAGAGTCGGCACTAACTGGAGAGAGGGCGATTTGTCTAAGGGTACTAAGATAAGCATACATTAAGCGACGTTCGGCGGCGGCTTTCATTCGTGGATACTTTTCGCAGATATAATCGTGCATCTCGGTAGTTGAAGTAATAAGATCCATCTTCATCTTAGTGAAGTTGGCATTTGAGATGGATTTTTTACGAATATAATAATTATATTTTGGAACTGAGTTTAAGCCGACCTTATCGACGGAATCAACATAAAGATAGGTCGTGGCAGCATCCTCGAAGTTGCGACCTTCTGGGAATGGGTGTGGAATTAGGATTTCGCGAGCAAACATCTTTGCCCAGCTTGAAATATCAATGCCATCAGCATAAAGTAGACGCTTTAAGACGAGTTTACTTTCGAGTGCGCCAGATTCGCCAGTGCTCATGTCAATTGGAGTGCGGTTTTCGTAAATCACGCGGTGTGAACAGATAGCGAGTTTGACCTTGTACTTAACGATAATATTATAGAGGGTTTCGACGTAGTCTTCATCAACTGAGTCGTCTGAATCGATGAAAGTGACGTATTTGCCGTTTGACGAACGGACGCCGTAGTTGCGGGCAGAAGAAAGGCCGCCATTTGGCTTATGAAAGACCACTACGCGTTTATCTTTTTTGAAATAATCATCACAAATCTTAGCGCTACCATCGGTGGAACCATCATCAACGAGAATAATCTCGAGATTTTTGTAGGTTTGGGCTAAGACACCGTCAAGACAACGTTTCATGTATTTTTTGACGTTGTAGACTGGAATCACAACGGAGATTAAGGGTTGGTTCTCCGTGCCAGCTGGTTGGTCTTTCATAGTTCCTCCTTTCTAGTAGAACTTCTTTTCGACCGCTTTTTCAAGAAGCGGTAAGGCTTTGAAACGAGTTAATTTTAAGATTTTGGCTTTACGTCCGGACAAGAAACTCTTATAAATATCGGAATCTTTTTCTTTAAGCCAATCATAAAAGTCCATTACTTCACGTTTCTTCTCTTCTTTTTTGAGTTCGCGAAGTAGAATTACACGAAGTTCAGTGTTGGCCATGCGGCCGATGCCATCAATTAAATACTTGCGGGTTTCTGGCATGGTTTTCTTGATGTTTGCATGGTATTCGTTAATTAAGCGAGTAAGGACGAGACGGTGTTGCTTGTAGTTTTTGCGCATGCTGGCTTTGCTCATGCTTTGACCGGCGCGAGCGACCCGATAGACGTAAAATGGTGCGTCAAAGTAAGCAATTTTCTTTACGAATGGAAGTGGAAGAAGGACGTATTCGATATCGGTGTAGAAACCGTCGTCGAGTTTGATTTTGTTTTCTTTTAGAAGCTCAGTTTTATACATTGTATTATGCATTTGGATGTCGAGCTTACTTGCGACGTCTTTGAATTTTAAGACTTTCTTTGGTTCGAGATCATAGCCACTTCGGTCGGTGACCTTCTTCTCGGTTTCGTTGTAGGTGAGCATGTCGGTTAGGACGAGGTCGGCATCGATTTGCTCGAGTTCTGGAATGAGAAGATTTAGGGTATTGGTTTCTACCCAGTCATCGCCATCAATCATCTTGAAATATTTACCAGTAGCGTTTCTGATGCCTGAATTAACAGTAGAGCCAGCGCCTTGGTTGACTTGGTTGATAAGTTTAATAATTCCCTTGTATTTGCGCTCGTATCCGCGAACGATGTCGGCAGTGTTGTCGGTTGAGCCGTCGTTGGTGACGAGGATTTCAACCTTATCAAGGACGTCTTTGTTAGCTTTAATAAAGCTGTCGAGATTATCTTTAATCATATCGCCAAGATTATAGGCGGCTACGCTGATGCTGAGGATTTTCTGTGATTTCTTAGAAACTTTTTTCATATTTTTTACCTGTAAACTTTGCTAATAAGAAGCTGCTACCTTTTTTAAACCAATTAACTTTTTCAATATCGATAACATTTAGCTCTTTGACTTTGATTTTGTCGCCGCCTTTTTGTCCTAACCCTGGATATTTAGTATAGAGCCAGACGTCGAAGAGTAGTTCTGAGATGCGGCCGTAGAATCTGGAGTGGAATTTACTGTACTTTTTAGAGTCTTTAACTAACTTTTTTTCTAATTTAAAGAGGATATCAAATAACCATTTGCAGTATTCGTCGTAGATTTCTTTTCTTGCGATTAGCATATTGAACATGTGAGCAGATTTTCTAGTTTTCAGCTTATCGAATTCAGCGAGGTATTCTGGATAATCTTTCTTGATGATTTTACGCGTTTCTTCGAGTGGTTCGATATGTAAAGTGTGTTCGTAATGCGACCAGAGGCTTTCGATATAATAATTGCGCTTTTTTGGAAGAATTAGGTCAACTTTTTCGGTTTTAATGAGCGATTTTAGTTCTTTTTCGGATAAAACGGACTTTATGTGTTCGGAAATGGATTTTCCTTTAGGTTTCTTTAAGCCGAGGTGACGGCGGTAGTGAACGAGGCCTACGAAATCTGATTTAAGATTTTTCCAGCCCCAATAAAGACCGGTAAGTTCGCAGAAATAAGGGTTTTTGTCGGAGATATTGTCGCCGGTGTCATCAGTTTTATAGCCGATTTTGTCGTTTAATTTGGCACCAACTTGCAGTGGTAAATAGATTTTACCACTAGGCATCTCATATTTCTTATGAGTCGCAACGATTATCTCCACACTCTCCATCTTTTTCATTATATCATAGCTCTTATAATTTTTTAGGGTAAAAAATAACCCCTTGCGGGGTTATTTGAAACATTAACGTTTCTTCTCTTTTACTTCGTTACGGCCAAGATTTTTCTTAGTCTCGGTAAAGACGACGTGTTTGCGAAGAATTGGGTCGTATTTCTTAAGACTTAATTTGTCTGGAGTGTTCATGGTGTTCTTCTTTGTGTAATAGCAACGAAGACCAGATTCCTCTGAGACGAGACCGACGAGTTTGCGCTTAGTATTATTCTTCTTTGACATGATTGTGCCTATTTTAGCATATTTTTCAAAAAATCACAAGAGAGAAAATGGGTTTTGTTTAAAATATTGCGATTTTCTATAAAAATGTTATAATATATGTATGTTTGGACGTCACTCAATTATTAGATTTATCGCAAAAATTATTGCACTTATTTCTACTGCAGCATTTGCACTATTCTTACATCGTTTGATGACTTCATCGGTTTTGCCGGCGAAGTATTTTTATATCGTGCTCGCAGCACTTGCTGTTGCTGATCTTGTTTACTTTGTAATGGCATTTAGCAGACACAGCAGCCGTATCCTTTTGATTTTATTTGGTGGCGTAATGTTGATTGTGTCCGGCGCGCTATTTGTCGCTACAATTAAGATTAATGAGCTATTCGACTTCTTAAATAAGAACTTCGACGGAAATAATAAACAAGTTGCAGTTTATAACTTGATCGTGAGTGATACGTCTAGCTTTAATAATATTGATGACCTTAAAGATCGCAGAATTACGGCACTTAGAGAGACCGAGCCAGAAGTGGCTGAATCTAGACTTGTCAGCATGGTTGATAATAAGATTCCTGGCGCAACCCTTCGTTTCCGTGAAGATTTAAAAGAAGTGATGGAGACTGCGCTTAAAGATACGACTTCTGCAATTCTCGTGAACCACGGTGTTTATGGCTCATATCTTGAGAGCGACAGTGAATATGAAGGTAAGGTTAAGATTTTGGCAAGCTTTGAGTTTGAACTTGATGGCCAGGCAGTTGAGCCAACCAAACAAGATTTAACTAATAGTCCATTCGTGCTTTATATCTCTGGTATTGATACCCGTACTGGTAAGATGCCTTCACGCTCTCTTTCAGACGTGAATATTATTGCAGCAGTTAATCCAGAAACTCGCCACATCTTGCTCGTCACGACTCCACGCGATGCTTACGTCCAACTTCACGGCACAACTGGTCTTAAAGATAAGTTGACTCACGCCGGTTCTCGTGGTGGCGTAAAGCTCTCACAAGCTACACTTGAAGATTTATATGGTATTGAAATTGACCGTTATATTCGTGTAAACTTCGTGTTTGTTCAAAAACTAGTTGATGCGATTGGTGGTATTACGGTTAACTCAGACGTTGATTACGTTGTGACAACTCGCTCGGGTAAATGTGAAATTTATCCTGGTAATAACGATGTTGATGGTAAATGTGCGCTTGGTTTTGCACGTGAACGCAAGTCATATAAAGATGGCGACAACCACCGTGGTCGCAACCAGATGCAAGTGATTGAGAAAGTGATTGATAAAGTTACTTCTGGTAGAAACATTTTGGATAATTATGAAGAGATTTTGAAGGCACTTGAAGGCACATTTGATACAAACATTTCAACCAATGATATTACCTCAATGGTACGCGCACAACTTGATAAAATGAAATCTTGGAAGGTTGAGAGCTATAGCATCACAGGTCGTGGTGAACTCACTAAGACCTATAGCTATCCAAACCAGAATCTCTATGTGTTGCATATTAATGTAAATACACTTAATACTGCAAAAGAAAAAATTAAAGCTGTGCTTGATGAATAAAAAATAACCCCGGATTTCGGGGTTATTTAAAGTGATTAGAATTATTAAGTTTATTGTGTCTATATCGACAAGATGCTACTTGTTAATGATTCTAATACCGTGATTTGGACGTTTGTCCATAGGAGGACGTTTCATATAATTGCCGAAATATGCCGTTAAATATTCGTCGTAAGCTTTGAAGACTGGAATCTTGGTGTCTTCGAATTTAAACATAATAGGCTTTAGGTCCTTTTTTGAGATTTTAATGTCTTTTTCTGTAACACTACTCCAAGTTAGGCATTCTACGTAGTCGCATTCGTCGTAGTTGTACTTCTTGCATAAATCTAAATAGCTATTTAGTACTTTTTCTTTGCCGCGAATTGTCGTAACAATTTTTAGCATAAGTTTTGGTAGGAATAGTATCTTGTTTTTTGTTACATCGTATAAACCCTTAACGGTATGCCTTGAAGCTGCTATAGGCTTTCTTTCCTTAACTACCTTTTTGACGAATTCTTTTCTTTCATTATCATCGGTAGGGACGCCATCGAGAATAAATAAATCGATAAAAAGGTAGTCTTCATCTCCGATTAGTCCTTTGGCATTGAGTTTATATCTCTTATCGAAAATTTTTCCGAATGTTAACATTGAATTGCCTAATTCGGCTGTTGCAACTTCGAAGCTGTCGATTTTGTTGTTATTTTTTCTTGCTACTTCCAAAAGTTTATTGTAGTTTGGTCGCGTCAAATATAAGTCGATATCATCGTCCCAAGGAATAAAGCCTTTTTCGCGGACAGCGCCAATCATTGTGCCATCGCAAGCATAAAATTCAATGCCGTTATCATTAAAAAGTTTTGCAACTTCTTTGTAGAGTTCAAGGAGTTTTTTCTGTAAAAATATAAGATCTGTTTTACCTGTCATTATTTTTCTTTCAATAAACGATTTTTAATGTCGCTTGAACAAATGCCTGGTGTGCGTGGTAAACGAACAACTTCTTTGCCGTTTTCTTCGCACCATTTTACTGCTCTTTGGAAGCCTTCATGGTTTTGATCTCCGCCTATTGCGAATACATCAAAATCGATTGTTGGAAGAAATGTATCTACATCCTTATAGATAACTACTTCATCGACGATTTTGAGCGCACTAACAAGCTCAATCCTCTGTTCCGTAGTGTATAAAACATTAGCATTTGGTTTTGTTTTTAGAATCATATCTCCGTCTTGAACTGCTACGATTAAATAATCGCCAAGTTTTTTTGCATTTTCAAAGAGTCTGAGATGGCCAAGATGAAAGTAGTCAAATACGCCAACTGTAACAACCTTTTTCATAATCTACCTTTCATTTAATATTACTCTTAGTATACCATAAAAATGCTGACCAAAGGGTCAGTATTTTTATTGTCCTGAAAGAATAGTTTTATTATCTATGGATTTCTAATATTCAATCCGTGGATTTCGGGGTTATTTTATATCTAGATTTTTGATGATTCTTTCTGGGTTTTCAATCATCAGGTTTTGAATTTTATCGTCTGATTTTAGAATCTTCATCAGCTTCTTTTCAACTTCTGGAATGTGGTAATCCGAAGATGAATGATGAATGTCTGAAGCGAGCATTTGAATTTTGTTGGCCTTTAGGAGCTTTGTGAGGCTCTTCTTGGCTGCCTTACCGTATTTACCAAGGATTGACATGTAGTCGCCTTGCATAAGGCAGCCAAGTTCGAGGTAGCGGTCAATTTTCTTTAGATCACGGGTGAAATAATCATATCTTTCAGGGTGTGCGATGATAGGGGTAATGCCTTGGCTTTTGAGGCGGAAGATAAGGTCTGGAGCAGATAAATCTTCGGTAGCTACTGGGAGTTCAAGCAAAAGATATCTTGAGCCGGCCAAAGTAGCGATTTCGCCGTTTTCGAGCATTTCTGGGATGTTTTGGTCGATATATACTTCGTTTCCGAAGTGAACATTAATTTCTAGGTCGGTACGCTTCATAGCTTCAACGAGAATCTCGGTGAGTTGCTTTTTAGCGCGGTTATCATAGCAATACTTAGTACCTTTAATATAGTGAGGCGTGAAAATGATATCAGTCACACCTGAAGTGGCTGCATTCTCTAGAATCAACATTGATTCTTCCAAATTTTTGGAGCCATCATCGATTCCTGGGAGGATGTGGCAGTGCATGTCAATCATGGTTACTTTTCGAGGTTATTATCTGTGTAATATTTATTATTAGTGTAATAACTGCTATAAGCATTGCGTTTTACTTTTACTTTGTTGATAATGACGCCGGAAATTTTGGCGTGGACACGTTCGAAGTTCTTTTTGACGTCGCGGAGTTGATCGGTAGTGGTGCGTGAGTTGCTAATTACGACAAGGTTCACGTCAGAATACTTGGTCATGATAAGGGTATCAGAAAGGCCAAGAGCTGGTGGACAGTCGATAATGATAATATCGAAGCATTCACGGAGATTCTTCAAAATTGCGCTGTTAACGTCAGATTGGAGAAGCTCAAGTGGGTTTGGAGGAGTTGCGCCTGCAGGAAGGAGGCTAACACCTTTAACGTTGGTTTTGTGGATTTGTGCAAGTAATTTGCGTTTGAACTTGTATTTGGTATTGTAGTCTGCTTGGTTTTGAGCGGCATCAAGAATGAGGCCAGAGTAACCAGCGGATTTCTTCTTCTCGAGACCGAAGATAGTGTGTTGGCGACCACGACGGAGGTCGGCGTCAACAACGAGCACGTTCTTCCCTTCCTGAGCGAAGGCTGAAGCGAGGTTTGCAGAAACGAATGACTTACCATCGCCAGAGACTGGTGAGGTTAAGAGAATAGTCTTTAGTTCCTTATCGACAGCTGAGAAAGAAATGTTGGTCTTGATGAGTTTGATTGACTCAGCGAAAGACGACTTTGGATTAGTTGCAACGATTAAATCTTTCATTATTTTTGCTCCACCTGTGGTACAACACCTACAACGGTGAGACCGAGTTTATTTTCAACGGTTTCTGAATCCTTGATAGTTTTATCAAGCATGAAGACGAGGAAGGTTACGCCAACGCCAAGAGCGATGCCAGCAAGAGCGTAAATGATGCTTTCTTTGACGATGTTCTTATTGAAGGCTTTGGTTGCTTCGACGGCTTCATCTACGATTTGGACGTTATCAATGCCATAGATTGAGATGATTTCAGCTTTGAAGATTTTTGCGATTTCGTTTGCGATTTTTTCAGCGCGTTTTGAGTCTTTATCTGTTACTTTGATGGTAATAAGTTGGGTTTGGGTTGCGGAAGAAACGGAAACTTTAGATGCGAGTTGTTCGTAGCTTTCTTCAAGGCCAAGGCTTTTGACGGTCTTATTGATGACGTTGCGGCTCTTGATGATTTCAGAGTAAGTTTTTACGAGGTTATTAGAGAGAGCGACGTCGTTATTAGTAAGTTGTTTTGAGTTGTCTGAGATAAGGACGATGTTAGTGCTTGAATTATAAAGTGGAGTCTTGAAAAAGATTGAATATGCTTCGCCAGCACTTAAGACGACAACAAGAACAGCTAGGATAATCCATAGCTTTTGTAATGCATAAAGCAAAAACTCCTTGATATCTATTTCTTCCATAATATTCCCAATAAATATTTTATATATTATATCAAAAAATTGCTTTTCTGTCAAATATGTTATAGATATGGAAAAGGGGCCGACATGTTGTCGACCCCTTGAAATTGGGTTTTGGGCTTTTTACTCGAGTTTTACCTGATTTCCGGTATGCTGCGCCAGAGGTCCATAATTTGGATATCTAGGATGCGATCTTGATTAAAGTTTGGTATTTCAAACTTTTCTTGTCGCCGATATCCGGCCTCTTCAAGCTTCTTGACGCTGCCTTTTCCCTTACAAAGATATGTATTTCCGTCTTTATAGACGAAGGCGACTGTATCGCCATTTTGGTTAAAACGGCCGATTTTCTCCTCAAAATTTATATCGTGATAGAAATAGAGAGGATATAGTCGGTCAAAACCATTTTCTCCTTCGTAAGGTATGCCATCTATTGGGATGACGATGGCGCGTCCAGTGAGTACATTTAAGTCTGCAGTTAGCCTTAATCCCTCGTACATTTGTCTCGTCTCTTCTGAAAACTTGAGATAATACATCATGTACGATTGTTTCAGGTACTCACTCCAGCTATCCTGATAGCTAGACGGAAAGCCTTTTTCCGCGAAAGGTACGTCGTAATTCCGTTGCTTGAACTTTTCGTGAAATAGAATATCACGAATTTCTTCAGTATACGGGATTACGTAAGGTGTGTTCTCGTAAATGAAACAAATTTTGGCACAGTTGAAGCTATAGGTGTGGTCGTAACGACCGCGAACCTGGTTAAGCCTCATCTGCTCCTCGTAACTGAGGTCTGTCTCCTTTACGGGAATTGCGAGCTTTATAAGCTCATAAAAAAATTTAATGTCTCTGATGTCCTTAACCATGTTTTTATCACCTCCTTCTAGAACAAGGCCAAAGTTGCATCACTGTTATTATGCAACATGATTGCGAAAAAGTCAATAGCGTAACAGATAAGCGCTTATGGTTTTGGCATGAAAAAGACAGGACTTATGCCACATGGGCTGCCTGCCTTAAAGGTGCTGGACATCGGGATCCTCGCTGCCAGTGATAGGCTCATAGTCGGCCGGATAGCTAGTAATTTTGCGAATAAACTCCGCAACTTCCTCATCTTCCTGTCTCCGGATTTCTGCCGACATTACGTCAACCAGGATGTCGCCGAGTTCTTTAAAATCTACCTCAAACTTGATTAAATTAAAAAAAGAAAGTCAAACTTTCTTTTTTGCCTTAATCTCATGGAGCCGCGAGTCGGACTTGAACCGACGACCTGCCGCTTACAAGGCGGCTGCTCTACCAACTGAGCTATCACGGCATGTTTCACATTATAACAAAGGAGTGGCATTTTAGCAAGAATAATCGCTTTTGGTCAAAAAATACCCCTGCACTTAAGTGCAGGGGCTTTGTGGCGCCTTTTAATTGATGGCAAAGCTCTCTTTAAAAGGCCAGGGCCATAATGGCCTGTCTTCTTCGTCCATATATACCTCGTCCTCTTCGGTTTCTTTAACCTCCTTTAAGAACTTGCATATTTCTGGATTATTGAAGAGTATTTCATTTACGCAGTAGTCAAGGTTGCATTCAAGAGTTCGTCTTCTGATTTTCATTTCTCGTTTTTCAGAATATCTCACCCTCTCTACGGATAGTTTAGCTGGGTTTGGGTCTTCAGTAAGAACGATTTCCAATTCTTCCCCCCAACAAAAAAAGATAGGTTCGACAATCATAAATGATTGCCATAGTGCATTTTCTGCTAGGCCTTCCTTGGGTGACTTCAGCTCCCTACATGAGTAAATGATTGGTAAAATCGCGGAACTATTAGACAATTTCGCGAAAGATATTCCGTCCTGAATGAAGCGTCCAACTATGAAACGCTTTTTGTACTCATCTTCGGTGTCGTAGAGTTCGTCGCAGTAACCGTAGATTGTTCCGTCACGAAAAGCGATGAACTCTCCGCGGAAGCCGATTTCCGGCTCGCTCCACTTGCCGTCTTGCATAAAATTACCACAGAACTTGTAAAGGGCTACCTCTCTCATGGGCCACCTCCCTATAGTGTATTTATACCGTGAGGTATATATCTGTTTTATAACATAAAAGCATGAATTGTGCAAATTTACAGAGTATTTGACAATAAAAAATAGAGTGCAAGCACTCATTTTTCCTAAAGTGGTGCTGGAAGTAGGACTCGAACCTACGAAGCCCGAAGGCGAGAGATTTACAGTCTCTTGTCATTGCCGCTAGACGATTCCAGCATATCAGAGAGTTCGGCTCGCGCCAAGCACGCTCTGACTTCAATATTATAACAAAGTGTCGGCTGTTTTTCAAGCGTTTTTTCTCCCTGTTATTAGGGCGATGTTATGGTATAATTAAAGAGGGGCAGGGAGTTTTAGTAACTAGTACTTTAGAAGGAAGAAGGTGGGGTTGGCATGAAGATGATTGTTGGGGCAGTTCTCTTTATTCAGAATTACGACATTAAGTTTCTCTATGAGGCAATAGAGATACCACAGGAAGTTCTTGAGGAATTTACGGACAATCAAAAAAGACTTAAAAGTCAGGCACAAAATTTGGGGGGCGGGTATGACTTTGTTTTTGCTTTCAGGACCAGCGAAGCGATTCGCTGGCTGATGAACCAAGATTATATCGTCGATTATAACGAAGCGTCTATTTGTAGAAAGGAGGAGCTCTTAGATACGATTGACGTTTTAAAACGAAGATATAATGAGGTTCTATCTCAGGGGGGTAGCGAGGCAGAAATTCAGGCAAAGTCGCTTGAGCATTGCATCAAAAGCTATAATCTGATGCTTCAGATTAGGGATGGCGAGCTTTCGTTTGACATTCCGACGATGGAGGATGCGAAAAAGCTTACTCCGAAAAAAGGTTTGCTTGGCCGATTCTTCCAATAAAACGCTCGGTATTTCACGGGCGTTTTTTACTTTCTTGATTCATTGTTGCGTAGTGTTTACTTATCGCTGAAATTATGGTATAATTATAAGTAGTATTGCACATTTAAATAAGACCTAATCTTTCCAAAAATCTTTAATAAGAAAGGGGGATTTTAAATGAAATTAAAGATTGGGCAAAAATGGTACTTGCAGCATTACGACGTGATGTTTATCTTAAACCACGCCGAGAGGGCGCCGGAAGTTGTGCTAGATGAAATCTTTAAGGAGAATTCCTTTGTTAAAGGAGAGGACGATCTTAAGGACTATTTCAAGTTTGACATCATCTTCTCTAATCCTGATGCAATACGCTGGCTTGACAATCAGGCGTATATTGTAGATTTTGAGAAGATGCGTTGCACGAAGTTGCAAGCGCTTGAAATTAATCGCGATCAGCTTCGGGTGGAGTACGGCCAGATGTATTCTGGTATTGATTTTACGGAACACACTGAGGAACAGAAGTACAAGATTGCAAAACTCGTTCAAAAGATTAAGTCTCTTGACGCGGGTATTGATTTTCGTATGCACCGACTTGAGTTTGATATTCCAATGAAGTAACTGTTTCAA
Organism: uncultured Candidatus Saccharibacteria bacterium; assembly: GCA_947304155.1. Classification (GTDB taxonomy): domain Bacteria; phylum Patescibacteriota; class Saccharimonadia; order Saccharimonadales; family Saccharimonadaceae; genus Nanosyncoccus. The sequence continues at coordinate 189,759 of CAMZAD010000001.1, forward strand.
AAAAAAGAAAGGGGGACAATGAAATGAAACAGACAACTGGAAATTATGCTGTGAATGCCCGCAGCGCAGCACGGATTAATTCCGTGGCAATGGAAGCAGTAAGGAGTAGTGGACAGTGGAAAGATGAACCGGCAAAGCCGGAGCGCGTCTGGTCCTGCCCTGCTGGAGTATCAAAGAGGGTCGCCAACCTCACTTTGAGGCGAGATGCTCTTGAACTAATCTCAGAGCAGCGACAGCTGACGGAAAAGGAGCAGAAAGAGATTGAGGAGATTAACACTGAAATCTCTAAACTGGTTCCGACCTGCTAATGTAGGTTTAGGTTTTTGAATTAACCCGGGTAGCTTTTAAGCATAAAACCCGGGCTTTTTCATGGATTAAATTTTGTATAGGTGTTAGTTATTGAATTATTTTCAGATATCTTTATAGTCTGATATAAGTCTTGTCCTTTTTTCTTGCTAGAAAAGACGAATAAGCTTGACTTTTTAGGGGTTTTGTAGTATAATTATAGTCCAGGCTAAAGATATAAAAGCCTAGTATTTTAAGCGTTTTTAAAACGCAAATTTTAAAAAACTGAATAAAGAGTGTTCAAAATTTGTTGCCAAAACGCAGAAGGGAGGTGTTACTATGGCAACAACGCAGCTAAGAATTTTGGGAGGCAAGATTTTCTCCTATAACGATCGTAAGTTTGAGAAAATGTCGGCAGATGGACTTTTCTACTCTGGTAACAGATGGAGCGTTCAGATTGTTCCCCCAACCATGGAAGAAGATGGCAAAATTATTTGCCATTCTGAAGAAAACTATCAGGATGGACTGGCAGTTTGTCACAAAGAGTTTCCGTTAAAGGACGGGACGATAGGCCTGTCGGGCGGGAACATTAAAACAAGATACGCTTATTTTAGATCGACTAAATTCCAGAAGTTCCTCGATGATTTCGGGGTTACGCACGTGAAATACGTCGATCCTAATATGGCATATCCTATGCTGAAGACTTTCAATGATACTTACCGTTGTATGCAGAAAATTTATACTGACGGTGATGTGTTTGAAATTCCGATGCAAATGCTCGACGCCGATGAGGTGCCTCGTCCTGGTGGAAACAAGAAACTATACAGGTGTGATTCTTGCTATATGGTTAGGAATGCTACCTGGGTAGTTGTGGAGACTGATAATCACTATATTGGTGGTGAAAATAGTACTAAGATCCTTTATACAAATAAGGGTCGAAGGCTATTGTCTCTAAGGGATGACAAAAATTTCCTTGCTAATTTACTGGCGCCAAAAGCGATATCGGAGATAAAAAATCCGAGTCCAATAGCCAAGGAAATAAAAGTCCATTGCTGGTCCGATAATGATGGAGCCAGCTTTGATTGGATGAACCCCCTCGTCGACGACGACTGGGCGAACGGGTCCGGTCAAAATGTAGACGAGATAATGGCTGAGCTTAGTGCGAAGCCAAGGTTCAGTTTTAAAAATTTTTTTAATCTGGCCCCCGGTAATTAACCGGGGGTTTCTTCGTTTTTAAGAAAAATTTTAATATGGAAAAGCCCCGGCTGGTTTGCCGGGGACTCTTCGTTTTTAAGGGGGTTTAAATAATGGAATATGGCTACTCCTCGAACTTTTCGAGAAGATCGTCATCAAGTCCTGCGGTTTCGAAGACATTATAGAAGTATTCCTTCAAGCCGTCGTCGATTCGCTCGGGGTCGATGCTTGCAGCAAGTACACCAACGTCGATAGTGTTGCAGCCAGCCTCTACTAAACTTGCCATCGCTTCGGCTTCTTCTGGTTTTCCTGAATAGCCGCATTCGGTAACAAACTTAGCTGCCAAGGCTTCGATGTCTCCACCCGCATTAGTGAAGTTTTCGGTGAAATCCACGAAATCGCTAGCGCTGGTCGCTTCCAGGTTCTCCAGGATGTCATTCATTAAGAAATTATCCAAGAATTCCTGTAAGGTAATACACTTCGGTAGGTCGGTAAGGTCGTAGGCACAAGTAATGTACCCAACTCCGATGGTGTTGAGATAACGTTCCTTGTAGTCGTCGGGATTGATATTCAAAGCACGCCAATCGTTGTAATCGAAATCAACGATGCTCTCAACGATTTGGTCGTTCAGGTGCTCGTCAACCCATTTTTTTACTTTTGCCGGGTCCAAACCGTATTTCTCAAATAACTGGAAGACTTGCAAAAGCTCTTCTGCGTCGTCTTCGTTGGCGTCAAGTACCTCATGAATGTAGGAAAATGCGGCATTAATGTCGATTCCCTTTTCCATAAAGCTGACAAGTTCATCTTGGCTCATATTGGGGCTAAAGATGTAGCATGCCAAAATGTTGACGTTGGCTCCCATTTCGATGAAGCGATCCAAATTGCCCCTTACGAAATCGACGTCATCAATTTTGATGGCGAGTTTTGTAGGATTAATATCGGCCCCATAAGAAATGAGTAGGTCATAGTTCTCGAATACGTCGCGCGGTGCGAGTAATTCGGCAACAAGGGATGGATCTTTCCCTGCCTCCAGGAACTCAGCAAGATGATTTTTTGCGGTTAGATTTACATCTTCAACCTCAAGTTCGTCACTGCTGTCAATTTTTTCGAGACATTCGTCCCAAAGCGCGTCCGTGGTGCAGCTTGGCACCTTTTTGATTACCTTTTTCATCTGGTAACCCTCCTTCTTTTAAATTTTGCTAGCGTCCGTAGAGCCGACGCTACTCTATAGTTTTTACTATTCTTGTATTATAACATATTTTTGAAAATAAAAAAGCCCTGGCTGGTTTTGCCAGGGACTTTTTGGGGTGAGGGTGCTACTTTTTACTTTTCGTTTTGAATTTTCTTAGGAGACTAGCTCTAACGCCCTTGTCCTTTAGAACTCTGTAAAAGTAGTCTTTTTGCTCTTTGCTCATATTCCTGGCCTTAACTTTTGCAGCTAGTTCATCAGCGTCAATAGGTAGACTGTGAGTTGATGGATATTCTAGTAACGCGACGAGCAATTCTGCGCGAAGTGGCTCTTTTGGATAGCCTCCAAACTCCCTTAATGCTTTTTCTGTAAGTACTTTGTTAGAACCGCGGTAGTCGGCAACTGGAGCAGTGCCATTCCTGTATGACTCAAGTATCTCGTCAACGGTTACAAAATTTAGGAATAACTCGCTTGGTACGATTTCTGGGATTGCTTTTAAGTTTCCTACGTAGATTTCCTTGTAGATTTTGCACCATCTTTTGGCGTATTTTTCAGGATGTGGTACGAAGTCATCGCAAAAACCATGAATAATGTCAGAAACGATGTGTTCGTAGACTGGACTATCTTTAGGTTGTGATTTTAGCCAGTTTCCGAACGCGCTTTTGTCTAGTCCGTGCTTAACTAGCAAGGAGAAGGTGGCCTCAACTATTTCTGAGTTTAAGTTAAGATCTTTCTCCTTAGCAAAGTTGTAGGCAGTTCTAGGGCTAATTCCTGGTGCGCTTTCAAGCATTTCTTCAGTGCCATAATAGTCAGCGTCAAAACATTTCCATACCATTTTGTCGGTATTGGCACCGTGTTTGTAAAACCACCCCCAATGGTTTTCTACGAAATCCGAGCTACATTTTTTTGCGAGTTCATCAACCGTGATATCTGCGCCAGCGTCTTTCAGTTTGTTAAAATACTTAAAGATAATATCGCCCTGATCAAGTAATTCGACTAGCCGGTTTGCATCAAAGCCAGCATCAAGAAATTCTTGAAGATACTTTTCGGCTTCGTATGTGATGTCTCTTCTATCCAAGAGAACGTCGCGTGAAAAGCATAATTGCTTGTCTTTTTTGAGACGTCCAACGAGGTTGTCCCATATTTCTAGAAGCCTCCTCTTTGAAATATTTAGTTGTTTAGTTTCCATCTCTAACCCTCCTTTTTAAGATTCTAGCGCCCATCAGCTGGCGCTCCACTGTGATTTCTATATTATAACATATTTTTGGAAATAAAAAAGCCCCGGCTGGTTTGTCGGGGACTTTTTGCGGAGGGGCTAATGATTTGTTACTTCAAATTTTTTCAATAGCACAGGGTTAACCTTGTACTTTTCTAGGACGTAGTGGAAATATCCCTTTTGGTCGTCATCCATGTCGCTAGTGTCAACTGCTGATGCTAATTTGTTAGCGTCTATCGGCAGTGGGTCTTTCCTTGGGTTGTCGAGAAGAGCTATAAGAAGTTCAGCTTGTTGTATATCTTTTGGATATCCGCCAAACTCTTTTAAGGCTCTTTCTGCCAGCAACTGGTTGGATCCGGGGAATTCTGACACTAACTCAATACCATTGTTATACTTTTTGACTATTTGTCCTACGGTAACATGGTTGAGGTATACTTCAGCTGGAACCAGGTTTGGAATGCCACTTAGACGTCCAATATACTCCTTGGCTTGAGTTCGACACCATTCGTCAATATACTTTCTGCGGTTTGGAACGAAATCATCACATTTTCCACGCATGATGTCATCGATGATAAGGCTGTAAATCCAGTGCTTATCTTTGTTTTCCTTGAGCCAATTTTCGAAGAAGCTCGGTTCTAGGCCGTGTTTTGCTAGTACCGAAAAAACAACCTCAACCTCGTTTGCATGAAAATCCTTGTGGGGCGCGAGAATAAGATTATTTGCTAGACTATAGGCTGTACTAGGTTTAATTTCAGGCGCCTTTTTAAGTATTCTCTCGAGGTCGGCGGCACAACAGATGTGTTCATAGTCGCCAAAGCATTTCCAGGCCATTTTGTCGATGTTGGCGCCGTGTTTACAAAGCCAAGACCAATGCTCCTCAACAAAACTAGTTGAGCATCTTTTTACGATATTATTAATATCGATATTGGCTCCGATTTTTTTAAGCTTTTCATACCACTCTAGAATGACTTCGTCTGAATTCAGTAAGTCGATTAGCTGGTTCATGTCGTACTTCGCGGCGAGAAACTCTTGGATATACTTTTGAGCTTCATAAGAAATATCGCTCAGCTTTTGGGCGTCTTCCTTGGAGATGCCCCGTTTTTTGGTGATTTCCTTGTATCTCTCTACGAGATTATCCCAAATTTCCTGTAACCTTTTCCCTGAAATAACGTTGTTTACCATTGTTAATATCCTCCTATTTTTAAATTTCAAGCGCCCATTAGTTGACGCTACACTTGATTCTCATATTATAACATATTTTTGAAATTAAAAAAGCCCTGACTGGTTTGCCAGGGACTTTTTGTTGGTGAGGTTGGAAAAAGTTTTTGTAGTCCCAGCTGGTTTGCCGAGAACTAAGATGAGCTTAGCTTAATGAGATCTTCATTACGTAAGCCGCGTGCCATGAACATGATGAAATACTTCTTTTTGTCGTTCTCTCTCATGTTGTCGATATCCATGTCATCAATAAGCATTTTTAAAAACCTGCGGAGAGGTTCACGACTCTCTTGTCTGAGGGTTGCCGCAGCTTCAAAATCGAAAACAGCACTTGCTATATTGCCATGGTACCCTTCAATCCACTGTTTACCGGTTGTTCTTTCAAGTACAACTTCAAGTGGGAGTTTGTCTGGTATGGAACAAAGTCCAGATGATAGCACATCGTTTAGGTTTCTTTCAAGCCAGGCGTCGTAGTATCTTGCTTGGTTGACATATTTTTCCCACTCCGTGTTTAGGATGTGGCGTATGAATATGTCATAAAGCTCGCTGTCTTTTGGAAGACTGTCAAGCCAAGACTCAAACCCGGTAAATCCGTTTTCGCAGAGAATATGCATTGTATGAGCATATACATCATAACAGTGACCTTCTTCGGAAAGAATAGTTTCCTTTGCAATACTAAAAGCTAGATTAGCATCAACGCCTTTCTTTTCAATTAACTCTGTGATTTCCCAGGGCTCTTCAATCTTGCCATAGCAAAACTTTGCAAGGGTCTCTACGTCAGTTACATGTTCTAGGAACCAGGTCCAGTTTACTTTTACATAAGTAATTGTAGCCTGATTTAAGAGATTAATCTTGGTTCCTAGCTCGATAAACTGATTGTAGGACCTTAGTGTATCCTTGGAGTTCATCATTGAGCTAATTACATTCAGATCGAAGTCCTTACCGATAAAATCGGATAGAAATTTGTTGACTTCGAACTGGTCTTCTTTGAGTTCTACTGCTTTGTTTTCTCTCTTTTGATTTTTAAAATAATCTTGTAGCTCCTCAAACTTTACGTCAAGTTCCATCTTCTTTTCCATGTCTTTTCTCCTTTTTCAGCTAAGCTGGTAAAATTTCTGACGGGCCCTATGCCTCGCCAGGTAGAACAAGAATCTATGTAAAGATATGGGTGGGATTTTAAACTTTTTCTTCCTCTTAAAGAACTATATTCCCCACCCAAATATCTATTCGTTTATTATAGCACAGAAACCTAAAAAAGTCAATACTTCTTATGATTAAAATACAGAGGTGAAGTTTTGCGTCAACAGGGGTGAGTCTAGCTAGGCTAGTTTTCGCTATTTAATTGAGGTTGTTCAGATTGTTTATCGTCTTTCATGATATTGATGATATCTTTTGTATCTTTAGCGGTGCTTCTGATATTTTCCATGGTCAGGGCAGAGATAACCTCGATTGTGCCGGCTACAGTGGTGAGGGCGCCCATGATAATGTATCCGCTAAGGTCAATTGAATCTGAGGCGAAGATGAAATATGGGCCAATAATGAATTCAACGACCATTAAAACAAGCATGAATTTCCAGCGGAAATCCTTGTTGTCACGGTATTTATAGGTATTAATGGCACCAAGAACGCCGTTAAAGGTTGTGAAACCGCCAGCCATGAGATTTAGGACTTTGTTGGTGAATCCTTCGTTAACGAGGAGAAAGACGCCGAGCGCGGCGATAAGGGTGTAAATTGCAGATTCGCCAATCTGGAGATAGATTGCGCGCTTTTTGACGTTTTTGACGCGTTGATCTTCCCTGCCAGTTTTGTCGTAATCAGCTTTAATGTAACCGAGGCGATAAAAGGCCCAGAACGCGAGAACTGCACCTGCAATTACAATGACAACAGGGAGAGTTTTGGTGTCATTCCCGTGTCCGTTAATTGCTGCGATGAACATCATAATGCCTGAAATAAGCATCATGAGAGCCATGGCAATCTTGTTTTTTAGGAAAATTTTGTAGGCGTTGAGGCCGCGTTTCACTAAGTTGTTCATAGTTTTATTGTAGCACATATTTTTTATGTTTTTTGATGGTATAATAGAGGTAGATTTTAATAGGGAGAAATTATGGGACAAATTGAGAAAGGTAGTATTAAGCATCTGTTTATACAGATTGTTGCTTTTTCTGTAATGGGGATTATTCTTTATCCGTTGTTTGACCTTGTAGTCTGTAATTTCTTCACTCATACTGAGTTTGTTTACTCTTTTAGTAGCCACATTGTTGAGCCAATATTGTTTGGTGTTGTAATGGGTTTAGTCTTTTGGTTTCTTGATAAGAGAAAATAGTGAATAAAAATGCCCCTCAAAGTACGAGGGGCGGTGTGCTAGTTTTCGGCTTTTTTATCTTTTTTTGAGTCGAATACAACTCGAACGACAAAAATTGCGAAAATCATGCAGTAGAACAGAAAGCTTATAGTTGCAATCACGATGTCATAGGTAGTTAATTTGTTTGTGATTGCAACATACAGGCTATAGAATGATATGAATGGTGCTAGAAGCACTAATATAATGCATAACGCCTCAATTCCTTTACCACTCTTTTTCTGTTCTTCTTTTTTAATTTGTTCTTCCATGATTTTTTATCCCCCTTTTCTTAGTTTATACACATGGACTGTATTTTTATATTATATCATAAAACACTATAATTATCAATAGCGCTTATGATAAAGTTCCTGATGATTCGATGCTATAATTAAAATAAGTGAAATAGAGGTAATTATGACAATTTTTGGTAATAATGGCAAGATGGCAACCGGTAACGACAGGATGAAATATTGGAATGACGGTGGAATCCAGATTAAATCTGGGAATAAATTCCAAGAAGGTGGCTCGATTGCGACGTTTAATAACAACGTAATGTGGACACCAAATGGGACGGTGACGATGTCTAATAATACCTTCTGGGGACCGGATGGGGTTTATCATCTTGGCTCGAACGGTGTACTCCATGGTCCGAATGGCCAGATTTGGACCGGTGTCAGCTCAAAGCAAGATGCGATGAGCATTATTGCACATAAGATGAAATAATTTTGACATAAAAAATGGAGCCGCGAACGAGATTTGAACTCGTGACCTCATCCTTACCATGGATGCGCTCTACCGACTGAGCTATCGCGGCTTACTTTGCTTATTCTATCATAAACTTCGGAAAAATGCAAAACTAACGCGCAGATTCTGTGTCAGATTATTGCACGAGTTTTGGAGTCTTTGGTTTCTTTGAGAAACGGCTAGCTTTCTTTTGTGGGCGAGGTGTAACAGCTTCTTGAACTGACGTCTCTGATACTGGTTGTCTGCGTTTTGGATAGAAAATTTTGGCAGCACGGCGTGGGGTGGTGGCTTTCTCGGCGGCAGCCTTTTTGGCGGCAACTTCAGCTTCACGGCGAGCAATATCTTCGGCCATTTTCTTCTCAATTCGAGCAGTTGTCTCGTTTATTTTCTCTGCATCTTCGGCATTTTCGTAAATAGATAGGATTAAGCGTAAGGTAGCGACACTGTCGTCAATTTCGAAAGCTTTTTCAAGCGCTTCAACGGCACGCTTTCTTTGACCCATCTTTTCATACGCTTTAGAGAGGGCGATATATCTTGCAGGTAGGTTATCTTCTAGATTCAAGGCCTGTTCGAATGCCATCGCGGCCTTCTCGTATGCGCCAGTTTCAAGGTAAATAAGACCAGCGTTATGAAGTGAGCTAGCGTTATTATCAAGGGATTGAGCAATCTCAAAACACTCGATTGCTTCGTCATAATTCTGCTCTTTAGCATAAAGAATGCCGAGACGGTTATAGGCAGCAGCGTTTTTTTCGTCAAATTTTAAGATTGTAAGAAGAGCCTTCTCGGCACGGAGTGGCTTTCTCTCGCGCATTGAGGCTTGAGCTACATCCCAAAGTTTCTTCATCTGGACGTTGTATTTTTCAGTATGAGCCTTCTCTTCATCTGCTTTTCTTGAACCCAAAAATTGCCCGATTGGGTAAACAAACAAAAGATAAAGACATACAATCAAGATAGCTAAAACGCCTAACATATGGATATTTTACCATAAAAGCGATGGTTTAGACAAGGTTTGCGACAATTTGAAGACGGACAACGCCGTTATTTTTTACGCCCTGATGTGCGGCGATTAACCCCTTAATTTTCTTAGTGAAGGCTTCATTTTTGGTCTTAAAAAATGATTTTTCAGCCAGTTCAATAGTGGCTTCAAGAACTTTCAAGGCTTTTTCACGGTCTTTATGAAGTTCTTCGGCGATGTCGATAATGTCATCTGGTGTAGCAACGAGCAGGCGCTTTGAGAGTGCAAGAATATCTGCTTCAACTTCCGGTGCTTTTTCGAGGTGATTTTCGATTTTTAATGTATAAGAATTAGCTCGTGAACGGATGGTTTTTAAGAGAGACTCAGGATTTTTGGCAAATAGAACGAAGTGATAGTTTTGTTTTGGCTCTTCAAAAAGCTTTAAAGCGGCGTTCTGGGCTTGTTCTTGCATCTTTTCAGCATTCTTAAAGAAAAAGAATTGGTCGCTGGTTTGTTTGACGGCGGTTTTTGTGATTGTCTCGCGAATTTGGTCGATTGTGATGGCGTCGATTGGTTTGCCACTGGTATTTTTAGCTTGCCCTGGCTCAACTATCTGAACGTTTTTGAACTTTTTACAGAATGGATTAAAATCAAATGTCTCGCCATCAATCTTGGCGTTTTCATTCATAACAATGATGGCTGTGCCGCTGTTTTTGATAATGTTTTCGAGCTCAGAAAGCGACTGGAAAAACATTATTTCCCCATGATTTTATTAAATTCAGCTGGTAGTTTTGATTCAAAAACCACACGTTTGCCCTCTGGAATGGTGATTTCGAGGGTTTTGGCGTGGAGATAAAGGCGATTTTTAGTGTCTGGCTTTGCATTACCATAGACGCGGTCGCCAAGAATTGGCGTTCCCAAGTAATTCAAGTGGACACGAAGTTGGTGGGTGCGTCCAGTGGTTGGTCTAAGCTCAAGAAGTGACAAAACTTCAGATTTGCCACTCTCTGGATTGATGGTTTTGACTGACTTTTGAACTTTATAATAGGTCTGAGATGGTTTGCCGTTTGCTGCTACGACAAAAGTAGTTGGATGTTTAATGTTGCGTGCGATTGGAAGGTCAATCATAGCTTCATTTAACTTTGGGCAACCCTCAACAATAGCATAGTAGGTCTTGTGCGCTTTGCGATCTTGGAATTGTTTACGAAGGAGTCTTTGAGTCTCTTCATTTTTGCCAAGAATCACTACGCCAGAGGTGTCACGGTCTAGACGATGAACTAAGAGACCGTAGTCCTCTAAAGTTGGCTCGGCAGTGTATTCGCCTTTAGCCATAGAAAGAAGACCGGTAGGCTTATCTAAAACTATTACATTTTCATCTTCATAGAGTGTCTCTGGGCGCATCTTTTCGATAGCTTTAGCTTTCAGGTCAGCGTTGGTGAGTTCTTCTGGTAAGGTCAGAATAACGTCAGCATCCTCTTCGACTAAAGTGTTTGGCTTTAAGGCCGTTTTGCCGTTAACTGTGACGTAGCCAGACTTAATGAAAGTTTGAAGTGTGTTGCGGTTATAATCTGAGTATTTTTCAACAAGAATCTTATCAAGGCGAAATTTCTCAACTTTTTCCTCTTCAGAAATCACCACGTCGCCGTTAATAACGCGTGAGAGACTTGGTTTCGAGAATTTTTTGCCAGTAATAATCATACTTATATTATACCATAATTTTGGCGTTCTGTATAGTTTGAAGCGCCGCGCTTCCCTGTTATTAACGCAATTTCATTGCTTTTTGGACAGCGAAGAGTTTCTTGTTTGCAACTTCGTTAGCGTATTTTTCGCCTTCTTCAAGAATCTTATAAACTTCCTCATCTGAAATTTCAGCTACTTTCTTCTGGAACTCTTCAAGGTAAGTTGAGACCGAGCTCGCAACTTTCTTTTTGAGGTCACCATAATGTGTTTCGCCAGCCCAGGTGCTAATTACGTCTTGGATTGGAGTGTTGGTGACAAGTGCCTCAATTTGAAGTAGGTTTGAAATGCCTGGTTGATTGAAGAAATCAAAGGCAATCTTACCGAGAGAGTCGGTCTGAGCGGACATGATTTTCTTTGAGACCTTAGCTGGGTCGTCATTCATCATGATTTTACTGTTTTCAGATTCAGCAGATTTACTCATCTTCTTCTCTGGGTTCTGGAGGTCGCGAATACGAATACCAGATGCTTTGTCGGTAGTTTTGCCAAAGCTATCTGAGCCGTTGGCGGATTCCATAAACTTAGCTTGGTCAATGGTTTTGGCTGGAAGGACAAATGTTTCGCCATATTTATTGTTGAAACGCTCAGCGATATTGCGCGTTAGTTCAAGGTGTTGAAATTGGTCTTCACCGACTGGGATGTAATCTGCATCATAAAGCAAGATATCTGCGGCCATAAGGATTGGATAGTCAAAAATACCAACGTTGGTGCCGAGGTCGCCGTTGTGGCTCTTCTCTTTATATTGAATCATGCGTGATGTTTCACCCATAGTTGCAACGCAGTTCAAAATCCAGCAGAGTTCAGAATGGGCTGGGACATAGCTTTGGCGGTAAATGTGAACGTTCTCGTTAATCTCGAGGCCAGCTGCAAGATAGTATTTAATCTCTTTAACGAGGTTCTTTTGAAGTTCGCCATCCACATCAGAGATAATCGTGTGAAGATCAGGGATGAAAATGTTGATTTGGTTGTTTTTAGAATACTTGTTCGCGAGTCGGGTCATTGGGAGAAGTGCACCAAGAAAATTGCCAAGTTGCATCTCGCTATTGACGCGAATTCCAGTTAAGATTGTTTTTCCTTCCATAATACTTTTATTATACCAAAGATAACGGCATATGTTATAATTATTTTGGCTTGGGGTGTTAGCTCAGTTGATTAGAGCGCGTCGCTGGCAGCGACGAGGTCACGAGTTTGAGTCTCGTACACTCCACCATTTTTTATGCTTATATTTAGTCTGCTACACAACGAACAGTTTTGCCCATTACGTTGTCTAGGTATGCATATGTCATTTGATTGCTACCTATATATAGGTAAATTGAATTCCATCTGTTTCCTGAGTTTGATGAGAATAGATAGATTGCGTCTCCACGACTATCTAATCCGGTTTCGGTTACTCTACCTGCAAAAGTAAGATGCAATGCGTTTATTATGTCTTGCCTTCTTTCTGAATATGCTTGACCCATAGTTGCAAATTCTCCGCCGCTATATTTATCGCCTGTTGGCATATGCCAACCTTTTGGACAGATATCTTCTGGAAGTTGATTTATTGGTTCACTATCTGATCTTCCGCCTTTAAAGCAATATGAACCTGCTGACGCAGCACAATAGTTGTATAGTGCGCCTATTTTGCCTGGGTATCCTGCTTCTATTACTGTGTCTTTATCTCCGACATAAATCATCGGTGTTGTGTAAGATTTTTTGTTTGCAAAGTACTCTACTCCGCTGGTTGGGTATCGATCGGTATCCGTTCCGCCACCGTTTTTAAACTTAGTAAGTGTTGTTTCAGAGGCGTTTGTATTGCCGACAAGTTTATTAAGTGGTGTTGCTACCATGTCTATGCGAAGGTTTTCAAGCGTCCAAACATTACCATCGGCAATTCTACCAATTAGATATGATTCACCATCGCGTTTATCGTAGGCTGTAATTGTGTCGCCATTATTTGGGATAAGATCATCAAGTGTCGTTGACGTTGCATCTTGCATATAAAGGAGAGCTGTAATAGTACAGGTTGTGTCATTTTTGACATTATTTACAGTAATCGTGTTATTTTCATATGATGCAGTTTGCCCGTTTGTACATGTTACTTCCCCAAGAGTGTAATATTCATTTGGCGCAACATTATTAAATACCGCATTTTGATCGTAATTTACATTTTGTTCGCTCGAACCTGTCCCATTATTCACAACTAGTGTGACATTGTAAGTTTGATATGTTACATCAAGCGTACAGACAGTGTTATAGGTTACTGCATCGACTTCATATGTGGTCTTACTACTATAAATTCTTAAGTGTTGATTATTTGTGCAGGTCCCGCTGTTCACAATATAGCCCTGGACATTTTCAAATACTGCCGAGAATGTATTATTACCTTCGCCTTCTGGCACAAAATCATGCCCAAGTTGGTTACCAAATTGGTCATTAATTGTTACTTCATGGCTATAGATTGCTTTATATGACAAGTTTCTATCTACAGTTGAAGGATCAATCGTAACATTCTCTTCACACTCGTATTCTGGCATTCCTGTTCCATGCCAACAAGCAAATACTGCGCCGTCTTTTGATGGTTTATTTAACGTGAATGGCGCATCGGTGCCCTTTATTGTTGTTGGATTAGCTGTAGCTACTGTCCCGCCAGCGTAATCGTAAGTTATTCTATATCTGGCTTCTTCGTATAATACAGTTACACTAAAGTCATCCAGGATTAATGCTTCGGGATCTATTTCTGTATCAGTTCCAGTGAATTTAAAGCCTGAAACCATCAAGCCACTTGGAACTGGAACCCATTCAGGTGCAAATATGTCCCCAAAAGTATATCCATCTTCATATGAGATTGTTCCAAATTCTTCAGGTGTTACATGAGCATCTTCTCCGGTATCTGGGTCTTTCCAATATACTTCGCCAAAGAAATAGTCTCTTAATTTGATATTGTTATTTAGTAAGATATCCGTGTCTGTATAATCTTCTGCGACGGCACCCATACAATAGAAGCCTGTTGCAGTAAAAATAATTGCAAAAACTAAGGTAGCTACTATGCGTTTTTTTCTAAATATAAATGCAATGACGAGTACAATTCCGGCAATTATTATAGCAATAATGGCCGACAAGCTGGATGTTTGTCCTGAGAATTCACTCTTGAAGAAGTTTGCACCAGTATTTGGCACTAAAGCTACTTCATCTTCTTCGACTTGGTTTGTCTGTAAGTCTAGATATGAAATCGTAAATTTAACACTATTATCTATAGTGCGATCAGTATTGTCTTCATGGGCTTGTTTGTAAGTGATTTTTACCTCGAGATTGAGGGCTTCACTAGCTTGAATTACTTCGTCAGCATGATTTTCGTATGAATAGTCAACCAATGTGCTGGTATTATCATCTGAAATACCGATAATTTTAAGGGAGGTTGTGGTTGAGTTTTTTAGGCTCAAATTATAGGTCACATAATCATTTAGCTTGTGAAAAACAATTTTTGTGTTTACAGTGTTTCCGGAAATCGTTGGCGTTTCTGCGATAACATTCTCTGCTTTTTCAAGTATTATTGCATTTTCCAATCCAAAATTCCCTGCCGCTGAGACGACAGTAAATATGAATGCCGACATACAGCAAATTGTAAGCGCGGCAAAAATAGCCTTTATTTTTTTCACAAAACCTCCACGTTTCTTTACGTTATTTTAATGTTATCACGTTATTCTTTTATGCACAAGCGTTTTATCTACGTTCCTTCTTTCTTGAATTAAGGGGTGAACCGTGATATAATGCGGTCATAAACTGAGGTTTTGGTACTTTAAAAGGAGGGATGCTTCATGAGGAATAAAGTACTGAAAATTATTGAGCTCTACTTTAAACACTGTAAGGGCGATATGGTCCTTCGGGCTGGTAATGGATATTGTGGGGTTTACGATTTTAATCCTGAGCAGCCTCTTGATACTAATTTCAGAGAAAACGACACAATGCATACGTGTCATTGTGTTTATCTTGCAATGCTCATAATGAATTTCTTCAATCTCGGATTTAACGAAGACGAGAAGCTTCGTGCAATTGAATTTCTAATGGTTCACGATCTTGGCGAATCAAAATATGGCGATATTCCCGATGATGGTCGTCAAAGCGGATTTAATAAGGTTGATATAGAGTTCATAGTCTTTCTTGAATGCATTAAAGGACATCCGCGTGAAAATTTATTGAAGGATTATTTCCCGCTATTTGAAGCATATGGTGACGAAAAGAACAGATTAGTTCGCTTTATTAAGTTCTGCGACAAACTTGAAGCGGTACTCCGTTCATTCTTCTATGAATTTATTGGACGACCTGGTCTTATGACTAACAAAGACGGCAAGTTTGGTGCCCTCACCGAGCAAGATGAAGCAGGTATTAAGGCAACTGGCAGTATTTACCAGGCAGACGTTTGGGGATACCATCTTTATTGTAAACTCAAGCAGTTCAAGCATGAAGACGAAGAACTCTATGATATCTTCTGTAATCTTATCTGGGCGGCAGCTTATACGGTTCGCGGAGGAAAAGACCCCATTCCTTGGCTTCCAATTGCTCCCGCAGCCTAAAATTTCAAAAACCTCAGTTAAAAATCCCCTGAATTTTAGGGGATTTTTTCATGCTTAAAAAACTTCCTATGTTATAATTAAGAAAACGGAGGTAAAATGAGTAAATTTGACGATCAATATATTGACCTTTGTCGGAGAATTCTTGAGCACGGCGAAAAAGTCCAAAACTATAAGAAAGTAGATAACCGTTCTGGTGCGACCGCGACTGCAATCCCGGACCACACTGCTCAAGCTCAATCTGAATCTCGCACAATTCGCTTGCCTCATCAAGTCTTGCAATTTGATTTGTCGGAAGAATTCCCAATTTTAACTTCTAAAAAAGTTGCATTTAAGTCTGCAATTTTAGAAATTTTATGGATTTATCAGGTTCAGAGTAATGATGTCCGTTGGCTGCAGGACCGTAAGATTCATATCTGGGATGAATGGGAGATTGATGAAAATGGAGATTATCAAGGTCGTCATTGGGACCCGAAAGAATTTGCTCACACAATCGGCACAGCATACGGCTGGATTGTAAATAAATATAAACTTACTCAGAATTTGATTGAAACTCTTAAAGAAAACCCTGGAAACCGTCGCATGGTGATGTCCCTTTGGCAGAACGAATGGCTTCCGACCGCCGCTTTACCATCTTGTGTTTGGAACTCACAATGGAATTTGATTGACGGAAAACTTAATGTGCTCGTAACTTCGCGTTCATCTGATGTTCCTCTTGGTTTGCCATTCAATATCGTCCAATATGCGACACTCTGCTACTTGATTGCGCATTGTATTGGCGCAAAACCTGGCCAATTTACATTTATTACAAATGATGCTCATATCTATGAAAACCAGGTTGATGGCATCAAGGAGCAGATTAAACGCTATGATGAAGCGAAGGCGAATGGAACCTTGCCTGAAGCGCCAAAGCTTTGGATTAATCCGGAAGTAAAGGATTTCTTTAAGTTTGATAATTCGCGCGCGCTTAAGGATGTGAAACTAGAAGATTATAAACATTTGGGCATAATCAAAATGCCAGTTACGGAGTAATAATGAGTTTTTCGATAATTTCAGCAGTTGGTAAGAATTTGGAAATTGGCAAAAAAGGTGGGCTTTGCTTTAATATCCCTGGCGATTTGAAATATTTTAAGAAGACCACGAATGGCCATAAGATGATTATGGGCTATAACACCTTCAAGAGTTTGCCGAAGGTTTTGCCTAATCGTGAGTCAATCGTACTCTGTAATGATGATGTAGATTTACCAAAAGGTGTCGTTCAGGTTCGTTCTATTGAAGAGATTCGTGATAAATATGAGAACCTTGATGAAGAGGTGTTTGTAATTGGCGGTGGCCGAGTATACGCTCAGATGGTGCCATACGCACAAAAGCTTTACCTAACTGAGGTTGATGCTGAAGATAAGAATGCCGATACTTTCTTCCCAAGCTTTGATAAAAGTGAATTCTCACGTAAGGTAGTTGGTAGTGGTGCTGATGGAAAGCTCAACTATGATTTTGTAGTCTACGAACGAGAGGAGGAGTTATGATTTAATTCCGCAAAGCAGGTGGATTTTAAATTATAGAAAGGTTTTTTATGGCAAGAGATGTAATATTTGACTTAATTGATGAAGAAAAGAAGAGGCAAACTGAGGGTTTGGAATTAATTCCTTCCGAGAACTACGTTTCAAAGGCTGTGCTTGAAGCAATGGGTTCAGTTTTGACTAATAAATACTCTGAAGGTTACCCAAACTTCAATAAGCTTGATGGCGATGAGAAAGATATCGCAAAGGATGTTTTTGAAAACTACCGCTATTACGGTGGTCAGATCAACGTTGACCGTATTGAACGTATCGCAATTGAGCGTGCAATGAAGTTATTTGGTGCAGACCATGCCAATGTCCAGCCTCACTCTGGCGCAAATGCCAACGAAGCAGTTTACTTTGCTTGGTGTGAGCCTGGTGACAAGATTTTGGCAATGAACCTCGGTCATGGTGGTCACCTTACCCATGGGTCTCCTGTGACTCGTTCTGCAAGAATCTATGACTTTATTGCTTACGGCACCACGCCTGATGGTGATTTAGACTATGATGAGATGGAAAAATTGGCGCTAGCTGAAGGTCCAAAAATTATCTTGATTGGCTATTCTGCCTTTATGAAGATTCCTGACTTTAAGCGTGTTGCTGAAATCCGTGACAAGGCTCAAAAGAAATGGGGCTATGAAATCCTACTCATGGCTGATATGGCGCACGTGGCTGGTTTGATTGCTGGCGGCATCCATCCAAATCCTCTCGATTTTGGCTTTAACGTTATGACTACGACAACTCATAAGACGCTTCGTGGCCCTCGTGGTGGCATTATTCTCTCGAATGGTAATGTTGCTTCACCACTCAAGAAGCCTGAAAAGAATTTGGAAAATATCCCAATCTTGATTGATCGCGCAGTCTTTCCTGGTACTCAAGGCGGTCCGCTTGAGCATGTGATTGCTGCTAAGGCCGTTGCATTTGGCGAAGATTTGAAGCCTGAATTTAAGGAATATGCGAAGAATATCGTTAAGAACGCTAAAACTTTGGCTGAGAATCTCAAAGGCCATGGATTCATTCTTCAAGGTAATGGCACTGAAAACCATTTGTTGCTCGTTAAAGTTAACGAGAGTTTCGGTGTGAATGGTAAGTTCTATGAGAAGGCACTTGACCTTGTCGGTCTAACTTTGAATGCTAACGCCCTTCCTGGCGATAAAGGCGGTGCGTTTAAGCCTGGTGGTGTTCGTCTTGGTACTCCAGCTATCACCTCTCGCGGTATGGGTGAAAAAGAGATGAACCAGATTGGCGATTGGATGAATGATGTGATGCAACTCTGTGTTAAGGCTGGTTCATTCAAGAAGCTTGAAGCTGAATATAAGGCTGAACTTGAGAAAATTCATGGCGAAGTGATTAAACTCGCTACATCTTTCCCTGTTCCATCAATCTAAAAATAAGCATAAGCCCCCTCTTTCAATTTGGATGATTTTGATATATAATGTCAAAATGTGCTTTTAAGCAAGGACATTCAAAGAAGGAGGGAGTTTTTTATGAGTAGTATGGAACTTTTGAATAATTTTATTAAAGCTATCAGGGAGCCGATTGTAGTGAAGTCGCGAATAGATGACTCTGATGGGCTGCTTCGGATTTCTCTGATTGCAAAAAGTAAGTCTGCAAAGAAATTTCTCTATCCTGAACTAGACGGTTCAAATTTACCAGACTTGAAGGAACTGGCGTTTCACTTATCGGATAAGCTTCCGACCGGTCATAACGTATTAATTCATCCTCTTCCGAGGAAGAATTTCTATACGATTACGGCACTTCGGAGCTCGTTTCGGGCGTATCTTGAGAGTACACATAATAAGGATAGTCTTTCTGGACCAGCCTCAATTCAGCCACTTTCTAGGGATTATATAATCCTACCGGAATATGGCGCAATTCGTGCTGAGGTACTCTATTCAAGAGATGCTGACCCCACGAAATATCCATGGGTTGAAGTAATGGTTGCCGTGAAGACCAGTAGTCTGTCCGAAACACATGACCAAAATATTGCAGTTTGCGCAGTCCAATCAATTCGGAGCTATCTCGATTTTTATAGTGACGAATTAAAGACGATTGTCCCTGGTGCAAATGCTTTTTATGTCTGTTGTGAATATGACCGCTAGTTAAAAAGGCTCGGATTTTTCTCCGAGTCTTTTTTGTTGGTAAGCCGTCCGCTTCAACAACGCTTCGCTTATGTATCGCTTGCCGTCTTTCCACCAAATCGATATTTTCTAATCGAAAATATTTTTATAAATAAAAATTGAAAGCTTGCGCTTTCCTCGATTTAGTGGTGGAGCATACGAGAATCAAACTCGTGACCTCGGCAATGCGAATGCCGCGCTCTATCAGCTGAGCTAATGCCCCAACAGTGATATTATATCACTAAATATCTGTCTTAACATCAAAAATACCCCTTTCGGGGTACTTTTGAGCTTTGTAGCAAGTATCGAATGATTCCAATGCGAATTAACGCTTTGAGAACTGTTCTTTCTTGCGTGCTGAGCGAAGACCGTATTTCTTGCGCTCTTTTTCGCGTGGATCGCGTTTGACGAAGCCAGCTTTCTTCAATACTGGGCGAAGATCTGGGAATTCGGTTTGAAGAGCTTTTGAAATAGCAAGTTTGATTGCGTCGACTTGGCCGGCGAGACCACCACCAGAAACACGAATAGTGATGTCATATTCTTTTTGCTTCTGGGTGAGAGCCAATGGATCTGTGATTTCTGCGAGGTAAGTTTTGTTACCTGAGAGATATTCAAGAGCTGGCTTGTCATTAATCGTGATGTTGCCTTTACCCTTGTAAAGACGTGCACGAGCGGTGGCAGCTTTGCGGCGACCGAGACCATAGGTGTATTTGGCTGCTGGCATTACTTAATCTCCTTTGGATTTTGAGCTGCGTGAGTGTGTTCGCTGCCGTTGAATACGCGGAGACGTGCAAGACGATCTGCTGCGAGTTTATTCTTTGGAAGCATACCCTTAACAGCTTCTTTAATAGCATAGGAAGGATCTTTTTCGATCACTTCTTCAAGTTTCAAAGAAGTAAGTCCTCCAGGGAAGCCACTATGGCGGTGGTACATCTTGTCGGTCATCTTGTTGCCAGTAACTTTGATGTTCTTAGCGTTGATGACGACTACGTAGTCACCATTGTCGATGTGTGGGGTGTAGGTAACTTTGCTTTTGCCCATGAGCTTGTCAGCGATAACTACAGCGAGTTTACCAAGTGGCAAGGTTGAAGCGTCTACAAGATACCATTCACGCTTAATTTCTGAAGATTTTTGAGAATAGGTTTTCATTACTTACTCTCCTTCTTGTCTAGATTAATATCATCGACGAATGAGATAGTTGCCATTTCAGAGTTGTCTCCTTTGCGGAAACCAGCTCTTTCGATACGAAGATATCCAGAGTTACGCTTGATTTGTGGTGCAATTACGTCCATGAGAAGGTCTGCAACTTCAATGTCGTCGAAACGAGCGACAAGAAGGCGACGATTTGCGAGACCACCTTTTTTAGCGATGGTAACACATTTTTCAACTTCACGACGGATTTCTTTTGCACGTGCGAGCGTAACCGTGATTGATTGATATTTGATCAGAGAGCACTCGAGCCCACGAAGAAGTGCGCGTCTCTGGTCGGTTTCACGGCCGAATTTACGACCTTTATATCCGTGGCGGTGCATTTTAAATATTTAACTCCGTTAACTTTTCTTTAACTTCGTCAAGCGCCTTTTGACCAAAACCTTTGAGTTCCTTGAGGTCGCTATCTGAAAGGACGACGAGGTCGCGGATGGTTTTAATGTCATTGTTGATAAGAGCGTTGGCGGTACGAGCAGAAAGGCCGAGTTCTTCGATAGGAAGTGCAAGACCAGAATCTTCTTGCTCGTCATTTACGCCTGGAGCTGGTGCAGATTCGACTGTGGTTGAACCAGCGAGGGCGGTATATTGGTTGACTAAGATAGCTGCAGCTTCTTCAAATGCTTCACGTGGGGTAATAGTACCGTCAGTGTCGATTGTGATAGTAAGTTGTTGCAAGTTAGTATCTTGGCCAACACGGGTGTTTTCTACTTTGTAGCGAACACGCAAAACTGGTGTGAAGACAGCATCAAGTGCGATCATGTCGCTGTGGATGCGTTCTTCGCCAGAACGTTCGATTGTAAGGTAACCACGACCACTCTCAACTACAAAATGCATTTTAAGAGTGTAGTTTGGATCATCAATGTGGCAGATTACTTGGTTAGGGTTAGCGATTTCAACATCTGAAGTGAGTTTGATATCGCCAGCGACAACGCGTTGGTCGCCATCTTTAGCTGATTGATCTTTACCTTTAATCTCGAGCTCAAGTTCGACTGGAGCATCGGTGTGGCATTTAAAGCGAATGTTCTTAAGATTCAACATAATATCAACGACATCTTCGCGAATGCCTTTGATTGATGTGAATTCATGAGTTGTGCCTTCAATTGAGAAAGATGTGATTGCAGCACCTTTGATACTTGAAAGCAAAACGCGGCGGAGTGAGTTTCCAAGAGTGTTACCGTAACCATAGTAAAGTGGTTTGATTACAAATGATGCACTTGTCTTTGAAAGCTCTTTGACTTCAGCAAGGTTTGCTTCATGAATTACTTTTGTTGTCATTTTCCTCCTTAGCGTGAGTAATACTCAACGATTAATTGTTCGTTAATGCCCGCCTCAGCTTCTTCGCGCTTTGGTAGCCCTGTTACTTCAATCTTCATTTTCTTAGCATCTGACTTCATCCAAGACAAAGTTGGTTGTGAAGCTGCTGCTACGACGTTATCAAGATTCTTAAAGTATTCAGATTTTTGACTCTTTGCACGAACTTCGAGAACGTCACCTGGGTTCAAGCGAATTGATGGAATATCAATACGACGACCATTCAAAGTGAAGTGTCCGTGTGAAACGAGTTGGCGTGCTTGACGACGAGTGGTTGCAAAACCAGCACGATAAACAGCGTTGTCTGCACGACGCTCAAGGTAAGAAAGGAGGTTTTCACCTGTTAGACCTTCTGCCTTTTGAGCTTCTTTCATGAGTTTAGCAAATTGTTTCTCAAGAAGACCGTAAAGACGGCGAACTTTTTGCTTCTCACGCATTTGGGTAAGGTAAAGGCTACCACCGCGAACATGCATGTCACCGTGTTGACCAGGGATACCGGTCTTTTTAGCCATTACTTTGTGCGCCTTTGGTGCGAGAGCCCAGCTCTCACGACGCGATTGTTTTACGATAGGAGATATATCACGTGCCATTATGGTTTCCTTTCTCCCTTAGGACGTACACCGCCGTGAGCGATTGGCGTCTTGTCGGTAATACTGTCAATTTTGATGCCAAGACCTGAGATGGCGCGGATTGCGCTATCACGACCGAGGCCGATGCCCTTGACGTAAACGTCAACTGAGTTTAGACCATAGTCTTTCTTAGCGATTTCACCAGCTTTTTCTGCAGCGATTTGTGCGGCATATGCGGTACCTTTCTTGGAACCACGGAAACCATTTGCACCAGCTGAAGAAGCGGCAAGAACTTGTCCCTTCTTATCAGAAATGCTGATAATTGTATTGTTAAAGGTAGCTTGGATGTGAACTTGACCTGAGGTTACAACACGCTTACCTTTTTTAGCTTTTTTAGCAGCTACAGGAGCCTCAATAGGAGCTTCGGTAGTAGCTTTAACTTCTTCTGTCATACTATTTTCCTTTCTCCTAATTCCTAAGTTTTACTTGCTGCCTTTGGCTGTGCGCCACCGACCGCGATCGCTTTACCCTTACGAGTACGTGCGTTCGTGCGGGTGCGTTGGCCGTTTACTGGAAGTCCAGCTTTGTGGCGGATACCTTTGTAAGAATTGATATCCTTAATACGTTTGATATTGTTTGTCACGAGGCGTCTGAGATCACCTTCGACCTGATATTTCGATGAAATAATGTCGTTGATTTTCTGTTCCTCAGCCTCGGTGAGATCTTTCACCCGAGTGGTAGGCTCAATTTTGGCCTCCGCAAGGATGGCTTTAGAGGTCGTACGACCGATTCCGTAAACATAAGTAAGGGCAATCCAAACTTGCTTCTCGGAAGGGATGACGACGCTTGCAATTCTTGCCATGCTTAACCCTGCCTTTGCTTGTTTTTAGGTTTTTTCTTGTTGATGACACGAAGAACACCTTTGCGGCGAACGATGATGTCATCAGGGGAAATTTTTTTAACACTTGCGCGTACTTTCATAGAAGTGTCAAAATCCTTTCTTTCTTTATGTCTTTTCAAGGTACTTTAAGATATAAAGATATTTACGAGTGCGGAATTACTCGTAAATTCACGTTATATCAATTTCGCCATCAAGACGGTTGATATTATTTCAGGCGGAAGCTGATTCTACCCTTTGTAAGGTCATAAGGGGTTAACTCAACTTCAACCCTGTCACCAGGCACAAGACGGATAAAGTTTTTGCGCATTTTTCCGCTCATGTGCGCAATGATAATATGGCCATTCTCAAGTTCCACGCGAAATTGCGTGTTAGGCAAAGCTTCAACAACCTTACCAGCAAGTTTAATAACTTCCTTTTGACTAGCCATAAATTACAAAGTTTATTATATCAAAAAACCTCCTGTTTTACAAGAGGTTTTTTAGAGAATTTTTGAGCTTTTTACATTAAAGTTGCACGCAAGAATTGGCGAGAGAGATAAGTCCTTTGTTTTTGACTCCATTCACCAACACATGAAATAATTGAAATCGATTCTACGCCTTCCACTGGACTATTTTGTATTTCAGCCATCTTTTTGTTTGCATCTTCTAGTTTTACAGAGACGTTATCATATACTCGATAGTTTAGTATTCTACCGTCTCCCATTTCAATTGTAATAATATCTCCTGCTTGAAGATTTTTTAGGTTTTTAAAGATACCGTTTACACCTGGGCCACCATTATGTCCATCTAAAATCGCCGTTTTGCCTGTTCCCGGCTTTGCAGATTTGTTATACCATCCCGCATCATAAATGTTGTTTGGAGTTGCCATTTGACCATTTTTCTTTACTCCAATTTCAATAATCCTTGCATTATTTATGCCAAGTTTCTCAATCGTAATATAGCGTGGCTTATCTGCTGCAACTTTGTACTCTTTTACGGTCTTTTCAGGGATTGGCTCGTTTGAGACCTCCTCTTCTTCGACAACGAGATCTCCGACTACACCTGGAGCCATGCGTTCTGAGCCTTCTTTCTCGGCATAGTAATTCTTTTCCCAGATTGCAAGATATGTTACAAGCCCCAAAAAGATTACTCCGATAATACCGAATATAATCTTTGGAATGTATTTTTTGATTGATCTTTTCACCTTTAAAGCCATGCTCACCCTTAGTTTTTGTTGTTATTTGTAATCGTCGTATGTGACCATCAATGCACGTGAATCAAGTGAGCGAAGATTCTCGAGTGCGACTGTAACAACAATCAAGAGACCAGTACCAGTAATTGAGAGGCCAAGTGGAGCGCCATTTAAGACAATGAAGATGTAATCTGTGATAAATGGAAGCATCGCAATAAGACCGAGACTAAGTGAGCCGAAGAAGTTCAAGCGTACAACGGTTCTTTCAAGATATTTAGCAGTAGTTTCACCTGGGCGAACGCCTTCAATGAAGCCACCTTGTTTCTGGAGATTATCAGCAATTTCTTTAGTATTAAAGATAATGCTGGTGTAGAAATAGGTGAACATTACAACGAGCGCAAAGTAGAGTGCTGGGTAGACAAACCATTGGGCTGTGATGCCATTTGGATAAGTTGTTGTAAAGTTACTTGCATTTGGCGCAGTGAAGACTGTGGTCAAGGTTGAACCGATTTGGTTTCCTGGGTCGGCAGATGTAATAAATTGACCAATAAGAGCTGGGACAGAAAGGAATGCTGTAGCGAAGATCACTGGAACAACACCTGCAGAGATAAGTTTAAGTGGCAAGATTGATTTAATATCGCCGTAAGCTTGATTACCATGGACGCGTTTTGCGTAATTAATTGTAATAATGCGTTGTGCTTCGTTGACCTTAACAAGGAGATAGAATGCAATAACCAGAGCGATGCCAAAGCCGAGGAGAATCCAGAAGACTGTTGGGTTTACTGGGAGACTGAACCAGCCAAAGAGTTCTAATGAGCCTTCAGAAGTATCAAAGAGTTCAGCGCCGATTTGTGCGGCGGTAGTTTGAAACTGAGAGACGATGCTAATAAAGATGATTGTAGAGATACCATTACAGATACCTTGTTCGGTCATTAATTCACCAAGCCACATTAAGATAATTGAACCGGCTGTCATAGCTGTAACGGCGACAAACCAGTCGTGCCCCGTTGCAACGAAAGCGGTGCTACTATATGAGTCCATTGATTTAAAGAGAATATAGATATAAGCAATAGATTGGACAATTGCAAGAGGAACAGAGAGCATACGAGTCCATTGGTTAATCTTGCGACGGCCAGTCTCACCATCTTCAGAGAGTTCCTCAAGACGAGGAATGGCCTTAGTGAGAAGTTGAATCACGATTGATGCGGTAATGTATGGTGAAATACCAACAAGAATCACTGCGAAGTTTGCAAGTCCGCCACCAGAGATAAGATTAATGAAGTTACCGAAGTCAGTTCTTGTGACAAGGTTTTCCATTGCATCATGGAAGGTTTTTGCGTCACCCATTGGAACTGGGATGTGAGCTAAGAAACGATAAACTACAACGATTCCGAGCACAATGCCGACACGTTTTAACATGTCTTTATTTTTGAATGATTTAAAAATTGTCTTGAAATGCATTTAAATTAGGCCTCTCTGTATTTACTCTCTCTATTTTAACATAGTTTTTGGGTTTTTGGGAAGAATATAAGAGATTTTACATCAAAAAAGACCCCGAATTTCGAGGTCCTTTTTGTTTTTAATTAAGCTTCAGCTTTGCGGCTGTCTTCTGCTTTTGGACGAGATGGGACTGCAACTTTTTTGTATGAGCCACCAGCTTTTTCAATAGCAGCGATAGCGGTCTTTGAAGCAAATTGAGTGCTGAGTTTAATCTTTGCGGTAACTTCACCACGAAGGATAACTTTTACCTTGCTGAATGGATTCTTGATGAGATTATTTTCAGCAAGCACGAAGTTGTCGACATCGCCGCTGAGGCTGTTAAGGTTGTCAGTGTAGACAACTTCAGCTTTAGCGTGAAGTGATTTGAAACCTTTGATTTTTGGAATAGCTTGCATGATAGCACGTTGGCCACCCATAAAGCCAAGAGGCATCTTGTGATGACCTGTACGAGCTTTTTGACCTTTAGTACCACGACCAGCAGTCTTACCAAGACCAGCTGAGATACCGCGGCCAGCACGTGTTGGGCGAGTATTCTTATTTACAGTGAGATCATTGTACTTCATTATTTACTCTCCTTTTTTGCAGCTTTTTTAGCAGCTGTAGTGTTCCATTTTTCGCGTGGAACTTGTTGGCGGAGACCTTCAACTACTGCGTAAGCAATGTTGACTTTGTTTGTTGAGCCAAGTGATTTCGAAATAAGGTTTTTAACGCCAGTAAGGCCGATGATTGAACGAACGACACCACCAGCGATAATACCAGTACCAGGAGCTGCCGGCTTCATGAGGACGTCAGCGCCAGTAACTTTGGTTTCAACTTCGTGGCAGATTGTTTCGCCATCCATGTTGAAGGTAACCATATTTTTCTTTGCTTTGGTTGTTGCTTTTGCAACTGCTGAGGTAACGTCATTACCTTTAGCGACGCCAACACCAACTTTATTTTTCTTGTTGCCAACTGCAACGAGAGCTTTAAAGCGCATGCGGCGACCACCAGCAACTGTACGAGAAACACGATCGATGTTGATTGTAACTTCTTCGAATTCTTTTGGAGCTGCTTCAGCTTTGACGCGATCACGGCGATTATTCTTGCGAATAGGACGGCCGGCCATATCGCGAGTTTCTTTAGTAGCTGCGACCTTATCGGTCATTTTAAGGGTTCCAGCTTTGTTAATTACGCGTGGTTCTTTATTTTCAGGCATATTAGAACTCCAATCCTTCCTTGCGGGCTGCATCTGCGAGTGCAGAGAGGCGACCAGCATAAGCTTTTGAGCCACGATCAAAGACAACTTTGGTTACTTTAGCTTTTTTAGCTTTAGCTGCGATTTCTTTACCGATTTCAGCACATTTTTCAGTTTTTGTGCCTTTGGTTTTGCTACCGACAGTTGTTGCATAAGCTAAGGTTTTCATAGCGTCATCATCAATGACTTGTGCGGTAATATGTTGATTGCTAATGTGAACCGTGAGGCGTGGGCGTTCAGCGGTGCCGTGGATTTTAGCACGGGTACGATTAGCTCTAAATTCAGCTTTCATTATTTCTTACCAGCCTTTCCTGCCTTGCGGACAATAAATTCGTCAGCATATTTAATACCTTTACCCTTGTATGGTTCAGGCTTCTTAAGGGCACGAATTTCTGCAGCAACTTGGCCAACTTTCTGCTTATCGATACCAGAAACGGTAATTTCCATCTTATTTGTGGTAAGAGTGATACCTTCTGGAGCAGAGTATTTGACCGGGTGTGAGAAACCAAGTGCCATTTCGATGTCTTTTGGACCGCCTGAAAGACGGAAACCAACACCGTTGATTTCGAGTTTCTTTTCGAAACCTTTTGTTACGCCGATTACAGCGTTTTGAAGTAATGCGCGTTGAAGACCATGCCAAGCTTTTGAGTTTGGTTCGTCATCTTTGCGGGTTACTACAATCTTGTTTTCTTCTACCTTAGTGGTAGTGTTCTGTTGAACAGGAACCTCGAGCGTGCCTTTTGGACCAGCGACAGTAATTAATTCGTCACCGACCGTAATTGTCACGCCTGCAGGAATGTCAACAGGTAGTTTTCCGATACGACTCATGAAAAAACTTCCTTTTAGTTAATATCCCTGCCATTTTACCATAGAATTCGATAAAAGTCCAGAGGTAAAGCTAATTTTCCTTTATTTTTGGCTTAGATCGACTTTTGAGTTTTTCTTCATGCGTTCAGATTTCTTGCGCACAGTTTTAATACTTGATTCTGCCGCTGTCTTTTTCATCTCGCGACGTTTCGTGCGATACTCAACTTTTGCGACACGCTTCTGAATTTTACGCTGTGCGCCCTTAAGCCCTTTAACTGATTTCTTAGCAGCCTTCCTAACAGGGCGAATGGCCTTTTTAGCCGTGCGACGAGCCTTGCGGTTCTGTTTTTTGTAGTAGCTATAGGCATAATTCTTAATCTCGGCCGTTAGGTCAACTTTACCTCCTTTAAAGACATATTTAGCGGAGCTTGCGACTGCACTACTCATTATGCTATCTATCAGGAAAATTCCTGACAAAATTGCTACAAGCAGAAGTTTAAGTTCAAATCCAAGTGCTGTTACTATACTGGCGACATTTGGATGGAGGAAGTTTATGACGGCTGTACCACAAATACCGAATCCAATTGTTGTCCAAAAAGTTACACGACCGCCAATCGTGAAGTTGTACCAAGATGTATGGTAGCTCCACCAGCGGACATGGAAGATTTTTTCGAGTATATAACTAGCTAGATATTCAACTATTGCACAAATAGACGCAATTAGTAAAAACTGTTCGAAGAGATTTAATCCTTTGAATGGATGAATTAAGATCATGACAACAATAAATGATACGCCATAAATCGGACAAACTGGTCCAAAACAAAAACCGCGGTTAACAAATTTAACCGGTCGAGAACGGACTGTACAGTAGGTAGATTCGAAAATCCAGCCAAAAACAGAGTAAAAATAGAAGAACAGAATCCAGGTTAATACTACCGATAAGATGTCTAGCATAAGTTTATTATATCTAATTTATATTATGTTTTAAAGTTTTTTAATTCCCATGAAGTGATATTCTTTATCGAAACTAAAGCGATATTTCGCTACGTTATCACGGTCTGAGATACTGAGCTTAAAAGTGGACCGCTCGCCATCAGTTCCTGGCTCACAGTTCTTGTATTTCATTGGCTGCGCTTCCGTCTCAATTATGCCAATTCCAAAATCATAAACGTCCCTATAGACCTCACAAACTGCGCGGTCAAAATCATCTTCATATTCATAGACCGTAGCTATGTTAATATCAACATAGTATCCACCATCCGCATTTCCGACATTGATAACATGAATAGCTGCGCTGCCGTAATCAATGAGTCCGCAACCGAAATATAGTCCCAGTTCATAGGTATTTTCTGTTGGGTTATATTCCGAGCTAAGACACTCGAGCATAGCGGCGTCTGAGGTATGCGTTACTGGTTCGCCAAAGAGTTCTTCATAGCGATACGCAACATAATCGCCTGAAATTGTTTCAGTGTTGCTATAGGACTCGATATAATTTCCGTCACGATAAATGGTCGCCAGAACCACTGAAAGCTTTTCTTCTTGCGTCAAACTAAGTTTTTTATATAACGCCATTGTGTTATGGCTATATCCGTCCGTTAAAAAGTCGCCGGTTTTAACAAAATCTGGATTTCTATCAGATATAAAACTGGTTGCATTCAAGGCTGCGATTTTTTGATAAAGTTTTTCTTTTACCGTTAGATCTACCGATGTAGCCCAATTCAAAAGAAGAATAAAATTTATCGCAAGAAGTGCGACAATCGCGATTGCGACAATATTGAAAAATTTATTCTTTTTTTGAGTCTTTTTCACTTTTGTTCCAAGTCTAGGTGAGAGCTTAGTCTATAGCTAAGCCCTCCGTTAATATTAAGCGTTCTGTGTTGGCTGAGTGGCTTTTGGTTGCTTGTTGTTTGCAGCTGAAGTCTTCAAGATACCAAATGCGCCGATTGCGTTGAAGACATAAATCAAAGCTAGGTTACCGAAGTAGACACCACCATCAATCATATCCTTAGAAATGTAAGTATAAAGATTAGTAAAGATATCCGAGAACTCTACAGTGATACCATATTCCTTCAATTCTTGGACTACACGGAGCGATGTTGCGACGTTTGCTGCAAGTAAAGTCATGACAAGCATAACGATTACACAAATAATAATACCTGTCTTGCTCATCTTTTTAGCGAATTTTTCGTACATTTTCAAAGTTCCGGCCGCCATAACTACGCCTGAGATTGCTGCAACAAAGCCCATACTATCGAGCAAAACGATTGCCAGACAACCAAGAAGTGAACCTAATATTGCGCCAACAATACCCATTGGCACATTTTCCTTATCAGCACCTACTGTAATAGGCGTTGGTTGGACTGGTTGTGCTACAAGTGTTGGTTGGACTGCGGGTTGAGTTGGTGCTATGGGTGTAGCTGGAGCTACAGGTGCTGTAGGTTGCACTGGCGCAACAGGTTGTGCTTCAACTGGAGTAGTTGGAGCTCCTTCCTGAATAGTATTCTGGTTTTCTAGATTTTCACCATTTTCTGGCATAGTGTTCCTTTTTGTTTTGATTGATTTGTTTTTATTTTAAATTATTTTTAATCAATTGTAAAGTTAAGCTTTAGCGAGTTTACGATGGTTCTCGCGTCTGAGTTCGTTTAATTCATTGTGAATTACATTTTTACCAGCATCAACTGATTCCTTTTTAAGGACAGTCTTTACAGACCAGAAGATAACTTTAAGATCCATCCAAGCTGAAAAATGCTTCACATAGGTAAGGTCATAGCCGATTTTATCAAAGATTGAGATACCATTGCGTCCACTTGCCTGTGCGAGGCCAGTAATACCTGGGCGAACCATTGTACGCATACGCTCACGATCATTCATAGCTGCATAATAATCTGTAATCCAAGGGCGTGGACCAATAAATGCCATATCACCTTTTACTATATTGATAAATTGTGGAATCTCATCAACTGAGATACTGCGGATAAAACGTCCAACCTTAGTATATTGGTCCTCACATGAGGTATCATGGACGTTATTATTAATTGCCATCGAGCGGAACTTGTAAATATAGAATTCCTTGCCATTACGACCAGTGCGAAGTTGTCTAAAGAATACTGGGCCACCATCTTCAAGTTTGATCATGATTGCGATAACAATAAAGATTGGTGAGCTGAGAATGAGGCCAAGTGTTGCAAGAATGAAGTCTAGGGCGCGTTTAACGCCTGAATAAAAAGTGAAGTGAGTTTGCCATAGAGCCCTCAAAACTGACGACAGATATGTCGTTTCTTTGGACTGAAACAAATAAGCCACTCTTTCAAGTGTCGTCACTTTTTACTCTCCCTAATTTAACTTCGTTTGCTGTTATTATAGCATATCAGTGCGTTTTGTCAACAAAAATAACAGGGGTGAAGCTTATGCTTACCCCTGTTAATTCTTGTGTTTTATTCTACCTCTGTTCTACCCCTTTAAATTCAAACAGCCATCCACCTTCACTTTCGAAGATAAATCGGTAGGTCGCCATTTCACTTCGCCCCTGTTCGATTACTTTTGTTGGGTCTTTACTATCGCAGGTTTTTATAATATCAGTACTAGACGTGTCCACGTTTTTGTTGTCTAATAAGCTTATGTTTTTATATAGAAAACAGCCATACTGGTCTCCTCCGTTATAGACTGTACCAGCCTTAACATCCACGTAATATCTCGCGCCTTCCTTTTTATATAGTGTCTTTTCTATTAGAACATTGCGATATTCCATTTCGCATGCGGTATTATCTTTTATATATTCTTTTTTGTCGACATTATATTTATAGCCGTTGCAGGTTCCGACATCTTGGTGGGTTTCAAGCGTCTCATTAAAGAGATCTTTATAGTTTTTCTCGACGTTTTCGGCTTTAAATTGTGTTTTCTTTTCGCGTGTCATTTTACTTAATGTAATAAACAGCTTATCTTCAGCACTAAGACTTCCGGTATATAGGTCCTTAGTAATACTCTCAATATATGGTCCATAGACGACCTTATTCTTGGAGCTATCTGATTTATCGTAAGAAGTGAAGTGGAGGGAGGCAATGATTTCATCAAGTTTTAGTTTTACGTGTTTTTCTTCGATTTCAGATTCGCTTGTTTTATCGCCACCTAGATTTGGAAAGAGAGCTGCAATATCAATTTTACCGATGATTTTTGGAATATTCACAAAGGCAAGATAGCCAATAGCTGCAGCCACTGAGATAAATAGCATTGTCACTAGTACAGCCAGCGTCTTTCGCCCCTTTGGTTCCTTATATTTTTGATCCGCTTCAATTCTAATTGCATCCAATTTTGCTTGGAGCTCGCCCGAAATCCTTACTGGTTTTCGGTCATATTTTTTCTCATCCTCAGCTAACGCCGCATCAACTTTAGCTTTTTTCATAACCTTCCTTTATTACCTTAAGTATAACACAAGCATTTTCAAAGACCAACAAAAATACCCCAGACGGGGTATTTTTGCGTAAAGTCTTATTAGTAAACTTTAACTAGGATTTCGCCACCAAGACGGTTTTTGCGAGCTTCTTCGCCAGTCATGATTCCTTTTGAAGTTGAAACGAGGACGATACCACGGCCAGATTTAACTTTTGGAATTTCATCAGCTGCTGCGTAAACGCGGCGGCCTGGTTTTGAAACTTTAGCAATCTCGTTGATACGAGCGATTTCACCATCTTTATTGATAACGATGTGAAGAATTCCACGAGGTTTTGCATCTTCGATTTCACAATCTTCGATGTAACCACCTTTTTTGAGACCTTCAGCGACTGCAGCTTTGAGCTTTGAAGTTGGGACACGAATTTCGGTCTTACCTACAAGAATAGCGTTACGGATGCGGGTGATAAGGTCTGCGATTTGATCAGTAGATTGTAATGACATAACTTACTCCTTTCTCCTTACCAGCTACTCTTTGTTACACCAGGGATTTCACCCTTGCTTGCTTTTTCACGGAAGGTAATACGACTCATACCAAAACGGCGCATATAACCACGTGGACGACCATCGAGGAGGTCACGGTTTTTAAGGCGAGTTGGTGAAGAGTTGCGAGGAAGCTTTTGGAGACCTTCGAGGTCGCCGGCAGCTTTCAAAGCTTCGCGTTTCTCTTTGTATTTGTCGTACATTTTTTGCCTTTTTTGATCACGAAGGACTGCAGATGTCTTAGCCATACTACTTACCCTCCTTCTCAAATGGCATACCAAAGAGTTCTAACAATTTGGTACTCCCTTCTTTTGAACCATTCTTAATAATGAAAGTAATTTCAAGGCCGTGAAGAACTGATGAATCTTCGAAAGTGATTTCTGGGAATACAGTTTGTTCTTTAAGACCAAGTGAGTAATTACCTTGTTTATCGAACGAAGAGCGAGGTACGCCGTGGAAGTCACGAACGTGAGGAAGAGCAACGTTAATCAAGCGGTCAACGAACTCATACATCTTGTCGTTACGAAGAGTAACGAGATATCCTACTGGGTCGCCCATACCTTTACGAATTTTGAAGGTCGCAATTGACTTCTTTGGAAGACGTGAAGTTGGAGCTTGACCAGTGATTTTCTCGAGCGTAAGGTTTACAGTCTCGACAAAACGTTTGTCTTCGCGTTTTTTGCCTACACCTGAGCTAATGACGACTTTTTCGAGTTTAGGAAGTTTGTTGACGTTGTCAATTTTAAGTTCCTTCTCAAGAGTCTTCACGATTTTGTCATTGTAGACTTCTTTTAATCTTGGGATATATTTATCAGCCATAATTACTTAGCCTCCTTTTTGAGGTTTGAAACATGGATACCGACGTGAATGTCTTTTTTGCCACCTTGGCGATATGCGTTAGTAGCAAAGTGACGTTCACGAACACCGATTCCCTCAACACATGCGAGGTTATTCTTTCTATCCATTTTGACAATCTTGCCAGATTTGCCTTTGTTAGCACCTGCAATGATTGTTACTTTGTCGCCGGATTTAAGATTTTGTGCCATATTATAGTACCTCCGGTGCTAAGCTGATAATTTTGTTGAAGCCGAGGTCACGAAGTTCGCGTGGGACTGGTCCGAAAACGCGGGTGCCTTTTGGTGTCTTATCATCGTTAATAAGAACTGCAGCGTTGTCGTCGAAGCGGATGGTTGAACCATCTGGGCGGCGGATTTGGCCACGAGTTCTAACGATAACAGCACGGACAACGGCTTTCTTCTTGACGTTTCCGGTTGGGGAAGCGTCTTTGACGCTAGCGGTGACAATATCACCGACGCGTGCGTAGCGGGCGCGAGTACCACCGAGGACACGGATCACTCCAAGTTCCTTGGCGCCACTGTTGTCAGCGACGTGTAATCTAGTTTCCTGTTGGATCATTAGTTATTCTCCTTTTCAGAATCTTCGACCTTTTCTTCGATTCCTTCAACTTTATTAATATCTTCTTTAAGCTCGACAGTACCGTGAGATTTCTCGAGGACCTTGACTAACTTGTAGCTACAAGTCTTAGAGAATGGACGGCATGCCACGATCTCAACCTTATCACCAAGTGAAGCTTCGTTTGCTTCATCGTGAGCGGTATATTTACGAGTGTGTGAATATTGCTTGCGATAAAGTGGGTGAGTTTCACGAGAAGTGATAGAGACGGTGATGGTCTTGTCACGCTTGTCGGAAGTAACGATTCCAATAAGTGTTTGTGCCATTATTCGTTTCCTTTCTCTTTAGCTGCATTTTCAGCAGTTAACTTACGAGCAATCTCTTTACGGATCGCTTTGATATGATGTGGATTAGCAAGAGTACCATCATAAAGACCTTTTTGAGCGATAAGCAAATCTGCTTTAAGTTCAGCAACAGTCTTGTTTGCGATTTCTGGAGCTTTCTTAGTGGTTTTTGCTTCTTTAGCTTTAGCCATGATTAAAACTCCTCTCTCTTGATAATCTTACAGCGAACTGGAAGTTTGTGTGATGCGAGGCGAAGAGCTTCTTTTGCTTGCTCTTCAGTCACATCAGCGAGTTCAAACATAACAGTACCAGCTTTAACTTTTGCGACGAAGAATTGTGGTTCACCTTTACCAGAACCCATTTTTACATCAAGAGGTTTCTTGGTGACTGGGGTGTGTGGGAAGATGCGAATCCAGATTTTACCACCACGTTTGATGTAACGAGTGATAGCTTGGCGAGCTGCCTCAATTTGCTTTGAGTTGATACGTTCATTGTCAAGAGACATAAGACCGTAGTCACCAAATGCTACATAGTTACAACGGGTTGCAATACCTTCGTTTTTACCTTTACGGACCTTGCGGTGAGCGGTTTTTCTTGGAAGTAAGATAGCCATGATTATTTCTCTCCTTTATAGATCCATACTTTCACGCCGACGATACCAGCAATTGTTGGTGCGTGATGGCAGTGGAAGTCGATATCTGCACGAAGAGTATGAAGAGGAACTGAGCCCTCAATAAACTTTTCGCGGCGAGACATCTCAGCACCGTTAAGACGGCCTGCGACCTCAATACGAACACCTTTAGCGCCAGCTGCCATAGTTGATTGGCAAGCCATTTTAACTGCGCGGCGGAAGTTCATACGTTTGCCAAGTTGGAAACCAATATTTTCAGCAACGAGTTTTGCAGAAAGTTCTGGTTTCTTAACTTCTTCCACATTGATACGAACTGCTTGAGAAGCGAATTTCTCAAGTTCTTTCTTTAATTCATTGATACCAGCGCCTTGCTTACCGATAACTGCACCTGCTTTTGCTGTCAAGATAGTGACAGTAGTGAGGTTATCAGTACGCTCGATGTTGATCTTAGCGATGGTTGGGCGAGCCTTGAAGCGTTCTTCAATAGCTTCGCGGATCTTAATATCTTCAACTAACCATTTCTTGAAATCGGTTTTCTTAGTGAACCACTTTGAAGACCAATCTTTGCTAACTTGAAGACGGTAAGATACAGGGTTAACTTTCTGACCCATTACTTGTCCTCCTTCTTAGCTTCGGTCTTTTCAACCTTCTTAGCTTTTTCTTCACCAGCAACTTCTACGAAGATGTTTGATGAAATTTTCTCGAAAGGCAAAGCACGACCACGAGAAGCTGGGACATAGCGACGGATACGGGTACCTGCAGTAACTGAGATACGAGCAACGCGGATTGTCTTTGGATCGATTGAAGCGCCTGAATTCAAAAGATTTGCTTTTGCAGATTCAATTGCTTTTGCCACTGGCTTTGCAGCACGACGTGGGGTGTTTTCCAAAATAACAAGTGCGTCAGCGACGTAACGGTCGCGAGCGAGGCTAGCAACAACACTAGTCTTGCGTGGCATTGAATCAATGCCTTTGATGTATGCGTGAGCAAATTTAGTAGCCATAATTAGTTACCTCCCTTTGCTGCAGCTGCTTCAGCGGCTTTCTTACCGCCGTGGCGTTTGAACTTACGAGTTGGAGCAAACTCACCGAGTTTGTGACCGACCATGTTTTCTGAGATAAGAACTGGAACGTGTACTTTACCGTTGTGAACAGCGATTGTACGACCAACCATCTCTGGAGAGATTGTTGAATAACGTGCCCAAGTTTTAATCACAGTGCGGTCTTCGAGTGAGAGAGCCTTGATTTTCTTCTCAAGTTTGTAGTCCACGAAAGGACCTTTTTTAAGGCTTCTAGACATAGACTATTTCCTCTTTCCTTCGTGACGACTACGCACGATCATTTTATTAGTTTTCTTATTATGGCGAGTTCTGTAGCCAAGAGTCAATTGACCCCATGGAGTACGAGGAGCTTTACCGGAACCGTGACGACCACCGTCACCACCACCGTGTGGGTGATCTGTTGCGTTCATTACGACACCACGGACTGTTGGGCGGATACCTTTACGGCGACGACGACCAGCAGCACCTTGCTTGACGTTCTGATGTTGCAAGTTTGAAACTGTACCGATAGATGCTTCACAAGTTGCGAGAACTTTGCGAACTTCACCTGAAGGCATACGAAGGGTTGCATAGCCATCTTCTTTTGCCATGAGCTGTGCTGAAGAACCTGCAGCGCGAACCATTTGTGCGCCACGGCCTGGAGTGAGCTCGATTGCGTATACGAAAGTACCTACTGGAATTAATTCGAGAGGAAGACGGTTTGAAGTCTCAACTGGAGCTTCTGCACCAGTCTTAATGACTGAACCTTTAGTCATCTCTGTATCAGCGGTAATGTAGTAATATACGCCGTTTTGATCTTTAACACGAGCGATACGTGCGCTACGGTTTGGATCATATTCGATTTCCTCAACTGTCAAGGTCAAATCTTTTGGCAAGTTGTGAGTAAGAAGACGATAGTGACGTTTGACACCACCACCACGATGGCGGACAGTGATACGACCTTGGTTGTTCTTACCAGCATTTTGCTTCTTTGCTTTAAGAAGAGACTTAAGAGGCTTGTTGGTTGTGATTTGATCAAAATCCTGTGTAGTCTTCTGACGTTGAGCAGCAGTAGTTGGACGATATGCTTTAATTGCCATTACTTCTTCTCCTTTTCTTCACTTTTAGTTTCTTCATCAAATACACGGATTTTGTCGCCTTCTTTAAGAGTTACATAGGCGATTTTCTTATCGCGGCGGAATGTTGTGCCTGGATAAGCGTGTTTACCCTTTGAAAAGCGGGTAGCTTTACCCTTGCGGGTCAAGACGCGAATATCTTCTACGGTGACATTGAACTGTTCTTCGACGGCTTTTGCAATTGCTTGCTTTGAACCACCATCTGGAACATTAAAGATATAAGTGTTTTTAGCTTGTTCTGTGTAAGCTTTTTCAGTTGCACGAGGGATAACTAACATTATTTATTCTCCTTTCCGAGCAACCAGTTTTCGATTACTTCAAGTGCATCTTTTACGATAACAACTTTGTCTGCGTTCATAAGATCGAAGACGTTGAGGTAAGTTGGGCGAACCACTTTAACATTTGCGATGTTTGAAGTTGCGCGAAGAGTGAGGTCATCCTTTTCTCTAACAACGAGAAGAGTTTTGTCATCTTCTGAAACTTTTGCAGCTTCGAGAGCTTTAATAGTTTCTTTAACTTTACCTTCTTTGATGCCAAGGCTGTCGATAACGACAATAGCTTTGTCAGCGTTCTTGATTGAGAGGGCTTGCATGACTGCAACCTTCTTTGCGTTTCTAGCGAGGTTCTTAGTGAAGTTCTCTTCACCAGTACGACCACCAGCTACGCCACCATGACGCCAGATAGGGTTACGGGTTGAGCCGAAACGTGCACGACCTGTACCTTTTTGCTTCCAAGGCTTCTTACCACCACCGCTAACTTCACCACGCTTCAAGGTTTTTGCATGTGCGCTGCGTGAGTTTGCAAGATATGCATCGTAAGCAACTTTGATTAATTCATAATTTGTAACTTCGAGACCGAAGATATCTGCATTCAATTCTGCCATATTACTCCTTTCCCTCCACAGTTACAATTCCTTTCTTAGGACCAGGGACTGCGCCTTTAAGACCTAAGAGGTTATTTTCTTTGTCGATGTAAGCAACGATAAGGTTCTTTACAGTAACTTGATCGTGACCCATGCGACCTGGCATGCGCTTACCCTTGAAGACTTTTTGAGGATACATAGAGCCGATAGAACCGACTTTACGAATATCACCTTTGAAGCCGTGGGTGTTGCGAGACTCTTGGAAGTTCCAACGCTTGACGGTACCAGCGAAGCCTTTACCTTTGCTTGTGCCAGTCACAGTAACCTTATCGCCGAGCTCAAATGCTTCAACAGAAATACTGTCTCCGACCTTGAGGTCTGCTGCGGAATCCGTACGAAATTCCTTTAAGATTTTAGGAGTGACACTAGCCTTTTTGACGTGGCCAGTAACCGACTTGCTCAGATTCTTACCCTGACCGTAACCGAATTGAACAGCGTTATAACCGTCGGTTTCGACAGTTTTAATCTGAGTCGCTGTAATCGGGCCAGCTTGAAGGATTGTTACAGGAGTAACAAGTCCATCTTCACCGATGATCTGGGTCATACCAATTTTGGTGCCGATGATAACTTTCATCTTTTCCTTTCCTTTAACGGGACACCCTAATGGCTAGACAATATGGATAGTTCCGTCGCGTATCGCTGCTTGGCCTGTATTTTTATCTCTGTAAAACAGTTTTAAAAAAATACTGCAGTTGGATCTGCGAGGCTTTCCCTCTTGTCTAGTTGTTCAAATGTCACCTTGATAAACTATACGAGTGTTATTTTAGCATAGATTAGTAAAAATTACAAGAGGTAAAACAAAAAATCCCGAGCTTTTGGCTCGGGAAATTTTTACCAGTAATATTTACAT
Source organism: uncultured Candidatus Saccharibacteria bacterium (assembly GCA_947304155.1). GTDB lineage: Bacteria > Patescibacteriota > Saccharimonadia > Saccharimonadales > Saccharimonadaceae > Nanosyncoccus. The sequence goes on from CAMZAD010000001.1 coordinate 228,829, forward strand.
CTTACTTGTGCGCCGTCGTAGTTATTAGCATTTTCCATACTATACGTAATTTCGTTTGTAGTAATTTTAACTACATTATCCGCATATCTTGAGATATTAGAATCGTATTCCGATTCACGCGTCCAGTAATATCCAGCTGTTCCAGCATCAACGATGCTTGTCTCGTCTGTATTGGCGTCATAGACAATCTTGCCTGACAGTATAAATGGCGTCATGCTCATGCTAAACTGTTCTGAGCCATTCTGAGCCGAAATAAGGCTTTCAATTTCATCACCAGATGGTAGTTCCCATCCAGCAGGACAAATTGAGCCATGTGAATAGGATTCATCTACATCTCTCAATGCAGTTGCTGCATAGTTGTAGTATACGCCAGTCTTTTCCCAGGCATATTCGTCAGTACTATCTGTAGGTGTAGATGCCGCGGTTGTACCACCTTGGTAATATCTTTCTGTCCCTTGAGGCGCATAGCTTTTTTCTGGAGCAGCGAGCAATGTATAACCATCTTGTTCATACATATCGCTTTCCTTAAAGCCTGACAAAGTTGTACTCGTTGGATTCGTAAAGGTGAATAATGGAGGAATTGAACTTGACCTTATGTCTGTATTGTATTTTGTCAGTTCATAAGTGTCGCTAATGTTGTAGTCCATATTCTGCACCATCCAGCAAGAGCCATCGGCATATCTTGCCACAACGTATTCTTTGCCGTCGCGAGAGTCTATTAGCTTTGTATGCGGGATTTTCTTAGTATCTTCATCGTCATACTCCCAAATAATTCCCGTCGCGTCATCGTCTGGTGTTGGGGTATAGTAGCATACATTACTTGTCATTTCCTGTAATGTTGTTATACCATACATGGAATTTTCCTCATCACTAATCCATGAGGATTCAGTATAGGCTGTAAGTGATATTGTTGCAGTATAGTGACCATATGATGTAGTGTTCCCCACCTTAACACCGAGATATATATCTTGATCTGTGTCAGAGAGATTTGTGGTTTGTTTTATAGTATATCCACCTGCATCACCAATTAGAGTCGATCTAGAACGGTATCCCTCGCCATCAAATGAGATACCCCATGAGTCGATTGGCATGCTTGAACTCGTAACTTCTCCTTCAAAGTTAGAATATATTTTCTTTGCGTCGTAATAGACTCCGTTAACCCATCCGGTAGGCGTTCCTAAATATTCAGACGTATTATAATTATTGAGAATTAGTGAGTAGCCACTAGGCTGGTTAGTCTTTACTCTTGCGGTAATTTTTTTATACTTAAACGTTCCTTCGCTTGATGGGACAACCGCGAGAGACTCACTATCGCCAATTATGGCGAGAGAAACACCCGACGAGATATTCATATTCAACCTGCTAACCATTTTATACTCTTCTGCATTTGTTTTTATCACTGGCGAATATAGGCACACTGCAAAGAAAGCAAAGAGGAGCATGGCCGAGAATACACCCGCATATGCAAGTATTGATATTCTTGTTTTCTTTATATTATTTTTCATTTTTCCCCTTTTACCTTACTACGCATCTTATTGGATAGCCATTGATTAGCCTAATATTTGGATATCCAACCTGTTCACTAGCAGTTATATATTCCGGAATTGGATCATCCAATATTCTTGCTGAATACTCACCAAAATAGAATAGTTTAGCTGCACCCATATTGTGCGTTTTATATTGCTCGTCCTCCAATATATTTGCTTGCGCTTTAGTCATTGTATCTGCCGTCCAATAGTATGCTTTGTATCCGACTTCTACGCACCAAGTCCCTCCACCATTGTCCCATTCAAGACAATAATCACCAGATGAGGTATTTCCACTATAATTATAGTATCTACCGCCATATTTAAAGAATAACGGAGAAGAAGTAATCTTATCTAATTTTTCTACAGCATCTTCATAATCTTCTTCTGTTTCATACCCATTTTCTTCGTAATTAAATTTTACACCGTATACAGTTATTAAGTTGTCAAAGCTCTTTTGGCCGGTAGCAGTAGGGAGTCTCCAGTTCTTCGGGCAGACTGAATCATTTGCGGTTGCCGCGGTGGTTGTGCTTGTTTTATTACCAGCAGTAGCGGCAAACCAGTTATATCTATATCCACTCTTGACGACATCATGTTCATATCCTACTGGGTCATGATACACATCTGGATAATCTGAGTATGAATACGCAATCGAGTGGACACCTGAACCGCGGCTTGGAAGAAGTGGCGCAATCATTGCCGTCTTATATCCTTGATCATCCCACGGCAAAGATTCCGAGCCATATGCAGAGCGAAATTCTGTATATTCAAATTCACTTTTTGTATTCAAATCTGTATATTCGTTTGTACTCGTTGATGACGGCAAGTAGCGTAAACCTTCATCCATCCAACAGTTGCCATCAGCAAGTTTGGATACTAAATAAAACTTACCGTCTCTTATATCACGTAGATAGTTTGTTGGAACATAGTTAGTATCGTCCGTTGTGTAATATGTAAGCTCAGTAGCATTTACATTTGGTGTGGTTTCAGCTGCACAGATTTCTGGAGTCAACTGATGCATAAACCTAATACCAGAGAATGTCGTAAAATCAACTTCCCAATCATCCTCTGACGGCCCGCCACTAATAAGCGTCAGCTTAACTGCACCACGATACACGCCGGCAGCCAGTGAATTACTAAGTTTAAAACCAAAGGTAAGATTTTTTTTCAACTTACTTTGATCCGTTGTAAACCCTTGGGAACTTGAAATCACCACTGGTGATAACAACCCTGGGACTTTCGTATAGTTCGTACTATCAAGTGAATATCCCCAGGTATTATCTTGCATTGTGCTACTCGTAACAGAGCCATTAAACTTAGTAGAAATCACATCATCAGCACCTTTATTATGCTTCAAGTCCGGGTCTTCTGAAGTTGATGAGAGATACAATTGAAAGCCATCCGAGACATTGCTTTCTACAGACGCAAGAATATCTCTAGATTCAAAAACACCTTCTTCGTTTGTTAATACTTCGAAATTCACGAAGTTGTTTGATAAGGCAAGCGAAATGTTCGGATTTGAGATAAATTCAACCTCGGTTCGTTTTTCTTGTGTAGGGATATTACTCCCCTCCGCATTTGTCCTGATTACTGGGGAATATAGGTATACTGATACCATAGCTAGCAGCAAAAATACCGCAAAAATACAAACCTTTGATGCTATTTGCTTAGTTTTTGCATTTTTTTCTATCATTTTTACCTCGCTACACACCTTATCGCACCATTAGTACTAAATGAATATGGCGCATAATAGTTACTAATAGTTACGCTGCCGTCAGAATTAAGGGAGGCCCTGAATGCGCTACCATTATAGTTACTACTGCCAATTTTTCCATCTACATATGTCACGCTTTCTGGCCTATGTAGATAAACTATACTGTTTTTGTAATTCCTATAGCCAGCTTCCTCGCCATAACCTGGGCTATATGTGCCGGTTGGATACATCGTTAATGGTTGATCCACCATCGTTTTATATCTTACATTATCTCCATTGCTTGGAGAATAGAGACTAACTAGCTCTGTTATTGATTTATTTCCTGTAGCTTCTGGTAATTGCCAGTGCTTTGGACAAATTGAGTTTTCGGAAATTGTTACCTCTCCACTTACGAGATTATATCCGGCTAACGCTGCATTTATGGTATAAAAATTGCCAATTTTTTGGTATCTTTCACCGCTATAGGATTCTTCAAATAGATACATGCCGGCGTTAGTGACACTTCTTTTAACCATATAATCAGCTACATTTGCTCCAGATACGCTAAAGCTTCTAGAATCGCCTAGCGCCCATGCCAGAGAATTACTACTGCTACCAAATGCTGCCTGTGTAGCATAGAAGGTATTTGTTCGGAATGCATTGTCACTACGATTAAACAATTCTGGGCTCTCTATATCTGTATATTGAGGGTCAAGAGTAGTAACAGTAAGTGTCGTATTATTATATGAATAGTTGCCAGACGCAGGTTTAAAATCAAGTTCAAGATTCTGCGCCATCCAGCAGTTTCCGTCGGCATACTTACGAACGAGGTATGTTTTATTATCTCTTGCATCGGTCAAAATTGTTTGTGGTACAAAATCATCGTTAGTTGTATGTGAACTGACATATTCTGTGGCAGTTACTTTTGGAGTTGTAGTATTTGCACAAATCTTCCTGCTTATTTCGTGCATATAGGTAATATCAAAAATTGTTCTCGTATCTAAATCTGACGGGTCATCTTCTTCCGTAGGAACAGAGTTTTCAAGTGCTACTGCGGTAAAGACAATATTTTTACGATATGTACCTTCTATCAAGTGTGCTGATCTAATAGTAAAATTCACCGTTGTTAGCGATTCTTCGCCAACTGGATTACTACTAACACTCTTAATTCTAGCCATTTTTGATGGTTTCGGTATTGGCTGATAATTTCCACTCGTACCATCCAATTTATATGCCCACATATTTGCATTTAAAGATGAGGATGCCGCAGTTATACTCTTAATTTCATAAGAACTACTCGTTGATTCAAGGCTATTATTTTCGACTTCACTTGCCATATATAAATCATAGCCACCTTCAACTGTCGTATAGACTTTTACTTTTACTCCTTTAGTGGAAGTGGTTTGATTACCATTGGCTATATCGAAGACTACTTGGCTATCAGAAATAATTGAGATATTAGATTTGACGTTAGCGCCAACTCTAAAAGAAGATTGTTCTGCAGCATTAGTGCCAAAGGTCGGCGAATAGAGCCAGATTGCAGCTGCTGTAAACAAAAATACCGAGGAGAAGATGCCTACCCCGTTTAGTGTTCTCTTCAAGTATGTTTTGTTTTTACCTCTCATATACACCTTTTATGCTTTTATATTAACATAAGTAATTTTATTTTTAAAGACTTTTTAAAAAAATCACAAGAATTTTGGCAACATTTTTTGGCATCAGAAAATCCCCAGTGAGTGGGGATTTTCTGTTAGCTAGCGCTAGTATTAAGCGTTGTCGATTTCTTCGGCAGCTGGTTCGACGCTGACTGGAGTGTCAATTTCAGCTTCTGCTTCTTCTCTATCGATACGAGCTTGGACTTCTGCTGGATCTTCGGCAGCGAGTGGGTCTTTGCCAGTACCTACAGGAATCTTGCGACCGATAATGACGTTTTCCTTCAAGCCATGGAGCTTATCGACGCGGCCGTTGATTGCGGCGTTAATAAGAACACGAGTTGTATCCTGGAAGGATGCAGCTGAGAGGAAGGAATCTGACCAAATAGACACCTTGGTAATACCAAGAAGAAGTTGAGTATACTTAGCAGGTTCTTTGCCTTCTGATTTGAGTTCGTCATTTTCTGCAGTGACAGCAGCGAGAGAAACGATATCGCCAGCGACAAAGCTTGAGTCACCAGATTCGTCAATCACGACACGGCTGAACATTTGGCGAACGATAATCTCAAGGTGTTTTGCTGAGATTTCGTGACCCTGAGCAGCGTAAACTGCCATGACGTCGTTCATGATGTAACGCGCGGTTTCTTCTGCGCCCTTGTACTTTAATTGATCTTGGAGATTCAAAGAACCAGTAGTGAGACGGTCACCAGCAACAACTGCATCGCCTGATTTAACAAGCATTTCAGCGTCGTTAGGAATCTCAACCTTAACAGGACCAGATGTAGCTGCGGTAAGGATGATTGCACCGTCAACGAGTTGAGCGTTTGCATCAAAGCTTGCGATGATTGGGTCAACGCCTTTATTCTTTGAAGCGATAACGTCACCAGTTTTAACGTTTGCACCATCTTTAACTTTAGCGCGACGGCCACCAAGTTCAATCTTTTCAACTTTACCAGCTGATGGGGTGATTTGGACGATGTAGTGATTACCGTCTTCCCAAACTTCACAGACACCAGTGATTGGTGAAATCCAAGCTTGACCCTTTGGCGAACGAGCCTCGAGAAGCTCCTCAACACGAGGAAGACCACGTGCGATTGCACCAGAACCAGCAACACCGGAACCGTGTTTAGTATCGAGTGTAAGCTGAGTGCCAGGCTCACCAAGTGATTGTGCAGCGATAACACCAACTGGTTGGTTTGGCTCAACGAGTTCGCGAGTTGACATATCGATACCATAAGCCTTCTGTGGGATACCATTAACAGCTTTGGTGGTAAGGATTGATTGAATCTTAACTGATTCAACGTTGTCATCCTCTGCGATTTGTGCAGCGATTTCTTTAGAGATTAATTCGTCTTTGTCGACGTAGCCTGGGACAGCTTCTGCGCTGTAGCGACCAGCGATACGTTGTGCAAAGTCGATACCAGTGATTTCAGTTTCTGACTTGTAAACTTCAAAGCCTGGGTCTTCGGCAGTCTCTTCAGTAGTGAAGACGTCTTGAGCGACATCAACGAGACGACGAGTGAGGTAACCAGAGTCTGCAGTACGAAGAGCAGTAGAAACCTGACCCTGACGTGCACCACGAGTTGCAATGAAGGATTCGAGGGTGTTAAGACCTTTCTTGTATGAAGATTTAACTGGAAGCTCGATTTCGTTGTTGTTAATATCGACCATGATACCAATTTCTGCAGATGCGAGCTTAATGTTCGAGATAGAACCACGAGCACCAGAGTTTGTCATCACAGCGATATCAGTATCGAGATCTGAGAGCTTATCTTTAAGGAAGTCTGAAATCTTTTTATCGATATCACGCCAGTTAGCGATAGTAAGTTTTTGGCGCTCTTCTTCGGTAACGAGACCTTGATTGAATTGGTCTTGGATGAGAGCGGTCTTAGCATCACCTTCGGCGATGAAATCTTGGATTTCTGGATAAGTTGGGTAATCATCCTTACAAGTTGAGACAGAAGCGATTGTTTCATACTCAAATGCGAGGTTCTTCAACTTATCTGCAGTCTTGACCGTTACTTCTGGACCATAGTTGTCGAAGATATTAGCCATGACTTTCTTCAAGTGTTTGCTGTTTTGAACATCATTATCAAATGGATAATCTTCTGGAAGGATTTCGTTGAAGATGACACGACCGAGGGTAGTGTTTCTAATTTCCTTCTTTGCAAACACGCGAATTGGGGTTTGGAGAGCGATATCACCATTATCGTAAGCCATTTCAGCTTCGTAGATTGATGAATATGCTTTCACATCTTTAGTATCAGTACCTGGCTTGTCGTAAGTGAGGTAGTAGATACCAAGCACCACGTCCTGATAAATAGCGAGAACTGGAGCACCATCAGCAGGTTTCAAGAGGTTCTTGCCTGCAGACATGAGCTCGCGAGCTTCAGCTTGTGCTTCGTCAGAGAGTGGAAGGTGGACAGCCATCTGATCACCATCATAGTCGGCGTTGAAACCTGATGCTACGAGTGGGTGAAGTTGTATTGCTTTACCATCAATAAGCTTTGGTTGGAAAGCTTGGATTGAGAGACGGTGGAGAGATGGAGCACGGTTAAGGAGGACATAGCGACCTTTAATTACTTCATCAAGAGCATCCCAAACTACAGATTCACCAGCTTCAATCATACGAGAAGCGACGCGTGGGTTGGTTGCGTGTTCATTAGCAATGAGCCAGCTTACTACGAATGGTTTGAAGAGTTCAAGTGCCATTTGTTTTGGCAAACCACATTCATTAAGCTTAAGATCTGGACCTACAACGATCACTGAACGGCCAGAGTAGTCGACACGCTTACCAAGAAGGTTTTGGCGGAAGCGACCTTGCTTACCTTTGAGGAGATCTGAAAGTGATTTAAGTTTTCTACGACCGTTTTGGCTGCTTGCTGAACGTCCGTGAGATGCGTTGTTGTCGATAAGAGCATCAACTGCCTCTTGGAGCATGCGCATTTCGTTGTGGACGATAACTTCTGGAGCATTGAGATCAAGAAGTTTCTTCAAGCGGTTGTTACGGTTAATAACACGGCGATAAAGATCGTTAAGGTCTGAAGTTGCGAAACGACCGCCAGGAAGGCTAATCATTGGGCGAAGATCTGGTGGGATAACTGGGATAACAGTTAAGACCAAGTCTGAAGGTTTAATACCTGCAGCCTTCATACCTTCAATAATCTTAATGCGTTTGATGAGCTTGCGTTCTTTTTGACCCTTAGCTTTTTCAGCTTCAGCTTTAAGGTCTTCAATCATCTTATCAACGTCGATTTCATCAAGCATTTGCTTGATTGCACCAGCACCCATTTCAGCTTCAATGAAGTCTTCGTATTCTTCTGGAAGGTTGCGATAATCAACTTCTGAGATAACTGCGCCTTTTTTGAGGCCTTCAAGAATTGATTTTCTTGATAAGAACTCATTATCAAGCTCTTCAATTTCTTTTGCTTCAGCTTCTGCTAATTTCTTAGCATCAGCACCTTCTGCTTTAGCTTCAGCTTCGTAGCGAAGTTTGATAGCAGACATAGCAGCGTCGTGGCTTGCGATTAAATCGTTAAGAGTTTGTGCGATTTCATCGTCCTTTGCACTGGTAATAAGATATGATGCAAAGTAAACAACTTTTTCAATGTTCTTAACGGTAAGGTCAAGAAGAAGTGATAAAGCTGATGGAGTACCACGCATAAACCAAACGTGAGCAACAGGTGCTGCAAGTTTGATGTGGCCCATACGTTCACGACGAACGATGGATTTGGTTACGAGGTTACCATCTTTATCGACAGCTGCCTCGCGTGAGCGCACGCCTTTAAGCTTTGAATCGTGTGGATTGATATCTTTTACTGGACCGAAAATACGTTCACAGAAGAGACCATCACGTTCAGGTTTTTGGGTGCGGTAGTTAATCGTTTCTGGCTTTGTAACTTCACCGTATGACCAGCTCAAGATATCTTCTGGGCTAGCAACTGTGAGGCGGATTGAGTCAAAGTCAGAAGCTGAGATGTAATTATCCATCCAAGACATATTAGAACTCCTCTCCTTCATCACCGAAGTCAATGGTTCCACTGTCATCCTCCTCGTATTCTTCATCATCGAGTGGTTCGATTTCGTCACCATTTTCGTCGGTTATTGTAATGCCATCTTCATCTAGCGCAGCACGAGATTCTTCTTCGGTGAGATCAATAGTGTCATCACCATCAGCTGCGAGATTATGGCTTTCGTAAATGAGGCGGTCATCTTGAGCTTTTTCGATTTCGCGAGAAGTCTTTTCAATGACAGCATCTGCATCGGTTGATTCCCCGTTGTCGAGGAGGTCAACTTTAAGACCAAGACCTTGAAGCTCTTTAACGAGAACGTTGAAGCCTTCAGGAAGTTTTGGACCTTCGATTTGTTCGTGTTTGATAATTGATTCGTAAGCTTTAGCACGGCCGTAGACATCATCTGACTTAATAGTCAACATTTCTTGAAGTGTACTTGCAGCACCATAAGCTTCGAGTGCCCACACCTCCATTTCACCGAAGCGCTGACCACCGTTTTGTGCTTTACCACCAAGTGGCTGTTGGGTGACCATAGTGTATGGACCAGTTGAACGTGCGTGAATCTTATCTTCAACCATGTGGTGAAGCTTAATCATATACATCACACCAACTGAGGTTTTTTCGTTAAATGGTTCACCAGTAAGACCATCGTAAAGTTGGACGCGACCGTTGTGGTCAATACCAGCTTTCTTAAGTTCTTCTGAGATAGTTTCATCAGGAACACCGTTGAATGATGGGGTTGCGACCTTGTAGCCAAGAGCGCGAGCTGCCATACCAAGGTGGATTTCGAAGAGCTGACCGAGGTTCATACGTGAAGGCACGCCCATTGGAGAAAGTACTACGTCGATTGGAGTACCATCTTCCATGAATGGCATATCTTCTACTGGGAGGATGCGTGAGACCACACCCTTGTTACCGTGGCGACCAGAGAGCTTATCACCAACTTGAATCTTGCGCATTTCTGCAACGAAGATTTTGATTTGCATAAGCACACCAGCTTTAAGTTCGTGGCCTTGTTCACGAGTGTAAACACGGACACCGACAACTTTACCGGAGGTACCAGAAGTCATACGGACTGAAGTATCGCGGACGTCTTTAGCTTTTTCACCGAAGATTGCGCGAAGGAGGCGTTCCTCAGAGCTGAGTTCTTGTTCACCCTTAGGAGTGATTTTACCAACGAGGATATCACCAGATGAAACTTCAGAACCAACAGCAACGATACCATCCTCACCGAGGTGGCGGAGGGCATGTTCTGAGACGTTTGGAATATCGCGGGTAACTTGCTCTGGGCCGAGCTTAGTTTCACGAACTTCAACGTCGAAGTCTTTAATATTAATTGAAGTTAAGGTATCGTCCTCAACTAAGCGGCGTGAGATAACGATAGCATCATCCATGTTGTAACCACGCCATGGCATGAAGGCAACGAGAAGGTTTTGGCCAAGGGCAAGTTCGCCTTTATTGATTGATGCACCTTCTACAAGGATGTCGCCTTTGTTAACTTTAGTGCCACGTGAGACAACGGTGCGCATGTTGTAACAGCGGTCATCGTTAGTCTTTTCGAAGTGGGTAAGTGGATATTCTTTCTTGCCGAGCTTTGCGCCGTAGTCAACAACGACTGAAACGCCATCAGCTTTTTCGACAACACCTTTATCTTCTGCAACGATAAGTTGTGAAGTGTTGCGAGCAACAGCTTCCTCAATACCGGTACCGACGATAGGAGCCTCTGTGTGGAGCAAAGGAACTGCCTGTTTCTGCATGGCACAAGCCATGAGAGAGCGGTCAACACGGTTTTTCTCTACGAATGGGACGAGTGATGCTGAAACACCAAGAATTTCCTTGTGGGCTGCATCGATGTGGGTAATGCGTGATGATTCAACCTGTGCAGGTTGGCCATGGACACGAGCAGAAACCCATTCTTCTACGAATTTGCCATCTTTGTCGAGTTTGACAGATGTATCAGCGATAATCATGTCTTCTTCTTGAGCGGCATCAACGTAAACAACTTCGTCTGTTACTTTGCCGTTCTTAACGACGCGATATGGAGCTTCAATGAAGCCATATTCGTTAATACGAGCATAAGTTGCAAGGTTAAGCACGAGACCGACGTTACCACCTTCTGGGGTTTCAACGGTACAGATGCGACCGTAGTGGGTTGGGTGAGCATCGCGGACATCGAAGCCTGCGCGTTCACGAGTAAGACCACCAGGACCCATTGAGCTGAGCCTGCGTTTGTGTGCGAGCTCTGAGAATGGGTTAGTTTCATCCATCAACTGTGAAAGTTGTGAAGTTGAGAAGAATTCCTTAACAGCTGCAACTACTGGACGAGAGTTCAAAAGTTGGCTTGGGGTAACTTCTTCTGGGTTTGCCATTGACATACGGTCAAGGATGTTACGTTGCAAACGGAGCATACCAAGGCGGAATTGGCGTTGGACGAGCTCGCCGACGAGTTTGACGCGGCGGTTTGCAAGTGAGTCGATATCATCTGCAGGTTCTTGTGTATTATTAAGACGAATGATTTCGCTAATAATTGCAATAAGATCTTGCATTTGAAGAGTGCGGTGTTCACTGTCGTTTGGTGTATCAAAGCCAAGGCGTTGATTCATCTTAAAGCGACCGACACGGCTATAATCATAGCGCTTGTAATCGAAGAATGTGCGTTCGACCATTGATTTTGCGTTTTCAACTGTCGCAAGATCACCTGGACGGAGGCGGCGATAAACTTCGAGAAGAGCAGCAGCTTGTGAAGATGTAGTATCTTTATCAAGTGTGCTTTCAATATATTTGATTGGACCATTGTCGATAGCTTCAAAGGCTTTCTTAATCTCAGAATCTTTCTGCATGCCGAGAGCACGAAGGAAAGTTGTTACTGGGATTTTACGACGGCGGTCAATCTTTACAGAGATACAACCATTGGTTGCGGTCTCAAATTCAAGCCATGCACCACGGCCTGGAATAACCTTAGCGCCATAGAAATTCTTACCAGCGACGTTGTCGGCAGTAAAGAAGACGCCAGCTGAACGAATCAATTGTGAAACAACGACACGCTCAGTACCGTTAATAATGAAAGTTGCGCGATCAGTCATCCAAGGATAATCACCGAAGTAGATGTCCTGTTCTTTCTTTTCGCCTGTAACTTTGTTTTGGAGTTCAACAGTGACATGAAGCGGAGCTTCGTAGGTTGTCATGTTGTACTTTGCTTCGTCGACAGTCATTTTTGGAGCTTTGAACTCGTAGTCGCGGAAGCTAAGAGAGAACTTTTGACCGGTGTAGTCATCGATCGGGTTCAACTCTGTGAAGACCTCTCTGAGGCCAGATTTGACAAATTCTTCCCAAGAATCCTTTTGGTGAGTTGTCAAATCAGGGATTGGTAGCTCATCACCTTCAGTGAAAAAGATACGCTTCCCAGCTTTTTCAGTGGTTTTTGTACTCACTTTTACCTCTATTTAAGTTTAGTTTGTTATCTTCGGGCATGAAGATACTGTTTTGATTTTACAAAAACGCCGCCCAATATAGCGCATTGCTCCACAAAAAATCAAAACAAACTACTTCTGTTGGTTATTTTAGCGCAATTTTAGGGATTTTTCAAGAGGTTTTTTGGAGATTTTTAATGGTTTTCCTTGCAATTTTATATATTTATGTTATACTATTTTGGACATATCATGCATGAGATGTTGTAACTTATTTAAAAAGGCAAAGGGGGTGAGATAAAAAGTGAGAAGTTTTAAAGCTAGTTATATTTTTACAAATATAATTAGTGGGTGTTCAGGTGGATTAGTGATTAAGACCTTATACGACTTTGTTGTATTTGATGGTTTTAATCGATTTTCCATGGTAACTGCAGACATATTAACGCTAGTCGTCCTTTTAGTCACATTGGTTGATTGTCATAAGACGGTAGCTAAATATGACAAGCAGGAGCACGGGGGTCAGGGCTGGTTCAAAGGTGGATCAACTGATTCCTAATAGCTCGGCACACTTTATGGGGAGGTGATTTAAGCCGATGTTCTTATTAGAACGTTCTTGGGCTAGAGCGCCCTAATAAGCGCTTCAGTGGTCATCTGAGATTTAAAAAAATGTATCCAACGATCTAACAAGTTAAAATGTAACTAGGAAATAATTCACCAAAAATTGCCAAATTGTTCTAGGGCCCCGCATATTATGTGCGGGGCTTTTTCTTGACTTTGTTCTTGTCATATCAAAAAACCACCCTCTCTCCTTGGTGGTTTTTTAATCATATAAGCTCTCAACTTATTTTTTATTTAAGCTAAGACTCGCAGTTTAGCTTTGTTCGTTAGAACTTATATTAAGTATAGTTATTGTAGGCGTTTTCGTCAATAGAATTTTCAAACAATTTTTCTGTATTTTTTACAACACTTTACTATTTCACCCCTGTTTATGTCGTGGATAACTATTTATTATTTTTTACAACACTTTTGTTTTTGACGATGCTTTGATTTTTTGTTTTTTGAGATTTTTGAAGCACAAAAAAAGCGGGCTTTTCGGCCCGCTTCGTTTATAATTAGATATCGAGATCATCAAGGTCTGCGAGGTCTGCACGAGTTTTCTCAGCAAGTTCTGAAGAAGTATTCTCATCTACATCAATATCGTCTGCAGTGCGAGCAGCGGTTGGCTCGGTGTGTTCGTAGTCACTGACACGTTCGCCATCGGTGTTGACGATTTTGAGATTATAGCGGGCATCATTTTTGGTGCCAAGAGCGCGGAGAAGGGTGCGGATTGATTGTGCAGTTGCACCACGGCGACCGATTACACGGCCAACATCCTCTGGGTCTACAGAGAGGCTAAGAAGGACGCCTTTTTCGTCAATTACGCGATCGATGTTTACTTTATCAGGATTGTTTACGAGGGTTTTTACGATATATTCTACGAATTGTTGGTCAATGGTTGCCATGAGGAATTCTCCAAATTTTTAATTTTACTACCTCTATTATAGCATAAACATTAGTTTTTATATCTTTGACTTTTTGTGATTTTTGTTATATAATATATAGATACTTAAGGCCTAGAGCCTAGCAAATTAAAAGGAGGGTTTTATTATGGTTGCAACAGAAGTAATGAACAAAACGAAGATTTACTGCGAGGATGCAATCCTCGTCACACAAATGTTACCGTCATTCTTAAACATCTTTAGAACACCTGGGATGATTTTATCATACAACCCAGACATCAAAGACGTGGCGGTCTTTCTCCGCAAAATTGACGACAACGAAGTTTTTATACTAATTTTCGGAGATGAGGTAAAGCCTGCAAGTTTTATTTCGCAGATTACAGGTATGGTTGTTGCAAGAAGAAAGACCTTTAAGGATCTGAAGCTTGCGATTGCCGGAAATGAAACGTTGGTTGACCTTTATGGTCGTCTATCTGCGGTAAACTACGCGTTTAGGGGTCTGTACGATGTAGGAGCAGTTGAGACGGTCTTATCTTATAAGTCCACCAATTCCTAGCTTAATATCCCCTCTTAAAACAACAAAAAGCCCGAGTATTTCTCTCGGGCTTTTTTTAATCTTAAGCTTCAGCTTCTGCTGCAGGTGCTTCTTCGACAGGCTCTTCTTTTGGTTGATTCTTACGAAGTTTATCTGCGTGCTTTGCTTTTGTATTCTTGACTGATGCTTCTTTAACCCAAGCTGGAAGTTTGACGCCGTTAAGCTTCAAAATTCTTGCGACACGGGTTGAAGGTTGTGCACCATTCTTAAGATAGAATTCCACTTTCTCTGTATCGAGAACGGTTTTCTTTGTGTGTGGGTTGTAATTGCCGACCTCAGCCACAATGCGTCCCGAAAGAGGGTGGCGCTGTGATTCTTGGACGACTATTCTATACACTGGAAAATGTGTACGACCATTACGTTGCATGCGAATCGCGAGCATTTTTACTCCTTTAATTAATATCTTGATTATTTTAGCACATCTCTTGGGATTTTTCAAGAGCTAGCGCGCCAGAGAATACGGCGAGACTTAAAGTTTTGTTGGTTTTATTATCAGTTCTCTTCATATTTTACCTTGCCACACAACGAACCGAAGCACCGTGTCCCTTATTATTGTTAGTTGATGGACTAACAATCGTTGAATAATATTCCAGGACTTTTATCTGAGCCTGGGTGTAGACAGTAGATGACCAGAGAAAACCATGCTCTCCTTGATAGTACATCATACCAGATCTAATATACTGGCCGGAATAGATAAAGTTGAACGGCGACCTTAACATTGAGGCTGGACTGACCCCTCCATATTTTGTAGTAAGAAGATAATAGAAGCTTTTATCTTCCGTTGTACCAAGAGGAAGCCTCCAACCCTTAGGGCAGATGGAGTCTTCGGCATTGCCGCTCGTCATCGCGTATGTGCCACTTCCAGCGGTAGCAGCATACCAGTTATAGTAAACTCCGGCTTTCTCCCAATCGTATTCGACACCAGAAGCGGTTGGGGTGCTAGATTTTACTGTGCCACCTTGGTAATATCTGTCCGAGGCAATTGGATAGTATGAAAGGGCAGCGGCAGAGGCAATATCATTAGAGCTCGACCAGTTACTTGAAGTTGGAGCAGTGGTAAAAGACGAATTCTCTGGCGTCCAACTAGTTTTAGTATTGAGGTCAGTAGTGCCACTTGTGAGCTCAGTATTTTTATTGAGTACAAGTTCAAGGTTTTGGCTCATCCAACAGTTACCATCGGCAAGTTTTGAAATTAAGTAATACTTACCGTCGCGGGTATCTTGGACTGAGGCGCGAGGGACGAGGTCTTCATAGAAGACTTTATTCCAGCTAAAATCTACAGTGTTTTTTGTTGGAGTATAGGTCTCAGCGCAGTATCGTGCCAGATTTGAGTCTTGCATACTTGTCAAATCAACAAGTCTATTAACATTTGGGACCGGACTCGGGTGGGCGATAGCTGAGAAGACAACCTTTTTGGAATATGTGCCGGAAGGAAGTGTGCTATCTATCTTCGTTCCAATAGTTACCGTAGTGTCTTTCTCTGAACTTGTTGGATAATGGTCTAAGTCCTTTATCTTTACCTGGTCTGCAAGGGCTGGGATTTTATTAAAGTAGGTTGCGCCAAGCGAATAGCCCCATTTATTTGCAGACATAGATGAACTTGTTACGGCAGAGTTAAAATCTGAAGTAATCACGGATTCAGAGACTAGACTAGTCATGGCAGTGGAGCTGTCTTCGGATGAAAAATAGAGCTCATATCCGCCAGTACTGTTTGTATCTACAGTCGCAATAATTGAGCCGGAATCGAAGACACCTGCTGAGGTTGGAGTAATATCAAAACTTAGGGCGTTTTTATCCAGGGAGATTGAAATAATTGGATTAACACTAACATTAACCTCGGCAGATTTCTCAGCAGCGTTAGTTTTAATGGCTGGAGCAAAGATAAATATTGCCGAGACAACAGCAAGAAACAAACCTAAAAAGATAGCGAGGTTTGAAGTTCTATTAGTTTTAGTTTTGATACTCTTCATGCCTCCCTACCTTGCCACACAACGAACATTAGAGCCAAAGGCTTTATTATCATACGCACGCGGAGCAGGACCTGTTGCCTGAATATATGTGTACACATTGGTTTGTGAGCGAACAGTTGTAGACCAGAGATATCCAACTGCCTCTTGATTAGTCATAACATTATTTTCAAAGTGATAGTATCCAGGTTGAATTACATTGAGTGGGGTGTTAGCTAATGATCCGCCTCCTCTGCCGTATTTTTCGGTGACAAGATAATAGAAGCTTTTATCTTCATCAGTTCCAAGTGGTAATCTCCAGCCTTTTGGACAGATAGAATCTTCGGCATTGCCGCTCGTCATCGCGTATGTGCCGCTTCCGGCGGTTGCAGCGAACCAGTTATAATAAACCCCGGCTTTTTCCCAGTCATATTCAACACCAGAGGCGGTTGGTGTGCTAGATTTTGACGTACCACCTTGGTAATATCTGTCTGAAGCAATTGGATAATACGAGTAAGCAGCCGATGAAGCGGCGCTGGTTGAAGTTGGCCAGGTACTTGAAGTTGGAAATACTGTTAACGTAGAATTCTCTGGGGTCCAGGACGTCTTAGTATTCAAATCAGTCTTTTCATTCGTAAGAGCTTTGGTTGAATCTAATGCGAGTTCAAGGTTTTGAGACATCCAACAGTTACCGTCGGCAAGTTTTGAAACGAGATAATATTTACCGTCACGAGTATCTTGCAAGCTATTTCTTGGGACGCGAGTATTGTCTCCATGATATGAGCCATCCCAGTCCAATGCGGTGGCGGTTTTTGCAGGGGTTGTGGTTTCATTACAGATATCAGGATTCATTTCCTGCATCGTGCTGATAGTATGAATAGTTTCCGGAGATGGATGAGCAATTGCCGAAAAAACTACGTTTTTTGTATAGGTTCCAGATGGAAGATTTGTATCTACTTTGGTTGCAATATTAACAGTCGTAGTCTTCTCTGCGCTTGACGGGAAATGATCAAGGTCTTTGATTTTGGTAGGAGTTGCAAGAGTTGGGATAACCGAGAAGTTCGTGCTATCCAAGGAATAGCCCCACTTGTTCACAGCCATAGTTGAACTTGTGACAGTTCCAGAGAAGTCCGAGGCGATAGTAGATTCGGAAGTGAGACTTGTCATTGTTGTAGTATTATCTTCAGATGAGAAGAAAAGCTCATAACCACCAGTACTATTAGTATTTACTGTAGCGACTACAGCTTGGGAGTTGAAGGCGCCAGCTGCGGTAGGGGTGATATTGAACTCCATAGTGTTGGTGTCTAGAGCAAGAGAAACGACTGGGCTAACTGTAGCTTTAACCTTAGTATTGGCATTACTATCTGCATTAGTTTTAACAACTGGAGCAAAAAGCATGACAGTAGAAGCGGCAGCAAGAAGCGAGCCCGAGAAGATAGCGAGGCTAGTGATTTTATTGGATTTCGTTTTAGTATTCTTCATGCTCCCCCTTACCTTGCAACACAGCGGACATTAAATCCATATCCCTTATAACTTCCGTTGTTTTGAGGATAAATATTTGAGTTATTAAACGCCAGGCTATACATAATTGGTTGTGAATATGCAGTGCCAGACAAATAATACCCATATGACCCTTGACTATTCATGGCACTGCTGTTAAAGGCGTAATAGCCGGCGCGCGGAAGATTAAATGGGGACGACATAAGAGAAGAAGCTGCGGCTCCATATTTTGTGACTAAGAGATAGCTCCAGCTTTTATTGGAAGTAGTACCAAGTGGCAGTCTCCAGCCTTTTGGACAAATTGAATCATTAACTGTTCCTGAAATTGAATATATGCCGGTTCCAGCCGTAGCAGCGAACCAGTTATAATATACTCCCGCCTTTTCCCAGTCGTACGAGCTACCACTTCCAGAGGCTGAGCTGGATTTCGAAGTTCCATTGCGATAGTATCTATCTGATGATATTGGGTAGTACGAATAAGCTGCGGCCGCTGACCCAGATTCTGAGGTTGGCCAAGTACTTGAGTTTGGAACGGTTGTTAAAGTTGAATTTGTCGGCGACCAGGTTGTTTTAGTATTAAGATCAGTATCTTCATTTGTTATTGTTTTATTTGCAGTAAGTACAAACTCAAGATTCTGGCTCATCCAGCAGTTGCCATCTGCAAGTTTTGAGACAAGATAATATTTACCGTCGCGATCATCTTTGAGGCTCTTTCTTGGAACACGGCTAGTATCTCCACGATATTCACCCGTCCAGTCTAACGCAGTAGCGGAAGTAGTTGGAGTAGTAGTTACTGCACAGGTTTCAGAGGTCATTTGTTGCATGCTAGTTATTTCATGGAGCGATGGGATTAAACTTGGGTGTGCAACAGCTGAAAAAACAACTTTTTTAGAGTAGGTGCCAGATGGTAGACTTGAATCTATTTTAACTGCGATATTTACAGTTGTGTCTTTTTCAGCAGCAGCTGGGAAGTGATTTAAATCCTTAATCTTCGTTGGCGTTGCTAGAACAGGAATGACTGAAAAATTCGTATTATCGAGTGAGTAGCCCCATTTATTCGCGGCCATAGTCGAGGAAGTTACGGTTGAGTTGAAGTCTGAGGTAATTGTAGATTCTGAAACGAGGCTAGTCATAGCAGTAGAGCTGTCTTCGGATGAGAAGTAAAGCTCATATCCGCCAGTACTGTTTGTATCTACAGTAGCGACGATAGGTTGTGAGCTAAATGCGCCAGCAGAAGTTGGGGTAATATTGAAATCTAATGCATTTACGTCAACAGCAAGGGAGACAACCGGATTAATCGTTGTTTCAACTTTAAGATTTGCATTGCTGTCGGCATTAGTCCTGATAATTGGCGCAAAAAGTAGAATAGCTGAAGCAGCAGTAAGAAGTGAGACAGAGAAGATGGCGAGAGTTGAAATCTTATTAATTTTATTATAGGTTTTCTTCATATTCTTACCTTGCTACACAACGGACAGAGAAACCGACACCCTTAATGTCAGAATTTTGAGGAGAAACATTTAATTCATGGAAGAACAGGTTGCGTGCCTGAGCCTGTGATGAGTCAGCGGACGAAGCCCAAAGGCCTGCGCTATAGCCCTGTCTTTTCATAGTAATATCACCATAATCATAGTAGCCGGCGCGGAGAAAATTGAGTGGTGGGGTTATCATATTAGCAGCACTGGCACCGTATTTTGTAGTAAGAAGATAATAAAAGCTTTTATTGTCCGTTGTGCCGAGCGGGAGCATCCAACCTTTTGGACAGATAGAGTCGGTTGCATTACCCGAAGTCATGGCATAAGT
This sequence comes from uncultured Candidatus Saccharibacteria bacterium, assembly GCA_947304155.1. Classification (GTDB taxonomy): domain Bacteria; phylum Patescibacteriota; class Saccharimonadia; order Saccharimonadales; family Saccharimonadaceae; genus Nanosyncoccus. The sequence continues at coordinate 248,460 of CAMZAD010000001.1, forward strand.
GCCACTTCCTGCGGTAGCAGAATACCAGTTGTAGTATACACCAGCTTTTTCCCAATCATACTCGGTGTCAGATGCGGTTGGAGTGCTAGATATTGATGCACCTCCTTGATAATATCTGTCTGTTGCAATTGGGTAATATGAATATGCAGCGGCTGATGCATTTGAGTATCTATCTGGCCAGGTTCTAGAAGTTGGCTTAACCGTCAGAGTTGAGTTCTCTGGAGTCCAGGTAGTTTTAGTATTAAGGTCCGTAGTCTCATTTGAGAGTGATGTATTTTTATCAAGTATAAGTTCGAGGTTTTGACTCATCCAACAGTTGCCATCTGCAAGTTTTGAAATCAAGTAATACTTGTCGTCACGGCTATCTTTTACCGACGCACGAGGAACAAGGTCGCCAAAGAAGACTCTATCCCAGTCTATTTCCGTAGCATCTGTCGTTGGCGTATAGGTGTCGGCGCAATATTGCGCTAGGTTTGGGTCTTGCATACTTGTTAAATCTACAAGTTTATTAAGATTTGGAACTGGGCTTGCATGTGCGATTGCTGAGAATTTTACTACTTTACTATAGACGCCAGCATCAATAGTATCGTCAATTTTAATGCCAATATTAACCGTGGTATTTCTTTCATTTGAAGTTGGATAGTGGTCTAGGTCTTTGATTTTTACTTGGCTTGCGAGAGTTGGGATTTTGTTGAAGTTAGTGTTGTCTAGCGAATAACCCCATTTATTGACTCCCATGTTTGCGAGAGTGACTGCAGAGTTGAAGTCTGAGACAATAGTATCTGAAGTAGTAGTGCTGGTCATGGCAGTGGCATTATCTTCTGATGAGAAATATAGTTCATAGCCACCAGTGCTATTGGTGTCTACCGTAGCGATCACTGGTTTTGATTCTGAACTACCGCCGGAAAGTGGAGAAAGAGTGAAGTTTAGGAGAGATTCATCGGTTGTGATAGCGAGGACTGGTCTTACAATAGTTTCAACTTCAGCGCTAGATTCGGCAGCGTTGGATTTGATGACTGGTGCGAAAGTCAGAGTTGAAATAAGACCAAGAGTTAGGAAGGATGCAAAAATAACAAGTATAGCATCAATTCTTTGATTCTTCCCAATCATTCGCTTCATTTGTCTACTTTTATTTTAACATAAACGTCTTAAATGAGTGCGATTGACATTTTTAATATTCATGATATTATAGCATTAGTATCTTGTAGAGCAGAATTCAGCCTCACTGGCAAGTCGGCTTGGTCGACCGAGTCGATAGATGATGGATAGGCCCCATCCAAGGTATAGCATTAGCCGTGATCTTATAGAGCAGAGATATTCCCCGCTGCCAAAGTTAGAAATATCGATATACTAGCTAGTACGACGGACCTGGGATGCGTCTAAGGTCATGTAAATGAAGTCTGAAAGGACTTCATTTTTTTGCACACAAGAAAAAAGCCCCAGAAAATCAGGGCTTTTTGTTCTTTTTGTTGAAGTAATACGCGTCGTACATCTCATAGAGAGAAACTACTGGCGCATGTATGCCTTTATCAAGTGCTTCAAGCGACTTTTTGACATACTTTTCCTTTACAAATTTTCTGAATCCGCAACCGTCTATATTGGCGTTGCCGGGGAAAAGACCCTGAATGTAACTGAAGTTTATAATAATACTCTTCAGTGTTACAGGTTCTTTACCTTTTACTGGCTTCAATTCGGTTGAGATGGGGTACCCGATAGAGCTTGAGCAGTAAAGGAAGTTTTTTAGAGCCTGTTTGGCTTGATTATATTCCTTTACCGCCTTATGAAGCAGCTCTTCTAAGGTTGAACAATGATGTCTATTGCGCATCACGTCAAGCTTGTTTTGAAGCGTATCCTGAGCCTGGATTGCCTTTTGTCTTTCTGCCTTGTTTTTGGTAAGTCTAATGCGACGCTCTAGCTCATCTAGGGATGGGCTTTTCTCGATACCACAATAGAGACTATATGTGCGGCAATATGTTGCCACGCAATCCACAAAGTTTTTTAGCTTATTCCAGTAGGTCCGCTCTTGCCCAACCGAAGTCGTCGGACGGTTGTCTATTAATGTTCCGTCGGGCAGAAATTTCATCTGTCCAAAAACCTGTTGCTGTTTCTTTTTCTTTGCCATGGGCAAACCCTCCTTTTATTTTTTCAGAAAATAGAAACTATGCTTATATTATACCATAAAAGCAACAATTTTTCAAGATAGCACTAGAGATTCCTGGCCGAAAGTTTGCCAGTGTCAATCTTATCCATCGTTTTTAGGGACTTATAGTAACGAATTGCCTCTTTCGCAGCCTCAGATTGAGCCTCTTGTTTGCTGTGACCCTTGCCACGTCCGCGGACAGTCGAGCCAACTTGGACAGCCACCTCAAATACACGGTCGTGGTCTGGGCCATCCTCCCTTAAAATACGGTAAGATGGAATCACATTCTCGGCTTTTTGACTAAGCTCCTGGAGGTACGACTTTGGATCGCGCCAAGCTTCTTCTTCAACCATTTTCTCCATCTTTGAAAGAATGTACTTGTAGATATGGCGTTTTGCAGCATTATAACCCTGGTCCATATAAATTGCACCAGTTACAGCTTCAAAACAGTCTGCCACGATTGAAAGATGTGCGCGACTACCAGCGCCTTTTTTCTCGCCTTTACTCAAACGAATCAAATCAATATAACCAATTTCTTCAGAAGCAGCGGCGATTGACTCAGTGCGAACAAGAGCTGAGCGCCAAGCGGTCATAATTCCCTCTGGCTCATTGAAATTGCGGTACAAAAAGTCCGAAGTCACAAGTTCCAAAATTGCATCACCTAAGAACTCAAGACGTTCATTATGCTCAATATGTGAATTGCGATGCTCATTGACATAGCTACGGTGAGTTAAGGCCGTAATGAAGAGTGTCACATCATTAAATTCAAAACCAAGATGCTCTTTGGCGAAGTTTTGATATTCGTCGAGAGTATCTTTTGTAAATTTCTCGGCTGGGCGAGTATCTTCTTCTCTTTCGCCCATTAAGTTGATTTGGTTATTAATTCCAGCCAAAGAGATTCCAAACTCTTCTGGATTTAAACCTTCGTTCATATTTTTCCTTTCTGGAAGTCTTTTCGGCGCTTGATGCCCTCAAGCGCCCCGAGATTTCCCGAATTATTAATTTGTATCACCTGCGCGGATTTTCTTCTTTGCAATTAACATGAGTTTTTCGATATCTTCATATTCAATTGCTTCAAGTGCGTCATTAAATCTAAACCAGCGGATACCATTCATCCATTTTTCTTTCGTTGGCGTCTCGCTATTATCAATTGCACGAACCAGGTAAACCTGGGTTGTCATCAAGACTAATCTGTCCATGCGGCGGTATTTAAAATGGATTTTGCCGAGCCAAGATAAGACTTGAATGTGCTGGAGACCGGCTTCCTCGCCAATTTCGCGAATTGCGGTCTGTTTGGCGGTTTCACCTTGTTCAATGTGCCCCTTTGGAATTGTCCAACGGTTCTTTGAATCCTGAATCAAGAGAATTTCGATATCTTTACTATCTCTAGTGAGACGGAAGACAATGCCACCTGAGGTCGGCTCGCGAACAATTTCTTGAATTGCAGGTTTTTTACGAAAATTTTTAGAATGGAGACGAGAAAGAGTTTCCTCGATATCGCCGTGAGATTGCTTAGACACCCTACGCGGTTGCTTCTTGGTCGTCGGACGATTTTTGTTCGCCTTCGGATTTCTTGGAGTCTGATTCTGCATTCTCTTTTTCTTCCTTTTCCCCAAGGCCTAATTCTTTATATGCTGTTCCAAGCACACCATTGATGAATTTTGATGAGTTATCAGAACCAAAAGCTTTAGCGAGCTCAACAGCTTCGTTAATAGCTACTTTTGGTGGAACTGCTTGCAACTCAAGCTCATACAAACCGATGCGAAGAACGTTGCGATCAATTGCTGCAATAGTATCAATTGGCCATTCTGGAGCTAATGGACGAAGCTCATTATCGAGCTTTTCCATATTCTCGACTACACCTTTTGAGAGTGCATAAACAAACTCGGTGTCTCCGAGAGCCTTAGAATAGGGTTCAATATTCTTAGCGACAATGGTGTCGATATCAGCTGTGGCATCGCCCGCCTTGAGACGGAACTCGTATTCATACAAGCTCTGTAACGATATAATTCTGCCTAAGTGCCGATTACTTGCCATTATTTCTCGCTTTTCTTGACTTCTTTATTTTTTACTGTTTTGACCTTAAGGTTTGGGGTCTTTTTTGCGGTCTCAAAAGCTTTGACCGGTGATTTCTTGTTAACTGCACGAGCAAGCTTAAGGCGTAAGTGACTGCGGCGAAGGCCGGTTTTACGTGCGCTGCTCTGTTTTTTAGGTTCAGGCATTAAATGCTCCTTTATTAATACGTAATTTGACTTATAATACCACTATTCTGTTGATTTTTCAAGGGCGTTCTCACGTTTAAAATCAATATATTTCATCACCCCTTCAACATATTTCGAGTTGCCGTGGCCAACTGATTGCGAAATCGTTAAAACATCAATGAAAACTTTCTGATTTTTCTCCAGGCCATCAGAAAACTTAGTGGCAATCGTAAACAGTGGAGCGCCGATGTTTTGGAGATAAGCGTCCGCCTGATATTTAACATCATCTTGGTCCGACATAGTTGGCTGACTATTAGATAGATACTCCAAAATTACTCGACTTGAATCAAAACCATAATCCGAGGCCGCTTCAGCAATATTATCGAGCTGAGTGGCGATGTTGACGATTTTCTGATTACGATTTCTTCTTAGAATTGGCGAAATTTGCTTCAGATTTTTTGCAGCATTCTCACTACGGGTAATTGAATCGCGTTTAAAATCATAGGCCAACTCTGACTCAGGTTTTTCACTCGATTTATCATATTGAGATGGATAGGTTCCTTTTATTAGATCCAACAAAGTTTTCACCGCATGACTGGAATCTTGCTTTATTTCCGAAGAAAAGTTTTTAAATTTTTCTTCCAGTTCTTCCTGGCTGCCTTTTAAATAGAGTGGTCCAATTTCAGAGATTATAGATTTTACGGCTGGAAGAATTTGGTCATATTGCTTATCAATCGTATCAAAAATCTCATTTTCAAGCTCATCTTCTCGTTTTTCATATTCAAGCTGGGCTTCAGATTTTTTTGGCGCTTCACTCTCAGTGCTGCGGTCATTAGACTCTGGTAGGTCTTCAGTCTCATCCCAGGCCGACTCATTTTTGTCTGCCTTATAACCCTCACCCTTCCCGAAAGACGCACTTTCAATCATATTTTCATTATACCATAAGCATAAAAATAAAAGACCCCGTTTAGCGGGGTGCTTTTATTTAGCTAAGTAAATCATTTTGGAGACTTTGTTTTTGTGACTCCGGCGCAACACTTGGAGTTTCTGTAGCTGCAGCTGGCTCATTAGATATTGTTGCAATATTATTTCTAGAGTTGTCAACTTTAAACTCAATATATTTCGCAAGATTATCACAATATTTCTCGCTATTCTCCATCAAAATTAATGTTGATGTTACCACATTGTCAAAACAGCCGAGATTAAACTTTCTAAAGCTATTATTCAAATCTAACACTTTTCCGGCGACACTATGGTCATTCTCACCAATCCTTGCAATCCTCATGAGATTCTCCTTGGTTGGCTCTTTGAGACAGGCAAAAATAGCGTCTCTAAGTTTATCTTGAAACCCTGTCATCATGTCACCCACACCTATTAGCTCATTATGGACTCGCATGCCATTCATTTCGTCGCTAAGCACCAAATCATTCGCTGCTAAACCAAGATCTTCATTTGCTTGAGCTGGTTCCCTTCTTGATTTTTCATCATAGCTCTTCACTGCAGCATCAATCTGCTCCTGACTATATGTAGTCTTTGAATACTTCGAAGGATACACTGTATCTACTAAGGTAAATAAGCTATCCAGTGTATTTCTACTGTTCTTATCAAGGTTATTAGTAAAGTTATCTGCATGTCCACGCAATCTTGAAGCGAAAGGTAGTTGAGCTTTAAACATAGCGTCACAAATCAAATCGCCAGTTGGATTAATCACACTCATGCGTTCATCAAGGCTCTTAATTAAAGCTTCTTTATGGCCTTTCTCCATGGATTCATATTTGCTACGGTCTTCTTCGGAATATGACTCAACTTCAATTTTTAGACCTTCGCGTGGCGCTTCTTTAACAACAGGTTGTTCTGGGGCTTTATAACCGTTTTCAAAAACATATTCAAGTGGCTGCGGTTGCGTTACCTCAACAGACTGAGCTTCGGACTGTGGTTTAACAATTTCAAGGTTAAGTTCATTGCCATTTTCGTCAAATTTAGAAGCATCTTCTGTCTCACTAATTTGACTATCAAGGGCGTTTCTTGCAACATTGACTGACTCTTCGCCTGTATTCCATTTTTCAACTAAATCTTGAAAGCTAGCACTGACCGAGTTCTCAGGCTCTTTACCGAGTTCTTCAAAGTTCGCGAGACCCTTGTTATAATCAGCCAATTCCGAGTCATTGATAAGATTATCCCAAGCGTCTGCAGTCTGATTATTACCATCAAAAGAAGATTGTTCTACGTTAACCATAACCCTATTGTATCATAAGAAAACAATAAAAAATAGCTTTTGCAGGGGACTTTAAGAGTGACTCTGAAAAGCTATTTTTAATTTTACGCTACGATATTAATGAGTTTTGCGCGTGGAGGGATGATTACCTTCTTTGGTTCACCGTCAATGTATTTCTTGACGTTCTCATTTTCAAGCGCGAGTTTGGTGATTTTGTCGGTATCTTCTAAGTCAGAGACAGCAACTTCAAGTTTTGCGCGAAGTTTGCCGTTGACTTGGACGATGATTTCAACCGTATCAGAAACGAGTTCTGCTTCATTCCAAGTTGGCCACTCATCATCAGAGCCGAGTTCTTCAAGCATTTCAGATGCAAGATGCGGACCAAATGGTTTTAAGAGCTTCGCAAGTGTGATTAAATCTTCTTTGCTTGCACCATTTTTATAAAGCTCGTTGACGTATTCCATTAAGGCTGCGACTGCAGTGTTGAAGCCAGCACGGTGCATGTCTTCGGTAACTTTCTTAACAGTCTTGTTGCGGATTACAATATTTGTCTTTGCGTCAGTTTCTTTTTCTGGGTTAAAGACGAGATTGTAGCAGCGAGTTAAGAAGCGATAAACACCACCGATTGCCTTAGTACTCCAAGCTGCATCTTCATTATATGGGCCGATAAAGAGTTCATAGGTGCGAAGTGTATCAGCGCCGTAGCCAGAATTAATCACGTCGAGTGGGTCAATCACGTTACCTTTAGACTTGCTCATCTTCTTGCCATCTGGCGCGTTAATGTAGCCATTGTAGAGAAGTTTCTTGATTGGCTCACGGAATGGAAGATAGCCTTCATCAGCAAAGAACTTGCACCAGAAGCGGACGTAGAGAAGGTGCGCAACAGCGTGGTCGCCACCACAGTAAATGTCGGTTGGTGCCCAATATTTGATTTCTTCTGGGTCCCAAGCGGCAGTATCGCAGTCGGTAGAGACATAGCGCCAGAGATACCATGATGAACATGCATAGCCATCAAGCGTATCGGTTTCGCGAGTCATTTCTTCGCCGTCAATCGTGACTTTGAGCCAGTCTTTAGCTTTTGCGAGAGCAGAACGGCCGGTTGAATCTGGTTTGTAGTCTTCAACTTCTGGGTGAATCACTGGAAGTTGGTCTTCTGGGATAGCGTGAGGATTGCCTTCTTTGTCGTAAGCGATTGGAATTGGACAGCCCCAGTAGCGTTGACGAGAAATGAGCCAGTCGCGCATCTTATAGGTAACACGAGACTTACCAATGCCTTGTTCTTCAAGCCAGTGGACGATACCTTCACGAGCATCTGCGGATTCAACGCCGTTGAAGTTGTCGGAGTTAATGAGCTTTCCTTCGCCGTGGTAGCATTTTTCAGCACAGTCATCTGGTTTTTCAATCACTTCAATTACTGGGAGGTCAAACTTGTTAGCGAATTCAAAGTCGCGCTCGTCGTGAGCTGGAACAGCCATGATTGCGCCTTCGCCATAGCCCATGAGGACGTAGTCTGAAACCCAAATTGGCATTTTCTTGCCAGAAGCTGGGTTAATTGCGTAGGCACCAGTAAAGACACCAGTCTTTTCCTTGTTTTCTTGACGTTCAATTTCAGATTTCTTAATTGCAGCTTTACAATAATCAAGCACCTGCTCTTTGACATTTTCACTCATGATTTTTGCAATCATTGGATGTTCTGGAGCAAGCACGAGGAAGGTTGCGCCAAAGAGTGTGTCTGGGCGAGTAGTGAAGACTTTAATGAATTGATTTTTGTCGTTATCAACTTTAAATGAAACTTCAGCACCTTCAGAACGGCCAATCCAGTTCTTCTGAGCAACTTTGATTTTCTCTGGCCAATCAAGGCTATCAATTTCATCAAGAAGTTCATCAGCATAGGCGGTAATCTTGAAGAACCATTGCTTCATTTTCTTCTTTTCAACTTCGGTGCCACAACGCCAACAGTGGCCATTTTCTACTTGCTCGTTTGCAAGCACGGTTTGGTCAACTGGGCACCACCATTGATATGATTCCTTTTGGTAGGCGAGACCTTTTTCAAAGAGCTTTAAGAAGCACCATTGAGTCCACTTATAATACTTTGGATCTGAGGTGTTGATTTCGCGAGACCAGTCAATTGCAAAGCCAAGGCGTTTGGCTTGTTTTCTAAAGTTATCAATATTTTGTTTGGTTGCAACTTCTGGGGATATACCAGTTTTAATCGCATAGTTTTCAGCTGGAAGGCCAAAAGTATCATAACCAAATGGACGGAGAACATTAAGGTGTTGCTGAGTGTAGAAACGGGTTAAGGCATCAACAATTGAGAAGTTACGGACATGGCCAACGTGAAGGCCGGCGCCAGATGGGTATGGGAACATTTCAGCAAGGTACATTTTTTGGACGTTCTCGCCATCTTTCTTGGCTTCTTTTGAAGTCTTAGCCTTAAAGGCCTCGGTTTCTTCCCAGATTTTTTGCCATTTTTCTTCTATTTTAATTGGGTCATATTTTTTCATTTTGTTCTCCCTTATTCTTCACAAAGTAGTTTATATAATGCGATTCCAGTTGCGACTGAGACGTTGAAACTCTCTTTTCGTCCTTTCATTGGTATTTCTAGAAAGACGTCGATTAGGTCATACAAGGATTGTTCTATCCCCTCAACTTCTTCACCAAGTAGTAGGACGGTTTTGTTTCCAAAGACTGCGGCCTTGCCTAGCTCGGATTGTAGTTCTGGACTGTTGAGCTTTTTTAGGCGTTTGTCTTTGATATTGTTTTCTAGTCCAATGATTTTGTAACGATCGTCTTTTAGCTTTTGCAAGGTTTCGGCGATATTACTCGAGTATTCGCTCTCAACCATTTCTTCGGCGCCAAGGGCGGTTTTGTGGAGTGATTCTTTAATTTTATCTGCAATATGTGGGAGGTAGGTTGGATTACCGACACATGGAGTATAGCCCGAGAAGATTACTTTCTCGACACCAAAACCTTCTGCGGTCCTAAGAATTGAACCAACATTGTAAAGTGAACGGATGTTATGAATCACCACAATTGTTTTCATAAAACATATTATATCATATTTTTCTAGGGGAGTATATCTTGAAATATCGTTTGCGCTTATGCTAAAATGTATTCATGACAAATGACAAAATATCAACTTATGTCGAAAGCTTGAAGGACTATGGACTTGCTGGCGAAGATATTGAACGCTCACTGAAATACGCCAACGATTTAGGCCGCGGCCTAAAGATGCTTCGCACCTTTTCGCAAGGTGTGACGATTTTTGGTTCGGCTCGCATTCAGGAAGACAGTAAGTATTATCAGATGGCACGCAAACTCGGACAGCTTTGTGCTGAGAATGGACATAGTGTTGTGACTGGTGGTGGTCCTGGAATTATGGAAGCCGCAAACCGTGGCGCATTTGAATATGGCGGTCGCTCAGTTGGTCTTAATATTACGCTTGATCACGAACAATTCCCTAACCCATATCTTACCGATACGATGGAATTTCATTATTTCTTTGCGCGTAAAGTGATGCTTGTGATGGCTTCAAAAGCCTACGCCTTTTTCCCTGGTGGATTCGGTACGGTAGATGAGCTTTCTGAGGTTGTGCTCTTGATGCAGGAAGATAAAATGCCAAAGATGCCGGTTTTCCTTATTGGAAAGAAGTATTGGAGGCCATTTTATCAGTTCTGGGAGAAGCGTATGCTAACCGAAGGATTGATTAATCGTCGCGACTTGTCGCTCGTTAAGATTACGGATAACGTTGAAGACGTAGTGAAAGCAGCAAACAAGGTTGGATACGTGAAGATTGACGAGAACATTTACGACAAGTACTATTCACTCCTTACATAAAAAAGACCTCCCGCCCTGGGAGGCTTTTTGATGCTAAAATGTTTTTGAATTTTTTGGACGTTCAAAAAGGGGCCCTGAAGGAGCGGCCCCTTGATGAAAGGAAAAAAGATCCAATGCTCGTTTGGTGCTTGCTTCCTGTAGCTATGAAATTGAAGTTGATTGCCCTCTTTGTCGGGCTGTTGACGAGTTACGAAAACTATTTT
>CAMZAD010000002.1 GCA_947304155.1 uncultured Candidatus Saccharibacteria bacterium
GACCTACTGTCGCTTTGAATCCTACTAGCATCAAATTTGCGCAGATGCTTATAATACTGGTTTTAACTACTGTCTTTTCGCGATTGTTTTTCATATGTGAGCGTTTTCTATTATACCATAAAGAACAAGCCCATCATTGGCATTGTTTAAAACCTGACTTCTTTTAAAAATAAAAATTCCTGTGCTAATACTAGACAAAACAGGTAAAAAATGATATAATATAGACATATATCATTAGCATTAAAAACAGAGGTCAAATTGGCAAAAAACGTAAAAAATCCATTAGTTTCTGTTATTGTCCCTATTTTTAATGCCGAAAAATTCTTAAAGAGAACAATAAGCTCCGTAAAATGTCAAACTTATGACAATTGGGAGTTAATTCTTGTTGACGATTGTTCAACCGATAATTCTCTAAAATTGATCAACGAATCTGCGAAACTTGACGAAAGAATTAAGGTTGTTGGACTAAAGGAAAACTCTGGTCCAGCAAAGACTAGGAATGCCGGGATTGAGGCTGCAAAAGGTGATTTTATTGCCTTCCTTGATGCCGATGACGTTTGGCTTCCAGAAAAACTTGAGAAACAACTTATCTTCATGAAAAAACATGACTCAATCTTTTCATTCACAGGCTATGAATTTGCCGATTCAGAGGCAAAACCAAATGGCACGGTCGTGAATATTCCAAAATCAATTGATTATAAGCATGCTTTGAAGAATACAACAATTTTCACTAGCACCGTTATGTTTGATATGTCAAAAATCAGCAAAGAAGGAATATTGATGCCTGATGTAAAAAGCGAAGATACTGCAACTTGGTGGAAGGTCTTAAAGCAAATTGAAAAAGCAGACGGCCTTAATGAATCACTTTCCTTGTATTGTCGTAGCGAAAAGACCATGTCTTCAAACAAGCTAGTCGCAATTAAAAGAATCTGGCATTTGTATCGTAACCAGGAAAAATTGAATCTCATAAGTAGCTCAATTAACTTTGTCGGATACGCATTTAATGCAGTAAGGAGAAGGGTATAATGAGTACCGCAAATGAGAAGAAATTGGCTAAGAAATTACAAAAAATTGATATTGCCGGAAAAGCCGTAAATGAAAAAAGGAGTTTCGCATGGCAAGGTTAGTTAGTGCAATGAAACAAATTAAACTTCGCGATATCCTCGCGCCAGTTATCTTTTTGATTCTCTTAATCCCGTCGTTAGCATTTAGGATGATTAACAAAATCAAAGGTCGTAAGCTCTGGCTTATTGCCGAGCAAGGTGAAGCACGCGATAACGGCTATCATTTTTATAAGTATGTCCGCACAAATCATCCGCTTGATTATTGTTTCTATGCAATCAAAAAGGAATCTGCTGGCTATGAAAAAGTTTCTAAACTTGGCAATACAATTAAGTACGGGAGTCTAAAACACTGGCTTTATTACATGTCTGCAAACCTGAATATTAGCAGTCAAAAGAGCGGCAACCCATGTCCAATTTTCTGGTATGTTATGCATGTAATATTTGGCCTATATAAGAATCGTGTATTCTTGCAACATGGTATTACTAAAGATGACTCAAAATGGATTTATCAAGATAAGACTAAATTTAAATATTTTGTCTGTGGCGTAAAACGAGAATATGATTATATTTTGAAGAAGTTCGGATATAAGAAAGAAAATCTTCTCCTAACTGGTTTCCCAAGGTGGGATGACTTGAAAGACACTAGCAAGAATCAGAAAAACAAATCAATCCTAATTATGCCAACATGGAGAAACTGGCTTGGTGGTGATAGAAACAATATGTTTAAGGTGGCAGACTTTAAAAATACTGAGTTCTATAAACACTGGAACGAGCTGATAAATGGCAAAGAATTTGTTGAATATGTTGAGAAGAATAATATCAAGGTATATTTCTATCCGCATATTAACATGCTAGATTATATCAGCGCATTTAAATCTAAATCTAAGAATATAAAAGTAGTCTCAATTAATGAAGAGCTTCAAGAATACTTCAATAAATGTGACATGTTAATTACCGACTATTCAAGTGTTGCGTTTGATTTTGCATATCTCAGAAAACCAGTTATTTATTATCAATTTGACGTAAAAGAATACAGAAAAAAACAGCTTCAAGAAGGTTACTTCAAATATGAAAGAGACGGTTTCGGTCCAGTAGTAGAAGATGCGAACGCTGTAGTTGAATCAGTTAAAAAGGCTATGTCTGGCAATGATTTTAAAGAACGCTGCGATAAGTTCTTTGATAAAAAGGATCAAAGTAATTGCGAGAGAATATATGAAAAAATAAAGGAGCAGATATGAGTATTAAGAAATTTGTAGCTGCCGACCAATCAATATATTTTGATAAAATTATCAAAGTATCTAAGAAGCAACGTGCGCTTAGAGACCTGAAGAAAAAGAATATTCTACAAAAAATAGAATATGTGCTTTTGACTAGAAAAAGAAATAAACTCGCTCCAAAAAGAAATGTATGGCTACAAGGAAAGATTGGTAAAAATCCAAAAATCTTCCATGCAAATGTGATAGTGAACCAATATGCTGAAGTTGGTGATAACGTAGTATTCCACGGAAATAACTGTATTGGCAACGACGGCAAGAATGTTTATGCATGCCCTAAGATTGGAAATAATGTTGAAATTGGATATGGCGCAACGGTAATTGGCGATATTGTTATTGCTGATAATACAGTAATTGGAGCTGGTGCTGTTGTAACACATAGCTGCGAAGAAAGTGGATGCATTCTTGTTGGTGTTCCTGCAAGAATAAGAGGGGGGAATAATGGCTGCTAATTCTAAAATCAAAAAAGGTGATATCAAGGTCAGTGTTATTGTCCCAGTTTTTAACGCGGAGAAATATCTAAAAAGATGTCTTGATAGTATTCTTGGTCAGACATATAAGAATATTGAAGTACTAGTTGTTGATGATGGTTCAAATGATTCATCAAAAGAAATTCTTAAACAATACAAGAAAAATGATTCTCGTATTATTTATTCTTCGCAAAATCATTTAGGTCCAAATATTGCGCGCGCTAAAGCAATTAAGAAGGCAACTGGTGATTATGCAATCTTTGTAGATTCCGATGATTATATTGTAGAGAATGCGATAGAGATTCTTGTTGATAAGGTAAAAAAGTATCATGTTGATGCAATTAGATATAATGCAAAATATAGTGCCAACAATAAAATTGTAGTTCCAATTCTTAAATCAGGAGAGTCTGACAAAATCCTAGGTAGCGATGAAGTATTGTCTATGCTTTTAACTACTTATAAATTGAATAGCCTCTGTATGCAACTCTATAGCATGAAGACGCTAAAGGGTATAAAGACATTTAGCCACGGTATAGCTTATGGTGAAGACTTTTTGGTCAATCTTGATATACATCAAAATACAAAAAGGATTCTAATTATTAATGATGCGCTTTATTATTATTACAGTAATCCAAACTCAACAACTAAAAGCGTGAAACGCGAACAGGTTATTAGAAATATTAAAGAGCGTATTTATGTGAGTGCTAAGGCAATTGAGGCAGCACAAAAACTTGGACTTGATTTTAAAAATGAAGTAGCCTATAGCCAAATAAAAATGATTAGAGATATCATATTAAACGTCAATAAAATAAATGGTTACAAGAAGCAAGACTTTATTAATGACCTTAGCAAAATTTCCTTCAAAGACTTAACGAGGGGAATTAATACAGAAGAGTTCTATGAATATTTGAATAGACTTCCACTATTGCAAAAGGTTAAAAACCGCAGAATAGTAAAAGCCATAATGGTTTCAGATTTTGACTGTATATGGAAATATAATAATGTCATGAAAATGATAGCGAGGTTACCAAGATGATAGAGTGTGCTATATATTTTCTTGTTTTTGTCATAGTCTTTGGCCTCAACAATGTTGCTATTAAACAAAAAAGTATTTTCAGAAAAAGGGTTTTGATAACGACAGGATTTTTGATCCTACTGAGCTTTGTTGGCTTGCGTTTTAATGTTGGAACGGATTATCAAAACTACATAAGAGAATATAATACCATATCTCAAATTTCTTGGGAGGAGTTACCTACCCTTCGTATGGAGTTGCTAGTTGCAACATTGTTCAAAATACTTTCTTATGTTTTATGGGATGCTAGACTTATCTTTGTTGTACTAGGATTTCTTGCGCTATACCCAATATATAAAGCAAATAAACTTTATGAATATAAGTATTTAGCGTATTCGGTGCTAATTTATTGCGTACTATTCCTTCCGTTCAGTCTAAATGGCATGAGACAGGGGGTAGCGATGAGTTTTATCTTGCTTTCTATGACATATTTAATGAAAGAGAAGAAGATACTTGGTATTGTTTGTCTAATTCTAGCGTGTCTATTCCATACGTCTGCGCTAATTGTTGCGCCGTATTTGCTGTTACTTCTAATTAAAAAATTCAAGAAAATAAAACTGTCAAAGATATATATTGCATTGACTGCAGTTATTTCATTTGCAGTATTATTCTTCCTTAACGACTGGCTAATGAATAATGGGATTGATAAATATAGCTACATGCTAGGTAGTATTGAAACTGATAATATTGCGCTCAGTGGCAATGTTATACTTCATCTTGCTATTATTCCAATCATGTTATTGTCTGAGAAAAACGAAACAAACGATATTTATAAAAGCATGATTTTGTCAGGTATTATCTTTATGATAGTTGGTACTGCTGCGCAATACCTTTCGCGCTTTAGTCTGTACTATCTAATGCCATGTATTATATTGATTCCACGTTCAATACAATATATTAAAAAAGATAATCTTAGACTTCTCGTTAAGGGATTGTTGTTTGCTTATTTGATCATGTTCTTTTACTTGCAATATAGTAAATGGGGAGCACACGAAATTTTGCCATACCAAACATGGATTTTTGGAGATATGTAATATGAAAAAAATATTTCTAAACATGTATCTAAAAAAGAACCTGGGCGATGATTTATTTTTGAATGTAATTAGTAAAAGATATCCAAATATTGGTTTCTACACTAATACTCCAGCAAAAGAAATAAAATGCTTCCATTTGAAAAATATTCATGGTAGAAGCTTTATTTCTCGTATAATTAACAAGATTCTTCCATCTACAAAAAACATTAGAAAATACGATGCAAGCGTTGTGCTTGGCGGTTCAATGTTTATTGAAAACAATCTTACGAAGAATGAACTAAAAGAGAATATAGAGAAAAAATATAACACTTCTTCGCCACTATTTATTCTTGGCGCAAACTTTGGTCCATATAAGAATAATTACTACAATGATTTACATAAAGAACTATTTTCTAATGCAAATGATGTTTGTTTCCGTGAAAAATATTCTGCTGAGTTATTCAAAGATTTAAAGAATGTCCGAGTTGCACCAGATATTATCTTTGGTTTGGACGCAAAGAAATATGAAATTAAAGCAGAGAAGAAAATCATTATTTCTGTCATAAATCTTGAGAATAGAAAAGAATTGTCTAAATATCAGAAGTCGTACGAAAGCAAAATATTAGAACTTGCAGGATACTATGCTGACCAAAATTACGAAGTAGTTCTAATGTCATTCTGTAAAGCTGAAGGCGACGAAATTGCAATTAACAGAATTCTTGAAAAAGCAAAATCAGAGAATATCAAGCTATTCTATTATTGCGGCAATATTAACGAAGCGCTAAATGAAATTGCATCGTCAGAAATAATTATCGGAACAAGATTCCATTCCGTCGTGCTTGGTCTAGTTTTTGGTAAAAAAGTTTTGCCAATCATCTATAGCAAGAAAACAACGAATATGTTAAACGATATCAACTATAAAGGCAAAACAATTAGTATTGCAGACATGGAAAAACTAGACGTAAAGAATGTAGAAAATTATCTTTATAACTACGGGAAAACCGACAAACTAAGCGCTGGCTCAAAGCAACATTTCGCAAAACTAGATGAGTCTTTGAAGGAGGACAAGTAATGGCTTCTCGTCAAAAAACGCTAGTAAAAAACACTGCAATCCTAATGCTAGGCAAAATTTTTACGCAATTTTTGTCATTCTTTATGTTGCCGCTTTATACTCGCCTTCTCCCAACATCGGATTATGGCCTAGTTGACCTTCTTCTAACTTACATTTCACTCCTCGCCCCAGTCGTCACAATCCAACAAGAAATGGCAACCTTCCGCTTCTTGATTGATGCTCGAAAAGACGAGAAGAAAAAAGCTGTCGTTATTAAAACGTCATTTAAAAACACCTTCTTGCGCCTGTCACTTTTTGTAATTCCATGTCTCATCGCTGCCTTCTTTATTAAATGGCACTACTTATATCTCATTTTAATTAGCGGCGTT
Organism: uncultured Candidatus Saccharibacteria bacterium; assembly: GCA_947304155.1. Lineage (GTDB taxonomy): Bacteria > Patescibacteriota > Saccharimonadia > Saccharimonadales > Saccharimonadaceae > Nanosyncoccus. The sequence goes on from CAMZAD010000002.1 coordinate 6,334, forward strand.
GCTGTTTCTACTTCAAATCTTCTCCTCCAAATTGCCCGTGGCACAGGGAATAATGCGAAGTATAGCATTGCTTCTGTGATTTCCGGTATTACTACTATCTCGTCAAACTTGCTACTGATTTGCGCATTCCATTTTGGCGCCGAAAGTATTCTTATTTCAATGGCGCTTGCAAACATCATTTGTAGCCTATTCTTGATTTTTGCACTCCGAATTCCACATTACTTTAAACTTGCAAAGACCGACAAGAAACTTAAAAAAGAAATGTTGAAGTATTCTTGGCCACTCGTTCCAAACGGCATTTCTTGGTGGATGATTAACGCATCAGACCGCACAATCGTTTCAACTATTCTTGGTACTGCCGCGAATGGTATTTATGCTGTAGCGCTCAAATTCCCATCAATCATCAGTAGCTTCCTCGGCATCTTTACGATGTCTTGGACTGAATCAGCTTCCGTTCATATTGACGATGATGACCGCGACGAGTTCTTCTCAAGTGTTGCAAGCAATACATTAAAGATTTTCTCAAGCCTAGGCATTCTCGTAATTGCCGCCATGCCATTCGTCTTTAACATTATTATTGGCGAAAACTATCGTGCAGCTTACGAGTATATTCCAATCGCAATTCTTGGCGTCCTAATGAACTGCATGGTTTCAATTTACAGCGCAATTTATGTTGCAAAGAAAATGACAAAACAAGTTGCAATGACCTCAGTTTTGTCTGCTGTAATTAATATCGTTGTGGACCTCGCACTCGTCTGGTTTATCGGACTTTACGCAGCCGTTATCTCAACTGCCGTTGCCTATACTACAATGACGATTTATCGTCACTACGATCTCAAAAAATACGTTAAAATAAAGTATCGTATCTCCGATATTATTCTTGCTGTTTTAGGTTTTGTAACTGTAACGATTCTTTATTATATTGGCAACTTCGCCGGACTTGTTGCTGGCGCAATTCTCGCCATCTTCTATGCGTTTGTTGTGAACAGAAAAATAATTTCAAAAATTACCAAACGAATTTTAAGATTGTTTAAATAACCCTACCAATCTCTTCAATTGTAGTTTCGCCGCGAAGTGCTGCGAGAATGCCTTTTTGCTCTAACGTAATCATTCCTGCTCCGCGAGCAGTCTTTTCAATTAGTCCCGTATTAATATCTTCAATATCACCGCGAATGAATTTCTGAATTTCTTCATTCACAATCATTTGTTCCATGATACATGCGCGGCCCTTATATCCAAATGGATCACCTTCGCCGCCAGGCACTGCCTTATAAAGTTTGAAGCTATCTGGATTAAATTCAAATCCAAGCTCCTTTGAAATTACCTCATGTGGCAATCCTTCAAGCACACGTAAAACGTATTTTTTCTCGGCCTCATCTGGCTCATATTCTTGTTTTGAATCAGACAATCTACGCACCAATCTCTGTGCAATCACCATGCGAATTGAAGTTGAGAAAATTGGGTTCGTGCCAATCAAATCAATCATTCTTGAAAATGCTGCTGCGGTTGTATTAGCGTGGAATGACGAAAGCACCAAGTGGCCGGTAATTGAAGCCTGAATTGCCGTCTTTGCTGTGTCAGCATCGCGAATCTCACCAATCATCACTACGTCTGGGTCAAGACGAAGCACTGAACGAAGTCCATCGCCAAACGAATCGCCCTTTGTCGTATCAATCGGAATCTGAGACACGCCCGTAATGCCATATTCAATTGGGTCCTCAAGCGTGATAATCTTCCTATCGGTCGTGTTAAGTGCATTAAGAAGTGAATAAAGCGTAGTAGATTTACCAGAACCCGTAGGACCAACCATCAAAACTAACCCACGTGGATGTGAAACTACTTCGCGAAGTGCACTAAGTTCAGAATTACTAAGACCAAGCAAATCAAGATTTAATAAGCTCTCATCAAAGTTAAACAAACGAAGCACTGCATCCTGGCCATACATCGTTGGAATTGTCTCAACACGAATATTTAAGGTGTGAGTCGTGCCGTCCGCATAAATATCTTTCTGCATGTGGCCAGATTGTGGCGTGGTTGCAGCGGTTGAAAGATTTGAACGAGATGAGAGCTCACCAAGCAAAATGCGATAACGGTCGCGCTCAATATTTGCCACTGGGTGTAAAATACCATCAACGCGCATACGAATCCTAATCGCATCGCGCAAATTTTCAATGTGAATATCAGACGCGCCGAGTTTGTCTGCCTGCTCAAGCAAGAAGTCAAAAACCTTGTCCGTTCCAACTGAATTCAAAGTTTTAGAAACTGCCACTAAGGTCTCAGAATCGCCTTCGCCTGCAATTTTAATATCGTCATAATGAACCTCAACTGGTGGATCGTGCCTTAACATGAAGACGTTAAATGCCGATTGTGAAACCAGGAAGAAATCACATTTCTCACCAAAACTCTGATATTCCTCGGTCATCTTTTTAATGACAGAATGTGGAGTTTGGGAAGTTACTAGGAATTGGAAATGCGTTTCACCACCACCTTTTTGAACTGGGATGATGTGGTTTGTATGCATCTCTTGTTTATCAAGCACATCAGTTACGAGCGGAATCGTGTTTTCAAACGCGCGTGTATCAAGGTATGGAAAACCCAAAATCAGAGCCCTACTTCTAGTAGACTCTTCCTCATTTTCACGACGCTTGGCTTGTATATCTTGTTCGTCCATTTTCCACCCGAGTTATCTTCTTAAATTATAGCATAAGCAATTAAGTTTTTCTATCAGATATTTTATAATCAAACTAATGAAACGTGTGATTCTTGGCATTGATGAAGTCGGGCGCGGGCCTTATGCTGGGCCTCTTGTAATTGGTGCCTGTATTTTACCGGAAGACCGCGAGAATAACCCTTGGATTTCTGAGCTTAACGATTCAAAAAAGTTGTCAGCCAAAAAACGTGAAGAACTTAATAAAATCATCCGCGAAAAAGCGCCAGCCTGTGCTACTGGTTGGGTCACCGCCAGCGAAATTGACGAGCTCGGAATTAGCGAAGCCTTAAAACTTGCTACTCGTCGCGCCATAAAGGAAATTCAATCCAAAAATGTTGCCTTCACTGAAATTATTATTGATGGCATCAGCAATTTTCTTGCCGGCACTGCGCTTGAAAAATATGTCACGACCATGAAAAAAGCCGACTTCCTCGTTAAAGAAGTCTCGGCCGCTTCAATTATCGCGAAAGTTGAACGTGATAATTACATGGTTGAACTTGCCAAAAAATATCCTGGCTACGGTTTTGAAAAACACGTTGGTTATGGCACCGCCGCTCACCAAAAAGCCATGGAAGAACTTGGTATAACGCCCGAACATCGCAAATCCTTTGCGCCAGTCGCCAAAATTTTAGCGCAGGGCAAGGTTGCGCCAGCCGCATCCGCCACGCCAGCCAGTGTGCCAACCGCCGTCACGTCTGCCGAAACCACAACCAAAAAGGGAACTAAAGGCGAGCAAAAAATCACCGAGTATCTTCTCGCAAATCGACATGACATCATTCTAAAAAATTACAAAACCAAGTTTTACGAAATTGATATTATTTCCAAAAAGGACGACAAATACTATTTTACGGAAGTGAAATATCGTAAAAGCAAAGATGTTGCTGCCGAGGCGATTGACCAGAAAAAACTTCAAAAAATGCGCCTCGGTGCCGACGATTTTATGCGCACAAAAAGCCAGGAATATACGCTCGCAGTTGGCATTGTTGAGGGTGAAAATTATGATTTTAAAGAGTGGTATGAACTAAATGAATAATAAAAAAATTTTAAGGTTCGTTTTATAAAGCGTTGCAAAATGCGCCGACGAAGTGCATGAGCTGAAGCGCGGTAAGCTTAGCTAATCCACATTGCACCCTTGTTATGGTATAATAAAATAAGCATAACTATAAACAAGGGTGTAAAAATGGATAAAACTAATCCAAAAGTTGAGGACGTTGAAGCTCCAAAAACTGAAAAAACCGAAGCCAAAGAAGCTCCAGCCGAGAAAACAGCTGAGGCTCCTGCCGAGGAACCAGCCGCAGCTCCAGTAGCCGCAAAATCAACCAACATGACTCCACTCGTTGTCGTCTTTGCAATTCTCGCAATTGCTGGTGTTGGTTTTGGTATTTATGGCATGACGCAATCTGGCAATAATTCTGGTGGCACAACCACAACTAGTGAAACTTCTACTGGTACTAAAACTAATACCACAACTACAACCACCACTACTACAACAACTACTACTACAACCACGACCAACAATGGCTCAAGCTCTGATACATATCCAGAAAATGAGTACATTGAACTCACTGCTTGGAAGATTAAAATTCACGCTGGCAAGGCCTTCTATACAGAAGCCTCACGCAGTGGCGACGGCTATGATATCGTAGCTTACTACAAAAAGGACGCTTCAGTTGCAAACAAGAAAAGAGTCACGAAAATCCATCTCGTTCGCTCAACTGAACAACCAAACGGTATGGTAGACTTCGCAAAATTCGGCGACTACTATTACTATGACGATAATTACCAAAGCAGTGTTGGCACCTTTGATGACATCACAACTGAACAAGTTGAATCAATCATCGCCGCCACAAAAGAAATGGGCTTAAGAATCGTCGACAGCAACAATTATGTAGAAATGGAATAAAAACTAAAATACCCGCGCAGCCCGCGGGTATTTTTTATGCAAGAAAAAGCGCCCAACTAATGGACGCTACGGCCAAACAGCCGTGCAAAGAAACCTTTTTTATTTGCGGGTTTCTTTGGCATTTCTGCCGGAAATTGAAAATTCAATTTTCCGTCGAGGTGGTCAGCCATGATGTGAAGAGACCAGATTTGGTGATCGAGCTTGCTTAGTTCCTCGCGCGCCTTCTGGTATTCTTCAGGTTTTCCCTTTAAAGCATCTGCTCTTTTATGAAGCTCGGTTTCAAGCTTCCAGCAAATACTTAGAACAACTGGTGCGGACATCTCTTCATAATAGCTGTAATCAACTATCCAATCCTGTTCCATTAACCATTTAACCGATTCAGGTTTTTTGAAACAAACTGCAAATCTGTGTCCATCGTCTGCACCGTTAATTGAGAAATAACCATAGCTCGACCCGTCGTCGAGATGAAACATCTCCTCAAAGATCGAGGCCGGCACCAATTCAAGTTCATGATCAATATATGCCACCTCATATTTTTGAAGGTAAACTTTGTCGCCGATCTTCAGCTTCACGTTACCACCTCCCTAAAATGTTCTAGTGCGCCCCAAAAACTGCGCCTACTTATATTCTACAATATTTTCCCAAAAAGTAAAGAAATCTATTTTTGCTTTACTACGATGCCGAAGCGGTAGAAAGTATCGCCATTTGAGCGAGACGGGTACTTCTCATTTGTCACCGTATCAATTTCAGAATTCGTGATGTTTTCCGCTAAAACTCCCGTCGAAACTAGTTGTTCAAAAACGGCATCTGGCAACTTTTTGTTATCAAGCGCATAGATCTGGTAGCTCTGTGCGCATGGCGAAAACCAAGCCTTTAAATCCTTCGGCTCGCTCTTAAAATCTGAAATAAAATATTTAACAAATTTCTTTGCGCCCATCTGCTCAACCGTGTGCCTACCGGCATGAAGCAAACCTAAAATCTTTTGCTTGGTATCATAAATCACTAGTCCTAAACAATCTGCGAGTGGCAGCAAAATCCCGACTTCTTTTTCGTATGTGATAAGTCCGTCCGCCGCCGAAATTTTCCATTCAGAATTTTTGACACTATATTCCGCTAATTTTTCGCTGCTAAGCGCACTAAACTTAACAAACATATCTTCCGTATAGACTACGTTTAGTCGCGCAACTTTTTCGCCTGCGAGCCCAATCGCCTCACTTAGTTTTTCCTGAGCTGAAATCACGTCTACTTCTTCATTCACGCCAGCAAAATAGCGCATATTTCCGTCATCAAAATCCGAAATTCCAACTTCAACCGCCCCATCAAATAAACTCAGTGTTTTCATACCTATATTGTATAATATAACTATGAAAATTGCAGATACGACCGACTATTTCAGAACTCTTTGCGCGGACTTCCCGGATTGGCTCACTCCATATATCAATACTCGCGAACTCCAAACCCAAAAGCATATCAGCGTTTCTTGTGGCACAATTTATTCCGACCTTTTTAAGAACGACACTTTTTATTCTAGCCTCGATCATTCAATCGCCGTCACGCTGATTATTTGGCATTTTACCCATGACAAAAAGCAGACTCTCGCTGGGCTTTTTCATGACATTTCTACGCCTGCATTTAAACATTGTGTAGACTTCTTAAATGGCGACTATATCAACCAAGAATCAACCGAAAATCTGACTTCCGAATTTATTAAAAAATCTGGTGATGTAATGAATTTGCTTAAAAAAGAGGGAATTAATTTGTCTGAAATTGACAACTATCACATCTACCCGATTGCCGACAACGACCTGCCAAAACTTTCCGCGGACCGTTTGGAGTATTCGCTTTCAAACGCGTTGTTTGATTATAAATTGTTGACACTAGACGAAGTAAAGGAAATTTATGACGATATTGAAATCCAGAAGAACGAGTTTGGTGAGCCAGAACTTGGATTTAAAACCAAAGCCATCGCCCGTAAATTCACGAGGGTAACTAGTAAAATGGCGGTCTTTTATCGCTGTGACGCGGACCGTTTTTCAATGCAATTCATTGCTGACGTGCTTAAGAAAATGAAGGACGACGGCCTCATTACGATTAACATGCTTTATGACTTAAAAGAATCGGAAATTATTGAAATCATTGAAAAATCAAAATATAAGGACGTCTTCAATGCCTGGCGCAAAGCTAAGAAAGTCAACGTTTCGTTGACCAAGCCAAAAGGTGTATACTACGTTCATCAAAAAGTTAAAATCCGAAACATCGACCCGCTCTATGACGGTCAACGTATCTCCAAAGTTTGCAAACTCGCCAAGGCCGCCATTGACAAAAGCCTGGCATATAAAATGGATAATTACGTCTTTTTGAATTTTGATTTTTAGCTATCTTTTGAAAAAATTTGGGCAGGGAAAAGGCCCAGCATTTTTTGCTGAGCCCTAGTAACATTATTCAGTTTTTTGCTTAGAGGCAAGAGTTTATCGGCTTCCACCGATTAAATTCTCTTGCGTATTCTTGTCGGAGGTCGCTTTCGCTCATATTGCGAGCTCGTTCGGACTTTGCAACGCACTTTTCGTACGCGACGTCCGGCTCCTCTTGCGTAAGTTTGTTGATGATTGCATCATCGACCGACTTTCCGCCAGACATTGCCTCCGCAAAGAATGTTGCGAGATCTTCGAAGTCCTTCTCGCATGCCGCAAAGTACTCTTGCGAATATTTTGCCAGCAGCTCTCCGCGCATCGTTTCTATTTCCACCTGATGCCGAGCTTCGTCCAGATCAATCTCTTTCTTAACCCCAAACATCTTTTCCTCCCTTCCTAAAAAGAACTACAAACGAATTGTTACTATTCTTATATTATACCACAAAACGCTCAAAAAATCAAGGTTACGCTTATCCGGGCAGCCTAACCTTGATATCTTTCTAAAAACTCGCCCCAAACCCCGCTATAATACTCATCAAAATAGCCTTCGGCTTCGCTAACTTTCACCCACTTCGCTACCTCAACTTCACCTTCCTGAGGAATAACTTTATCACTCGTCGCCTCGGAAATAAAAAGCACAACTTCCTTATTCACGGTTCCATTGTGAACTAAATGCCAAGTCCTAAGCGGCTCGTCGTCAACGATTCTTACGTCTAGCCCAACCTCTTCTTTTGTCTCACGAAGCGCAGTCTCAATGTCGGTCTCACCTGGCTCCTTGTGCCCCTTTGGAAACGACCAATACAAAACGCCGTTCTGGTCGTGTGCGCCAATAACCAGCACGTTTCCATCCTTCAAAATAATGCATCCACAACTTTTTTCTTGCTTCATTTAAAACCAACCTATTTTTTTATTTTATTTTACTCAAATCGCCATGCACAAAAACTGGGCCAAAACCCATTATTTCGTCATACATTGGTCCAGGAAAAACATCATTTTCAATAAAAATCTTCTTCCGTTCACGATGTGCAATATATAATTCTATCAAAGCTGCACCACCAACGTAACCCGAAATATTATGTTTATCATAATTCAATAAATAAAAAGCATCGCACCATTTACCAACTCTTTCCTCACTATCCTGAAAAAGTTTTCGAATCAATTTTACGTGCGCCTCATCACTTTCTTGCCAAGTTTTTTCTTCCAATTCTGGGTCATCAATGGTAGAAGGAAGCATTACCTCATGGCCAAGATTCTCCAGTTTCTTCTTCACTTCCGGCAGTCTATCCCAGAAACTACTCGATGCCGCTAAAAATATCTTCATACCTTTATTATACACCAAAATATGTTATAATAATACCAACAATAATAGATATCACAGGTTGGTTATGAATTTAAAGATCGGAATTGTTGGCCTTCCAAATGTCGGAAAGTCAACCTTATTTAATGCTCTTACGAACGCTGGCGCTCTTGCCGCGAACTATCCTTTTGCTACCATCGAACCAAACGTTGGCATTGTTCCAGTTCCAGATGAACGTCTCGACGTCCTCGCAAAAATGTATGAAACCGAAAAAGTTGTTCCTGCTACAGTCGAATTTGTAGATATTGCAGGCCTCGTTGCGGGTGCTTCAAAGGGTGAAGGTCTTGGCAATAAATTCCTCGCCCACATCCGCGAATGTCAAGCTATCTGTCATGTTGTTCGCGCCTTCGTGAATGACGACATCGTCCGTGCAGACCAAAAAGTTGAAACCGACATTTTAGCCCAAGCAAAAGACGACATTGATATTATCGACCTCGAGCTCCAACTTGCCGATGAAGAAACTAAAGCCAAAGTTGATGCTAAACGCAAAAAAGACCCAGCCGACGAAAATATCCCGTATCTCACCGAAAAACCAGTCATCTACATGTTTAATGTCGATGAGAACGGTCTCACCGATTCCGATCTTCAAGCAAAACTTCGCGATATGGTCGCGCCAAGCTCTGCAATTTTCGTTAACGCAAAGCTTGAAGAAGAAATGTCTGGCATGGATCGCAGTGAACGCAAAGAATTTCTCGAAAGCTATGGAGTAAAAGATGATGCTTTAGGCGAGCTAATTAAAGCCGCTTATAAAACTCTCGGCCTCCAATCCTTCCTCACTGCAGGCAAAAAAGAATGCCGCGCTTGGACAATTAAGCAAGGCGCTACCGCTCCAGAAGCTGCCGGCACCATTCATACCGATTTTGAACGTGGTTTCATCGCTGCAAACATTTGTAACTACAACGATCTTAAAGAGCTCGGCTCCGAACAAGCCGTCAAAGCCGCTGGCAAACTCCGCACTGAAGGCAAGACTTACATTATGCAAGACGGCGACGTGGTTGAATTCAAATTCAACGTTTCAAAATAGTCGCTAATACCCTTTAAAATATTGGGGAAATATGTTAGAATATAGCAAATAAAGGAATAATATGTCTAAATCAAAGAATTTGAAAGCTAAAGTTGTCGTTGCAAAACTTGGTCGCAATAACAACCACAAGCACAGCGCAAAACGCAAACACAACGGTTAATAAAATCCCGCATTAAAGCGGGATTTTTTATTGGGGCACTTCTGTGGTACAATAAAGATAAGGAAAAGCATAACCCTGATACGAAAGAAGGATTCTTTACACAGTTCGCGCTAAAATTGAAAAAGAAATGCAAGAAAAGAACAAGGAATAAAAATGAACGGTGAATCTCTAAAAAGCCAAGAAAACAATCAAGAAGGCTCGTCAAAATGGGACATGTCTGATGCTCCAGAATTTTCTGAAAAACCATTAGACGTTTCAGTAATTGAAGAATCGCCAAAGGTTGAATTAACCAACTACAATATACGTGATAACGCAAATAACCAAGCCATAAAACCCGAGGTTACAATCGACGGCGAAACTAGGCGTTCTACAAATTTCTTACTTGGCAAGAATAAGAATGGTTTAAAGATTGAAAATGGAGAATATGTTGAAAAAGAATCTGTCGTTGATGCAATTAAAAGTTATATAGATGCGCAACCAGAGGGAACTCAAGTTGTTAGAATCTCTCCAGAAAAAACCTTCGAAACCTCAGAAGAGTTCATGGACGAGCTTATGGAGGCTACTGAACGAGCAAATATTATAAAGACTTCTGAACAAATAAAACAGAGAAACGGCGCAGTCTATAGCCACACTAGAATTACATCTCCAGAAACAACGAAAGAAGCTAAAGGTATTTTCTTATTCTCTGGTAAGTCAGAATTTAAACTCCCAAGCGGCGAATATGTTTCAGCCCGTGTGATTTATGATGCGGCAAAGAATTACATACTTCGCACGCCAATCGAAAAACCAGAACTTCCGCCAGAAGAACCGACCGAGGAGCCTATTGAAGAACCGATTGACAAACCAACCGAAGAACCGAGGCAACCAATTGAAAAACCAGAAAAACACGAACGTGACACTCAAAAGGAAAAGTATTTTAAGGTTATTAGGCGCATTAGAAATGCAGCTCCAGCTGTCATCGTTGGTACGGCTCTTGCTACTGCCGCAGTCACCGCGTTAGTTCTGTTTCCAACTCCAGGCCAAGAAGTTTACGCCTCATCTCGTGAAACAGTCCGCACTGTAGATTACAGTGAATCAGAAAACGCCGACTTTGAATTGTCTCAAGAACACCAAACCACCGTTTCAGACGAGGAATTAACGGAAGAATCGCTTGAAAGGATGCAAGATACTTTCTTTACGATTGAAACTGGTGATAAGATTAATATTCCAGAAGGTGTCGATTATTATCGCTCATCGGATAGTATGTGGCATGACGGCATTAAAGGCACGGTCGGTGAAGGTCTTCGCCAAGCTGGTGAATATACAGCAAATTATTTCAGTGCCGTTACTAAAGATGGTAGAATCGTCGATGTAGCCTTTAAAGAAGGTATGTCTCTTGGCGACTTCCTTGAGGAAGCCTCAACTAAAGCTAATGTTCCAAAAGAAGAGCTCCACTTGTTTATGCATATTGATGGACCAACTGCTGGCTGGATGTTAGCAGATGACATTATACATAAGACCGCAGAAGATGAAGTCTCTAAGATGGACTTAGAAGATAAAATCAGAGTAGACGGCAAAGACCGCTTTGATGGTGCAGTTCGTGACTTTACTGGGGAGGTTAGCTTCCAGAATAAAAACGGCGAGACTGTTACTGTCCGACTCGTGGACGATAACGGAAATCTTCTCGCAAAAGGCTCAACTGTAGTCGGCTCAGATGGTAAAGAATATTATATTGAAAATCTCTCTTCTGAAAAAGTTACAACCGCAAACGTGAATATTGGTGAACAAGTTACTAACTATACAGAAACTAAGTTCTCATTGTCAGACGCTTTAGCGCGTGCAGCGATGGTAGCCGGTGCCGGTCTTCTTGCTGGTGCTCTTGCAGCATTATATAAGAAGAAAGAGAATGTAAAGATGACAATTCCTGGTATGTATGGTCTCATCGATAGAATAAAAGGCGACTCGGAAGAAAGTTTCTATGCTAAAGCAGAAAAATTATTAGAGGAAAAAGGTCTTGATCACGCCGGGGTATCTACGGACGATGCTATCGTTAGTGCATGGATTGGCCGCAACCTCACAATTGAAGAAGTTCAACAAATGTAAAGAAAGGGAATTATGGAAGGATTAATTAATCAAGGTGAATCAGTGACATTAAGTAACGGCAAGGAGTATTTTGCCTTCTCAACTTTAGAGCAAGGTGAAAAAACCTATGTCTTCTTAATGACGACAACTCAACCAGTTGAAGTATGCTTTGCGGAACAAAAACTAATCGATGGCCAGCCAAACGTTCGTATCATCGAAGACCGAGATGAAAAAATTGCAGTCTTGCAACTATTCCAAGCTGCTCATAAAAAATAGTTAGATTTCAACCCCAACTGCCCGCTCATCCGGGCAGTTTTTTAAGATATTAACCATCGCATCCTTCTCGGCCTGCGTCACCCAGAGCGTATATTTGTATTTCACTGAAATTTGTCTCGCTACATATTGGCAACGGAAGCTCTTATTTTTTGGTAGCCAAGTTGCCGCATCGCCATCAGATTTTTGCTGGTTTGCACTCGAATCTACCGCAATCAAATTCAGTGGGTCTGTCGCCATCGCGAAACGTTCGTCTTTTGTCTTATATTGTGCACCTTTTTGCCAAGCATCCGAAAGCGCTACCACATGGTCAATTTGCACACCCTTTGAAATTTGTGTGCGCTCCGTAAATGTTATGAATTGCCCAGTGTATGGCTCATAAAAACTACCAGAAATCACAGTGCAATTATTTTTCTCATCCAAAACTGCCGTGTCGCCGAAGTCACGCTTCAAAATCCTCTGCCTTAAATTACAGCCGTTCTCAATCGGCCAAGAATCATAAAACTCACTGCGCGCATACCCAGTTTTTGGCGCACGACCTTTTACTTCAAGCTTGCCAAGAACGTCTGTTGCTAGCGGTCTCTTGTCGTTCGGGTCGGAGACTGTCGCGCTGCCACTCTCGCCGCCGCTCTCGCCCGACTCGCCACCATTTTCGGAGCCACCATCATCCGACTCGCCCGAATTGCTTGTCTCAGCCTTCGTGTCGTCCGGCTGAAAAATCATCGTATAAGATGCTGGATTTAAGAAAACCAGCGCCAAAGTGGACAAAATCGCCACCAGACTTGCTATAATTCTACGTTTCTTAAATTTTGTAATCATCCCAACCCTCTAAAAATCTTATCTTTTAGCAACTGCCAACATGTCTTTGTCGGCTGAAAAATCGTCTTCGTCTACGGTACTTAGTAATTTCTCAATCAACATTTTTACAGTTAAAATCCCTACAATCTGCGAGTTGCTGTTTACGACGATGAAATAAAATGACTTCGTTCTAAAGAATGCCGCCAGTGCCTCATTCAAAGTGTAATTGTCGCGTAAATAGTAAACCTCTTTATCGACATACGATGCCGCGCGGTCGGTCTCTTTAATCTCAAGCGAATTCAAAGACGCTGTATGAATAATCCCAGCAATACTGCCATTTACGTCAAGCACAGGGAAATAATCAAACCCAGATTGATATAATTTATCGAGCGTAATTGGCCCCATAAAATCATTCACATGCACGAAATTCACCTTCTCACGCGGAAGCATAATATCGCGCACTTTTTTATCTGGAAAACTCATCGCCGACATTAACCTGTCGCGGTCCGCCTTGGAAAGTACATTTTCTGGCAACTTTTTCAGCGCCCAAACCAAATCCTCTGTCGTTTCTGGCAGATAGATTTCTGGAATCTCATTTTCATCCTTACGATATTTATCAAATTTCGGTCCGAGCTTTTTTGCGAGCCAAGTCATGAAGCCGCGCCAAATCTGCTTGAGTTTTTTCATCTTACCTCCGATTTTTCGCCCACTCGCATAAAATGTTGTATAATAAACATTATAACAAAACTAGGAGGAAAATGAAAAAAACTGCCGGTATTATTATTACGGTTCTTGTCCTTGCCATTTGTGGCCTCGCTGGGTATGCTTATTTCTCGAAAAAAGGCGATTCAGATTCAATAACAAATGAAATTGAGCGAAATTTCGTCGCAGCTAGCGATAAAAATGGCCAAATTGAAGACCACTTAATTGGTAATAAAGACGCCAAAGTTAAAATTATTGAATACGCTGATTATCAATGTCCAGCTTGCGCTGTCGCATATCCATATATGCACGACGTAATCTTGGAATATGGCGACCAAGTTAGCTTCATTTTCCGTCCCTTTGTCTTGAGCTATCACGCAAACGGCACCGCCGCTGCTTCTGCTGCTGAGGCTGCTGGTCTCCAGGGCTACTGGGATGAATATTCAATGATTCTCTTTAAGAACCAAAGCGAATGGGAAGATACTACGGGAACAGAGCGTGATGATTTGCTGGATAAATATTTCAATCAAGCTTCAGATGGTAAGGGTGACCTCGCTAAATTCCGTAGCGATCTTTCATCTCAAGCTATCAAAGATAAGATTAACTATGACCGCAAACTCGCTAAGAAAGCTGGTCTAACCGCTACTCCATTCATCCGCATCAATGGTGAAGAATTTGAGTTCACAACCGTCAATGAATCCGAATTTAAGGCCTCATTCCGCGCCCGCATTAACGCTGCTTTGAGAGCTGCAAAATAATTTTGCTAACAGGGGTGAAAACGCTTCAAAACCGCCCAAGACTTGAATTTTTGGTCAAAATTTGATATAATGAAGAAACGTTGTTCATTTCCCAGAGTAAACTTTTGTCTAGGTCGATTGGTTCTAATGGATAAAAAGAAAACTACTCAACATGTGGTGGGCTTGAGCGTATGTCTGAAATGACAGTCGCGAACAACGAGATTAAATAGGAGTTTAACTTTAATATGCGTAGACTTAAACGTGATTCATCACGCAAGAAGTCGACACTTCCTCCTGCCCCATGGCAAGAGTTCATCGAATACTAATTCGAGCTTAAATCCCCCCTTTATAAGAGGGGATTTTTGTAGTATAATATAGTGGTTATAAATTGAGAGAAAAAATATGAGAGAACTATCACTAGACTTAAAATCAAAAGTTGGCCAATCAGTCGAGGTAAAAGGCTGGGTCAACTCACGTCGTGACCATGGTGGTTTGATTTTTATCGACCTTCGTGATGAAAAAGGCGTAATCCAGCTCGTAGTCACTCCAGATACAGCTGAGGCATTTAAACTTGCAGAAACCGTCCGTGACGAATATGTGCTTGCCGCAACCGGTAGCATTCGCGAACGTGCTCCTGAACTCAAAAATCCAAACATTGAAACCGGCGAAATCGAACTCGTCGTTGACTCTCTCAATCTTTTGAACCGCTCTGAAGCTCTCCCAATCAATACTCATGACGATGGTCCAGAATCAAACGAGGACCTTCGCCTTAAGTATCGTTATCTTGATTTGCGTCGCCCATACATGCAAAAAATGATGCGCCGTCGCTCAGATTTTTATCGTTTCCTTAGAAACTACATGTACGAAAAAGACTTCATTGAAGTCACTACTCCAATTCTCGCAAACAGCTCACCAGAAGGTGCACGCGACTTCCTTATTCCAAGCCGCCTTCACCCAGGTCAGTTCTACGCACTCCCACAAGCTCCACAACAATTCAAGCAGCTTTTGATGGTTGGTGGCATCCCACGTTATTTCCAACTCGCACCATGTTTCCGTGATGAAGACCCTCGTGCAGACCGTCTTTACGGTGACTTCTATCAACTTGATATGGAAATGGCCTTTGTTGAAGATGGTGAAACTATCCGCAAAACCATGGAGCCATTAATCAAGAAACTTGCAACCGAGTTCTCAAACAAGAAACTCGTTCTAAAATCAGAACTTGCAAAGAAATATCTCACTGAATCTGACGAACTAATCCCACGCATTCCATACGAAGTTGCTATGAACTCTTATGGTGTAGATAAGCCAGATCTTCGCTATGGTATGGAACTTATCGACCTTACCGAAGCTTTGAAAGATACCGACTTTAAGGTCTTCCAAAGCCCATGCGTCAAGGCAATCTGTGTTAAGAATGGTTCATCACTCACTCGTTCACAAATTGATAACTTTACTGAACAAGCTAGAAAACTTGGCGCTGGCGGTCTCGCTTACATCATTTACGAGAATGGCGAAGAAAAAAGCCCAATCGCTAAATTCTTGAAACCAGAAGAACTCGCAAAAATCAAAGAGTTAACTGGTGCAGAAGACGGTGATGCTGTCTTCTTCGGCGCTGACGACCGTGACAAAGTTAACAAAGTCCTAGGTCAACTCCGTATCGCCTTCGCAGACCACTTTGATATTAAGGACGACAACGAAGTTGCGCTCTGTTGGATTGTTGATTTTCCATTCTATGAATGGGACGATAAGAACAAGAAACTTGACTTCGGCCACAACCCATTCTCAATGCCAAAAGGCGGCATGGCTGCACTTGAATCTGCTAAAACCAACGAAGAAAAATTGGCTATCGTTGCAGATCAATATGACATGGTCATGAACGGCTATGAAATCTGTTCTGGCGCCGTCCGCAATCACAACCCAGAAATCATGTATAAAGTCTTCGATATCCTCGGCTTTGATAAAGAATACGTTGAAGCTCGCTTCAGCGGCATGCTTAATGCTTTCAAATTTGGTGCTCCACCACACGCTGGTTGCGCCTTCGGTATTGAGCGTATCTTCATGGTCTTAACTGATGCTAAAAACATTCGTGATATCGTCGCCTTCCCTAAGAACGGTTCTGGCGTAGATCTCATGATGGGCTCACCAACCCCAGTTGATGGTTATCAACTTGACGAAGCTCACATCGCTGTTGTAAAAGACGACGAAGAATAATCAAAATCTGGTCAAAAAAGAAAAATTAGCACTCTACATTGTCAAGTGCTAATTTTTGTGCTAATATAGATATATGCAAGACGACTGGACTGAAATTATGAATAATTTAACGGAGAATGCTCGTATTGCCCTCCAAAAATCCGATTATTATGCTAAACGCTATAATAAAGGATATGTCAGCACAGAGCATCTTCTTCTTGGCATCCTTGCGCAAGACGTAAGCACGGGTGCCCACTTACTTTTGGATGAAGGAATCACTTTAGACCAAGTTGAAAAAGCCCTTGGCGGCGAAGCAACTGACGTTAATGGCAGCGCGATGGCGATGATGTCACTTTCTGAAGCTGCAGTTTTGACTTTGCGCATGGCAAACAAAATCGTGCGTGAGCAGGGAATGAAACTGATTGGCACCGAGCATATTTTATACTCGCTCATTTCTCAACCGAATTCACGTGCTAGCTTGATTCTTGAAAAACTTGGCGTAGATCTTGATGGTCTCGCTCATAATATTGAAGACCTAATCGATCATCAAGCTGAAGACTCAAAAATTGAAGAGAGAAAAGCCGAATTTAAGCGTAAAAATCCATTAAAGTGGCTCAAACGCTATGGCCAAGATTTGACTCAAATGGCTCAGGACGGCAAACTCGATACTGTGATTGGTCGCGACCGCGAAATTGAACGCGTCGTAACGGTCCTTTGTCGCCGCACCAAATCAAACCCAGTTTTGATTGGTGAAGCCGGTGTTGGTAAAACTGCCATTGTTGAAGGTCTCGCCACTCGCATTGCTAAAGATGAAGTTCCAGGCAGCCTAATTGGTAAACGCATTTATCAAGTTGACCTTAGCTCAGTCGTGGCCGGCACTAAATTCCGTGGTGAATTTGAGGAGAGAATTAAAGGTATTATTGACGAAGCAATGAGCGACAAAAATCTCATTCTCTTCATCGATGAGATTCATTTACTTACTGGCGCAGGTTCTGGTGAAGGCTCAATGGATGCCGCAAATATTCTAAAACCAGCTCTCGCGCGTGGTCAAATCCGCCTTATTGGCGCAACCACCATG
Source organism: uncultured Candidatus Saccharibacteria bacterium (assembly GCA_947304155.1). Classification (GTDB taxonomy): domain Bacteria; phylum Patescibacteriota; class Saccharimonadia; order Saccharimonadales; family Saccharimonadaceae; genus Nanosyncoccus. The sequence goes on from CAMZAD010000002.1 coordinate 23,735, forward strand.
GATGAATACCGCAAGTCAATTGAAAAAGACAAAGCTCTTTCTCGTCGTTTCCAAATTGTCCAAGTTGATGAACCAAGCCCAGCTGTTGCTCTGAAAATCTTAAAAGGCGTAAAGGCTCATTACGAAAAACATCACGGCGTAATTATCCCAGATTCAATTCTTGAAACCGCAATCAACATGGCTGGCCGTTACATTAATGACCGCTTCATGCCAGACAAAGTCATCGACGTGATTGACGAAGCTTGTGCAATTGCCAAAGTTTCATCAGATAAAAAAGGTGGCGGAAAATACAAGAAATTGAAAGTTGAAATTAAGACGCTTGAAGACAAAGTTGAGGAGGCAGCCGACGCTGAAGACTTTGAAAAAGCTGCAATGTATAAAACTCGCATCGCTCAGCTTGAAAAAGAAGTTCAAAAACTTGAAAAGGCCGGCGCTAAAAATCTTGAAAATCCAAAGCTCAAAGAAGATGACCTTGCTACTGCAATTTCACTTAAAACTGGCATTCCAGTTTCAAAAGTTCATGGTTCCGAAAAGACTTTGCTTATGAATCTCGAAGACCGTTTGAAAGAGGAAATCATCGGTCAAGACGAAGCTGTGGCGGCTGTCTCGAAAGCAATTCGCCGCGGACGTTCAGGCATTTCTGATCCACATCGTCCAATCGGTTCATTCCTCTTTATGGGTCCAACCGGCGTTGGTAAAACCGAGCTTGCTCGCGTGATTGCGCGTGAAGTTTTTGGCGGCGACAATGCGCTTATTAAAATCGATATGTCCGAATTTGGCGAAAAACACAACGTTTCTCGTCTCGTCGGTGCGCCAGCTGGATATGTTGGTTATGATGATGGTGGAAAACTCACTGAAGCAGTTCGTCGTCACCCATATTCTGTCGTGCTCTTTGATGAAATTGAAAAGGCACACCCGGACGTCTTTAATATGCTCCTTCAAATTCTTGAAGACGGCATTTTGACTGATGGCCAGGGCAACAAAGTAAAGTTTAATAACACAGTTGTGATTCTTACTTCAAACCTCGGCGCTTCTGAAATGTATGACGACCAGGAACTAGGTTTCGCGGTTCGCAACAAAAATGATGAGAAAAAACTAGACGAAGAATATGAAGCCAGTAAAAATGCTGCAATGCATGCTCTAAAAAATACAATGCGTCCAGAACTAATTAACCGTCTCGACGCAATTGAAGTCTTCCATGCTTTGACTAGAAAACAAGTTGAAAGAATCTTTGATAATTTGATTGAAAATCTTAAAAAGCGCTTGGCTGAAAAATCAATTGGCTTGAAGCTCACGCCAGAATTAAAAGCATTCTTAATCGAAAAAGGCTACGATCCAAAGAATGGTGCTCGTCCACTTCGCCGCGCAATTGAAGATAATCTCGAATCAGTTTTGTCTGATGCAATCATCACCGAAGAAGTGAAAAAAGGCGAGATTATTGAGGCATATCTTGGCAAAGATAAAAGTGTTAAAATCAAGGTTGAAAAGAAAGAAAAATAATGGCAAAAACTAAGTCACCATTCCCAAAAAGTGCTGTGATTGGCGCCGTTCTAACGCTCTCGGCCTTCGCGATTTTTAATTGCGTTGGTGGCTATGACATTATTAAATCTAGCTTATATACGCCAAGTTCCGAAATGAGCATAATTATCGGAGACTTGGATTTAACCGACCTTGGAAAACGCACGCTCTATGCCTCCGCGCCAACGCTTGAAGAAAAAACCAACTTCAACGAAAAATGTAATTCGCACGATAAAGAACTTTACGTGCTTGGTTGTTACAACAAAGGCGAAGACCACATTTATCTTTATGATATTGAAGATAAAGAACTCGCCGGTGTTAAAGAATCAACCACAGCGCACGAACTTTTACATTCAGTCTATGCACGTTTGCCGTTCTGGGAACAGGGCTCCTTGAAGGATGAGCTAAAAAGTTTTTATGACACACTTCCGGAAGACAACGAACTTAGAAAAGCGATGAGTTTGTATGATGAAAAAGAATTCTACGACGAGCTTCATTCGCGCCTTGGTACTGAAATAAAAGAGCTTTCCGAAAAGCTTGAAAAACATTACGAAAAGTATTTTAAGAATCAGGATAAAATCGTTGAGTTCTACGAAAAATACAACAAGAAATTTAAAGAACTTGAAGAAGAATTAAAAACGCTCACAAAAAAGATGGAAGAATTAAAAACTTACATCACGAGCGAATCGGACAACTTAGCAAAAAAGACTGAAAACTTGAATGCGAAAATCTTGAATTATAATAGTCGCGTTAATAGTGGAAATTACAGTTCATATCAAGCGGCGTTAAATGAAGGCAAGCAGCTTCAAAACGAAGCCAATGAAATCGATAAAAGCTACAAAAATTTGAACGCAAAAATTTCGGAATATAACAATTTGGTTAATAAATATAATGCAAATATTATCCAAACCAATCGCATGATGGATTCAATGAATAGTAATAGTGAAAAGATTGAAACGGTAAATAAGTAGAAAGGAAAATATGGAAAAAACTACCAACGATTATCTCGTTCCAAACGTAATCGAAGAGACAAATAAAGGCGAGCGCGCCTACGACATTTATTCGCGTCTTTTGAAAGATCGCATCATCTTTCTTGGCGAAGATGTGAATTCACACACTGCAAATCTCGTAGTTGCACAGCTTCTCTTTCTCGCGCATGAAGACCCAAAGAAAGATATTAAACTTTACATTAATTCTCCTGGCGGTTCAGTTTATGATGGCCTCGCAATTATCGATACGATGAACTTTATTGAACCAGATGTTCAAACGATTGGCATTGGTCTTCAAGCTTCAATGGGTGCAATGTTGCTTTCATGTGGCGCCAAAGGCAAACGCTTCGTCCTTCCAAATTCTCGTATCATGATTCACCAACCATCTTCTGGTACTGAAGGCAAAATCACCGACCAGGAAATCGCATTAAAAGAAGGCATTTTCTTGAAGAAACGCCTTGCTGAGATTTTTGCCAAGAATACCGGCAAATCACTCGCCCAAGTCGAAAAAGACATGGATCGCGACAACTGGATGTCTGCTGAAGAAGCTAAGGCATACGGCATCGTTGATGAAATCGTAAAATAAACCTTCAAAACTATAATTTTGAAAGCATTGAAACAGTCCGCTCCTCGGGCTGTTTCTTGCGTTTTATACCGTTTATGATTATAATAAAACTGTATTAGGCCATAAAATTTTTTTGAAGTAGCAGGAGATAAAAGCGATGAAGAATAAACAACGAAAAACTATAGTCTCGGCAACCGTTTTTGCTTCATTTTTAATTCTCGGCCTCATTTCTACTTTAACTTTCGCACCAGCTATAAAATCCAACGCCGCCGAATCCAGCGCCGAAGTTGAAACAATTGTAAGACCAGTTCTTGCTATCACCACAGACGAATCTCTTCTAAACTTCACTCTCTCCCCACTTTCCGGCGGTAGCTCAGAATCAAAACCAGTAATCGCTACTGTAGACACAAATAGTACTGGTGGTTACGAGCTATACTTCTCATCTGAAGATAACGCTACTGCCATGACCAGTACTACTGCTTCAGATACTATCGTCTCAGACTTTAACTCAGCCGTAACTCTTGCAAACATGGGCGTTAACAAATGGGGATACTCTCTAGACAATACCAATTTCAATAAAATTCCAACCCTAGCTAACCAAACTAAAATCAAAGATCTAGACCACTATCCAACTTCAAATGAAAGAAACACTACGGTTAATATTGGTATCAAAATTGACGACACGATTGATTCTGGCGTCTATAGCAAGGTTGTGAAATTCTCGGCAATTGCTCATGCAAGCCCAACTCCAAACCTTAATAGACTTGTAGATTTAACAAGCATGCAAGATCCAAACCTTGCGCAATATTGTGCTGACACTTATACACCAACGAAGGATGCTACGGAAATAGACTGGGATAGGACCTTCTTTGGTGATCTTGTTCCTCGCGCCTCGGTTCAAGATAGTCGCGACGGAAAATATTATCTTATTTCAAAACTTGCAGACGGTCACTGCTGGATGAGTCAAAACCTTGAGCTCGCACTAGATTCAACTACCCCTCTCACAAATGAGAAGACGGACCTTAATAGTAAAGCATCCTGGACCCCAGAAAACTCAACTTTAACCGAAGTACCAACCTCCACTACCTGGCCAAAATCTAATTCTACAGCATCTTCTGCCGCCTATTCATACTACCCAATCGCTTCGGATAGATATTACCAAGGTGGCATTACAAAGTCCAGTACTCCAACCGCCTCAACTACCGAATATAATTGGGAAAAAGCTGGCACTTATTACAACTGGTACGCCGCAACCGCGGGAAGTGGTACTTATGTCATGACTTCGGGTAGTGCAACCGACTCTATTTGCCCTAAGGGCTGGATGCTTCCACTTGGTACAACAGATAATAAGAGTTTTTACTATCTCCTAACTACAAAATACGGTGCCAGTGCCGCTAACATGATAACCTCACCACTCAATTTTCTCCGCGCCGGCCTCTACGGTTACGGCAGTAGCGCCATGAACGTTCAGGGTTCCAGCGGGTCCTTCTGGTCCTCTACTGCAGATTCCCAGGTCCGCGCATACAATCTCATGTTCAACTCTTCATATGTCAATCCGCAAGACTACTACGGTAAGGGCGCCGGCTTTCCAGTTCGTTGTGTAGCGCGTTAATTAGGATAAGAATGACAGAACTAAACAAGAAGCTAAATAAAACCTCAAACCTCGCCATCTTCTCAGGCTCGCTTCTTGTTGCTGCTTCAGCGATCCTTCTTTTTGCTCCAGTCATAAAATCCAATGCTGCCGAAAAAACACTTAATGTTACAGCTATCATTGACCCAGTTATTTCTCTTTCTCTTGATAAAAGTGCTCTAGATTTTAGTATTACTCCAACCTCTGCTGGCGTTTTTGATTCCGGTTCCATTGTTGCTACTGTAGACACGAATAGCACTGGTGGCTATGAGCTCTATTTTTCATCAGAAGACAGTTCCACTTCCATGACTAGCCTTGTTTCTGAATCTACTATCGCATCAGACTTCAGCTCAACTGTAACTAGCTCAACCATGGCCGCAAACAAATGGGGCTACTCAACCGATGCTACAAACTTCAGTGCCGTTCCAGCTCTCGCAAATCACGCAAAGATTAAAGACATCAGTCTCACCCCAACTGCAGCTGAGAAAGTTACTACAATAACTATTGGTACTAAAATTGATAGCTCTCTTCCTTCAGGTGCCTACTCGAAAACTGTTGTAGTTACCGCCGTTGCTCACCCTTCTAGAACTCCAACCCTTAGCGACCTTACAATCATGCAACAAATGACGCATAAGATTTGTAGTGACTCCGCTGTACACGAAAGCAACACTCTCGCCGACCCACGCGATAATAGTACGTATACTGTAGTAAAACTCGCAGGTGGTGACTGTTGGATGACTCAAAACCTCCGAATCGCTGGAACCACTCTCCATCCTTCAGACTCGGATGTCGCGGCAGACTTTGAACTCCCAGCTAGCGTTGCCAGCACCTCAGCCTTCCAAACTGAGAATAATAGTATTATGCTCTATATTGATACCGCAAATCTAACCACTTATGGCGGCTACTATACCTTCCGAGCTGCAACCGCCGGCGCTAATGCTTCAAGCATCGGTACTGGAGACGCGCCATACTCAATCTGTCCAAAAGGTTGGAGATTGCCAAGTACATCCCATCTCGGACCACTTGACACGTATTATGATAATGCGGCCACGTACGGGTTAGATAAATATGAACCAAACCATGCCCTTGGTGGGAGTCTTATTTATAATGGTAGTGGTTTTTCTAGTAGGGGTAGGGATGCGTATTATCATTCGTCACGTGTAAACTCAGGCGCCCCACATTATTATGGCTTGATGGAAGGTATGGGTTACGCTGGTGGCACTGGTCTTGGTACCCGTGGTGGGTTGACTGTTCGTTGTGTAGCTCGCTAACGCGTCCTTCCGCGTCCCAAGGGGCGGTAGCTCGCTAAATAAAATGCAAATCTGTACGCCACTATATCTGTAAAACATGTCCAAAATTGCAGAAATGACACTTTTATAATATGAAGTGTCATTTTTTTCTAGCGTAAGGATCTTCTTCTTATCTGTTATTTTTCGTTTATGCTTGTAAAAATCTCTTTCTTTGATTTAATGCTCGTCGAAAACTAATAAGGAACTACTATGCCGAGAAATTTCAAAAACCTGAATCGAAGGGAATTGCATAAACTTATAAAATACGATATCTCAGAATTTGTCTTTAATGAACACGAAAAACCGAGTAACCAAGAAAGCTCATCTGCAGAAAGAATAGAAAGTGTATTAAATATAAAACTTCGTCATTTTCCGAGGATTGTGAGCCCACAAAATCGGAGGACTCCAGATTTTGCGACGGCAAAGGAGATGGTGGCTATTGAAATAAAGGCAACGACAAGTCTAAAGAATGGTTTTGGTAATGCATTTGAAAAAGCGAATAAGCAACTTAAAATTCTGAAAGACAGTGTGGCAACCATAATTCTAATTAACGTAGATGGAATATCCAAGGCTTATGAGATGTCCGAAATAATTGAGAAATCTAGACGAGAAGCAACGTTTAGAAATATTAGTCTATACGCTATAGAGTTAGATAATAGAATTATCTTCTGCAAAACATAAAAAAATAGGGCTAACCGTTAATCATCCGATACGCGGTTGCACCTATTTATACTTACATTATATCAAAAAATCGTGAAAAAGTCAATCTAACATCTGTTATAATAGAGGTAATATGAAGAATAAAACGAGGTTTGTCTGTCAAAATTGTGGTGCGTCCTATCCGAAGTGGACTGGAAAGTGTACTAATTGTGATGAGTGGAATACGCTGGTTGAGCAAATTGTTGAGCCAGAGTCTGAAGCAAAGTCAGCGATTAAAAAAGCCGAAAAATCCGGCAAAACGTTGGATTATAAAAACATCAAAACCATCGAGGCTTCCGACGTTAAAGAACGCCTGAAAACCGATTTCAAAGATTTGAATACAGTGCTTGGTGGCGGGATTTTAATGGGCTCAGTGAACTTACTTGCTGGCCAGCCTGGCATTGGTAAATCAACGATTTTGATGCAAATTTGTGCGACAATTTCCAAAACTAAAAACGTGCTTTATGTTTCCGGTGAGGAATCTGCCGGCCAAGTTAAAATGCGCGCTAGTCGCCTTGGCGCCGAATCGGACAAACTAAATTTTGCTAGCAGTACTTCCGCCAATGACATCGCCAAAACGATTGAAACTGGTGATTTTGACCTCGTGATTATTGATTCAATCCAAACTCTCGCCATGGACGAAATCTCCTCCGCTCCAGGCACAGTATCCCAGGTTACAAACTGTGGCAACCTCATTATTCGCGCTGCAAAATCAACCGACACTGCCGTAATTATTGTTGGCCACGTCACAAAAGAGGGAACCTTGGCTGGTCCAAAAGTTCTTGAACATTTAGTTGACGTCGTGATTAATTTTGAAGGCGATCGCTACGGTGGCTTTAAAACTATCCGCGCCGTTAAAAACCGTTTTGGCTCAACCAATGAAGTTGCAATTTTTGAAATGAACGAAAAAGGACTTAAGGAAGTTGAAAACCCAAGCGCCGCACTTCTCGCCGAGCGTCAAAATACGGACGGCTCAATTATTCTTGCTACGCTTGAAGGCACGCGCCCAATTTTAGTAGAAATCCAAGCCCTTGTTTCGCCATCAAATTTTGGCTATCCAAAGCGTACTGCTTCCGGCTTTGACTTAAATCGTCTCCAACTTTTAATCGCTGTAATTGAGCGTCGCACTAAACTAAAACTTGACGACAAAGATATTTTTATTAACGTTGTTGGTGGCTTGAAACTTAATGATTCCGCTGCCGACCTTGCAGTTTGTATGGCAATCGCCAGCGCTGCGGCCGAGCGAAAACTCAGCGAAGATTATGTAGTCTTTGGTGAAGTTGGCCTTGGTGGCGAAATCCGCTCTGCCTTCCGTTCAGACCAACGTATCGCTGAAGCAAAAAAGCTCGGCTTCAAACACGCCATCGCTCCAGCTACTATCAAAGACAATTTTGTTATTCCAGCTAAAGACCTTCGCGAAACCTTAATTAAATATGTGAACGAAAAATGAGAATTCTAGGAATTGACCCAGGTACCGGCATTTGTGGTTTTGGTGTGATTGAATTAAAAAAGACCGCCAAAAACCCAACCGGCAAGATGCAAATGCTCGATACTGGCGTAATTACCACGCCAGCAAACACGCCACTCCCAGAGCGCCTTGAAGATATTTATAATTCGCTCCATGAGATAATTGAGCTAAATAAGCCTGACTGCGTCTCAATTGAAAAACTTTTCTTCACGAAAAATATCACCACGGGTATATCTGTAGCAGAGGCCCGCGGCGTCGTGATTCTAGTTTGTAAACAACACAAACTTCCGATTTTTGAATACACACCAAACGAAATTAAAAAGACTATCACTGGTTTTGGTGGCGCCAAAAAGAAACAAATGCAGGAGATGGTAAAAATGCGTCTTGGGCTTCAAGAGGTTCCAAAACCTGATGATGCCGCCGACGCACTTGCTGCTGCAATTACCCACTCGCTTTATTCGCGATTTATTTAATTACCAATTAATTACACGTTTCTCAAAGAAGCTTTGTGGATGTTCACAAACTGGACAAACTTCTGGAGCTGTATCGCCAACTGTAATATAGCCACAGTTGCGGCATTTCCAAACCGTTACAGTATCGCCTTTGAAAACTACGTCTTCATCAATATTTTTAAGCAACTTCAAATAGCGGTCTTCGTGTTCTTTTTCAATTGCGCCAACTTGTTCAAACTTGGTAGCGATTTCTTCAAAGCCTTCTTCGCGAGCGATGCGTGCGAATTCCTTATACATTGAAGTATATTCATAGTCTTCGCCTTCAGCTGCGAGCTTCAAATTAGTTTTTGTGTCAGCTACGCCGTCATTGATGAGCTTGTACCAAATTTTTGCATGCTCTTTTTCGTTGTCAGAAGTCTCATTGAAGATTTCTGCAATTTGTTCGTATCCGTCCTTTTTAGCGCGAGAAGCGTAGAACTGATATTTTACACGAGCTTGTGATTCGCCAGCAAAAGCAGTTTTTAGGTTCTCATAAGTTTTGCTACTCTTAAAATCTGTCATGATTACTCCCTTATATGTTATACTGATTATAGCATAATAAATTCAGCATTTCGGAGGTACCAGTGGGAATTGAAAGAGTTATCGACACGACGCCGCACGAGGAAGATTCAGAAGAACAGATTATTGAACAAAGCCTTCGTCCGACAAATTTTTCTGAGTATATCGGGCAGGAAAGACTAAAGAAAAACCTCAAGCTTGCTATTGATGCCGTTAAGAAACGTAATGACGGCACGACTTTGGACCACGTTCTGCTTTATGGCCCTCCAGGTCTTGGTAAAACCACTATGGCAAATGTGATTGCGCACGAACTTGGCGCAAATATCAAGGTTACCACTGGCCCAGCAATTGAAAGAGCTGGCGATCTCGCCTCAATTTTGACCAACCTCCAAGAAGGCGACGTATTGTTCATTGATGAAATTCACCGACTTCGCCGTGCAGTTGAAGAGATTTTATATTCCGCAATGGAAGACTATAAACTCGATATCGTAGTTGGCAAAGGCCCTGCCGCAAACTCAATTCGTCTCGATTTGCCACGCTTTACTGTAATTGGTGCCACCACTCGCACTGGCTCACTCGCCGCTCCACTCCGCGACCGCTTCGGTATTTCTCATCGTTTGGAATATTACAACGAATCTGAAATTAAGAAAATTATTGAACGTACCGCTGGCCTACTTAATACACCAATCAAAGACGACGCTGCCGAAATGCTTGCAACCCGTTCACGTCTCACCCCACGTATCGCGAACCGTATCACAAAGCGTGTCCGTGACTACGCCGATGTAAATGGCGACGGAATTATTGATACAAAAATCGCTTCCGAAGCTTTGAGCTTGATGGAAATTGACTCGCTCGGTCTTGATCCAGCAGACCGCAACATGCTAAGACTCATGCTTGATAACTACGCAGACCGCCCGGTCGGCCTCGCTACTATTGCCGCCCTAACTGGTGATGAAGTCTCTACGATTGAAGATTACTACGAGCCATATCTGATTCAACTTGGCTTTATTGAGAAGACTCCTCGCGGTCGTAAAGTCACTCCAAAAGCCATTGAACATCTTAAAAAGAACAATTAGAAAACAATTCAGATAATTTGCAAATTTCTCCCATCTGTGGTATAATTAGATTAATTTAGACAGGGAGAATCACGATATGAAAAGTGATTTAGCAAAATTACGCCACGCGCGTTCCAAAAAAGACTTCCCAGGCATCTCGCTTGAGGAAAATGAGTATGTTGTCCTCAAAATTAAGCGCTCCGGCGTTATTCCAATCTTGGTTTGGACTGGTGTAATCCTCGCCGCCATCTTCTTTATTGTCCTTAATGTTATCATTGCAACCACCACTAACGGCACTATGTTTGCAATGGATAGCGCATCTCGCGGATTCTTCAGTATCATCATTGATATCGTCTTCGGCGTCATCCTTATTGCCGCTCTAATTTCAATGAACATTTACAGCAACAACCGCCTCTTTGTTACTAATAAACGTATTATTCAACAAGCCCAAGCATCACTCTTCGCTAGCTCAACTAATGTTATCGACTTGGTTTCTATTGAAGACGTTTCATTTAAACAAGCTGGTATTCTTGAACACTTATTTAGAATCGGCACACTCAGAATGTCTACTATCGGTGAAGAAACAACCTACACTTTCAAATACGTAGATACACCAATTGACGAACTTGAAACAATCACTCACCTCGTTCACATTGAGAAACAGGAAAGAGACGAAAGAGTTAATCGCCACTAAAAAAATAGCCCTGAGGGGCTATTTTTTATATTGGTAATCCACTTGCTCTAACATCGCTTCGCGATGTATCGCTGGCGTGGCTTTCCAGAAAATTGGCGAGCTCTGCTCGCTTTTTGTTCTAAAGAACAAAAAACTTGCCTTTAGGCAAGTATCAATTTTCTGGTAGCACCAACTGGGATCGAACCAGTGACCTTAGGCTTATGAGTCCTACGCTCTAACCAGCTGAGCTATGGTGCCAATAAAAATGGCGGAAGGGACAGGATTCGAACCTGCGAAGCGTTAACTTGCTGGTTTTCAAGACCAGTGCCATCAACCACTCGGCCACCCTTCCACGAAATATTATAACAAAATCTATCTTTATTGTAAAGACTAGGACTTGCGAAATAAAGAGATAAATAATGCAATCGCAATAATTGTAAGAATACCACCTAAGCCATAGAAGACAATTGTTAAGAAAAACGATACATCATCATCATAGGATGTTCGACATTCTTTAATATTGTCTGGATTATATTTGACTTCGGTCGTGGTATTAGGCTCAGTAGAAGAAGCACCGCTTGCGTGGCATTCAAAAGTTTGGTGTTTTACAACAAAAGAATAAGTCGGGCTATACATTTTGTCACCGTCTTCGTTAAAATAGCTGCCATCGTCAACCAATTCACCGACCGCTATATCAGTCAATCTTGATTTTATGTTATTTTCTGAAGTTTGCATAAAAGTTGCGATACCAATAAATGCTACGCCAACTAATGCAAAAATTATAGATGCTATTCTTACAACGTTTGGATCATTTGTTCTCATATCTTGAGTATAACATAAGAACTTCGGTGTGATATAATGAAATTATGAAAAAGAAATCTGGTTTTACTATTATTGAATTAGCAGTCGTAATTGTTTTTGCAACTTTACTCTTAATTTTATTCTTTGTCCAAAAAATGAATTCTGATGCAATGCACCGTGATGAGCAACGCAAGGAAGCGATCAACGCAATGTATTACGCACTTGAAGAAGGTTTTTATAAAGAAAACGGCTATTATCCAGAAACAATTTCCGAAGATAATCTCAAGGTAATGGACCCACAACTCTTCACTGATCCATTTGGCGCAAACCTTGGCCTTGAAGGTAGCTCATATACTTACGAGCCAGCTAACTGTGAAGACGGCAAATGTAAAGAATATACTTTGCGCGCCGAGCTTGAAAAAGAAGACGACTATATCAAGAGAAATCGCGAGAATAAATAATGATTGCTCATATTAAAGGTGAAATTGCTGAGAAATTTGAAAACTCAGTTATTGTCGACGTCAATGGTGTTGGTTATGAAATTGCCATCACTGCGCTCGACTATGATTCTGTTGTAGTTGGTGAAACTCAAAAATTCTACACCCATCACGCAGTCCGCGAAAATGGAGAAGATTTGTATGGCTTTTCCAGTCTCGCTGCTAAAAAACTTTTCGAACTTTTGATTTCCGTAAATGGAGTTGGCCCAAAAGCGGGCATGGCAATTCTGTCACTCGCCGCTCCAGAAGATGTTCGCAATGCCATTGCAAATGCTGATGTAAAATTCATTTCAAAAGCCTCTGGTGTTGGTAAGAAATCTGCCGAACGTGTGATTGTTGATTTACGCGATAAAGTTGGTTTGCCATCTCACGTTGGCGCAACTGAAATCTTTGTTCCAAGTGGCACAAAAATTGAAAACGACGAAGCTCTTGATGCACTTATCGCTCTTGGCTTCCCACTCAAAGAAGCAACTGAAGCACTTGAAAAAGTTGATAAAAACCTAAGTACTGAAGAACGCATTCGCGAAGCTTTGAAGCAGAAATAAAAAAGTCCCCCAGCCAGAAGCTGAGGGATTTTTTGGGGAGATAAGAACTAAATAATGTGGATTGACGCAAATAAGGGCGCCAACGTATTTGCTACTGTGGACATTGTCTTAATAAAAATATCAAGCGCAACGCCAACTACGTCTTTTCTAGTGTCGCCAGTGGTGTCGCCAACAACGGTAGCCTTGTGAGCTGCGCTACCTTTGCCGTGACCTTTGAGTTTGCCGGATTCAACGTACTTCTTAGCGTTATCCCAAGCACCTCCAGAGTTACCCATGAAGATTGCACGAGGGATTGCAACAATCGTTGCGCCGACCAAAAGGCCTCCGACAAATTCAACGCCACAAATTAGGCCACCAACTACTGGAATGAACAACGCCAAAAGCGACGGTGCCAGCATCTTCTTTAGAGCCTGCTTTGCTGCCATCTCGATGATGGAGTTGTAATCGGGCTTCTTCGTACCAGCCAAAACTTCCGGCGTCAACTGTGCGTCACCGGCATCCGCCATCAAGTGTGCGGATTCAACGGTGTTATCAGTCAACATCGCGCTGAAGTATTCAACTAATGCGCCACCGATAATTGCACCCACAATTACGAGTGGTGAAGCAATATTAAGTACAGCTTCACCGGTTGAATAAGAACCAACATATGCAAATATCAACGAAACCGTTGCATAAGCTGCAGAGCCAATGGCAAATCCTTTACCGATTGCTGCGGTCGTGTTGCCAACTGCATCAAGCTTATCAGTAATAGCACGTACGCCTTCCGGCAAATGACAACCTTCAGCGATACCGCCGGCATTGTCGGCGATAGGTCCGAACGCGTCGATCGAAACCGTTGTTGCTACGAATGACAACATCCCAAGCGCTGCTACGGCAATGCCATAAATTCCACAAAGCCACCAGCTTGCGAGTAGGGAAATGCCAATTACAAGCACCGGCAAAATTACCGAACGCGAGCCGATTGCGTCACCCTTCGTAATAACAAAGGCTTCACCCTCAACCGAGATTTCGGCCAAGGATTTTACGGGCGTATAATCCGTGCTCGTATAATACTCGGTAATTCTACCGACTAATACGCCGGATACGATTCCGAGAATTGCTGCCACCCAAGGCGACATCCAACCCAAAACAAAAGAATCGTACAGATTGAGCGAAGCAAACATGTAGTTTGCTACAAACGCACTGCCGATAATGGTGATGGCGGCCGAAATATAGGTCGCCATGTTTAGCTCGAGTGACGGATTGTCGCTGTTCTTGTGATAAAGCGAATACGTCAGTCCGATAATACAGCTCAAAAGTCCGATTCCAGCCAGTGCAATCGGAAACGTACAAGTGGCGTTGTAAAGAGCCGGATTGGTCTCGCCAGAACTCTTGAAAATCGTACCAGCAATTAGCAGACATGCTACCATCGTTGCTACGAAGCTTTCGAGCAGGTCAGAACAGTTACCAGCAATGTCGTTAACGTTGTCGCCGATAAAGTCGGCAATCGTGTTCGGCATTCTGGAGTCGTCTTCCGGCATGTCGTGGCGAATCTTTGCTACAATATCCGCGCTAATGTCAGCTGCCTTGGTATAGTTACCACCAGCCACACGGTTGAACATTGCAACAAGCGAGCATCCTAACGAATAAGTCGTTAAGCGCATGATCGTCGGGTTACAAGTAAAGTTGCTAAGAAGTCCATGAGAAGTGCTCTTTTCAACCCCTTCGAAGGCAGATAGGATAACAGGGTTAAAAAAGAGACTTGCTAGAAGCCCATGAGAACTTGCATTCATGTCAATTCCTCCGGAAACAAACAGGATAATAACCAATCCTAAAATTCCGAAAGCCTCAACAGAAAGGCCAGAAATAGTCCCGCCCTTAAGCGCTGTTCTTACGGTCCGTCCAACGGAATTAGAGCGCATCGCCCTACGTGCTACCCTGAAGTTAGCGTAAGTTGCGCCAGCCATACCAAGAATGCAAGCCGCGCTGCTCATACATGCTCCGAGTAGGAACGTTAGTCCAGCAGAAGCCTCAATGAAGAGCGTGAAAAGAATCGCAATCATGATTACCACTGCTACAATAATCTTGTACTCGGTAACCATGAAGGTCTTTGCTCCCTTCCTGATGGTCTCCGCTAGCTCGTACATTTCCTTAACTTTTTCGTTATCCAATTTCTTGGGTTTCTTAATGTTAAGGTAATTCTTTGTCGCCATTGAAATGGCTGCAACTACAACTAGTAATACGATAAACAGTACTGTGTAATCTAACATAAGCTTCACCTCCCAAAAATTTTAAAGAACTATAGTAAATCTATAAAATTAGGCCGCGCTCTCCCCAACGCGTGCCCACTAGCCATATTTTACCATATTTTAAGAAAATTTCAATTATACCCTATAAATATGATATAATATATAGCAAATATTGAATAATATTAATTTTTTAAGGAACAATTTATGTCAGGACACAGTAAATGGGAAACCACCAAGCGTCAAAAAGCAGTAGTTGACGCAAAACGCGGCGCTTTGTTCACAAAGATTGGTAACCAAATTGCCATCGCTGCCCGCGCAGGTCAAGACCCAGCTATGAACCCATCACTCGCCATGGTGCTTGAAAAAGCTCGCCATGCTAACATGCCAAAAGCAAACATTGAACGCGCTATCGCTCGCGCAGCTGATAAAAACGCTGCAGCTATGCTCGAAGAAACCTACGAAGCCTACGGCCCAGCCGGCGTTGGTATTATCATTGAAGTCGCAACCGACAATAAAAACCGCACCATGCCAGAAGTTCGCCATACTCTTGATAAGAATGGTGGTCGCATGGCTGATCCAGGTTCTGTTATGTTCCAATTTGCCCACAAAGGCGTGATTTTCATTTCTGATAAAGGCGAAGAAGCTCTTATGACCGCACTTGAAGCTGGCGCTGAAGATGCATCTGAAGAAGAGGATGGTATTGAAATTATCACTGCTCAAACCGACCTCATGAAAGTTCGCCAAGCTTTGATTGATGCTGGCATGACTGTCACTTCTGCTGAGCTTAAATATGTTCCAAACGCAACCGTTCCAGTTGAAGGCGAAGATGAAGAAAAAGTTACAAAACTTCTCGACGCAATCGACGATCTTGATGATGTTGTAAACGTCTTCACAAACGCTGCTTAAAACTAAAAATATAATGAAAATCGAAAACTCCCCACTGCGGGAGTTTTTATTTGCTTTTTATAATGCTTAAGTTTATAATAGATATGTATCAGGTTGTAAAAAACATGAAAACAAATAAGAGTAAGAAAATGGGATTGCGGCAGATGGTCATCTGTCTAAATACTATGGTTTTGCGGTCCGTTGTGTCGCCCGTAGCGAGTAGATAGAAAAAATGAGAAAACAACAAAGTAAAATTAAAAGTAATGTAAAAACTATTTCAAGCCTCGCCGTCTTCTCGGGCTCGCTTCTTGCTGCGACTTCCGCGTTTATGTTTTTTGCTCCAGTTATTAAAACCAACGCAGATAGCAATGCTAGCACTAAAGTAAAAGCTACTGTTAGTCCTGTAATTTCTCTCGCTCTAGATTCTAACACTATGGAGTTTAATATCACTCCAACTGCAGCTGGTGCCTTTAACTCCCAAGCTGTCGTAGCTACAGTAAACACCAATAGTACTGGTGGTTACGAACTCTTCTTTTCGTCTGAAGATAATACTACAACAATGACAAGTCTCACTTCAGAATCCACAATCGCTTCAGATTTTTCAGGAACCGTCACGAGCTCAACAATGGCAGCCAACAAATGGGGCTACTCCTTGGATAACACGAACTTTTCAATTATCCCAACTCTCGCAACCCCTACTAAAATCAAAGACCTAGATCATTTCCCAGCTTCAAATGAAAAGACTACAACAGTTAATATTGCGGTAAAAGCTGATACTAGCCTCCCGTCCGGTACTTATACTAAAAATGTTGTCTTCTCAGCTATCGCACATCCAACCCCGAGTTCGTCAAATGACATGCAAAGCTTTGAGTGTTCGTCGCTTTCTAATATTGGTGATACGGTAACGCTTGTTGACTCTCGTGATGGCAATGAATATGACGTCAGGAAACTTGCTGATGGCAAATGTTGGATGGTTGAAAACCTTAGAATTGCAGATACACCTATAACAAGCGCAGACTCTGATGTTACGGAAGATTATACTATCCCGACAAGCGCCCCTACTGGATTTGATTCTTTTGATACAACGAGTAGAGTCTATGTAGATGAAACCTATGGCGGATATTATAACTGGTATGCTGCAACTGCTGGTACTGGTGTTGATATATCGGAGACATATCAAGATGCTCCAAGCTCAATTTGCCCTAAAGGCTGGAGACTTCCGACAGCATATCATTATGAAAATGACACATTAATAGATGGCGATGCGTCAACATTAACCTCTATATATAATTCACCAGAGAGCCTTGCTGGAGCTCCAAATATCACCGGTCTTGGTGGATTTTACTACGGCGATACGCTTGATGATGGCTACGCAAGTTACCACACCTCTACAAACGCCGGAGGTCCAACGGCATATAGCATATTTGTATACAAGACAGCGGACTGGACCTATGATCTTATTAACTATAATGATACTGCATGTGGCTTCTTTATCCGCTGTGTAGCAGACTAATTATCTAGTGATTCACGAATTAAATCGTAAGAAAAACCTTGTCTAGCTAGATATTGTGTTAACTTTGCGTCGTCGTATCCACGGCGACGCTTTTTCTCAATCATCTTCATGATTTCAACTTTATCGTCGCGAATTTTTTCGCCAAATTCATCACCGGCAAATATTTCAGAAATAATTGAATCCGCCACACCCTTATTTTTAAGCTCTAAGCGCAACTTTTTTTCGGATGCACCTTTGATTTGATTTCTATTTGCAACAAAATACCTGGCAAAATTTTCATCATCAATGATGCGCATATCAATGAGTTTACTAACTACAGCCTCAATATCTTCGTCAGAAATTGCAGCGCCAGGTTTTGTTGGTAAGCCGGTTTTTGCGCGGCCAATATATTCAAAACGATTGTCTTCCGTAAAATCTTTTTCGGCTAGTTTCTTATTTTTCTCGCGCACATTTGAACGGATTTCCTTAATTTTTTCGCGATATTCTGGGTCGGTCTCAAGTCTCAAAATAAATGAGTCGTATTTTTTCTGTTCAATCTCACGTTTCATTTTTTTACGCTTCAAATAATCACGAATTTCTTTTTCAGAATGTGGTCGTGATAATGCGTATTCCAGACTTCGCTGAAAAAGTTTGCCAAAAGATGAGGCTGATTCAATTTCTTTTACATCGTCCTCAGAAAGTTTTTTCCCGACTTTTAGTCCAAAATCAGAGACTTGCGCGAGCGTTAAAGAAAAAGCAAATTTTCCATCCAAAAATACGTTAATCCGATTTGAATCTTTTACGCCAATTTTAAGATTTGTTATCTCCATTTTTAGCCCTGAAGAAACGTGCTACTAGGTTTAATATTTCACGATCAGATTTAAGTGGAAGCTTTGCATACTCGTCAATAAAGCTGATAAAATCAGCAGATGGCACCCACTTTACTTCGTCAACTTCACCATCATCAAAATGGAACGCTTCTTTTTTTCCTGTATAATCATAGGCATAAAAATTGCGAATCATATTCTTATAGACGTTGCAAGTATCACTAACTATGAATTCGATGTTATTCTTGTCGATTTCTGCGCCGATTTCTTCTTTACATTCTCGCACTGCAGCATCTATCGCTGTTTCGCCAAGATTTATATGCCCACCAGCCGATACGTCCCAAAAACCAGAATATCGCCCAACATTATTACTGCGTTTTTGGAATAGAATTTCAATACTATTTCCAACTCTGCGATAAATCCAAACAATTGCAACTCCAACAAAATACCCAGAGCCTAAATCTGGATTATCCAACACGGCTGGACGCCCAGCAGTTTTTGCTGGGACGCCAGAATGAGTAAATTCCTGCCAAATCTCGTCAGAATGCATTATTCAGCCTCAGCTGCTTTTTCGCGAACTTTTGCTTCAATCTCAGCCATGAGTTCTGGCTTTTCTGCGAAGATTTTCTTTACAGCTTCACGACCTTGGCCAATGGTTTCACCATTGTATTTAAGGAACGCGCCAGCTTTGTCAATCACGCCATATTGAACAGCGAGGTCGAGAATATCACCAGTCTTTGAAATACCTTCGTTATACATAATATCGAATTCTGCAGTCTTAAATGGTGCAGCAATTTTGTTCTTAACAACCTTAATTTTTGTGCGGTTGCCAGAAATATTTTCACCATCCTTGATTTGGCCAATGCGACGAATATCAATGCGAACTGATGCGTAGAACTTAAGAGCGTTACCACCAGTAGTTGTTTCTGGATTGCCAAACATCACGCCAATCTTCATACGAATTTGGTTGATGAAGATAACGGTAGCTTTTGATTTTGCGATGATACCAGTAAGTTTACGCATAGCTTGAGACATCAAGCGAGCCTGGAGACCCATTTGTGCGTCACCCATATCACCATCAATTTCAGCTTGTGGAACGAGAGCTGCGACAGAGTCAACTACAATCAAATCAACTGCGCCAGAACGGACGAGTGTTTCACAAATTTCGAGTGCGGATTCACCGTTGTCTGGTTGTGAAATAAGTAAGTTGTCGATATCTACGCCGATTCTTTTTGCGTATGCTGGATCGAGTGCATGCTCAGCATCGATGAATGCTGCTTGTCCGCCAGTTTTTTGAATTTCAGAAATTGCGTGGAGCGCCAAAGTGGTTTTACCAGATGATTCAGGCCCATAGATTTCAATAATGCGGCCTTTTGGATAACCGCCACCAAGTGCTAAATCGAGTGAAAGGGAACCAGAATGAATGAGCTCGACATTGATTTTATGATTGTCGCCGAGTTTCATAATTGAACCATCACCAAATTGTTTTGTGATTTGCGCAATAGCGAGTTTTAGTGCCTCTGACTTTCCGTCGTTATTTTCTGTTTTTGCAGACTTGTCAGCTGAAGTGGACTTTGCCATGTTTTACCTCCTTAGAATTATATATAGTATAACATTCTTCACTCTAAAAATGAAGAAATGGCTATCCTGATTCAGTTCCTAAGATGTTGGCGTTAAACTTTTTTTTGCAGTGTAGCTAGTTCTAAAATAACAGACCAAAAAATGCGTTGCAAGCATAAGTAATATTTGACTATTTTTTGGGCTTATGCTAAATTTAATATAAATGGCAGGAAGTATATAAGATATGTTGACTAAGAAAAACAAAAAGGCTTTTAACTATTTTAACGTCCTCGCGATTTTTTCTGCCTTTTTCTTATTCGGTTTCCTCGCAATCCCTACTTGTTCGCCAATTATTGGGACAAATGCAATTAGTCCTGATTCGCCTGTCTATGACACTGACGTCAATCCAGACCATAAAATTAGTTTCAATATTAAGACCCTTCCACTCCTTGCTATGAGTGTTGATACTAATGACCTTAATATCACGGGAAGCTTTGGTAGCTTTGTTAATGGCGATATTAATATTACAGTTGATACAAACAATGCATGGGGCTATACTCTTCAGGTTGAAGATAAGGATAGTAACACGGCACTGACTTCAAACGAGTCAGAGCTACAATTTACTTCCAACTTTGAAGGTACAAAAACCGCTGAACAGATGGCTGATAATACCTGGGGATATTCTCTAGCTGATACAGAATATGAGTTGTTCAATAGTATTCCAGCACTAAATAATCCTGTCACTATTCGTACAACCGACTCAAACTCCTTTGATTCAACTTCAGTTACTACATTTAAGGTTGGTATTAATGTTGGAAATGACATCGATCCAGGCGTATATGCCGATGTAATTATGTTCACAACATTTGTTAATCCTGCCGATATCTGTATCGGCGAGGGCTTCTATTGTATTACAACAATGCAAGAGATGACTAATGCAATCTGTAAGGAGACTACAACGCCAACTGTGTCGGCTACTGAATTTACATATATATATTCGGAAGATACGAGTAAAGTTCCACGTACTATCTTGAGAGATACTCGTGACGACAAGACTTATGTCGTATCAAAGCTTGCTGACGGAAACTGTTGGATGAGCCAAAATCTAGACCTTGAGCTAAGTACAGAAACCGCGCTGAATGATGGAAACACAGACCTTAATTCAAAAGAATCCTGGACTCCAACTAATAGCACGGACACTGAGCTAGTTAAATGGGCGGATAGCTATTATGACCTCGCATATAAAGATTACTACTATTATGATGGATTTACTGTTCCACGTATTCCAGAAAGAAGCTATAAGCCTGGAGCGGAAAAAGCATATCTTCAAAATGGTAAGACTGTAGCTAGTACTCCTTCATCGAGTGACCCATATCAAGCTTGGGAAAAAGTAGGCACATATTATAACTACTTTGCCGCAACCGCCGGTAGTGGTCCAGATACTATATATACAATGGTAAAAAATGAAGAAAGAAGCGGTCGCGCAAGAGATTCAATTTGTCCAAAAGGCTGGAGACTTCCTGATGGATGGACGATGACGCCGGGCACTTATGCAATACCAACATATGATACGTATGATCTATTGAATATCTATAATGCTAATGATAATGTTATAACTGCCGCTAATAGTCCGATTAATATGGTTTATGCTGGATATGTAAATAGCCATTATGAAGATACCAGATATGAAGAACAGTCGGTAGAAAGAAATCCAATTTCGCTAGATGGAATAGGTGTGGCAGGTCTATATGGTGAAAACTCGATAATTAACGGTAATACTCCATCTGTGAGCTTTGCCTACGTTAGAGATGGTATGACCAATTATACTGGTGGTAACTATAGTCGCTGGGATTTCTACGGCGGAGATAGGATTATTGTAAATACATACTATTCAGGCAGTTACGACGATCTTTATTATAACATCTTTGGCTCATACGATGATAGCTTTTATGGCCCAACAGCCTTCCACGGTTTCTCAGTTCGCTGTATGGCTCGCTAACGCGTGATATAATATAATTATGATAAAAATCTACACAACTAATACTTGCGTTTATTGCCATGCCTTGATGGAATGGTTTGATGAACAGGGAATTGAATTTGAAGAGC
Organism: uncultured Candidatus Saccharibacteria bacterium; assembly: GCA_947304155.1. Classification (GTDB taxonomy): domain Bacteria; phylum Patescibacteriota; class Saccharimonadia; order Saccharimonadales; family Saccharimonadaceae; genus Nanosyncoccus. Next base: position 45,572 of record CAMZAD010000002.1, read on the forward strand.
ATGATGCAAATGAGGACCCGGAGATTCTTGGTGTGCCTCTAACCCGTATCGACCAAAAAGATGGCTCAGTGAAGGAAATTATGGGGTTTGACCGTCCAGCAATCAAGGCGGCCCTAAAAAATATGGCATAATGGAAAAACCACAATTACTTTTTATTCACGGATTTCGCGGAAATCACCTCGGCTTAAAAGATACAATTAAGGTCCTTGAGAAAGCGGGCTACAAGTGTTTTTCGCCAGATATTCCGCCGGCTTTTAATACTCAAAGAGAAAAGAATATCGAGCTCACAGGCTTTACTGCGGATGGATATGCGAAGTGGGTTGCTGATTATATTCTTGAACATAAACTAGATCGCCCAATTCTGGTTGGCCATTCAATGGGTTCAATTATTTGTGCCGCCACTGCCGATAGATACCCAGAACTTATCAATGAGAAGATGGTTTTAGCTAGCCCTATCTGTGTTACGCCACCAAAATTCATCTGCAACCTCGCGCCACTCACGGCAATTATGCCAAACAAGTTTATTGGTTATGTAACTACGAAATATCTGATTATTCCAAAAGATAAAAAGACCTTGAAAAATGTTTTGGCTCAGACTTATGAATGTGCTAAAAAGTTCACCAGTAAGCGTGACACCGCTAAAGCCGCAAAATTCAGTATCTCCTTTGCGATTTCAGATTTTAATTTTGATAAAGACACTTTATTCATCGCTGGCAAAAAAGATAAATTAAACTCAAATAAGCAAGTAAAAGATACTGCCAAGAAATTCAAAGGCGAGACTATCTTTATTGAGGATGCGGGACATCTGATTAACTACGAATGCCCAGAAATTTTAGCAGATAAAATTAAGACCTGGCTTGAAGAATAAGTTTTAAATCCATTTAGCGAGGCGCTCGTATTCAGGGGTGCCTTTTTCGTATGAATCCAAAATGTCTTCCTGGTAAGTTTTGCCGTTTGTGATATTTAAAGTTTCAACATCTGGGCAGGCAGCGAGCAAACGAATAATTGCCTCATCGGTATCAATGTTTGTCATTGATTTTTTATCTTTACCATAAGAGTGAACACGGAGCTCACGATAAACGAAGCGCTTGATTCCAGCTTGGAGGCAGTATTTAAGACAGTTTTCGCAAGTCGCCAAGTTGTTATAAACTGTGCATCCAGTCAAATCACGTCCAGCGAAAAGCAATGCGTTCATCTCTGAATGGATTGAAAAATAGTATTTCATTGGGCGCTCAGAAAGAGTCATTTTTGATTCGTCTGCACCTTGGATTGTGCCGTTGTAGCCAAAAGATACTGGCCTTCTTCTATTATCAACAATGACACAGCCGTTCTGTGAAGAAGGGTCTTTTGACTTTTTTGCGACCTCAGCCGCGATATTCATGAAGTATTCGTCCCAGGATAATTTACTCATTTTTGCCTCTCTTATTTTCTCAAAGTATACCTTATATAATCTGATTTTTCAAATTTTTTATAGAGAAATGCTTATGCTTGTATTTTTGTTTTGAGCTTGTTAATATGAAGGTGTTTGAACTTGTGAGAGATTAATAAAAACCTTTAAACGGAGACTTTTTATGAAATTTCTCGCATTTTTTGTTACGTTTTTATTAGTGCTCGCGGCCGTCTTTAGTAGTGAAGTAAAGTCGGCAGACTTCTACTGCTCGGATTACGGTTTTATCTTTGCGCGCGGCTCCGGCCAACATCTTAATGATTCGGATTTTACAAATTTTGAGAATGCAATTTTAAATGAAATCAAGGATTTTGATTATGAATTCTATGAGCTTGGCACAAAAGAAGGTGGATATGATGCGGTCTCGGTTGCGAATTTTAGCACCGCTCTTGGCGCATATATCAGCGCCGGCGAGTCGTATCGTTTTGGTGAGAGCGTCGAACGCGGCAAGACCGAGTTAATAGAATATATCAGGGAAGATTCAAGGCGCTGCAAGAATAAGAAATACGTCCTTGTTGGATATTCACAGGGTGCACTCGTTTTGGATAAGGCAATCCCGAGTCTAGATGCAAAGAAGATTTTATATGTCGCGACTTTTGGTGATCCGAGGCTTTATCTTCCAGAGGGGCGAACTGCTACTAAGACTGCTTGCAAACGCAGAGGTCTATCTCCGTATCGTGTCTACGTCCCAGATTGCCATGTTATAGAGGGTGTACTTTCGGCGATTGACCCGTATCAGCCGAACGGATACTATCATAAACTTGGCACTTGGTGTAATAGGAAAGATTTTATGTGTGGTTCTGGTCTGGATTTATCTAATCCGCTTGGCGGGCACACCTCGTATTCTTCCGATGACGGCTACGCGAAATTAGCCAAGATTGTGCTCGAAAAGATACAAGAAGACCAGGGAAAAACTAAAAAGGAAGAGTACGAGACTATCTATTCTGATACGCCGCCAAAAGACGTGGTCTTTCTTTATGATTTGAAAGAGCTATTCTCTGAGAAGCGTCGCCTGACTAAAAAGTCTATCCCGGACGGGATTAAAGAGCGGCTACTTGAACTAGTGAGGAATAATGCTAGGGTTGCGGTTTATAACGTCAACGGCTACATTGATGGAGTGCTCCTAGAAGAGAAAATCCCGTTTACGATGGAAGATTTGGACTTAAAAATTGACCAGTTTAATGAGACAAACCGCAGCTTCATAGGTAGTGTCTACGCCAACCCCGATAACAATATTTATTATGCAATTAAGGAAATCTCAAATAATACTGCGTGGCGAAATGGCGCAGAGCGTCAGATTTACGTCTATACTAATCACATTTCAGATAGGGATGCGAGCAGAGATTGGACGAATTATCAGGACGCGATAAGTGCGGCACTAAAAAACAATGTTAAAGTGTCGTTTATTAGTGACGACGGAACAGATCAAAACCTTATGTATCAGGAAATAATGGATGTTACTGGCGGAACTCACGTCGGCGACAATTATGAATTGATTAGATCGGAGAAGAAAAACGAGAACAATTTAAAGCCAGAAATTATGAATCAAACCTTCCTAATTAATAAGAATTCCGACCAGACTCTAGTGGTAGTAAATGACGTTGTTTATGGAGTAACTAATCAGAAAAAACTCACGATTCTAAATCTAGACCAATCTAAAGAGAATAAAATAATCCTGGTTCCATATGACAACCAGGGAAATAAGAGACTAAACGAAGAATATACCCTGATACCAAAAATAACAGGGGCGCCGGACTGTGGATTAGGCGGTCTTTGATGATAAATGCCAGTGGTCGCCGTATTCACACTTATAGACGGTTAGCTCTGGAGCGCCGTGGTCGTATTGTGCAACCTTAGCTGCTACCTCAGCCTCTTCGCGGGTGTCGTAGCAAATCTTCTGCGTCTCTCCGACCCAGCAAAGTTTTGGCGTAAACTGTGTATTATAGTGATTATACTTGACCATTTTGATATTTTGTGATATAATATTAACAATAACAATTAATTTTTTGTGGGAAAATGAGGAAAGCACAAGATAACGCTGCCTATCGCAAAACCGAGCTTAGAATCATTAAAGCTTTAACTCATAGTTTTTCAAAAAATGATCCCGTCTTTACGAAAGTTAGGAAAGTCCTAACCGAAAATAACATTTCACCGGCTGCATTCTATGTGCACTATGAAAGTTTACCAGATTTAATTACCAAAAGTCAACAGAGGCTCCTAAGAGGAATAAATATCGAAGTTAGAAAAGCTTCAAATGATAAAACAATTACACTAGAACGTTTCTACCGAAACGTTCTTTTATTTTTCTTCAAGAACAAAGAGTATGTGGCTCTCGTGGTTGAATCTAGGAATACTAGGATAGAGACAGAGGCTATGAGATATATGCGACCGTATCTCACGAGCTATTGGAATAATTATAGTCCAGAGACTAACGACTATATCTACCAGCAGCTCACGCTTAACTTTATCGCCGAGGTCGGATTCTGGCATAACGAAAGATATGATTTTGACGCCATAAATCGCCACGCAAAGAACCTCGCATCTCTTACAGTGATGGCGCCAAGAATCTATAGTCAGATGCTCATAAAATAATAAAATAGTGTCTGGAAATGTCAAGTAAACACTATATATGGGGGTTGAAAATGTTGAATTTTATGGTCTTCCACCGCTGAAAAATACCTATAAAATCCGTAGTAAAAAATACAACAAAAATAAGCGTTTTCTTATTGACTCACTACATATAGTGTCCTAAAATAGAACCAGACACTAAATATAGCGTCAGCAAGTATACGGAAATAGCCGAAATAATATAAAAAATAATTAAAATCAGTTTTGAACAACGTGCTTAGGAGGTATTTTTTATGTTCAAAAAAATTCAGAAGCGAGACGGAAAAATCGTAAACTTCAACCCAGAAAAAATCGTTGATGCGATCGCTGCCGCCGGTGCTGCAACCGAGGAATTCAAGTATGATCGCGCAAAGCAACTTGCCGATAAGGTAGTAAAGAAAGCAGAGGAGACGATTACAAAACGTACTCCATCTGTTGAGCAAATCCAAGATATCGTAGAACAGGTCTTGATGGATTCTTCATTCAAGCGCACTGCAAAAGCCTATATCACTTATCGCCTTGAGCGTAACCGCACCCGCGAAGCAAAATCAAACCTCATGGAAGGTTACAAGAAAATTGCTCTCGCTGATGCTTCAGAAGATTCAGATATTAAGCGTTCAAACGCAAACGTTGATGGCAACTCAGCAATGGGCAAGATGCTCCAATTCGGCGCTGAAGGTTCAAAGGAATTCGCAAAAACCGTTCTTATGGATCCACGTTTTGCTGCTGCTCATGACAATGGCGACATTCATATCCACGACCTTGATTTCTATGCCACTGGAACTTTGACTTGCTGCCAAACCGACCCACTCAAACTCTTTGCTGACGGCGGCTTCAATACTGGCCATGGCCATCTCCGCACTCCTAACTCAATCGGTTCATACGCTGCACTTGCTGCAATCATCCTTCAAGCAAACCAGAATGAGCAACACGGTGGCCAATCAATTCCAAACTTCGACTATGCAATGGCTCCAGGCGTTGACAAAACTTTCCGTAAATCCTTGAAACGCAATCTTGAAAAATACAACGAATTCGCAGAGAAAAACCTTAAAATTGATATTCCAGACGACATCGTGTTTGGTGACGACGAGAGACTCAAGAAAATGAAAGTCCCAGCTTCAGTTATCAAGATGTCAACTGAAGATACCGAAAAACAAACTTTCCAAGCTATGGAAGGCTTCATCCACAACCTTAACACAATGCACTCACGCGCTGGCGCACAGGTTCCATTTACTTCAATTAACTTCGGTACCGACACTAGCGCTTCTGGTCGCCTCGTCAGCAAGTACTTGCTTGAAGCAACCATGAACGGCCTCGGTAAAGGTGAAACCCCAATCTTCCCAATCAGCATTTTCAAGGTCAAGGAAGGTGTCAACTATAACCCAGAAGACCCAAACTACGACCTCTTCAAACGCAGTATGGAAGTCTCCGCAAAGCGCCTCTTCCCGAACTTCTGTTTCATCGATGCTCCATTCAATCTTCAATACTACAAGAAGGGTGACTACCGCACTGAAATCGCAACCATGGGCTGCCGCACTCGCGTCTTCGGCTCAATCTTCCCAGAATCAGATGGCATCGTTACTGGCCGCGGTAACTGTTCATTCACCACAATCAACCTTGTCCGCCTCGGTATCAAACACGGCATCTGTCTCAAAGAGCGCAAAGAAGCAGACTGGTCTGGCTTCTACAAGAACCTTGATGAAATGATGGACCTTGTAAAAGACCAACTCCTCGAACGCTACGAATTCCAAGCTAACCAACACGTTCGTAACTTCCCATTCCTCATGGGTCAAGGCAACTGGTTCGGTTCAGAAAAACTTGGTTGGAATGACAAGCTCCGCGATGTCATTAAACACGGTACTCTTTCAATCGGCTTCATTGGCCTTGCTGAATGTCTCGTCGCTATGACCGGCAAGCACCACGGTGAATCTGAAGAATGCCAAGAGCTCGGTCTCGATATCATCACCCACATGCGCGAACGCTGCGACGAGTATTCAAAGAAGTATAAACTCAACTTCTCACTCCTCGCAACCCCAGCTGAAGGTCTCTCTGGTCGCTTTACCAAGATAGATCGCAAAGAATACGGCAAAATCAAAGGCGTCACCGACAGAGACTTCTACACTAACTCATTCCACGTCCCAGTTTACTATCCAATCTCAGCCTTTGGAAAAATTGACAAGGAAGCTCCATATCACGCTCTCTGTAATGCTGGACACATTAGCTACATTGAGCTTGATGGTGACCCATCAGACAACATTGAAGCCTTTGAAGCAGTTATCCGTCACATGCACGACACTGGTATTGGTTACGGCTCAGTCAACCACCCAGTAGACCGCGACCCAGTCTGTGGCTTCGCTGGTATCATCAAAGGGAACCGCTGCCCAAGCTGTGGCCGCATTGAAGACGACGTCCTCTTTGAAAGACTTCGCCGCATCACCGGCTACCTTGTAGGCTCACTTGAACGCTGGAACGATGGCAAGAAAGCTGAGGAAGCAGCTCGCGTCAAACACGATGTCTGCCTCTGCGACAAGAACGGTGTTTACACTAAGGCTCAAAAAGCCGCTCGTGAAAAAGCCAAGAAAACTGCTGAAAAAGCGCTCGGCACAGAGTAAAATACAAAAAGCTTAAAGTTTACCCCGCGTCAAAAACGGGGTAAACTTATCTAAAGGAGGCAAAATGTCAGAATGGAAAAGTCCGGTCGTAGGCTCTGACCAAAATCACATTAGACTTAGTGGCCCGATTGAGCATGATTCAATCGTGAATGGCTACGGTCTTCGCGCTGTCGTCTGGACTCAAGGCTGTTTTATTCACTGCAAAGGCTGCCAAAACCCAGAAACCTGGGACCCGGAAGCCGGCGTCTTGGTTGACGTTGAAGATGTGAAAGAGGAACTTCGCAGCCTGAAAGGTCAATCCGGCCTAACCTTCTGTGGTGGTGAGCCATCAATCCAAGCCGAAGCCTGCATTGAAATTGCAAGATTCGTTAAGAAAGAGCTCGGCTGGAACGTCTGGAGTTTTTCAGGCTACACTTATGAAGATTTGAAAAAGCGTGGTGGTAAACAATGGGAGTTTGTTAAAGAACTTGATGCCTTAATAGACGGCCCATTCGTCCTTGCCGAACGCGACTTAACTTTGAAATTTCGCGGCAGTAGGAATCAACGCCTACTTCATTTGAAAAATGGCGAAATTACCAAAGTTGAATAGAGAAAAATAGCCTTTAAAACAGGCTATTTTTCTTGACGATTTATAGTGCTTACGTCTATAATATAGATAGCACTATTAGGGGAAAAAGGGATGAAAAAACAAAAAATCAGAAAAGTTGCAGCCGCTTCGGCAATTTTTGGTTCTTTTTTGCTTCTTGGTTTTGTCTCTGCTTTATTCTTCGCACCGATCATTAAAACTAACGCAGATAGCAATGCTAACACTAAGATAAAAGCAACCGTTAGTCCAGTAATTTCACTTGCTCTCGATTCTAATACTATGGAGTTCAACATTACCCCAACTGCCACTGGCTCCTTCAATTCACAATCCGTCGTAGCTACGGTAAATACTAATAGTACTGGTGGCTATGAGCTTTTCTTCTCAGCTGAAGATAACACTACAACTATGACCAGTCTCACTTCCGAATCCACTATCGCTTCCGATTTCTCTGGAACTGTCACTTCTTCAACTATGGCAGCCAACAAATGGGGCTATTCCTTGGATAACACGAACTTCTCAATCATCCCAACTCTCGCAACCCCTACTAAAATCAAAGACCTTGATCATTTTCCGTCAAGCGCAGAAAAGACTACAACGGTTAATATTGCAGTAAAAGCTGATACTAGCCTCCCGTCCGGTACTTATACTAAAAATGTTGTCTTCTCAGTAATCGCTCACCCAACTCCAGAAACCATTCATACTATTGCCACTATGCAAGATATGACTCCTGACGTCTGTAATGAAACCACTACGCCAGCTACCAACGCCACTGCATTTGACTGGGATGGCTCTTATCACAACGATACTTCACGAGTTCCAAGAAATAGCTTACAAGATACCCGCGACGGAAAGTTCTATCTCGTCTCAAAACTCGCAGACGGCAACTGTTGGATGAGCCAGAATCTTGAATTGATGCTTGACTCAACTAAATCTCTTTCAAACCTCACTACCGACCTTAATACCAAAACCAGTTGGACTCCAGAAAACTCAACCCTAACAGTAGTCCCAACTTCGAGTACTTGGCCGGCTAATAACGAAACTGCTTCCTCTGCCGCCTATTCATATTATCCAATCACAACAGACCGATACTATCAAGGTGGCACATCAAAATCTAGCACCCCAACAAACTCAGGGGTTGAGTATGACTGGGAAAAAGCTGGCATCTACTACAACTGGTACTCTGCTACAGCTGGAAGTGGCACCTATGCTATGACAAGTGGAAATGCAGAAGATTCAATCTGCCCTAAAGGCTGGATGCTTCCGCTTGGTACAACAGAAAACAAGAGTTTTCACTATCTCATTACTACAAAATATGGTCTAGACAATGGAACTGCTTTTAAGCTTGTTGATGCTCCATTTAATATTCTCCGTGCCGGCATCTATGTCTGGACTGGTACTATGCTCGATCAGGGCTCGACCGGATATCTTTCGTCTTCGTCTGCCTACTCACAGGATAATATCTACGACCTGTCCTTCGTCTCTTTAGGCCTCGACCCGCGCTACAGTGGATCTAAGGGTGAAGGTTTCTCCGTGCGTTGCGTAGCCCGTTAATTAGGATAAGAAATGAAGAGTTTAAATAAGAAACAAAATAAAATCTCAAAACTCGCCATATTCTCTGGCTCGCTTCTTGTTGCTGCTTCGGCAATCCTCCTTTTTGCTCCAGTCATAAAATCCAATGCTGCCGAAAAAACGCTCAATGTTACAGCTATCATTGATCCAGTAATCTCACTCTCACTAGATAAAAGTGCTCTAGATTTCAATATCATTCCAACCTCTACTGGCGTTTTTGATTCCGGCTCAATCATTGCAACTGTAGATACAAACAGCACTGGTGGTTATGAACTCTACTTCTCTTCAGAAGATAGCTCCACTGCTATGACTAGCCTCGTCTCTGAATCCACTATCGCCTCAGATTTCAGTTCAACCGTAACTAGTTCAACCATGGCTGCAAACAAATGGGGTTACTCACTAGATGCCACTAACTTCAGCACAGTCCCTACCCTTGCAAATCAAGCAAAAATTAAAGATATCAGTCTTACTCCAACCGCAGCCGAAAAAGTTACAACAATAACTATCGGCACCAAAATAGATAGCTCCCTTCCATCAGGTGCTTACTCTAAAAAAGTTGTAATCACTGCCGTTGCCCATCCATCTAGAACCCCAACCTTAAGTGACCTTACAACCATGCAACAAATGACACACGCTATTTGTAGTGCATCTGCTGTGCATGAAACTAACACTCTAACGGATCCACGAGATGGTAGCACCTACACCGTAGCTAAACTTGCAGGCGGTGATTGTTGGATGACTCAGAACCTCCGAATTGCCGGAGTTACCCTTCATCCTTCGGATTCTGATGTAGCGGTGGACTTTGAGCTCCCAGCCAGTGTTGCTAGCACTTCCGCCTTCCAAACCACAGATGAAAGCATTGCTCTTTACATTGACGAGACCAATCCAACCACTTATGGTGGGTATTATACTTTCCCAGCTGCAGCCGTTGGCTCTGTGGCCCCGGTCATTAACTATGGTGAGACGTCGTACTCCATTTGTCCAAAAGGTTGGAAATTACCAAGTATGTCTAATGTTAATACGCTTAACGAGCAGTATTATAATGCAGCTACATATGGGCTAGATAAATATGAACCAAATCATGTCCTTGGTGGAACACTCGCGAGTAATGGAGTAGGTTTTAGCCTTAAGAATATGTATGCATATTACTGGACATCATATGTAAATTCAAAGTATCCAAGTTTCTATGGTTTGCAGAATAATTCATATGTCAGTGGTGTTGGTAGTAAAGGTCAAAACGGCTATAGTGTTCGTTGTGTCGCAAGGTAGGGGGCATGAAGAATACAAATAACAAAACCAACAGAATCGCAACCCTCGCCATCTTCTCAAGCTCACTGTTTGTTGCAGCCTCTGCTGCCATGCTTTTTGCTCCAGTCATCCGAACCAATGCTACTGAAGAGTCTGTTGACGTTACAGTAAATGTAAATCCAATCATCTCACTCTCTTTGGATAAAAGCGCTCTAGATTTTAATATCACTCCAACCTCTGCTGGTGTTTTCGATTCCGGTTCCATTGTTGCTACAGTAGACACTAATAGCACGGGTGGCTATGAGCTTTATTTTTCTTCGGAAGATAGCGGTACCGCACTAACTAGTCTAGTTTCAGAATCCACGATTGCTTCAGATTTTAGTTCAGCTGTTACTTCAACAACTATGTCTGCAAACAATTGGGGTTATTCACTGGACGCCACTAACTTTAATAAAATTCCAGCCCTTGCAAATCAAGCAAAAATCAAAGATCTAGACCATGTTCCAGCTACTGCAGAAAAAACCATAACTATAACTATTGGCACTAAGATTGATAGCGCACTTCCATCTGGTACATATTCTAAAAAAGTTGTTTTCTCAGCTATTGCGCACCCAAGTTTAGTTCCAACTCTCCATTCAATCGCAACTATGCAACAAATTACTCCTGAAATTTGTACTAATACTACAACTCCAGATGCCACCGCAACTGCTCTAGACTGGGATGGCTCATATCATAACGACACCTCTCGTGTCCCAAGGAAAAGTCTACAAGATACCCGCGACGGCAAATATTACCTCGTTTCGAAACTTGCAGACGGGAACTGTTGGATGAGCCAGAATCTTGAGCTCATGCTAGACAAAAACACTACACTTACAGATAAAACGACTGATTTAAACACTAAAACCAGCTGGACCCCAGAAAACTCTACTCTAACAACAGTTCCGACTTCTAGCACTTGGCCAACTGATGATGTTGCTGCCTCTGCTTCTGCGCGTTCATATTATCCAATCGCTTCGGATAGATACTATCAAGGTGGCACGGTAAAATCTAGTAACCCGACCGCTTCAGGTGCCGAGTATGACTGGGAAAAAGCCGGCACATATTACAACTGGTATGCCGCCACTGCTGGGAGTGGTATATACACGCTAACCTCGATGAATGCAAGTGATTCAATCTGCCCAAAGGGATGGATGCTTCCATATGGTGAGGCTAGCGATAATGATAAGGGATGGGCTAGACTTTTTAATCGATATAATAGTGGTATTGCTTCAACAATTATAGCTCCACTCAACTTTTCATATGCCGGAAGCTATAATCATCTCGTAAGTCAAATACAAGGCCAAGAAATATTCGCGAACATTTGGTCATCTACGGCCAGTGGAAGTTATTCTGTATATATGCTTAAAATTGATAATATTGTTAATCCACATAATGGAGTAATGAGGGGTTCCGGCGTTTCAGTTCGTTGTGTAGCTCGCTAAATCTTAAAATGATTCTTATGAATCGTAATCAACCTGTCGCCTGGCAGGTTGAATTTTTTCTCTGGCGCGTAAGTTCTAATTGCCTTAAGAAAATCCAAAAGCTGTGGCCCAGTTAACTTAATATCCTTTTTCTCAAGTGCAAAACGCAAAATCTCAATTGCAACCTTGTCATCTAAATCAGAGAACCACGCTCGTTTAAAAACGCCATCTTCCGACATTAACGAACCCAAAATCTCCTCAACTTCATCCCTTATCTTCTGTTGTGAAAAATACAACACTTTCATCTTTTGATTTAGCTCAAAATGCTCTTCCGGGTTCAAAGTTTTAATCTTCTCGCGAATTCGGTTGCGCATGTATTTATCGGAAGAATTAGTCGGGTCCTCGCGAAAACTAATTTTATTTCTCGCCGCATAGGTCAAAATATCGCCCTTACTTTCCGGAAGCAAAACGTCATCGCTTAAAAATGGGCGAAAAGTCCCGGGCATATTAAATGGTGTTAAGCCACGCCATGAAGTCCCACGCATTAAATTAATAAAAACGCTTTCAACTAAATCATCTAAATGATGTGCTGTAAAAATCAAAACTTCTTCGCCCGGCACCCGCGCAAGAACCGAATCCCTGAGTTCAAACAAAAACTTATATCTCGCCTCGCGCGCAGCCTCTTCCGAAGCTCCGTCCCCAAGCTCCGCATGTCCAGCTACAAAGTCAACGCCAAGCTCCTCGCAGCGACGCTTCACAAAAGCCTCATCATCGTCCGCTGATTTTCTGGTTCCGTGGTTAAAATGCGCCACTAAAATATTCGGGTCGTTCTTGAAAATATCAAGAAGCACCATTGAATCCACCCCGCCAGAAACCGCCAAGATTTTTTTCATTAGAATAATTATATAATCATCCCGCCCAAAAATCGACCATAACCGTTATCTGTGCTATACTGAAAATATGATTATCGATCGTTCTAGACTTTTGAATTGCCCAGTTCTAAGCTTGCATATTGGTGGTCCAATTGGCCGCACTGTAAATGAAGTGATTGACCCAAACGATTTAAAAATTATTGCCTTCACTGTTGATGGTCCACAGACTGGCGATGGTGAGCATGGCGATATTCTTGACACCCGTTCAATCCGTGAATTCTCTAGCATTGGCATGATTGTCGACAGTATCGACGATTTAATCGTTCGTGAAGACGTCATTAAAATTGACGAAACCATGAAGCTAAATTTCTCACTTTTGGGCCTAACGGTTAAAACTAAAAAAGGCACTAAACTTGGCAAAGTCTTAAGCTATACCGTAGATTCTGAAACGATGACAATTATGCAGATTGTTGTAAAGCGCCCGGCTCTTAAGGCGATTATTGATCCAGAACTTATAGTTGGCCGCTCTGAAATCAAAGAAATTAACGACTACGAAATTATTGTGAAAGACGAAGAACAAAAGATTCGCCAAGACGCGAAGAAACAGGATTTTGTGCCAAACTTCGTCAATCCATTTAGAGAACAAAAATTCGCTCCAATTGAAGCGAAAGAAAACGAAGAATAATCTAGTTTTGTGGTCTGGGTGACCTGACTTGAACAGGCGACCTCAGCGTCCCGAACGCTGCGCGCTACCAACTGCGCCACACCCAGATATGCTAATTTTATAACAGGGGAGATGTTTTTTCAACCCGCCATTTCTCTCTGGAAAAATCCCAAAAAAATGCTATAATATATAGCAATGAATCCTGAAAAAATCCGAAATTTCTGCATTATTGCGCATATTGACCACGGCAAGTCCACCCTTGCCGATCGCATGATGGAAATTACCGGAACGGTTGAGAAGCGCGAAATGAAGTCTCAGCTTCTTGACTCAATGGAACTTGAACGCGAAAAGGGAATTACGATTAAACTTACGCCAGTTCAGATGCACTATAAAGGATATGAACTGAATTTGATTGACACTCCAGGTCACGTTGACTTTTCTTATGAGGTTTCACGCAGTCTTCAAGCAGTTGAATCTGCGATTTTGGTGGTTGATGCAACGCAGGGCATTCAGGCTCAAACTCTTGCCAACGTTTATCTCGCAATTGAACAAGATTTGAAAATTATTCCAGTAATTAACAAAATTGATTTGCCAGCTGCCAACGTTGAAAAAGTTACGAATGAAATTGTGAATTTACTCGGCTGCGAGCCTGACGAAATTATTGCCGTTTCCGCTAAGACCGGCTTGAACGTCGAAAAAGTCCTTGACGCTGTTATTGAAAGAGGTCTAGAACCAGTCCATAGGGTTGAAGAATTATCTTCTCACGAGGGACATCCCGGAGGTTACGACCGAGGAATAGCGGCCGAGCCCCGTAACGACGGGAGCGAGGAACGCGTGTCCCGAGGAGAAGGTGATTCTCCAACCCGTGCACTGATTTTCGATTCATACTTTGATGACTACCGTGGTGTTGTGCTCTATGTCCGTATTTTCGATGGCAAAATTCCAAAGAACGCCAACATCCACATGATGGAAAACAAGACCAATGGTATCGCACTTGAAGTTGGAACTTTGAAGCCAAAAATGGACCCGAAGAACGAACTTGAAGAAGGTGAAATTGGTTACATCGTCACGAACTTGAAATCAACTCGCGAAGCAAAAGTTGGTGATACTGTCACGCTCCAAAAAGCTCCAGCAACCACTCCGCTTCCAGGTTACAAGAACGTTCTTCCGTTTGTTTATGCCGGCTTTTTCCCAGTTTCAAATGACCAATATAAAGACTTGAAAGAGGCAGTAGAAAAGCTCGCACTCTCCGATTCTGCTTTGAGATATGAACCAGAAAATTCACCGGTCTTAGGCTTTGGTCTTCGCATTGGCTTCCTCGGTTTGCTCCACATGGATATTATTCGCGAGCGTCTTGAACGTGAGTTTGATCTTGACCTTGTTGTGACAAACCCAAGCACGAACTACGAAGTTGTTTTGAATAATGACAGCGAAATTGAAATCAAATCTGCTGCCGACCTTCCTGATATGTCCGAAGTTAAAGCGATTCGCGAACCATGGGTGAAAGGCGAAATTATTTTGCCAGTAAACATGATTGGTAACGTCCTAAATTTGATTGTCGAAAAACGCGGCCTTCATAAAAACATTTCATATATGGAAGATCGCGCATTGATTAATTTTGAAGCGCCAATGGCAAACCTTTTGACTGACTTTTATGACCAGCTAAAATCTCTAACGTCCGGCTATGCTTCATTTAACTATGAAATTTCAGATTATCGCGTTGAAGATTTGGTTCGCGTAGATTTTCTTGTTGGCGGCAATAAAATCGATGCACTTGCAATCATGTGTCACCGTTCTGAATCCGACGCAATTGGTCGCGAAGTAACCAAAAAATTGAAGCAAGTTATTCCTCGTCAAAACTATGAAGTTGCGCTCCAGGCTGCAATCGGCGCACGTATTATTGCGCGCGAAACAATTGGTGCCTATCGTAAGGATGTGACTGTAAAAATCCACACTGGTGACCGCGACCGTAAGGCAAAACTTCTTGAAAAACAGAAGCGTGGTAAAGCTCGTATGAAACGCTTTGGTAAAATTGACATTCCATCTGAAGCCTTCACTGTCATGTTGAAACGGGACGACAACTAAAAGCTTTTGCTTGTAATAAATCGTGAACTAATATAAGCTAAAAACAGGATTAAGGGATAGAAAAACTATCCCTTTTTGTTTGTATGAATAGATATCAGAAAAGTAAACTTGAACCGCATGAACAAGAGGCTGTGAAAATCTTGTCTCAATATTTTTGTGTGAAAGTTGAAGTTATTCCACGTGTGCAGGATTTAAAAACGCCAGATTTTAAAATCAAAGGAATGATTTGGGAACTTAAAAGCCCCACGGGAAGTGGCAAAAGGACAATACAAAACAATCTTAGGGATGGAGATAAACAATCACAAAATATAATTCTAGACTTATCAAGGTGTAAACTATATGAACTAAAAGCTATACAAAACGCTAAACATGAATTAAACAAAGCCACGAAAATCAAAAGGTTAATAATTATTACCAAAGGTAAACAAATCCTTGAAATAAAATAGAATGTATCATATAATACAACTAAGGTACGAGAGACACTGGATTGAGTCCGACGTGCCACAAAGATATCCCCGAAAGGGGCTATTTTTATGCTTCAATGAATTAGCAATCTTGACCACAGAGTGCCAACGCGGTATAATGTAGGCATGGAAATAACTGAGCGTCAAAAACAAATTCTTTTCGCAATTATAGAGGAATACGCCGAGATGGCGGCTCCTGTTGGCTCGGTCACGCTTGCTAAACTTTTTGACGTTTCTAGCGCTACAATTCGTGCTGAAATGGCTCGTCTTGAAGTGCTCGGATTAATTGCTCAGCCACACACTTCTGCCGGTCGCATTCCAACTGACGCCGGCTACCGTTTTTACGTCAACTCTCTTACTGAACAACAAGAAAATCCAACCGATTTTTCTTCAATGCGCGAAATGAAAATGCTAGGTCGCGGCGAATCGCCAAAACGCAACGTCCACGCGCTTGAAGTTCGCATTTCTTCTCAAGAACGCACTGACTATGCCATTCGCACTGCAGTCGATATGCTTGCTGAACTCACTGGAAACCTCGGTCTCGGCACTATCGGTGATCAACTTTATCTATCTGGCATTTCAAGACTCTTTGCGCAACCAGAATTTTTGGATAATTCACGCATCCAAAGTGTTGCAAAACTTCTCGATAACCTCGAGCCATGGCTTCGTGAAGCTCGTCCAGGTGAACCGCTTAATATCTTTATTGGCCACGAAAATCCAATCGGTAAAGCATCAGGTGTGAGCCTAATTATTTCAAAATTCAGAAGCCCATTTTCAGACAATTCCTATATCGGCGTTCTTGGCCCAACTCGCCAAAACTACGCCGAAACAATGCGCCTCGTCCGCCATGCTGGAAATATTCTTGAAAACACACTTTAAAAGGAGAAAAAATGGAACTAAAACCAAAAAAATCTGTCAAAGAATCTGCTGAAATCGCCAAACTCGAGCTTGAAAAACAAGAATTAGTAAACGATCTTCAACGCACGCGTGCTGATTTTGAAAATTTCAGAAAACAAGTTGATATTCAAAAAGAGCAAGCCAAAAAACTCGCTGCCGATTCTACGATTTTGAAAATTCTCCCGCTAATTGACGATATGTCTCGCGCAATCAACGCCAATAAAGAAGCACTCGACCCAGTCGCAAAAACTCTTGAAAAAACCATGAACGAACTTGGCCTTTCTAAAATTGAAACTGCCGAGGGAACTGAGTTTAATCCAGATTTACACGATGCAATTTCAATGGATGAATCAACTGAAGGCGAAAAAGAAGTTGTTGCCGAAGAACTTCGTCCAGGCTATCTCTATAATAATGAAGTTTTGCGCGCCGCTATGGTCCGCGTCAAACGCGTTTAGAAACTATATCTAGAAAAAATACGGTTATTGCAAAAACCGTATTTTTGTGTTATTATAGACAAATCTTCTTACGGCAGAATCCGTGAGAGAAAATTTTATAAAGGAGGGAGCACTTTATGCAGCAAACAACAACACTTAAGAGCCCATGGAGGATCACTACGATTGATCGGAATAACCCGAAGCCGGGTGAACCCACCAAAAAACTCGCAATTTATTATGGCAACAACCTGGTTGCAAAATATAATGGCGAGTTGAAGCAATGTCTTCAGGTGGAAATTCCAGATGATATCAAGGAAAAGATCGACAAAAAGTGGGCGCGTCTTCAAAAAGGATGCTGCAACAAAGTAGCAGTGGGGTAAAGCTAAAAAAGACCCTAAAGTTCTACCGCCCTTGGTCGTTATGACCAGGGGCATTTTTATGCTATAATCACAAAAAGGAGAAATATGGAAGAAAAAATTGCTGCAATTAAAGCATGGCTCGGTACTGGTTCAATTAATATTTTTGGTTTGCCAATGAGTGGCAAAGATACTGTTGGCGTGAAACTTGCCAATTTAATTGGTGCAAAATTCTTGTCGTCTGGCGATATTATTCGCGAATATGAAAGCAAACAAAATGACCACATGTCAGACAATGGCCAACTCATTCCAACTAACAAATTCTATGATATTGTCTTGCCATATTTCAGTTCAGAAGAAGTAAAAGACACTGCACTCGTTTTAAGTTCAATTGGCCGCTGGAGCGGTGAAGAAGACGAGGTGATGAAATCTGCTAAAAATGGTGGTCACGAAATTAAAGCCGTGGTCCATCTGAATCTTTCTGAAGACGACGTGCGCGAGCGTTGGGCAGTTGCAAAAACTCTTGGCGACCGCGGTTTACGTGGCGATGATGCAGACCCAGTGGTTTTTGAAACTCGCATTGAAGAATTTCATGAAAAAACCATGCCAGTTTTGAAGCATTATGAAGAGCTTGGAAAACTTATTAATGTTGATGCAAATGGCACGAGGGAAGAAGTTTTTGAGCGCGTAATCGACGGGCTCGCTGGACAAATTGTGCTATAATATTAGCATGACCGGGTTGGGCTTCTCAAAAGATAGAGTTAAGAAAAAAATTGCCGCCGCAAATTACTTAACAGTTGCGCAACTCTTTTTGAAACAAAATTTCTTACTTGAAAAACCACTCGAATTTGAAGATATTAAACCTCGTTTGCTTGGACACTGGGGCACTTGTCCTGGTATCAATATCGCCTACGCCTGCTTGAAAGAATACTATAGCGACAGTGATTTTACCTTTGTGCTTGGTCCAGGTCACGGCTTCCCAGCTTTGCAGGCTAACTTATTCCTAGATGGCGATTTATTTAGGGTTGACCAAAACGCCACCAAAGACGAAAATGGCATCGCCTATCTATGTAAAAATTTCTCATGGCCAGGCGGCTTCCCATCTCATGCTAGCCCAGTTACGCCGGGTGTAATTTGTGAAGGTGGTGAGTTAGGTTATGCCCTCGCAACGTCCTATGGCTATGCACTCGGACATACCGAACGCACGGTTGCCGTTCTAATTGGCGATGGTGAATTTGAAACTGCTACCGCACTAAGCTCAATGAATCTAAATAAACTTTTTTCAAGTCGCAAAAACGGCAAGGTTCTACCAATTCTGCATTTAAATGGCTACAAAATTTCTGCACCAACTATTGCTGGCCGAAAATCGGAACGCGAACTTTCTGAACTAATTCGTGGCTTCGGTTTTACTCCAATTTTCGTTTTAAGCACTAGCGATGATGCTGAAGTCGCAATTGATACTGCCGTCGAAAAATTTAGAACCGCTTTGGACTCTGCAGAAGAAATTTTCAAAAATATCAAAAAAGGCCAAACCGAAAATCCACCGTTTATCATTCTGAAAACCGACAAAGGTCTCACTGGCCCAGAAACTTTAAATGGCGTCAAAATTCGTGGCAATTTCAAAGCTCATCAAATTCCGCTTCTAAAAGCTAAGACTGACGAAACGGAATTAAAAACGCTAGAGAGTTGGCTTCGCTCATACCAATTTGAACAAGTATTTAGTCGCGAAGAAGGGTTTAAAATATGAAAAAATCAACTGCAAAAACATTTGGTGAATTAATTAAAAACGAGGCAAAAGAAAATCCACGTTTCTACCTTTTTTCACCAGACGAAACTACTTCAAATAAACTCGATGCGATTTATGATGTTACTTCACGCGCGTGGGCAAATCTCAAAACTAAACCATACGACATGCCAGAATCAGACGGCGGTCAAATTGTTGAACTCCTTTCCGAAAACACGCTTTTTGCTGTGATGCTCGGCCATATTTTAAGTGGCGAGCCAGCCATGATGACGAGCTATGAATCATTCTTTGCAATCATCACAAGTCAAATTATTCAACATTTGAAATTCTTGGAACAAAGCGAAAATGTTTCTTGGCGTCCAAAATATCCAGCTGTGAATTTACTTTCAACTAGCATGTGTTGGCGTCAAGACCACAATGGTTTTTCGCATCAATCACCAATTTTAATTTCGACCTTACTTGAACGTCCTGGTAAAAATGTGAACTGTTTCTTCCCAGTAGATAGCCAGAGTGCAGCCGCAACTTTTGACTTTATGATGAATTCAAAAAATGTCGTTAATCTCACGACCTTTGATAAAAATGATGAGCCACAATTCATTGACGAAGCGCATGCCAACTTCCAATTTGAACACGGCGCTAGTATTTTTGGCTTCGCATCGGATGGCGATGCTTTTAATCTGTATTCTAAAGACAATGAAAACTTCAATGTGATTTTTACTGCTGCCGGCGATATTGTAACTCGTGAAGCGCTTGAAGCAACGAAGATTTTAAGAAATGATGTACCAAAAATCAAAATGCGTTTTGTTGGAATTAACTCACTTACACATGGTAAAATCGGCACGACTGAAAAATCGATGGACCAGCAAACTTTTGATTTATATTTCAAGAAAGACACACCAATAATTGCTAACTTCCACGGCTATCCAGAAACTCTAAAAAATATCTTAGCAAACTACACAGACCAAAAACGAATCCATGCGCATGGTTTTACTGAGCAAGGTTCAACCACTACTCCATTCGAAATGTTGAGTTTAAATCATGCCAGCCGTTATGACCTTGCAAAAACTGCTGCCAAAATTATTGGCCGAAATGACCTTGTAGAAAAATACGAAAAAATTATTTCTGATAATCACGCTTACGCGCACGAGCACGGCGTTGATTTGGTTGAGATTTAGATTTAGCTTCTTTTGCAATTTTTGCAAACATCATACGTCCAGAATTAGTTTGGATGAATTTTTCAAAGCAAACTTTGATTTCTTTTCCAACCTTATTTGAAGCACCCTCCACTACCACCATTGTGCCTTCTGGAAGATATCCAACGCCCTGCTTCAAATTTGAGCCAGTTGCAATAATTTTTAATTCAAACACATCGCCTGGCAAATATTCAGAACGAAGTTCCGATGCAAGCGCGTTTGGATTTAGAACATCAATGTGTTCAGTCTTTGCAACTTTTTGTAAATTAAAATCACAAGTAAAAATTAGACCGTGATTTTGTTTTGCGAGTTGAAGCAAACGTTCATCAACTGGCGTATGATCGAGCTCGTCTTCTAAAATTGAAACTTCACAAAAAACTACGCGTTCGAGCTCATTTGCAACGTCCATGCCGAACCTTGCACGTGCGCGTTTTTCGGAATCTTTACCATCCGCGAGTAATTGCAATTCGCGAATTGCTGAACGCGGAATGATTAAATTGTCACCCAAAAATCCAGTCTTTGCGATACGTAAAATTCTGCCATCCATTAACGCAGAAGTATCAATATAAATCTTGCGGCGGTTGCCATTTAGACTTGGTTTTTTGGCTGCGCGAAATACTAAAAACGTTGTTTCAATTAAAATACATGAAGCAACAATGATTAAAAATGCCATGTTTATATTATATAATGAAAACAGTTTTTTTCAAGATAACATTTCGTTCTAATATAAGCTTTTACATGATATAATAGAAAAAGTTAAAAGAATAAGTAGAGGTGGTAATGGAGAAGAAAAGTAGTATGCCGGTCTTCGGAAAGGCCGCAACTAAAACTGCGAATAAACCAAAACCTACTGCCGTTAAAAAACCAGTTATCATGAAGCTAAAACCAAAGCCAAAAGCAGCGGTGGTGCCGAAAGAAATTGAACCAAAAACGGAAGTAGAAGAAATAACAAAAGTGAAGGCAGAAGAAACAAAGGTCGAGCCTGAAGAAACACTTGAAGAAAGAGAGGAGGAGGTAGAAATGAGCGCAAAGGAAGCTAAAAAAGAAGCAAAGAAAAAAGCTCCAAAGAAGTCATTCTTTAAAAAATCTAACAAAGATATGACTATTTACTCTAGCTTGGCTTACAAGCATAAAATGCGCAAAGAAGCTGCAGCTCGTAAGAGGGCTGAAGAATTGGCTGAACTTCCAAAAAATCCAATCAAACGCTTCTTCGCAAGACTCCATCCAAAACGCGTCTTTAGATTTATCTTTAGTCTCCGCGGCTTATTCTTCTTCTTAAAATGTATCGCTGTTTGTTTCTTACTCGCAATAATCGGCATTGGCGCACTCTTCCTCTACTACAAAAAAGACCTTGAAGCTATTCGCCTTGATGAAATGAAGGTTTCCGAAACGGTTAACACCTACCTCGACCGTAACGGCGTCGTCCTTTGGGAAGATAAAGGTGATGGCGACTACCGCTTGGTGGTAGATGGTGAAGATATCTCGAAATATATGCGCTGGGCAACTGTCGCAATCGAGGATAGAAACTTCTATAATCACCCAGGTGTCGACTTCTTTGCGCTTGTTCGTGCAACACTTTCAACCCTCGGCGGTGGCGGTGTTCAGGGTGGTTCAACCTTGACTCAGCAGCTGATTAAGCAGGTTTACTTCTCCGATGAAGCTGCTTCAGAAGACCGTGGTGGTATCTCTCGTAAGATTAAGGAAATGATTCTTGCAATCGAGCTTGAGAAAATGTATAGCAAGGAACAGATTATTACGATGTACCTCAATGAATCGCCTTATGGTGGTCGTCGTAATGGTGTTGAATCTGCTGCCCAAGCTTACTTTGGCAAATCCGCTAAAGATCTTACTCTCGCAGAATCAGCCCTTCTCGCTGCAGTCCCAAACAACCCAGCCGTCTTGAACCCATATAATGAATATGGTCACGATGCTCTTATCGCTCGTCAACAAAAAACTCTCGACGTGATGGTTGAAATGGGCTACATCGCTAAAGAAGAAGCTGAAGAAGCTAAGGCTGTTGATATTCTCGCAACTATCAAGCCAGAAGCTTCACAGTATAAGAATATTCGCGCTCCACACTTCGTGCTTGAAGTTAAGCAACAACTTGAAGAAAAATATGGCATGAAGACTATGCGCGCTGGTGGCTTCACGATTAAAACCACAATTGATATTCGCGCACAGGAAATGGCTGAAAAAGCTGTCGCAACTGGTGCAAAATATACAAGATTGAATAAATCAGATAACATCGCTCTTGCTTCAGTTGATGTCGAAACTGCACAAGTTATCGCAATGGTCGGCTCAATTGACTGGAATAAACCAGTTTATGGCGAGGTGAACGCTGCAAACTCATTACTCGAGCCAGGTTCAACTATCAAGCCAATTCTTGACTATGGTCCGCTCTTTGTTCAACGCGAAGGTCGTAACTATGGTCCAGGCTCAATCTTGAAGGATGAGAATATCGATAAGATTTACTGTAATGGTAGCACCAAGAACTGTAAGCTCCGCAACTACTCTGGTAAATTCTACGGTAACCTCTCAATTCGTAAATCACTTGCAAACTCCCTCAATATTCCAGCTGTAAAAGCCCTTTATATTAACGGTATTGAAAACTCACTCAATATTGCTCATAAACTTGGCGACTGGTCATATTGTGCTGATACCGACAACTACGGTCTCGCAATCGCAATTGGTTCAGGTTGCCGCGTCAGACCAATTGAGCACGCTAATGCCTACGCTTCAATCGCCCGTGGCGGTGTTTATAAACCACTCACCTACGTCCTTGAAGTCAAGAACTCATCTGGTGACGTGATTGAGCAGTGGGAAGATACTGAAGGTGAACGCGTTTACGATGCTCAAGTTGCCTACATGGTTGCAGATATCCTTGGTGATACTGAAGCTCGTAGAATGATGTTCGGCGCTCAAACCACCAGCTATGGTTTCAAAGTAAACGGCGTCTGGACCGGTTCAAAGACTGGTACTACCACTACTTCAAACTCAGCAGTTACAAAAGACTCATGGATGGCAAGCTTCAGTACCTCAATCGCAACAGTTGTTTGGAATGGTAATCACAATGGTTCAGGCTTAAGCTCTAGCTCAAACGAAGTTGTCCGTCGTGTCGTCTCGGCCTACATGGAACCAGTCCACAAGAATCTTTACGCTAAGGAAGGCAAATGGAAATCTGGCGACAAACCAGTCAAACCAGGCGGAATTAAGACTATGAAAGTCAACGGCGTTAACGATATCTGGCCAAGCTGGTATAACTCAAAGACCTCTGGCTCGAAAGCTGAAAAGATGACCTTTAACAAAGTGAATAAGAAACTTGCAACTGAATGTACTCTCGGTGCACTTAAAGTTTCCTTTGAAGTTAACGTCATCACCGACCCAGTCTCTGGCTCAAAGATTTACTCAGGCTTACCAGATGGCTATAAAGAGAAGGAAAATGATGACTGTTCATACGTCATACCGAACGTCGTAGTCACAGGCTACAATAAGAACACATCAACCGTCAACTTCACGGTAGCAAGAGGTAGCGCAAACCTTAACAAATACATCATCTACGTTGACGAAACCCAAGCTTCGGTCGACACAGTATATGATGGCGGAAATTACGCTACAGTCACCGCGACATCAGGACAAACAATTAGAATTCAAGTCTCGGATGTTAACGGCGTCACACATTCAAGTGAGCTCAAAGTAGACTAAAACAAATAATAAACAGAGGAGTGGTCAAGCTCCTCTGTTTTTGTGTTATAATAAAGATATTATGAAATTATCCGAAGAACTAATTTGGCGCGGCTTCATGGCCGAGACTACAATCAAAGACCCAGCAACTTTAGATACGCGTGAGAACAAGAAGTTCTATTTTGGTGCAGACCCATCCGCCGATTCTTTAACGATTGGCAATCTTGCAGCCTTAATGATGTGTGCTTGTTTTGTTCGCCATGGTTATAAACCATATCTTCTTGTTGGTGGCGCAACTGGCCAAATTGGTGACCCAAAGGAAACTGGTGAGCGTGAACTAAAATCACTTGAAGAAGTCGCTCATAACAAAGCTTGCATCAAGAAGCAAATGGAAGCTGTAATTAGCCCAGACGGCGCAGCAAACACCAAGAATGATGGCGACCCGGATAATGACAACTATGAACTCACTATGGTTGATAATTACGACTGGTTTAAAGATATTAACTACCTTGATTTCTTACGCACAGTTGGTAAAACCTTCTCAATGACTCAACTCCTTGACCGTAAATTTATCCAAAGCCGTATTGGTGAAGGCGGCTCAGGTATTTCTTATGCTGAATTTAGCTATGCCTTAATCCAAGGCTATGATTTCTGGCACCTCTACAAAGAATATGGTATCGATTTGCAACTTTGTGGCGCCGATCAATACGGCAACGCTTCAACTGGCATTAGTCTTATTCGCAAAAACGAAGGCGCTGAAGCTGACGTTTGGTCTATTCCTCTTGTAATTGACCCTGTAACTGGCCGTAAATTCGGCAAATCTGAAGGCAACGCCGTCTGGCTCGCCGGCTCAGACAACGGCTCTGGTAATTTTACTTCTGTCTTTGACTTCTATCAATTCTGGCTCAATCAACCAGATGAATCAGTTGAATACTTGATTAAAATCTATACCGTTTACTCAAAAGAAGAAATCGAGAAAATTCTTGCTGAGCATAAAGAACACCCAGAGCTTCGCATCGCTCAAAAAGCTCTTGCAAAAGGCGCAACCGAAGTTGTTCATGGCGTTACTTCCGCTCAGGCTGCAATCACTTTGACCGAAATTCTCTTCGGTAACAAGAAACTTGGTATGCTTTCTGAAACTGAAATTGAGGGAATTGCTTTGCTTCTTCCAACCATCAAATTGAATGAGGAGCGCATGCAAATCTCACTCGTTGACGTATTAGTTGAATCTGGTCTTGTCAGTAGTAAAACTGAAGCTAGGACTATGATTAAACAAAACGCAATCTCAGTTAACGGCGAAAAAGTCACCGACGAAAACTACATCGTCATGAGTCTTTCAATCATTAAACGCGGTAAGAATAAATTTGCTCTCGTAAAATAAGCTAAATTAAGGAGGTATATGAAAAAAGCTTTATCATTCGACATCGACCAAACTCTAAATATTGCAAAAACTCCAGTTCCAGATGAAATTGCCGAGCTTTTGACTAAATGTTTGGACCACTTCGAAATTTGTCCAATTTCTGGCCAAAAATTCGATCAATTCTTAATCCAAATTGTTGATCGCCTCGTCGAAACTGGCCACGCAACCGAAGAACAACTTTCACATCTTCACCTTTTTGTCGCACAAGGTACCCAGTACTATCGCTACAATCCAAGCGGTAATGGCTATAATAAAGAAAACTGGGAACGCGTCTATAACTACCCTCTAACAGATGAGCAAGTCGCAAAAATCTCTAAGACGATTGAGGAATCTGCTCGCGAACTTGGCTTTTGGGAAGAAGATAAACTTGCCGAGGGTGATGAAATTATTGAAAACCGCCTTTCACAGGTCACTTTCTCTGCACTTGGCCAAAAAGCTGGTACCGAAGCAAAATATGCTTGGGATCCAGATTGCAAGAAACGCGAACAAATCGTTAAGCTCTGTAAGGAAAAAGCTCCAGAGTTTGAATATGAAATCGGTGGCACAACCTCTATTAATGCCATCACTCCTGGTATGAATAAGCAATTCGGCATGACTAAATTGCTTGAATATTTGAAGCTTGAGATGAAAGACGTCCTCTATTTTGGTGACATGACCCAACCTGGCGGCAACGACTATCCAGTCGTAAAGATGGGCTTTGATACTATCACTGTCCGCTCTCATGAAGACACTGCTTACGCATTAAGAGGTATACTAGCAGTTCTCTAAGGATAAAAATAGAAATCCTCCGACCTGAAGACTTGGGCGAGCGTCCTGGAGCGGGGAGGAGGATTTTTGTTTCTACTATGATATAATGAGAGTATGAAAACTTATATCGTGGGCAACTGGAAGATGAACCTAACTGTAGGCGAATCTTCAATTTATCTTCAAAAACTCTTAAAACGCATCAAAATGTCAAAAGACATCGAGGTTGCAGTTGCGCCAAGCACAATTGCACTCCAAACTCTCAGCGTTCAACTTGAACGCAATAAATCTAAAGTTAAACTCGCTGCACAGAACTTCTATCACCGTGATTACGGCGCTTACACTGGTGAAGTTAGCGTGATGCAATTAAATGGCCTCGTAAATTACGCAATTGTTGGCCATTCTGAACGCCGCTATATCTTTGGCGAGACCAATAAAGACCTGAAACTAAAGGTTGCTGCCGCGATTCGTAATAACATCACCCCAATCCTCTGTGTTGGCGAAACCGAAAATGAACGTACTTACGGCGAAACTAAAGATGTGATTAGAGACGAAATTTTTGGCGCGCTATCTGAAATTGACGCTGAAGATGTTAAAAAAGTCATCATTGCTTACGAACCAGTTTGGGCTATTTCTAGCACCAAAGGCGCAAAAATTGCCGCTCCAGATGAAATTGCTAACACGATTAAGTTGATTAAAAGTGAACTCAAAGAGATTTATGGTAAGGAAATTGCTGAAAAAGTTCCAATTTTGTATGGCGGAAGCGTCAATCCAAGCAATGCTGGTGCCTATCTTACAATTCCTGGCGTAAATGGCCTTCTAATCGGCGGTTCATCCCTTATCTCTGATCACTTTATTGATATCATTGAAATCGCAAAACGCGTTGCCCGCTAACTTTGCATTTTTACAAAAAATACTATACAATAAAAAGAAATAGGTCCAAAAAACACAAATTTTTGCAGGAATCAATATGAATGAAGATGAAGAAATGGTAAATACGGTCAGACGCTCCCCAAGGCGTATGGATTTTGCACCACGTCCAAGAGGAAATTCTGCTCCTGTATCACCAGTTAAGCGAGTAGTGAAAACTCCTCAAATGACCGAGGCTGAAGAACGCCGTCGTGAGATTGCACGTCGCGAAGTTGCTCGCCGTGAAGAAATTCATCGCCAGATTGAGGCTCAAAAAGAGGCTGACATCATCGCCGAACGCCGCGCAATTGCTGCAAGAAAAGATTTGGCCCGCCGTCTTGATATTGAACGTGAAGAGAATGCTGAAGCCCTCGCCAATCACAAGAGGGAACTAGAAGAAGCTCGTATTAGAGAAGAAAAAGCCCGCCGCAAGGCTATGATCGAACAACGTGCTATCCGTGAACGTCAACGCATTTTGGCTGAAAAACGCGCTGCGATGGCCCGCGAAGAACTTGCTCGTCGCCGTGAAGACGAAGCAAAGCTCAAAAAAGCTGTTGTTATAAAGAAAGTAGTAAATCCAAGTGGTTCAAAAGATCCTCTTCAAGGTGGACGCCCTGCCGTAAAACCGGCTCCAGCTGCAAAACCTGCTGCAAAGCCAGAAGTTAAGAAATCTCTCTTTAAACGCAATAAAGTCGAGCAACGTCTTGGCTCGGTTGAGGATTTTGAGGCTGAATTAAATAGTCTTGAGAAGGAAAACCCTTCATTTGATGATTTTGACTTTGATTTTGATGAAACAGAGAAAAAACCAGCTGTAAAGCCTACTGCTAAGCCTGCAAAACCTGCCACAAAGCCAGAGTCAAAGAAAGCTGCCGAACAACCAGACAATAACCGTTTTGTTCTAGGTGGCCGCTCGCCATTTATCAGTACAACCGTTGAAAAACGCCCACTTTCTGGTGGTGCAAAGACTATGGAACCAACCAGCCGTGAAGAACAAGCCCAGGCAAAAACCAAGCCTCGTGGCCGTTTTGTCCCTTATAATGAACCAATGCCACACAAGAATATCTATTCTCGCACAGTTGAAAAAGAGAAAAAGATGAAGAAAGACGATTTCCCAACAGTAGTCGTCGGCACCGCTCCAAAGGGTTCCAAAATCTCTCTAATCATCGCCATTATCTTGACAGTCATCCTTGGCGCAATCGTTGGCGCAATCGCATATTTAGTATTCTTCCAATAAAATGTTTGAAGCGTATAGAAACAATAAATTAGCCCGCGAGTTCTCGGTTAAGCACTCAAACGAGGCTGAGGTTTTTCATTCCAGCAGTTTTGGTCAGGTTCAATCTGGTGAAAATATTGGCACGGCCGCTGTTGCAATGACAATGGATAACCGTAAAAGTATCGAGGAACAGCGTAAATATGTTCGAAAATACAATAATTCTAAGATAGTGAGCAGTACTTATGGTCTGCGTCACGCTGAAACTTATACTCCGCGCACTGAAGGTGGTGCCAGGTCGCTTTACGGTGGAACTAAAGCGGAAAATGGCGCCAGAACAGGGATGAGCCAAGCAGGTCGCCAGGCCGCCATGCGCGAATCTGCCGCCCGTGACCCGAAAACATTCCTAAGAAAACCAACCATAAAAAAATAATACCCTTCAGGGGTATTCTTTTTTCTTTGGTGCGAGTGGAGGTAGAAAATCTCCCTCGGCCTCACCCCAAATAAACAAAAATTGAGAGCAAGCTCTCATTTTCGTTTTTTGGTGCGAGTGGAGGTAGTCGAAACCTCATCTCAAGTTTGGAAAACTTGCATACTAACCGCTGTACTACACTCGCTTGTAAAATACTGGGGCGGGAAACAGGAATTGAACCTGCGACCTTCTGGACCACAATCAGACGCTCTAACCAACTGAGCTATTCCCGCCAGGTACTTAGATTATTATAACAAATTTTCATAAAAACACAACTACAACTCCTTGAACCTTGCAAAAAACATAAAAATATTGTGTTATAATGGAAAATATGCAAGCATCAGATATGAATTTAGCATTTGGAACCGAAATCATCTACCAAGATGCTAATTTTCGATGCGATGTCGGCGATAAGGTCGGGATTGTAGGGGTAAATGGCGCCGGCAAAACTACACTTTTTAAGGTGATTTTAGGCGAGCAGAAGCTTGATAACGGGGAATTAAAGCTCACAAACCCGGCCTCAATCGGCTATGTCCCTCAGGAAATTAAGGTTGATTCCAGTGCCGATATGCTTACTGTCTGGGACTTTCTTTATACTGCGCGCCCTTTTGATGCGCTTCAGGAGCAGCTCGCAACAGAGTATGAAAAACTCGCCAAATACCCGAATTCTCAGGTGATTATGGACAGAATTAACGCTTTACAGGACAGAATTGACGCCTGTGATATTGCAAATGCCGATAATGAACTCTTGAAGATTGTTGAGAAAATGCAGCTCGGTGACCTCATGGATTCAAAGATGAGTGAGCTCTCTGGCGGCCAAAAGTCTAAGGTTGCCTTCGCTCGCGCCCTCTTTGAGCGCGCCTCTCTGTTGCTTCTTGATGAGCCAACTAACCACCTTGACGTAATGACGAAAGATTTCGTGATAAATTACCTCCGTAGCTACGATGGCACGGTTTTTGTGATTTCGCACGACCAGAAATTCCTTGATGCTGTGACGAATAAGACTCTCTTTTTGAATAAAACCACCCATAAAACCAAGGTTTATAAGGGGAATTACACCGCTTTCCGTCGCCAATATGCTGCCAATCTTGCCGCTGAAGACGCTAAAATTACCGAGCAAGAACGCGAAATTAAGCGTTTACAGGAGTTTGTGACTCGTGCGCGCAACGCCAAACGTAGCAATACTGCTCTAATCGGCATGGGTCATCAGCGCGAAAAAGTCCTTGCAAAGCGCCTCGAAGAGCTCGGCACCAGGGAAAAAGAGTATCAAAAAGTCTCAATTAATGTCGCGCCAAAGTCCAAATCCGGCACCTATCCGCTTGAAATTCAAAACCTCACTTTTGGCTACGAAAATGCGCCTGACCTCTATGTAAATCTCTCATTTAGGCTCGCTCGCGGCGAGAAATTCTTGGTGGTAGGTGAGAATGGTATTGGTAAATCTACTCTGTTAAAACTGATTGTCCAACAACTCCAGCCAAAATCCGGCGCCGTGATTTATGGTCATAACACCGATATTGCCTACTACGCGCAGGAACTCGAAATTTTGGATGAGCGCCGCACTATTCTTGAGAACGTCCAGACTTATGATTATACAGATACGGAACTTAGGGGAATTCTCTCTAATTTTTTGTTCTTTGACGACGATATTAATAAAAAGGTCGCAGTTTTGAGCCCTGGCGAAAAAGCCCGTGTTGCTCTCTGTAAAATCCTCCTAAAACGCGCCAATTTGGTGATTTTAGATGAGCCAACCAACCATTTTGACCCAGATACCCAGAAAATAATTGGCGAAAACTTCAAGGATTACTCTGGAACATTGATTATGGTCTCCCACAACCCTGATTTTGTTGAACAAATTGGGATTAATCGCATGCTCGTCCTACCCGATGGTATCATTAAAAACTACTCTCACGAGCTGCTTGAATACTACTACTATCTCAACTCGGACTTAATTTAGTTGTTTTTATCCGTCTCACCTCTGGTATTCTCGTGTGCTAGTCGCGCTTACTTTTTGACGCTTCTGCTTATTTTATTGCATTACTATTGACAAATATACATAAGTATAGTATAATAAGGCCAATATAGTGACTGCCACTATATCGATCTTGAAAATAAAAGAATGGGAGGAACAAGCAATGGCAGGTAAAAATTTCCTGGACGACTGGATGCCGTCCAAAACTCAGAGATCCGGTGAAGCAACCGGCGACAAGAAGACGGAAAAACCCTCTAAGAAGCAGAAAAACAGTCCTGAATTAGAGGACTTGAAATGCTTCAAGGAAAAGCTTGAGGAGGTTCTTAAGGCCGCTAATGACAGCGAGAACATTACCTCAAAGCAGATCAACACCACCCTCTTGCAGAGCATTGCAAAGCGTGTCAATGCAGACCCTGAGGTTATTCGCGAGATTGCGAATGACGAAGATGCCGTAGCAACCTTCAATGCCATCAATGCCAAGATGACCACGGACGAGGCCAAGAGGACCGTAGAACGTGTGCTCTATTGCATGATTATTGCTTTGTATGGCAATAATCCGGCATCGGTTGCACCCCAGAAGCTGGAGTTGATTGTGAGAGCAAAAGGCTCCGAGGTATGGACGCTCGCCATCAACGACCCCAAGAAGAAGGAGGAGCTTGCAGGGATGGAGGCAGACAAGCGAAAGGAAGAGCTTGACAAGATTGTTAACGCATTCCGTATGCTTGGCTACGAGTGCACCACCGGTGTCCTGAATGATGATGGGGACAATTATATCCCCAAAATGAAGGACAAGGACGGCAAGCTCGTCAAGACCGAGAAGGATAACGACGGCAACTGGGTGCCTATCAAGGCAAAGAAGTCCGATAAGTCCGACTCTAAGTCTGACGATGACTAATCTTTTCTACTAGTTTTTATCCCATAGTACTTTGAAAGAACCACGCACGATTTTAGCGTGGTTTTTTCGTGCCAAAAATAGCAAAACATAAAAACATGAACACGTAAAGCATAAACTTTTTAAAACCACAGATTAACGCCCAAAAACAGGGGCGAAAAGCATAAGCTATATTATGGTATAATACTTGACTTTTTTGAGCTTGTGTGCTATAATGTACTTAGTCAATGGAATGGGAGAGTTCTAGATGAGATACTCGTCTGACCAGGGCCATGACGACCATTAAAAACCAAATCATCTCAGGTACAAAATACCTGAAAAAGGCAAAGTTCCAACGTTTCTGTAGTTAAGGGGGGCGTGGTGAACCTCCCTTTCCAAAATTAAAAAAATATTCAAAAGGGAGGAAAAAGCTATGACAATTTTTGTTGTAAGCTCAATGATGGCAGTGTGTCTTACACTGCTTGTTCTGTTTTATATCACGGATAAGGGGATGCCTATCCCCGCGTTACTCGCAGTAGGAGCATCACTGGTTGGTATTATTGTACTGCCGGTTGCTGCAACGTTTTTCCTGCATGTTCGTGTAGGATACATCGTGGCATTCCTGTGTTATCTTTGCATTATCGCGTTCTTACGCGTGCGCATGGGTACGCATAGTTTTAACCTGCTGCACGTACTGGTTTATTTCTTTGCAGGTCTCGCACTTACGTCATGGATCATCATTTTTAGATGGAAAGTTGACTGGTTCTTAGTCATTTTCTTATCTCTGATGGCAATCCTGTTCCTAGTAGCGACAATCCTTCCGGATGGCATCGTGGACAAAATCCCCGAGAGATGCGCAATAATAATGCTTGAAGGAATAGTAGTTGTGGTCGTTCTCTTGATCATGGCAACATTCCTAAAGTCATTTGCGCAATACATCCAAAAAGGTAGCACTACTAATAGTGCAGCTGCAGTGCAACAAGAGGAGGTGGGCTAAATGAGAATCGTAAAAGTCTCACTAGCGGTTTTACTAATCTTTCTTGTGGTGGCTGGAATTGGCTGGCTTATCTATGCTAATCGCGCCACTTTGTTTCCTCAGAGGGAACAGAGCGGAAACGTAACCCCTAACTCTATGCCTACCGCGACGCCCGGACCTGAAGGAGTTAATCCTAATAGTGCTGGTGGTACTGACGGCAACGGCACTGAAGACGCTGGCGGCACTGATGACGACGTCATCGAAGAGGAAAAAGACCTAGAGCAGCTTTTGCTCGAAGCTCTCGACATGACAGAGTACGAAAGGTTGCAGCTTCAAGCGAAGTACGCAACCTCCAAAGAATTTCTTTGGAATAGTGCTCCGATCAACGCCGATGAGCGAACCAAGCTTGCAGCTAAGAAGGCGAAGATGAAGGGTAAAGACCCCCGCATGTATGATGCGGTTAGTTACCCATTCTCAGCCGAAGAAGCTGAAGCGATGAGACTGGAGCTCTATGACGAGATTTGCCGCAACCCTGTGGTTGGCGCAATGATCGTTGACGGTCTTCGTCACATCAAGCTCAACGGCTCTTACCTCTTCGATACTTTCTCAGAATGGACACAGCCCTTCTGGGATAAGTGGGAAGCTGGTAAGACTCCAGTGTTTTGCACTAAGAAGAAAGACACCTGGTATGTGACGGACGAGTACATCGACGTTGCAGTTAACCTTTGTGTTTTTTTGGACCAGTGCACGGCGCGCGGCATCGAGACGAAGTCTACCAAAGAGTTCTGGTATCATAACGCAGAACTTAAGGTTAAGGACGTCGAAGCCCTCTTCTCTGAGGGCAAACTTGGTACTGACAACTTACCGGTACTCCTGTTCTCTATTGATAGGAAGACAACTGGTCAGGCGGCGCTCTTTGGTTTCAACGTTTGCGACAAGCGTTTGGAGATTTTTACTCCAGTAAAGCAGTCGCCGACGACAGGAGAGACACCGAAGCCGACGGAAACACCGAAGCCGACGGAAACTCCACCGCCACAGGAGCAGAAGAAGAAAAATCCTGCTGATTCATCAATGAATCAGGGAAACGCTCCACAAGGCGGCGGAACCCAACAGGGCTCAACCTCTAATCAGTCTACCGGTAATCCGGCAGGCAACACCTCGCAGGGACATCAAGACCCTGCAACACAAACACCATCAACGACGGGTAACACGTCGGGGCAAGGGGTCTCACCAGCCTCTTCCTCAAAACCTCCAGTCGACCAGAATGAAATGGACTATAGTCCAACTAATAGTTCAAATTCAACTCCTGGACAAGATCAAGGCACCGGTGAATCCGTTGACCTTGCAAACGAAGGAGAAAACTCTGGAGAGATTGGAGAACCGAAGACGGGTACGTCGAATAAATAAAGATGGAGCTTTTGCCAAAAGGGAGTAAAACTCCCAGTACCTTAAAGTCGGGGGTCGATTTCGACCCCTGGCTTTCCAAGACTTTTGTATTTGAGATGATTTGGTTTTGCGTGGTTAAGACGAAAATTAACAATCCGGCTAGCAAACCATTGTTTAAAAGGTTGTTATTGAACGTGCAAAACCTTTGCTAAAACAAGCAAAAATTAAACTTTGAATACTTAACCAATATTAGAAAGGAGCTTTTATGAAAAAAGCTATTAAACTCGCTTCAATCGCTACAGCAGTTGTTGCTGCTGGTGTGATTGGTGCAACCGCAGTGTCTGCTTGGGGCGATAGCGCCGGTGGACGCCAAACTTATACTATTAAACAAATTAACGATGGTGTTCTTGGTGATAAGATCGTTCTTAACTCAATCAAGGATAACCAAAAAGATATGCCACTCACCGACGAACGTAACTTCGTTGGCGCACGTGATGCATCAACTGGAAATAAAGGCGCACAAAACGTCTGGCAAGGTAATGAAATTACCGTTGAAGAAGGTAAGACCTACCTTGTTCGTATTTACGTTCACAACAACAACCCAAATGGCGAGAAAGCAGTTGCTAAAGGTGTTACTACCTCATTTAGCCTCCCAACCGTCGTCTCTAAAGAGCAACGTGTTGATGGTTATATTACCGCTTCAAACGCTACCCCAAACAAGTATTGGGATTCAGTAGTCTTTAAGAGTAATCGTAAATTCTATCTCGACTACGTTGAAGGTTCAGCCCTTCTTGAAAACAATGGTATCGGTAAAAAAGGTGTCAAACTTTCAGACGCTATCGTTACCAACGGCGTAAAAATCGGTTTCAACGCTCTTAACGGTGAAGTTCCAGGTTGTTACAACTATGACAACTTCGTAACTATCAAAGTTAAGCCAGTTTTCGAATCAACCGAAATCCAAAAAACCGTTCGTAAAATGAGCGATTCTAAATTCAGCGAAAAAGTCACCGCAACTGTTGGTGAAACTGTTGAATTCCAAATCGCTTACAAGAACACTAACGCTTCAACTATGAAGGACGTTATGATTGTTGACTCACTTCCAAATAACTTGGAATATGTCAAAGGTTCTACTGTAGTTTACAACGCTAACCACAAAGATGGTGCAGCTATTAAAACTGATACCATCGTAACCACTGGTCTTAACATTGGCGACTACAAAGTTGGCGCAAACGCATACATCCGCTTCCAAGCTGTTGTTAAGGATAAGAGCCTCAGCTGTGGCGACAACCGCCTCATCAACTGGGCAAAAGCAACCAACAAAGTTGGTACTTCAACCAAGGTTTCTGCATTCGCAGTCCAAGACAGCGCAGAAGTTGACGTTGCTAAGAAATGTGATACTCCAACCCCACAAACTTACAAATGTAAGAAGGTAAATGGTAAATATTACGGCAAGAATGGTAACGTTGTTTCTTATGAACAATACAAGAAAGAGTGTTTAGCTCCAATCCCAACCACTGGTGCAACTGACATTATGATCGGCGCACTTGGTCTTGGTGGTGTTATCACTACTGCTGGTTACTACATTGCTAGCCGCAAACAATTACGCTAAAACTTGACCGCTCTAGTAGAGAACTACTTATAAGCGCAAGTTAGCGCTACAGAAAAATCCCCTCGATCGCAAGTGACGGGGGATTTTTTGTTGCACAAATAAAACCGCTTATGCTATAATAAAACCACGATGGGTCCTGATGAAAATAAAAACAACCTCAATGGTTTTGATAATCAAGTTCAAGGGAGTTTTTCTGAGGCCCAAAACAATTTATCTACGACCCAAAATAACTTTTCTGCTGGCGCTAGCTTAAGCTCTGATGCTACTGCGCAAAACGCCCCAGTTTCTATCCCGGTCTCTACTCCTGAAAATAATTTTTCTACTGCCAAACTTGACCAATCAAGGGTAAAATCCTTCTTTGGCAGTTATAATGGCAATCGCGGCGGACGCAGCAATTCCTCTGTTCGTAGTGAGCTGGACCGCATCGCTGTCCCAATGGCAGAGGCTAAGCCAAAGAAAAAACTAAATTTACGCGTTCTTATTGTAGCTGTTGTCGCTGTAGCAGTTCTAGTTACCTGCGGGCTCCTCTTCTTGTTTATACAGGATAGTGGTGAAGGAAAAACGCTATCAGTGGATGAAGCTCTGCCAATTTTGGAAGAATTTGAGGAAAGCTACTCGGTCTATGTAGAAAAATATGACAGTATTATTGGTTCGAAATCGCCATATTATAATACATCATTCTTCCTATTTCCGTTGACAGATGCTCAAATATCAAATGTCGAGCTTGATGCAGACGTTGAATATTATGAAGAATTTAAAAATATTAAATCAATAAAAGGTCTTGATGGAGCGAGTAATAATCTATTTAAAACATCAAAGAAAAAAATCATTTCATACATAGAAAACTCTCATAAAAATCTAGAACGTGTGCGCAAAATATATGATGCTTTTATTGACCCATTAATTGATCACTATTATTACAATGAGACAAAGACCTGTACTAAAAGTAGTGGCATGAATGAACTTCTAGAAAGTTCAGATACCGCTACGAAGAACAGCGCAGAAGCTTATTATGATTTTTATTGCGCCATGTTAAGTAATTATCCGGTTATAACCAATATAGATATAGTAAGACATGATTCCTATATGTCTGCATACGAGGCCGCAAGCAAAATGAATGAGAATTATAATCAAGTTGAAGATAGCTATACTGAAAGACTAAAAGAAATAATTGAAAAGTTGGAGAGTATTAAATGAAAAACAAAACAAAAAGAGTCAAGTTATTTGGCATTATTGTAATAATATTTTGTTTGATTTTTTCTTCCGTTCCGGTTCAGGCGTATAATTACTCAGTTTATGGCGATCATAAGTATAGTGATAATGTTAATCTTAAACTATACTATCTAGCAGTAGAAAGATGTTTTAGTCTTATCAATCAAGATGGTACTTATGCTGCAGAGACATTAAAAGATCATCCAAGCGACATACTAACACATAAAGACTCATCAGTAAGAGCCAAGGGTGCACTAGTAGAGATAAATCAAACCTCAAAGTATGATGATGGCAAGGTCTATTGTGATGGGCATAAAGGCGAGGGTGACATTATTCTAAAATTAATTAGTTTAATAAATGAATCGAATAAAGCAGATGGTAGGACGATTGGTGTAGAGCATCTTATTTGTGATTATAATGACCCACGTAAGCCGGGGCTCCTTGCTCCAAAAAATAAAGATGATGACTGTAATGCGGCACTAAAAAGGGAAGGCGCAAAATTTGTAAAGGATAAACTTAAAGTCGGGAATACTGCAACGAACTATTTTAAAGAGTTCATGCAGTGGGCGACTGGAGTAAGTGAAACAGAATTATCGACATTTAATGGAAACTCAACCTCAACATATGGCCCAGAATCATTTAGATTATATGATGATACATTTAGAAAAGTATGTCTCGGTACATCATATGGTAGTGACCCTGGACCAAATAATTCACGTCAGTCAATTGCGACATTTGAGCTTAATTCAAGTGGCAGATTTAAAATAACCCCAGAATACATTACGTACAAGGATGGTTTTGAAAATAAAGAGATTCCAATATATCAATATGAGACAGCTAAGTGCTCAGAGATTGCACGACGAATTGATATTAATAGCGAATATGCCGCAAGTTACCTACGGACACAAAACTTAGCTAAAGATGCAGAGCTTGAAGAGAATAAGAAGAACTGTGCAAAAACCATAGGCAAGGACATTGAGGTTGCAGAGACGATTAAAAACGCAATTTCTAATAGAGT
The DNA here is from genome assembly GCA_947304155.1 of uncultured Candidatus Saccharibacteria bacterium. Classification (GTDB taxonomy): domain Bacteria; phylum Patescibacteriota; class Saccharimonadia; order Saccharimonadales; family Saccharimonadaceae; genus Nanosyncoccus. The sequence goes on from CAMZAD010000002.1 coordinate 83,287, forward strand.
AAACAATGCTAAATGGGCAGCTTCTGCATTTGAAGATATGCTAAAACTTGTTGCTGGTGAAAGCGAGAATTACTGGAAAGTTCATAATCTAAAACCGCCACTTACCACTGGACAACCTCCCGCTCAATATAATACCGAAATCTCCAACTATTTAGATATTGCATCAAAAACAATTGATTATAATGATGTGAATGGTGTAGGCAGGACAGTATCTGTATATACGAAAGAGTTTACAGATAATATAAAACTTGCTGCAGAAGATATATATAAACAAATTGAGTTTGATTTTAAGACGGCGACGAAGCTTCCTGCGGCAGAATCTATTGAACAGGCAAAAGTTATTCTAGAAAATTTAAAAGAAATTAATTCAAAAGCTGAATTAAATAATCTTGAAAAATATAAGACTTTTATATCAGAAAAGCAAAAGCTAATTGCCAATGGTACTAGTGATGTTGAGTATCGAAATGGCGTGCCTGTTTGTCTGGAACATGAGAAATTCCAGCTTCCTGGGATTATAACATACAATGGTGATGGTGTGGCTGCATATACGGCAATAGTGGTTGATATTGATCCATTTGTCCCAGTTGATATAGATCCATCAGAAGACCCAGGTGGTGATAGCGGTGGGTCTGCTGGAACAACATCGTCAATGTGTCATAGTACGATCGGTGGTTTGGGTTGGATTGCATGTGAATTAGCAGGGGCTGGTGCAACATTTGCTAAGGCGATTTATGGCTTCGTAGAACCACTTGCGAGAGTAGACGATAGTATCATCAGCCAAATGATTGGACAGAGGAGAAATATAGACGGGTCAACCACAAATACGGCGATGTTTAATGTCTGGACTACTATGCGTGACATTGCAAACTTGCTATTTGTACTATTATTTATGGTTATTATCTTCTCTCAACTTACTGGATTCGGTATAGATAACTATGGTATTAAAAAAATGCTGCCAAAGCTTATTGTGTCAGCAGTGTTAATCAATGCCAGCTTCTTTATCTGTGCCTTAGCTATTGATGCTTCCAATATAATTGGTAAATCAATTCAAGACTTATTCTTGGGTATTAAAGTTGTTGGTCTGGATGGCAATGCCGTTCCTGCTCAAGTAGATGTGTTGGGACTCATTGGAACTGTATTGTCGTTTGTTGGTATTGGGGCTGCTGCAACTACTGTCTACCTTGGCGGTATGGAATTAATTGCAGATTTGGTTTGGCCACTTCTAATAGTTTTATTGGTTGTGATTGTGTCAATATTATTTGCATTCATTGTACTTGGCTTCCGTCAAGCATTAATAATTGTCTTGGTTATATTGTCACCAATTGCATTTGCCTGCAATATTCTACCTAATACAGAAAAGCTATATAAGAAGTGGTTTGACCTATTTAAAGCGATGCTGGTGATGTACCCAGTTGTTGGCCTGTTAATTGGTGGCGGTACACTTGCTGGTAAGATTATGGCTGCAACTGAAACTAACGGCGCCGGAGCGCTTGTCGGTGTGGTATTGCAAGTTGTTCCATACTTCTTGGTTCCATCATTAACACGTAAGTCAATTAATGCAATTGATGGACTAGGCGGAAAACTCCAAGGTATGAGCAAAAGACTTGGCGGCTTCGGCAAAGACAAAATCAATAATCTTGATGCACGACAAGCAAGTAAAGAAGGTGCTAAAAATAAACTAGCACAAGGCTTTGCTAACAGGTATCTAAGGAGGCATGGCGATGATGTTGAGGCTAGAATGAAAGGTGGAACCACTCGTGGTTTGTTTGGACGAACAAAGAAAGGCGTGTCAAATGCAGAACTTGCTCGCTATCAAAAGGCTAAACAGGCTGAACACTTATCGGAACAAAATCAACTCAAGGCGCTCTCGACCTATTATGATGGTGATAATTTTGACTTTGAATTAGAGAAAGAGAAGTTAGCTGCAAAAGCATACGAAACTGGTTTGAATAATAAAACCTTTAGTCGTGAGGCGGCGCAGAGAAGAGCTGATATTAATGCTAGGGCTGCTGGAGTCTCAAGGGATAATATTCTAAGTCAAGCAGGTTATGATGCTGCTATGACTGCTATTGAGAAAAAGGAAAGAGACACGGCTGTCGCAAATTACAAGAGTCAAATTGCATCAGATAAAGGATATAGCGGTGTTAATAAGCACAATATGAGCGGAATGGAAGAATTGCTTAGGAATCCAAATACCAGTGAAGATCTCGCTACAGCCTTAGCTGAATCGATGGTTGAAAAAGATGCTGGTGCTGCAGCAGATAAGTTTACTGACTTGCTACAGCCAAACAGTGGAGTGTCGAAAGCAACAAAGAAAGCTATCGCGGAAGCTGCTTTAAGTATTAATGGCTTAAAAACAAAGAATACTCCATTGCTTAAGTTAGCAAATAAAGTGCTTGGTGACGATAATCTTAAGGACTGGACGTATAATGAATTTGATATTGGCGGTAAAATTTCAGCAGAGACGTTCTTTGATATTGATAAAGAACTTCTTGAACGTCAGCTTAACGCCGCTAGTGCAAATACTGAGGGTCTCGAGAAACTCAAAGCAGCATATGGCGAGCTTGCCGGACGTATTGCAAGTAATCCACAAGTTATTAGTAAGTTTAAGTCAGAGCAACAATGGCAAGTATTGGAGCTTGCTGCACCAGACTTAGATTGGAAGAGTATTAGATCCAGTACGCTTAAGGTCCAACATGATCAAGCTCAACCTAGATATGATCGTGGTAGGGGTGACGAAGAATAATTATTGCTATGGAAATACTTCTTCAAATCCTCATTCTTATCGTTGGCTTCGTCATCCTAATTAAGGGTGCCGATGCCTTCGTCGATGGCGCCAGTGCCACGGCCGAAAACTTCAAGGTTCCAAAGATGTTAATCGGCCTCACGATCGTCGCCTTTGGTACGAGTGCGCCGGAATTTGCCGTCAGCATCAAGTCGATTCTCTCAGGTAATACCGACATGCTTCTCGGTAACGTCATCGGTTCTAATGTCCTAAACATTCTTCTTATCGTTGGTGTCGCCGCAACAATCAAGCCTCTTGTCGTCAAAAACAACACGGTTAAAAGTGAGCTCCCTATCGTTATTTTGATGACTGCGATGTTTGCTGTCACAATTGCAGACCGCTTCTTCGATAGTAACGCCGTCGCAAGCTTCTCAAGACAAGATGGTTTCGCAATCGTCATCACCTTCCTTATCTTTATTTACTATCTTCTTGATATGAACCGTACTAAAAAGACGGCCAACGAATTCAAGAAACTTGACCAAACCCTCGAACTTCTAGAGGGCATCGCAAAACCAGAAGAAGTGAAAGAAGAACAACCATCCATGAAACTTTGGAAGGCCATCCTCTTTACTATCCTTGGTATTGCCGCTATCGTCATTGGTTCAAACTTTGTGGTCGATTCTGCTTCAGAAATCGCCTCAATCCTTGGCGTTCCAGACAGGCTAATCGCCTTAACTATCGTCGCTCTCGGTACCTCTCTTCCAGAACTCGTCACCAGTATTGTTGCAACCAGAAAAGGTGAAGTTGACCTCGCTATTGGTAACGTTGTTGGTTCAAACATCTTCAATATTGGCGTCGTGCTTGGTATTCCAGTTGCAATTTTCGGCAATATCAACCAAATTTCCTTCTCAATTGTCGATATTACCGCAATGATTGTCTCGGCTGCCGCTCTTTACCTCTTCGCTCGTAAAGATCGCCGCATCTCCAGAAGGGAAGGCGTCATCCTTCTAATCCTCTTCGTCTCATACTATAGCTACGTCGTCACTAGCGGTCTTATGGCCTAATCGCCGTCGCCTAACTGTAGACATTTTTAAAATCACTCTTTTTATGTTAAAATAATAGAGTGAAAATATTAGAAAACATCGAAATCTCAAAACTAGTCACCATGCGAATTGGCGGCATTGCTAAATATGTCTTAGAAATTGAAGACGTCTCCGACCTTCCTCTCGCCCGCGAATTCTGCCAAACTAAAAATTTGAAACATTATTTTCTCGGCATCGGCGCTAATACTTTTGCAACCGACGCTGGCTTTGATGGCGTAATCATCATCAATAAAATCAAAGGCATTACACAATCTAGCAATAAATTTGTCGCATACGGCGGCGAAACTTGGACTGACTTTGTCTTACATACTGTTGAACTTGGCTACTCTGGCGTAGAATGTCTCGCCGGCATTCCAGGCACTGTTGGCGCTGCTCCAGTCCAAAATATCGGCGCATACGGTCAAGAAGTTGCAACCACTATTACTAAAGTTCTCGCCTATGATTTTGAACTCGGTGAAGAGGTTGAAATCGAAAATAAAGACTGTGATTTTTCTTATCGCCACTCAATTTTCAACTCTGAAAAAAGAGGAAAATATTTCATTTATGCCGTTGAATTTGAACTCAAAAAAGGTGAAGCCGAAGGCGAACTATATAATTCTTTGCAACAATATTTAGACGCAAACAATATCACTTCACGCGACCCACTAACGCTCGCAAAAGCCGTCATGGCTGTCCGTGATTCAAAGCTCCCAGACCCAAACGAAGTCGCATCTTCTGGCAGTTTCTTCAAAAATGTCTATGTTGATGAATCTGAAATCGCATCACTTGATGAACGCGGCATCCCACACCACGGCACTAAGGTTAATACCGGTTGGCTTCTTGAAAATGCCGGACTAAAAGGCAAAGATTTTTATGGTTTCAAAATTTCAGACAAAGCTGCACTCGTTTTAATTAATGAATCCGCCAAAAGTTACGCCGACCTTGAACGCGCCGTGAAAGAAATTCAAAAAATCGTCTATGAAAAATTTGGTTTCATGCTCGAGCAAGAGCCAAATGTGATTGGAGAAGAGAATGACTAAAGTTCTAGAAGGTCGCGAACTTGCCGGTTTTATTAAAGAACGCCAGGCCCACATGGTGAAGGCTTTGCGCAGCCAAAAAAAGTTTCCAAAACTCGTAATTATTCGTGATTCCGAAAATCCAGTTATTACTAAATATGTCAATTTGAAACGCCGCTATGGCGAAGATATTGGTGTTGAAGTCGTTGATTTATTTGTTCAAAATCCATCACTCGAAGCTTTAAAAGATGCAGTGAAAAAATCCAGCGCCGACGCCTCGGTCTCTGGTATTATTGTTCAACTTCCGCTTACAAATACCGATTGGACTGATGAAGTTGTAAATGAAATTGCGCCAGAAAAGGATGTTGATGGTCTTAGAAACTATGCCGACGACGAAAAACGCTACTTTGATTCTGCTACTGCTACTGCAATCAACTGGCTCCTTGCTGGTCATAATATTGAACTTGAGAATAAGAAAATTGCCATCGTTGGCCGTGGTAAATTAGTTGGCGCTCCGCTCAATCGCATGTGGACTAACTCAAATTTTGACGTCAAAATGTTCCACCGTGGCGATGATCTTGCTGAAATTAAAAACTTTGACGTAATTGTTTCTGCAACTGGCCAGCCACACCTCATCACAAATGCCATGATTAAACCTGGCACGGTTGTGGTTGATGCTGGCACTGCTTCTGAAAATGGCGTCCTAGTCGGCGACATCGATGATGAAATCCGCGCTCGAACCGACCTTCTCGCTATCACTCCAAAAATTGGTGGTGTCGGCCCACTCACCGTCACAGTTCTCTTTGAAGATGTTTTAAAAGCTTGTATGGGATTTAAAAATGAATAAAGACAAGAAAAGTATTATCGTTGCTGTCGCAGCCTTTTGGATTATTTTTGCAATTATTTTAACTACCCACGTTCTCACTGGCACCGCCGTCCTTCGCACTGATTTTTCAATCTCACGTTATGTCGGCCTCACAGTCGTTTCCGCACTCGCCTTCTTTATTGGCAATGTGATTGTTTCAGTAGCTATCGGAAGATATATCAAAAAAGTCATCCTAAAAATTATCGACCAGCCAACCGAAGCAAAAATCTATGCCATTCTCGTCGCCGTGATTATTGCAACTTTGATGGGCGTTTCAATCTTCCCATGTGGCCTCTTCGATGCATCAATCACAGAATATGGCACAGTCACAATCATCCATCAACTCCTCGCCCGCACAATGTTTGTCGCGATGTTTGCGCTCGCCTTCTATAACATTTATCTCTCAACCAAAAAGCCAGTCTTCTCTAAACTTACCCGCAACATCAGCATTATTTTTGCCATCATCGGTACCACTTGCTTTGTCTCATTTATGTTCTTCCCAGACATTTTCTGGAGTCTAAATATCATTTACGAATCAACCTACATTGCCTTCTTCATGGTGATGCTTCTCGCCACCGAAGCCAATAAAAAATAGGCCACTCGGCCTGATTGGTATGCCTAGAGGGGCTCGAACCCCCGACCTTTTGGTTCGAAGCCAAACGCTCTATCCAACTGAGCTATAGGCACATACGGTTATCTGTATTTTAGCATAAATCTCGATAAAAAGAAATAATATGTTATAATAAGCTTATGGCAAAACGAAGATCAAAACGAGGACGTAAATCCTCAAGAGAAGCAGCTCCACGACACGAGCTTCCGGGTGGTTTCTGGCGCCAAATTGGTGCAGTCATTTTAATTATCATTGCAATTTTACTAGTCTTTACCTGGTTTGGTGAAGGCGGCACAATCTTAAATCACGTCTACGAATATTCAATCTACGCGATTGGTTATGCAGCTTACTTTATCCCAGTACTCCTAGTTTATCTTGCAGTTATGATTTTTCGCACGGAGGGGAATCGTCTTCCAGTTGTCATTTGGCTCGCCTCATTCTTGATGGTCGCCTGGCTCTCTGGTATCTTTGGTATTCCAACTATCGGCCAAGCTAATCCAACTGGTGGTGTGCTCGGTGAATGGCTTAATAAATTTGCCGTCCAAATCCTCGATGCTTCAGCTGTCTTCTTTATCTATGCCGCTCTTATTTTCTTAACTGGTATCTTTATTCTCAGTATCTCTCCAGCTGCCGTTTTTCGCTGGATTGCTGGTCTCTTTAGAAGTACCAAACGCGAAGAAGATGTCGAGAACGCTAAGGTTGCTCGCCGCGCCAATGTTGAAGCAGCCAGCAATATGAAAGACCTTAAAATCAACACTGGTGGTATGCCAGTCATGCCTACTGATGATAAAAAACTCAGCATTAAAAAACCAGCCGAAAAGCAACCAGAGCCAGAACCAGAACGCGCTCTCCTTGCTGTTTCCGACCCAAACTGGAAAATGCCTTCAACCGATCTTCTTTCAAAGAAACAAACTCCTCCAGATGGTGGCAATATTCAACAAAATGCCTTCGTAATCAAATCAACCTTTGCTGAATTCGGTATTGATGTTGAAGTTGATGGTGCAAACGTTGGTCCACGTGTCACTCAGTATACGATGCGTCCACCTTCAGGTGTGAATCTTAGTAAAATCACTGCTCGTGACCGCGAGCTTGCCCTTAACCTCGCTGTAGATAAGGTTCGTATTGAAGCTCCAATCCCAGGCACCCGCAGTGTTGGTGTTGAAATTCCAAACGTCCGCCCTGCTGACGTTACTCTCCGTGCAATTCTTGAAAGTCCAGAATGGAAGAAGCGCGATAATCACGCTCTCACCTTTGCTGTTGGTAAGGATATTTCCGGTAACGCCGTGGTTGCAAACCTCGCAAAAATGCCTCACCTTCTCATTGCAGGTACTACTGGTTCAGGTAAGTCTGTGATGACAAACACTCTTATCTCATCACTGCTTTATCGCAACGCGCCAAGCGACCTTAAGCTCATTATTGTTGACCCTAAACAAGTTGAAATGGTTCAATATGATGCCATCCCACATCTTTTGACGCCAATCATTAATAGTACCGACAAAGCTCTTTCTGCTATGAAATGGGCTGTAAATGAGATGGAGCGCCGTTATACTCAAATGGCTGAAGAAAAAGTTAAGAAGATTGAGGATTATAACGAAAAAATCGCTGGTAAAGCCGGCATCGTTAAAGACAAAGATGGTAATGAACAGGCTCATGATGGCAGCAAGATGCCATATATCGTGATTATCATCGATGAGATGGCTGATCTCATGATGCAGGCTGGTAAAGACCTCGAGCAACTCATCGTTCGTATCGCTCAGAAAGGTCGTGCTGCTGGTATGCACCTCGTTCTCGCAACCCAGCGTCCAGAAGTTAAGGTTATTACTGGTCTTATCAAGGCTAACGTTCCAGGCCGTATTGCCTTCGCCGTAAATAATAACACCGACTCTCGCATTATGCTTGATATGGGTGGTGCTGAAAAATTACTTGGTAAAGGTGATATGTTGATGCTTACGACTGAAATGATGGGCAAACCTCGCCGTATCCAGGGTGCCTTCGCTTCAGATGCTGATATCGATAAACTTACCAACTTCCTCCGCGAGCAACGTGCTCCAGAATACAACGACGAAGTTATCTCACAGGCTGTCCAAATTAAAGGCATGGGCCCAGCAGATGGTGGTGCAATTGGCGACCTCGGCCGCAAATATGATCCAAACGACCAATACGTTAGAAAAGCTATTGAAATTACCCTTTCAAAAGGCAAATTCTCAACCGCCTCACTCCAAACCTACCTCGGTAAAGGACATGGTTTCGTCTCTGGTCTTGCCATCTGGCTCGAAGAAATTGGCGTAATCGGTCCACAAAACGGCAACAAACCACGCGATGTCATGATTTCTTCAATGGAAGAATTTGATGAATTAGCAGGGAATAAGTAGCCCTACCTCTTGAAATTTTTCACATTTTGTGCTATATTAAGGCTATTAATATTAACTCAGCAAACAGCAATTAAGGCGTGTTTGCTTTAACCAAAGGAGTGCAAAGTGAAACAGTATGAACTTACTGTGTTGATTCATCCTGATTTGGAGATGAATTTGACACCAGCTCTCGATAAGATTACAAAACTTATCGAATCCGTTGACGGTAAAATCGTCAAAGAGACAAATGAAGGTAAGAAACGCTTAGCTTATTCTATCAAAAATAATGACTATGCTGTTTATTACTACTACGAACTCGAGCTTCCAGCTCAAGCTCCAGCAAAAATTTCGTCTACTTTGAACATTACCGACGAAGTTCTTCGTTATCTCTTGGCCGCTACTGATGAGCGCAAAGCTAAATATGAAGCTCGCCGCAAATCAGCAGGTGACAAAGAGGAAGCTGAAGAAGCAACCGAAGAATAATAAAGAAATTAAATGAATAAAGGAGTTATTTATGGCGCGGGGTTTTAGTAAAGCAATTATCATCGGTAACGTTACTCGTGACCCTGAAGTGAGAGCAATTGCTTCAGGTACACAAGTTTGTTCTTTTAGTGTTGCTGTAAACCGTAATTTCAAAGGACAAGATGGTTCTGATAAAGAGTCTGTCTCGTTCATTAACTGTACCGCTTGGGGTAAAGCTGCAGAAATTATCAGCCAATACGCAAAGCGTGGTACCGGAATTATGGTCTGTGGACGTCTTGAACAACGTTCATACGAAGCAAAAGACGGCTCAAAGCGTTCAAATACCGAAATCGTAGTTGAAGATTTCAACTTCCTCGGTGGACGTGACGCTAGCGCCGGCGATTATGGCGACAAGGGTTCAGCTTCAGAAGACGTCGATATCGTCCCTGATGACATCCCTGAAGAACCAATCGATTTATCCGATGTTCCATTCTAATAAATTAAAGGAGAATAAATGAGAAGGGTTAAAAACGATCCAAATCTTTACTTCGATTATCGCGATGTAAAGACTTTGCAACGCTACATTGACGCTTACGGTCGCATTGAGCCAATTTCAAAAACTGGTCTCTCTGCAAAGCAACAACGCCAACTCGCTGTCGCTGTTAAGCGTGCACGCCACTTGGCTCTCTTGCCATTTGTGTCTGAATAATCTTAAGGAGAGCGGGGAGACGCTCTCCTTAAACTAAAATTATTAAACCTGAAAGGAGAAAAATGTACGGACCAACAGATTTGAAGAAAAATGTGCTGATCACACTTGACGGGCAACCGTACAAGGTGGTTGAGTACTCCCAAAAGGTTATGGGACGTGGTGGTTCTATTGTGAACGTTAAGGTTAAAAACCTTATCACCGGCGCTCTTCTTCCAAAGACCTTCAAAGGCCAGGAAAAAATTGAGCCAGCAGAAGTCACCAACAAACACGTTCAATATCTTTACAAGGACGACGAAAAGTTCTACTTCATGGATCCAGAATCATTCGAGCAGTATGAACTCGCAGCTGACATGGTCGGCGATATGAAGGACTTCATGAAAGACGGTGACGAGATGGATATTCAATTCTATAATGGCACTGCCATTAACCTCGTTCTTCCAAAGAACCTTTGGCTCGAAGTTACCTACACTGAAAACGCAGTAAAAGGTGATACTTCAACTTCAGTCCAAAAAGATGCAACCCTCGAAACTGGTGTTGTTATTAAAGTTCCAGCTTTCATTAAAGTTGGCGATATCGTCTCTGTCGATACCGACACTTACGCATATCGTGAGAGGAGAAAATAATTAACGCTCCTGTCTCAAGAGCAGAAAACAAACTCGCGGGTGCCGCCCGTGAGTTTGTTTATGATTTTCGTGGTAAAACTGCGCTCGACATTGGTTCATCAACTGGTGGCTTTACAGAATTTGCTTTAAATTCTGGCGCTAAACATGTTATTGCAATCGAAAAGGGAACCAACCAAATGAAGGCTCCACTTCGTTTTGACCCACGTATTGATCTTCGCGAGAAAACCGATATCTTTGATGTAAATCGTGAAGTTTTGAATTCATGTGATTATTTCGAGCAATCGCACGAAGGCAAAACTCATATTGATGTGATTTTGGCTGATGTCTCGTTTGTTAGCCTTAAAAAAGTGCTGCTTCATGCTAAATATCAGATTGCATCGCTTGATACCGACTTTCTCGTAATGCTAAAGCCGCAATTTGAAGCAAAAAAGTTTGAACTTGCCCGTGGCGTGGTAAAAAATGAGAAAATCCGCCGTGATATCATCCGAGAATTTGAACAATGGCTTAAAACTCAAGGCTTTATTATCGTTAAAAAGCGTGATAACGACCTCTCTGGTCGAAATGGCAATCTTGAACGTTTCTATCTCTTAAAACTCGCTAAAAAATATTAAATTTGTTTACAAAAACCACGAGATTTGATATAATAAAAGTATCAAATAATTACTTGTAAGGCATGGGAATAGGAAATATTTTTGTGCCGACAGAAAAGCTAAAAGGAAAATTAATGAATCAAAAAGAACAAGAACGTCGCGCCCGTCTGCTGAAAATGCAAGCCGAACGTCTTCCTGAAATCAAGCGTCGTTTTGAGGAAAATCAGAAACGCGCAACGATGAAAGAGGAAAAACCTACCATTACTGGTGAGGCTGTGATTTTTGAAGAAGTCCAAAAACGCAATTTCAATTCAAATTTCAAGCCAGGTGGTAAGGATGCTCATCTTGTAAAGAAAAAGACGACTGCTAAAAAAGCTGCGACAAAAACTGCGAAAGCTGCAAAACCAGCAAAAACTACTAAAACTAAGGAAACCGAAAAGGCCCAGGCTCGCAAGGTTGATCTTTCTGTCTCAACCAAAAAAGGCGACATGGTCCACCATCAACGCATGCTTAGTCAAGATGTGAACGCTCAAGCGACTCAGCATATTATTGGTATTCCAGTTAACAAATCTCGTTACAACGGTTATAACGGTGCACAAGTCACCAACAGTCAACTTAAACAAGCTCGTCCAAGTAACGACTCTGTCTTAATTATTCCAATCGGTGGTACCGGTGAATTTGGTATCGGTAAAAATATGACCGTCATCCAATACAAAGACGAAGCAATCGTGATTGATATGGGTGTGCTTTTCGCTGGCGATGATTATCCAGGCGTAAACTACATGGTCCCAGATATTAAATATCTCGAAGACAACATGAGTAAAGTTAAAGCAATCTGCTTCACTCACGCTCACCTTGACCACATTGGCGCCTGCCGCCATCTTCTTCCAAAGTTCCCAACCACAGTCCCAATTTATGGCTCTGATTTTACAATTGGCATGATTAAGAAGCAGATGAGCGAACTTGATGAAGTTCCAGATATGAACTACATCACAGTCGACCCATTCAAGCATGAAAAACTTGCTGTCTCAGAAAATCTTTCAGTTGAATTTATTCATACGCTTCACTCAATTCCAGGAAACAACGCTATTTTGGTCCGCACTCCAAACGGCACCATCTATGTTTCTGGTGACTGGCGCGCTGAAAGTAATCCACTTTATACTCAAACCGACTACGAGCGTATTGATGAAATCGTCAAAAAAGAGGGAATCGACCTCATGCTCAACGAGTCAACCAACATTGACTCTCCAGGCCATCACCCACACTCAGAATACGACGTTGGTGAAAACCTTGGTAAAGTGATGGATCACTATGCTAACGGCCGTATTATCGTTTCATGTTTCTCATCTCAGGTCTCACGTATCGGCATGGTACTTGAAGAGGCTGCAAAACGTGGTAGAAAAGTTGCCTTCGCTGGCTTCTCAATGATTAACAACGTCGAAGTTGCGCTCCGCACTAAGATGATTAAGGCTCCAAAAGATACCATCATGAAGATGGAAGACATTATTAAACTTCCAGATGAGCAAGTTACAATTATCTGTACTGGTTCACAAGGCGAGCTTAACGCTGTTCTTAACCGTATGGTGACTGGCGCACATAAATTCATTAAGATTAAATCAACTGACACAATCGTCTTCTCATCAAACCCAATTCCAGGCAATGAACCACACGTTGTTTCTACGGTTGATGGTCTCCTTCGTGAAGGTGCTCAAGTTATCCAAAACGGTAAAACTCACCTCACTAATATTGGTCCACTTCACCTTTCTGGTCACGCTTACTATGAGGACCATGTTGATTTCGTCACACGCTTAAACCCTCGCAACTATATGCCATACCACGGTGAGTTCTATATGATGGAGCACAACGCTGAAATGGCTGAAAATGTGATTGGTATCCCAAGAGAACGTATTATTATCGCTGATGACGGTGACGTGATTGAATTTACCAAAGATAAGAAAATCAAGAAAACTGGCCGCGTCTATGTTGGCAACAAGCTTTATGATGATGCCGATATGCCAGTCCATGAAGCAGTCGTTAAAGACCGTATCCACATTTCTCGTGAAGGTATCTTCATTATCGTCCTTACTTTGAGCAAGAAAACTGGCCGCCTCATTAAGACTCCAGACATCGTTTCTCGCGCCTTCATCTATCTCGACAATTCTGAAGAGTTGATTGGCAAGATTCGCCATTACCTCCGCGTTAAGACTGATCGCTCAGTTTCAACTGACCCAGAATTAAAGGAGCTAAAAGACGAAGTCAAAGAAGATGTTACACGTATTCTCTTTGATGCAACCGGCCACACACCAATCGTCATTCCAGTGATTAACAAGGTCTAAAAATCAACCCAAAAAGTTGGAAAACCAAGTTGAAAGATTTCGAGACGTTTATAAAAAGCGTCTCGAATTTCTTTTATAAAAATCGATTCCTGGCCGCGCACAGTCAGAAGAAAAACTTTCTTTTTTGCGCGCGTCAATGCGACATAGAATAGTCTTCGTTCCTCCGCAAACGGAAATTTCTCAGTTTTATCGAGTTCAATTCTAGCTGGAAATCCCTCGCGTTTATCAAGGCAATTAACAATGAAAACATAGTCCGCCTGCAAACCTTTTGATTTATGTGCCGTGATAAATCTAATATTAATATCCGGCCGCGCTGCGTAAAAAATTTCATATTCCTCGTCAGAAAGTTTTGTAACTTTTAGATTCTTGCACGCCAAAACATTCCGAATATCATGTTTAAATCTACCAATTAAAAACACGGTCGCATTCTCTGGTAAATCGTTAAACTTCGCACTTACAAAGTTTAAATCTTGTCGCACAGAATCGCCCAAAATTTCCATCACAGCAAATTCCGTGTCCGCGCGTCCTTTGATTTTCTTTCGAATTTGTGCCGGATTTTCCATCACAAACTTTGACGAAACATCGACCAAGCTTTGCGGAAAACGATAGGTTGTTTCGATTCTCGAAATCTCAGTCTTGCCGAAGTATTCTTCAAACTCCAAAATCAAACTAATCTCGCTACCCGAAAACTTGTAAATCGATTGCCAATCATCACCCACGCAAAAAAGATTATAATCTCTCGTCTCGCGAAGTAGTCTCAAAAGCTGGTAACGTTCGTATGAAATATCCTGATATTCATCTACAATGATATATTTAAACGGATGAATAAAATACCCATCCCATATCTTTAAAGTTGCAAGTTTTATCATCTTATCAAACTCAATTTCTGACTCGTCTTCTGGATTTCTTAAACTATCTAAGAATTGTTGAATTTTAGTACTAATTGGCGGAGTTTTTAAAATGGAAAGCCCAAAACTATGGAACGTTGAAACGTGAACCGTTTCACTATTCTCATCGTTTAAAATATATTTTCTGGTCTCGCGCAGAATCCGCTCCTTCATTTCGCTAGCTGAAGCGTTTGTAAAAGATAAAACCAAAATTTCCGAAGGCCTACAAAAATGATTCGAAAGTAAGTATTTAATCTTGCCGATGATTGTGGTTGTCTTGCCAGTTCCAGCGCCCGCAATCACGAGATGATTGTGGCATTCCTTTTTAATACATTCGATTTGCTGCGGGTCGAGCACACGACCTTCAACTATAAAATCCATCTTGCCTCCAACTTAAAAACAAAAAATCCACGAATTGTGGACCTTAATCAATTGGTGCCCGGAACAGGGGTTGAACCTGCACTCGATTGCTCGAACTAGCACCTGAAGCTAGCGCGTCTGCCAATTCCGCCACCCGGGCTTACCTCTATAATTATACCATAGTTGTATGGTATAATGGGGAAAAGAAGAAGTGAGGTAAAATGATTAATTTTAAAATCCATTACGATATTGATGCTTCAGCTCTCGCCGTCCAATCAAGCTCGGCCGAATGTATTGTTGAAGATTTAAAGAAGAATGATATGGCTGGCTGGATTGACCTTCCAGAAAACTATGATAAGGATGAATTTGAGCGCATCAAAGCTGCCGCAAAAAAGATTCGCGCCGAGTCGGATTACTTAGTTTGTATTGGTATTGGCGGTTCATTCTTAGGCCACAAGGCAGTTATTGACGCTCTCGAATCACAAGTTGCAGGTGATACAAAAATCCTGTATGCTGGTAACTCAATTTCAAATATCTCACTTCAAAAAATTCTAGATAAAATCGATGGCAAAAACTTCTCAATCAACGTCATTTCAAAATCTGGCACTACCACCGAACCTGCAATCGCTTTCCGCGTCCTAAAGGCAAAATTGATTGACGTTTACGGCGAAGAAGAAGCCTACAAACGTATTTACGCCACAACCGACGCTGAATCTGGCGCATTGCATGACGAGGCGCTCTATAACCACTATGAACGCTTTGTTGTGCCAAATGGCATTGGTGGACGCTTCTCAGTCCTAACTGCCGTTGGTCTTTTGCCTCTCGCAGTTGCCGGGGTTGATATTGATGAATTGATGGCCGGTGCACGTATCTTGTCTGCTGCAATTAGCGACAGCAATGAGGATGCTGCTATTTCTGGCGACATCAAAACTGGCATTTACAAATATGCATCCGTTCGTCACATTCTTCGTAGTCGTAATTACGACGTAGAAGTCTTGTCTTGTTTTGAGCCATGTATGGAGTTCTTTGGTAAGTGGTGGCAACAGCTCTTTGGTGAGTCTGAAGGGAAGGAAAATAAAGGAATTTTCCCAGCTACCGCAATTTATAGCACCGATCTTCACTCACTTGGGCAATATATGCAACAAGGTCGCTATAACATTTTTGAAACAATTCTTACTTTTAAGAATAATCCTTTGCCAAAGTATACCGACGTCGAAATTAAAGTTCCAGAAATGGCTGAAAATCTTGATCAGCTAGGATACCTTGAAGGTGTTTCAATGGCCGAGATCAACAAAAAAGCCGAACTCGCTACAATTACCGCTCATTCAAAACACATTCCAGTTTTTGAAATTGAAATGACTGATCTCTCGGCAAAAAGTATGGGCGAATTAATCTATTTCTTTGAACTTGCCTGCGCAATTTCTGCCACTTTTGATCAAGTAAACCCATTCGACCAACCTGGTGTCGAAGCCTATAAAAACGAAATGTTTAAACTTCTCGGAAAACCTGAAGCATAAGTGGTATAATAAGCACAAGATGAACAATTTGAATTATGGTGGGCCAGTTGTTCTTGTCGTAATGGACGGCGTGGGCTTGAGTAAGAATACTAAAGGTAATGCGGTATATCAATCGCACACCGAATTTTTGGATAAAGCCGTAAGAAATTGTGAAACAATGGCGCTCGAAGCTTCTGGTGAAGCAGTCGGTATTATCGCTGGTCAGATGGGGAATTCTGAAGTTGGTCATAATGCACTTGGTGCTGGCCAAATTATTAAGCAGGGAATTTCCAAAGTTGAAGATGAGTTTGAAACTGGCAAAATTTGGGAATCAAAAACCTGGCAAGATTTAATTGCAAACGTGAAGCAAAAAAATTCTACTTTGCATTTTTCTGGTATCTTTTCTGATGGCGGAGTCCATAGCTCAATCGACCATCTTTTTAGAATGCTTGAACGAGCACATGAAGAGGGCATTAAGCGTGTTCGTGTTCATCTTGTGCTTGATGGTCGTGATGTCCCACCTCAATCCGCTGAAAAGTATATTGCCATGCTCGAGGATTATATCAACTCATTTAATGATGACACGATAGACTATCGCATCGCTGATGGTGGTGGCCGCATGACTTTTGTAGCAGACCGCTATGAATCTGATTGGTCAGTCGTAGAAAAAGGTTGGAATGCTTTTGTCCACGGTAAAGCCGATTATTATTGTGGCTCAGCTTTGGAAGCAATTTCTGAAATTCGCAAAAAAGACCCAGAAGTTCAAGATCAATACTTCCCATCATTTGTGATTACGGAAAATAACCAGCCAGTTGGCATTGTTAAAGATGGTGATAGCTTTGTTTATTTTGATTTTCGCGCTGACCGCGCACTCGAAATTGCCCAGGCCTTTACTTATGAAGATTTTACGCCATTCAATCGTGGCACCGAAAATAATCGCCGCTTAAATGTTTACTTTGCAGGTATGACTGAATATAACTCTGATACACACGTGCCAGAACATCGCCTAATTGAACCAGTCGAGATTCATAATACTTTGCATGAGTTCTTAGGAAATCACGGCGTGTCCCAACTTGCAATTGCTGAAGCTGTAAAATTTGGCCACATCACTTATTACTTTGACGGCAATTCTTATGATAAATACGATAATGAAGAACAAATTAATATTCCTTCCGACACAAAACCGTTTGACGAACGTCCGTGGATGAAGGCAGTTGAGATTACTGATACTTTGCTTGATAAAATTGCTAACTATAAATTCGTACGTGTGAATTTTGCTGGTGGCGACATGGTTGGTCATTCTGGAAATCTTGAAGCAACCATCACTGCAATGGAAGCAATCGACATTCAACTTGCTCGTATTGCAAAAAAAGTCGATGAACTCGGTGGTATGATGATAATTACTGCTGACCACGGCAATGCTGAAGAATTGGTTGATGCAGAAGGCGAGACAAAGACTTCTCATACCACAAATCTCGTTCCATGTATCTTCTATGACAACACCGAAAATCGTGGAAAATATGAACTTAATCGCATGCACGACGCTGGTCTAACTAATATCGCAGCGACAATTGCAAATTTGCTTGGATTTTCAAAATCAGAACTTCCAGAATCTTGGCGCGAATCATTAATTAAGTAATAAAAAAATCTTCGGTGGTGAGCCGAAGATTTTTGATGAAATTATTTTCCAAGCACGACGTTGTTTGCGTGGAGCCAGCCTTCGACTGTACCACCGTCGAGATATTCGCCATCGGTTCTTGCGACGCGAATGCAACCGCCTTTTTCGATGAATGATGCGAATGGATCAGTAATCATATATTCTTGATCATTTGGCCCAAAATCATGAGTTTTAACATACTCAACAATTTCTTTGAGTAAATCTGGTGACAAAATATACTTAGAAACTGAAGCAAGACCAGTAACTTGTTCTGGAGCTGGTTTCTCGGTAATTTTTACGAGTCTTTCGTTCTCAATTGTGAGTGCACCACCATTAAGCAAAGCTTCGTATGGATGGTCGATGCCGAGAATTGCAGATTCAGAGCTATCGCGAACAGCTTTTATAAGTGATTCTGCTGAAGATTCGCCTTCTGGGTTCCAAATGAAGTCGTCACCCATGAAACAGAAGACTGGTTCGTTGATGTTGTATTCTTCAACTACCATTGCTACTGGCACAGCTGTACCATAGCGACCAGTTGGGTCTTGAATTACGTAGTGAATATTGACACCTTCTGGCAAAGTTTTTGCGAGCGCCAAGCGATCATTCTTGCCACGCTCAATTAAATATTCGTTAAGTGCAACGTTGTCTTTATAAAACTCACGCACTTGGCATGGGTCAGCGTTACCGACAACCATATAGATATCAGTCACGCCAGCTTTGATAAGCTCCTGGACTGAATAGTCCACCAGTGGACGGTTTCCGACTGGCAACATTGATTTTTCAATAATCTTTGTAATAGGCAATCTTCTTGTGCCCCAGCCAGCAACAGGAATGATTGCTTTAGTAATCTTTTCCATGAATATATTATATCACAAAATGCACATTTTTTAAAGTATGCGTGCAAAAATATTCACTGTGTGATATAATATATGTAGTAATCTTTTAAGGCATTAATATGACAAAAAATCCAACTTATCAACAAGAAATTGGTCACGTAATCGAGCGTATCCGTAAGGAGAAGGGCTTAACTCAAGCTGAACTCGCTAAGAAAATTGGCACTTCTCAGTCGGCAATCCATCGTATTGAAAAAGGTGATCAAAATATTTCTCTTGAGATGATCAAGAAGATTTCTGATGAGCTCGGAACGCAAATCCTCTCTATAAATGACTCATCTTCGCAATCATATCGCATTAATGGCGGTAAAACTTTGCATGGTGAGATTACGATTAACACGTCAAAAAATGCCGCAGTCGGCTTGCTTTGTGCCGCTCTCTTAAATAGTGGTAAAACTACCCTTCATCACGTCGCTAGAATCGAGGAAGTCTTCCGTATCATTGAAGTTCTTGAATCTGTTGGCGTCAAATGTCGCTGGGTAAATCGCCGCAAAGACCTCGAAATTATATCACCGCACGAATTGAAAATGGAGAATCTAAATATTGAAGCGGCAAGAAAAACTCGTTCAATTATCATGTTTATGGGTCCATTAATCCATCGTTTTAACCGCTTCGAATTGCCATATGCTGGTGGTTGTAGCCTTGGGACTAGGACGGTTGACCCACATCTTCGCGCACTTTCACACTTCGGTATGAAAGTTGATGCAAAAACTAAAACCGGTTTTTATGATGTTGAAGTAGATAAAAAAGCTTTAAAAGACAAAACCAATAAGCATATTGTTCTGATTGAACGTGGTGATACTGTTACGGAAAATGTTTTGATGGCTGCCGCACTTTATCCAGGTAAAACCACAATTATTGGTGCATCTTCAAACTACATGGTCCAAGATGTCTGTTTCTTCCTTGAAAAACTTGGTGTAAAAATCAAAGGTATTGGCTCTACGACACTTGAAGTAACTGGGCTTTCCGAGATTAATAAAGATGTTGAATATTGGCCAAGTGAAGACCCGATTGAATGTATGTCATTTATTGCTGCGGCGCTTGTAACTAAATCAGAAATTACAATTACACGCGCTCCGATTGAGTTCTTGGAAATCGAACTTGAGGTTCTAAAATCAATGAACGCTCAGTTTTCTGTAAGCGAAGAGTACTTCAGTAAAAATGGTCGCACGAGATTAGTTGATATTGTTGTTAAAAAATCCAACCTTGTTGCACCAATGGATAAAATCCACCCAATGCCATTCCCAGGTCTTAATATTGATAACTTACCATTCTTTGGCGTAATTGCTGCTATGGCAGAAGGTCGCACTTTGATTCACGACTGGGTATTTGAAAATCGCGCAATTTACACTAGCTATCTCTCGAATTTAAATGCAAAGGTAGAACTCCTTGATGCCCACCGTGTTTACGTCGAAGGCCCAACTAACTGGCGCGCTGCTGAACTTGTGGCTCCTCCAGCACTTCGTCCTGCCGTCGTGGTCTTAATTGCAATGCTTGCCGCTCCAGGCACATCAATTTTACGTAACATTTATTCAATTGCTCGTGGTTATCAGGATTTTGCAAGACGCTTAAATCATCTCGGCGCAGATATTACTCCGCTTGCCGGAATTTAGCCAAAAACGTCGTATAATATAAGCAGAATGGCTGTCAAAAATTTCGTCAAAAAACACTGGTTTGTGATAGCGATAGTTTTTGTTATTATTTTGCGTTTTCTTTATAGTTTTCAAATTCCAAGCTATCGCATCTATGGCATGCAATATGACGATGAATTGATGTCGAGACAAGCCGCCTCGATGTCTCGTGGCGAATATCTTGGTGAGTATAATTATGCGACCTTGGTTAAAGGTCCAGTTTACCCGTTTTTGCTCGTGATTTCGCATGCTTTGAGTTTGAACTATAGCTCATTCTTCACGATTCTTTTTATCCTCGCGGCGTTCTATTTTATGCTGTCATTAAAAAAGATAATTCCGAGCAAAAAAATACTGTTTGCAGTTTTTGTGTTATTACTATTTAATCCGCTGACATATTCTGGTGACCTATTCCAAAGACTTTATCGAAACTCAATTTCCATCACAGAATTGTTATTCTTATTTGGCGCAATTATCCGGATTATTACGGCTGAAAAGTATACAAAAAACGCCATTATAAACTATGTTGTGCTTGGTCTAATTTTGTCATTTATGTTCCTGACACGCGAAGATAATATTTGGATTTATCCAGTTCTTGCACTTCTAATAATTTATAAACTATATAAAAATCTCAAATTAAAGCCGGCGCTAATCAACTTAATTCCGCTTGGTATTTTGATTTTTAGTTTAAATCTCGTATCGTGCATTAACTTAATTTCTTATGGTGCATATACCTACAATGAACTAAAAAATTCTAACTTCAAAAAAGCTTACATTAACTTTTTAAGTATTAAAGACGACGAACATAAAGACCGTGTTGCAATCCCAAAATCAACTTTTTACAAGGTGATTGATAATAGCGATATTTTAGGATTTGATCGAAAATTTGTTGATAAAATGTATGAGTCATTAGCGGATGAAACCGGTGAAATAGATAATGGTAATATTGTCTGGTATTTTAGGCAATGGATTTATACTGCGCAGAAGTTCAAAAATGGCAAAGAAGCAAACGACTATTTTGGAAGATTGAATGACGAACTAAACCGACTTTTTGCCGAGAAAAAACTTGAAAAGGAATTAATTATTCCATCAGTATTTGTTAATACGCCAACCTGGAATAATATTCTAGCTATTCCAGGAAGCCTAGTTGATGCAGTCGTTTATACTACAACCTATAAAAACGTTAAAACGGTCGAAGAATTTGCGCCAAGCAAAAAAGTCAAAGGTCTAATGTATAGCCGCGCCGAAAAAACCTACACCTTTATCTACAGTGATTATCGTCATACTGATGCAATGACAGACGAGAATCCTGCTAAATATGGAATCATAAAATTCTTCCATGTCATTTTTACGGTCGTTGGCAGCGTAGTTGCGCTAATAATCTACTTCATGAATATCAAGAAGCTAGATAAGCTCGGAATCCTGATTAATATGGTATTATTAAGTTATCTAGTTATTTTAGGAGGTGTAGTTTACACGCACGTTACAGCCTATCACGCTATTAGGTATATGTATCTCGGCAACGTCTATATTCTCCAAGAAATATTCATAGTATTAAATTTGTACAGATGGCATTTAAAGAGGAACGCGCATGATCTCAGTGATAATTCCAGCATACAACGAAGAAGAAGCAATCGTAGAAACAATCAAGGAAATCAAAAAAGTCCTAAAAAAAGGGAAGCTTGAAAAAGGCTCTGAAGTCATCGTAATAAACGATGGCTCTACTGACGACACTAGAAAAAATGCCCTGAAATGTAAGGTTAAAGTTCTGGATAACCCCCAAAACATGGGTTATGGGTATTCATTGAAAAAGGGAATTAAAAACGCTAAAAATAACACTATTGTTACGACCGATGCGGATTCAACCTATCCATTTGAAAGTGTGCTTGAAATGTTAAAAGTGAAAAAGCAAGGCTTTGACTTGGTAGTTGGCGCTAGAACTGGCAAAAACTATCGTGAATCGTTTTTAAAAAGTATTTTGCGAAGAATTTTGAGACGTTTTGTAGAATTTATTTCTGGAAAGAAAATCAAAGACATTAACTCCGGACTTAGAGTTTATGATAAGAAAACTGTTGAAAAGTTCTTCCCAAGGCTGTGTGATTCATTTAGCTTTTCGACTTCCCAAACTCTCGCATATCTAATGAACTCACTTTTTGTAACTTATGTTGATATTCCATATAACAAACGAAAAGGCAAATCGAAAGTAAAACTATTGAAGGATTCTTGCATCTGCATGAAATACATTTTAGAAAGTGGAATTTACTACAATCCAATTAAAGTTTTTTCATTGCTCTCATTTATTTGTGTTGTACTTTCTGGAATTGGATTTTTATTCTCGCATTTTGCACGCATTCAAGCTGGATACATTCTTGGTATTGGCGGACTTTTGGTTTCTGTAATTGTATTTTCAATCGGACTTCTCGCAGTGTTGCTTAAACAAATTATGGACAAATAATGTTTAAGAAAATACTTAAAGAACTCACCAAAAAAGAGGTAAGGCTTTACGCGATTTTTGGGGTTCTGACGAGCGTTTTAAACGTAGCGCTCTTTTGGGTTCTATGCCAAATTGGTTTGGTATATTTTGTTGCAAATTTAATTACACTAATTATTGTTAAACTCACAGCCTATATTTGTAATAAAAACTTCGTCTTTAAAAGTAAATGCAATAATCTTTCTGAACTCTCAAAAGAATTTGGCCGTTTCGTAATCTGGCGCGGGCTTACGATGCTATTGGATTATTTTGGACTAATTTTCTTGGTCGAGGCTTTGGGCTGTGATAAAACAACCAGTAAAATCTTCGTCACGATTTTAGTAATCGCAATAAATTATATTACTGGCAAGAATCGCGTCTTTAAAAATCGTCAGGAAACGGATTAACGTCATCATATTCGATGTCGTCCGCCCAGGATTCTTTTTTGGGCTTTGGCATTGGTTTATAAAATCGCGTAAATGGATCGAATGGTTTCTTTTTTGGATGTGCGGCATATGGGTCAAAATCGTCGTCAACCGTGTCATACTCCTCGGCGTCATATTGTCCGTTAGTATGTGATGCATATGGGTTATAACCAAGCTCGGTTAAAAATCTTGAAGGCATGTTATAGCTTCTTTGTCCCATCGCAAAACGGCTAGATGCATAGGTCAAATATAATTTTTCTTTTGCGCGTGTCATGCCAACATAAGCCAGTCTTCGTTCTTCTTCAATGGCCGACTCATCGTCGCTACGAAGTGACGGGAAGAGACCTTCTTCAAGTCCAACTAAGAATACGACTGGAAATTCCAAGCCTTTTGCGGCGTGCATCGTCATAAGTGTGACGGAGTTTTTAGCGGCTTCTTCGTCAGCAGAAGACATTAAAGTTGCCTCAGCTAGGAAATCTTCGAGCGATGAGAATTCAACTGCGTTGCCAACCATTGCATTTAAGTTATCTGCTTTTTCATCACCTGCTGGTGTGCCGTCTTTTACAAGCGAAGTCATGTCGAATTTTTGAATCGCAGAAAGCACGATGTCGGACGGCGCAATTGAAATGTCTGTGCCTTTAATGAATTTCTGCAATTTTTCAATTGAAGTTCGAGCTTTGCCTGAAACTGCAAGTAAGAGTTCTGGGTCAGTTAAAGCTGCACCTTCAGCCGACTCTGCAAGAAAATCAAAAATCTTTTGGATACTAGAAGGGCCAACTCCAGAAAGCACGTTGCGACAAACACGTTCAAGTGAAACTAAATCGCGATGGTTAATTAAAACTTTCAAAATCGCGAGCACGTCCTTGATTTCCTTACGATCGTAGAAACGCACGCCACCAATAATTTTGTATGGAATATGTAAATCCAAAAACGCTTTTTCAAAATTATACGATTGTGCGTTAGTGCGATATAAAATTGCAAAATCTGAATAATCGCGGCCAGAATTCATTTCACCTAAAATTTTATAAGCCACATATTTTGCTTCAGCATTCTCGTCTGGCAAATTTTCAATATCAACCGGCTCGCCATCACCAACTTCTGTAAACAGAACTTTGTCGGTGCGGGTTTTGTTATTATTAATAACTTTCTGTGATGCCTTCAAAATATTGCCAGTAGAGCGATAGTTTTGCTCGAGCTTGATGGTGGTTGCGCCAGGAAAATCGCGACCAAAATTTAAAATGTTCGTAAAATCTGCACCACGCCATGAATAAATTGACTGCCAGTCATCACCCACCACGCAAATATTCTTTTCATTATTTACGAGCAACTTAATCAAACGATATTGAATGTGGTTCGTGTCCTGATACTCGTCAATTAAAATGTGTTTAAATTTATCCTGCCATTTCGCGCGGACTTCTTTATTCTTTTCAAAAAGATTTGCTGCTTCGATTAATAAATCATCAAAATCAAGCGCCGCCGACTCGCTCTTCATTTTTTCGTACAAACGGAAAATTTTTGCAGTATTTTTCTGGTTTGGATAAATCGCGCCAGCTTCGTAAGACTCAGGAGTGTCGCCACTGTTTTTGCAGTTTGAAATAATGCTTTGAACTTGTTTTGGTTTTAAATATTTATCGTCAATTTTAAGTTGTTTGATTGCACGTTTAATGAGTGAAAGTTGGTCATCAGTGTCATAAATCACGAAGTTTTTATCAAGCTTTGCAGCCTCATGCTCAATTCTCAAAATCTTCACACAAATCGAGTGAAAAGTTCCCATGTATGGCATAAAACTGCGTGGGACCTCATCTTTTTTGTCTGGATTAAGTAAATTCCAAAGGCGTGTGCGCATTTCTTTTGCTGCCTTGTTGGTAAAAGTCACAGCTAAAATACGGTTTTGCGGTACGCCAGTATAAATTAAATTAGCAATGCGATGAGTTAAAGTTTTTGTTTTGCCAGAACCTGCGCCAGCCAAAATTAGAACCGGACCAAAAAGTGTATTAACGGCATGTTGTTGTTCTGAGTTAAGACCTTCTGTAAACATTCTTCTATTATAGCACGCCAAGATTTGCCAATATCATTGCTTTTATGCTAAAATATTCCCGTATGAAGCTGCGAAATCATACTAAGTTGATTCGAACTCTCTCGACAGTTCTTTTGATGAGTTTGTTTTTTGGCGCGCTTCTTTCTTCAAACATCGGCCGCACCTTTGCGGACTCAGACGATACGAGCGTAAAATCCGAAAATAGTTTTGTAACGATTCACGATAATGGCAATACTACTACTGTAAAAACTGATGCTGGCACAGTTGAAGGCGTCTTAAAGCGTGCAAAAATTGAATTAACCGAAGGCGATGTTGTTGAGCCAGAGCTAACTGCCGAAATTAATCAAAAAGATTTTGAAATCACAATTTATCGCGCTAGACCAGTTGTAGTAGTTGATGGTGTGGCGAAAAAATATCTCATGACCACCAAAACTAAAATGAGAGAAATTGTAAGCGAAGCTGGAATTGTGCTTTATGATGGCGATAAAATTGTTCGACAAAACAATGTCAAAAATCTGCTTGAAGTCGGCATGGTTGAAGAATATGAAATCAAACGTCATGGTGGCGAAATGGTAGTTGTGACCGAAGAAATCGATTTTACGAGAAGAACGATTCGCGACGTAAATACTCCAGTTGGTGTTTCAAAAATTACTCAAGAAGGTGAAAAGGGTGAAAAGGAAATTACCTATGAAGTTAAATATCAAGATGGTAAGGAAGTCTCTCGTGTAAAAAAGAACGAAGTAATTACAAAGCAACCAGTCGAAGAAATTACAACTCTTGGCGTTGAATACACTGTCACCACGACGCCAGATCGTGAGACTTGTGCGCTCTGGGCGCGTGCAGCCGGCGTGAGTGAAACAGACCTTGATGCAGCGCTCTGGATTATTGAAAAGGAATCACACTGTCGCTATAATGCTACTAATGCTAGCTCTGGCGCATACGGCATTCCACAGGCACTTCCTGGTGATAAAATGGCAAGTGCGGGCGCAGATTGGCGCACAAATCCAATTACGCAAATTCGTTGGATGGCAAGTTATGTTAAAAGTCGTTATGGCGGCTGGAATGGCGCAAAAAGATTTTGGGAAGAACATCACTGGTATTAAAATATGGCATTACAAAATAATAAATCACTCGGACAGCATTGGTTAAAAGACAGGGTAGTTTTAAATGACATCGCCGACTCTGCGATGCTTAATTCTGATGACCAGCCACTATGCCTAGAAATTGGCCCAGGACTCGGCACTTTAACGAGTTCACTTTTGAAACGTTTTCCAAAAGTTTTGGCTGTAGAATATGACCCGAAATTGGCTAAGAATTTACCAAACTCATTTCCAGGAAAAGACCTAGAAGTTGTAAATGAAGACTTCTTGAAATTTGATTTAGAAAGCATCAAAGAACCGTACGTCGTGGCTGGAAATATTCCATATTACATTACAAGCCCAATCATTTTTAAATTACTTGAAACGAAAAACCCAGCTAAGCGCATTATGATTTTGATTCAAAAAGAAGTGGCAGAACGTATTTTGCAGGCACCAGGGAAGCATACCTATCTTAGCTTGTCGGTTCAAAGTATGGCTGAAGTTGAGCCGGGTGTAATTGTGCCAAAAAGCTACTTTACGCCACCTCCAAAAGTTGATTCTGCAACAATTATTCTTACTCCACGTAAAGAAAAATTACTTGGCGACGAAGTTTTACGTTTTGCGAAAAATGGTTTTTCAAATCCACGCAAGAAACTGATTAAAAACTTGCCATACGAGCGCGAAAAACTCGAACAAGCTTTCGATAAATTGATGTTAGATAAAAACGTGCGCGCCCAAGACCTTTCTCACGAAGAGTGGCAAAAGCTTTTTGATGAAATCGTCCTGAAATAATTTCTTGACTTCCTTTCCGCTTATGTTAAAATAACGATAAGATTATCATCCAAAAACGATAATAGAAAGGATATAAAAGAAACAATGAAAAAAACTAAGAATGGTTTTACCATTATCGAAGTTGTGCTCGTGCTCGCTATCGCCGGCCTTATCTTCATGATGGTCTTCATCGCTTTGCCAGCTTTGCAACGCTTGCAACGTGACACCCAACGCTCAAACGACCTCTCCCGTTTGTCTACTGCGTTGAATAACTACCAAGGTAGCAACCGCGGCTCAATCCCAGATGACACTGGTGGCTTGTATATTCCTGGCCACACTGATGCATCTACTGGTGGCAAGGGTTGGCTTGACTTCTATGACCGCTATTTGATTGTCAACTCTGCTGGTAGCAAAGATGTATTCGCTGATCCAGATGGTAGCCCATACGCTCTATATATCACAACTTGTGAAGATAGTGGCGATGCAAAGCACAGCTGTAAGAGCCCAGCTCAACGTAATAACGTCTCATTTGATGACCAATCTTCAAAGGCAGAACCACATGATGTTGGTATCTCAACTTCATTATCTGGTAACCAAGACCACTCAATCCTCGTTGCTAAGAAAGCAACCTGTGACGGTGAAACTGCAGTTTACTCATCAGGTGCACGTAAGGTAGCATTCCTCTATAAGAAAGAGGGTGGTGGTACAATCTGCGTCAATAACTAATTAACGCTTATAAAAATACTCCTGAATTCAGGAGTATTTTTTATTGAAAAATTGAAAAAACCGAAGAAAAATATAGGTTCTTATGATAATATAGAATATATACTGATTTAGGAGTTTTATGGTTGCAAGAAATATGAATAACAGCCCAAAAAATACAAAGAAAAAACGTTCAAACCAGATTAGAAGTTTCTTTTTTGTGATAATCATTCTCATCTTCGCGATGTCGATTTATGCTAAGATTTCAACTTCAAACACAATTGAAGAAGTCGCAATCTCAGATGTAATTGCTCGCGCTAACGACGAAAAGGGCGACATTGCAAAAATTTCCGTTACTGGAAATGATGTGATGATTACCTTGAAGGGCAAGGAGATTGCAACTCAACACTCCTATCGTGATGGCTCCGGCACGCTTTATGAACAAGGCTTAATAAACCATTGTAACGGCCTAAGTGGTGATGCTCTAAAAACTTGTAAGGAAAAATATCCAACCGTAGAATATGCTGAACCAGTAGACTATTCTGGAATTATCTTCAATATCATTACTCTTGGTGTCCCAATTATCGTGATCATTCTCTTCTTTAGCTATATGATGCGCCAAGCTCAAAACATGAATAAAGAAAATATTGGCTTTGGTAAAGCAAAAGCTAAGCTCTATGGCCCAGACAAGAAAAAAGTTACATTCAAAGATGTTGCAGGTAACGAATCTGCAAAACAAGACCTTGAGGAAATTGTTGATTTCTTGAAGAATCCTAAGAAATATGAAGTTCTTGGCGCCAAAATTCCTCGCGGTGTGCTTCTTGCCGGTGACCCTGGTACTGGTAAAACTTTGATGGCTCGCGCTGTAGCTGGTGAAGCAAATGTCCCATTCTTCAGTATTTCTGGTTCTGAATTTGCTGAAATGTTCGTCGGTGTTGGTGCAAGCCGTGTCCGTGACCTCTTCTCTAAAGCAAAGAAAAATGCTCCATCAATCATCTTCATTGATGAGATTGATGCTGTTGCACATAAACGTGATGCTCGTGGTGGTGCCGGTCGCGAAGACGAACAAACCTTGAACCAAATCCTCGTTGAGATGGATGGTTTTGATAATGAATCTGGCGTTATTGTGATGGCTGCAACTAACCGTGTTGATATGCTTGATAAAGCACTTCTTCGCCCAGGTCGCTTTGATCGCCATGTTGATGTCACTCTTCCAGAGCGCAAAGACCGTCTTGCAATTCTTAAAGTTCACTTCAAGAATAAACCGTGTGACGAAGATGTCGACCTTGAAGCACTTGCGGCAAAAACTGCTGGTTCATCCGGTGCAGACCTTGCAAACATCGCTAACGAAGCTGCTATTACTGCCGCTCGTGAAGGCCATAAAACTATTACCGCAAATGACGTCACAGAAGCCTTTGAACGCGTCGCAATTGGTCCAAAACGCAAGAGTAAAGTTATGAACGACCATGAACGTAAAATTACTGCTTATCATGAAGCAGGCCATGCTATTGTTGGCCACGTTCTTCCAGATTCAGACCCAGTCCACAAAGTTACAATTATCCCTCGTGGTGCAACTGGTGGCGTAACTTGGTTCCTTCCTCCAGAAGACAGAAGCTACAAGAACATTTATGAACTTAAAGACGTGCTTGCTCGCGCAATGGGCGGTCGCATCGCTGAAAAACTCATCTTCGGCGAAGATGCTGTCACGACTGGCGCAAGCTCAGACCTCAAAAATGTCGCTAGCCTTGCTAAAGGCATGATTCTAGAAGAGGGTATGGGCAAAGAAACTCGTAACCTCGTCTTCCCAGAAGAAGCAACTGGTTATTATACTATCTCAACTGGCAAACCATATTCTGAAAAGACTGCAGAGCTTATCGATAAAGAAATCAAGGCTCTTTCAGATGAAGCTGCAAAACGTGCCGAGGCTGTTCTTAAGGCTAATAAGACTGCTCTTGATCGCCTTGCAAATGAATTGCTTGAAAAAGAAACTCTTGAAGAAGATGATATGCCAGCATTACTTAAGGGAACTGTGCTTCCAGAAAGCGCAAAACTTCATTAATGAAACGTAAACTAAAATTCCGCTCAGTTGTAGCGCTCGCAAATAGCAAACTCAGCATCAAATTTGCTGCGACCTTGTTGTCATTCTCAACTTTAATTTCAGCGCTACTTGGAATTTTTCGTGATCGTCTCTTAAACTCATATTATCTTGATACTTATCCAACTGGTATTGATGCCTATACTGCAGCATTTACTGTGCCAGATTTCATGTTCTTTATTCTTACGTCTGGCGCGCTTGCCGTATCGTTTATCCCAGTCTTCAATCAACGTTTGGCGTCTGGTAATAAAAAGTCTGCCTGGGAGCTTTCGAGCTCGGTCGTAAACCTTTTTGCACTCGTTACACTCATTGCCTCAATTCTAATCATGATTTTTGCGGATCCGTTGATTCGCTACGTAGTTGGTCCTGGTCTTGATGAATCTGGTACAATTCTCGCGATTAATATGATGCGTGTGATTGCAATCAATCCGTTTCTCTTCAGTATTTCAACTGTTCTTACTTCAATGCAACAGGCAGTTGGGCGCTTTGTCTTTTATTCGCTTGCTCCAGCGCTTTACAATATCGGCATTTTGATTGGTATTACCGTCTTTACAAACGGCATCAATATTTTTGGTATTCAATTCTTTGAAGGTGGCATTATGGGTGTCGCACTTGGCGTGGTGCTTGGTGCAGTTCTCCAGGTTATTGTTTCACTCATTGGCCTTTTTGGTCTTGGCTTTGATTACGAATTTAAAATTTATTGGAAAAACCACGGCTTCCGCTCAGTCTTGAAGCTTCTTCCAGCTCGTTCTTTGGATCAGGGAATTGATTATGTTTCCGGGATTGTTAATACTAATCTTTCGTCTCGTATGGGCGCCGGTGCATTGCGTTCATATCAACAGGCAAATACCTTGCATACTATGCCAGTGAGCTTGATTGGTGTGGCAATTTCTACTGCCTTCTTCCCAAAGTTAACCGAGGAAACTGACGAGAATAATGCTGAAGAGTTTAATAATACCTTCAGAAAAGCGCTTCGCACGATTGTCTGGATTTCATTGCCAGTCTCTGTGATTGCTTTCTTTGCTCGTGGTTACATCGTGAACTTCATTAAAAATGGTGGCGATCCAACTATTGCTAGTATCTTGGCTGCACTCGTAATTGCCATCTTTGCTCAATCTGTCTTTCATATTGCTTCTCGTGGCTTCTATGCTCGTCAAGATACGCGCACTCCATTTATTGTCTCAATTATTTCAATCGGTCTTTCAATCGTATTATCTATCGCCTTCTCGGCCTCAGGCTGGGGTCCAGATGGTCTAGGTTGGGCACAGAGTATTGGCGCTGTGGTTGAAATGTTTATCTTGCTTGGTATTTTAAATAGACGTTCACAGAATAAACTCTTTAATAAAGAGTTCTGGACTGCAAGCTGGAAGATGGCGCTCTCTGCTGTTGCGGCTGGTGTAGCAGCATACATCGCAACAAAACTCTTCCCACTCCTTGCAACAGATAATTCCTTCCTTGCAACCTTCCCGAAGTTCGCGATTATCTCAAGCTTCTCATTTGTAATATACATATTGGCAAGCTATCTCTTAGACTTGGATGAAGTTGGCCCTGTTATGAAGTATGTAAATAAGGCTGTCTTTAGAAATCTAACCGAGAAAAAAGACTAGATTTAACCTTGAAAAAAACCGTTTGCTTGTATATAATTATTACAAGACAAATAAGGAGGTTAATGGCTAAAAAACATATCTTGAAGGGATTTGGTGTGTTTGCTCTTTTTGCCGCGTTTACGTTTGCCAATGTTATTAGTGCAACTCCAGTACACGCAGTAACAGACTACCCAATCTACATGCAAGTATCACCTGCGAGTCGTGATATGGGCGAGCTTAAAGCTGGCTCCACCTACGAAGGTGATTTTAAAGTATATAATAATGGTACAAACGATTTCTCGTATGTAGTTTCAGCGGTTCCATATTCGGTTGTCGATGAAGCGTACACATCACAATATACTGTAATCAATAGCTACAACAGGATTTCAAGCTGGTTCACATTTGACCACACTGAAGGGTTCTTGAAATCTGGTGAGTTCGATGAAGTTCACTATACTGTGAATATTCCGTACGACACTGTTGGTGGCGCGCAGAATGCAGTTATCATCATTGAGACCAAAGATCCTTTGAATACTGGTACAATGGTTCAAGCAACCGCCAGAATCGGTTTAACGGTCTATTCTCGCGTTGATGGCGAGAACATTAATGAGTGCGGTAAAATCATTGAGTTGAAGGCTCCAACCTTCCTCTTGAATCCGCCAATGACGGTATCAGCTCGCGTTGAGAACTGCGGAAACGTTGATCTTGCAATGAAGCAAGTAATGAATGTTTATCCTCTATTCTCAAATGAACCAATCTATTCAAATGCTGATAAGCCAACGACTCTTCAAACTCTTCCGGAGACTCGCCGCTATAACGAGCTCTCATGGGAAGCTTCTCCAGCAATTGGTATTTATTGGATTGAAGAAATCGTAACCTACGGTGGTAAGGTTGAAACCCTTAAAAAGATTGTTGTGGTTTGCCCACTCTGGCTAATCATCCTGATAATCTTATTGATTGGCGCTGCAATTTTCTGGGTGGTATCAAGAAACCGTGATCGTAAAGGTAAAAAGGAGGCCGAATAATGTCACACAAAATATTAAAAACTTTAATCTCTGGCATCGCAGCTCTTGCCTTGGTATTTACTCCAGCAACTGCATTCGCTGATGAAGAGACGAAAAAGCCAGCAGTTTGGCTACAAATTTCACCTGTCGCTAACCGCATTACGATTAACCCAGGCGATGAATTGACTTATACTATGCAAGTCGACAACATTGGCGCAGAAGCTTTCAAATTCCGTGTCTATGCTGCCCCATATAGCATTTCAAACGAAGCTTACGAAGTAAACTTCAGCAACGAATCAAATCGTACTCAAATTTCTCGCTGGATTACCTTCAACCAGAACACTAACGCTAAGAAGGAATCTGAGAAGCGCTGGCTTAGCGAAGCTACCTTTAGCCTCGAACCAGATAAAAACCAAGTTGTTGAATATAAAATCAGCGTTCCTAAAGATATTCCAGCTGGTGGTCAATATGCAACCATCTTTGCAGAATCAATTCCAGATTCAGATGTCACCTCAACTGGTGTTCGCACAATCTCACGTGTTGGCTTGATTATCTATGGTAGCACTACTGGTGACACCGTAAACAAAGCAAAAATCTCAGACCTTTCTGTTAAGCAATTTATGACCAACGGTAAAATTGCCGCTGAAGTTAACATCGCAAACGAAGGTAACACCGACTTTACAGCTAAAGTCTCAATGAAGATTGAAAAATTCATCGGTGGCACTGTTGCAGAACTCAGCAACCCATATCCAGTTATCCCAGATTCTCCAACTCGTCACGCTGTAATTGAGTGGCAAGATACGCCAACCTTTGGTATCTTCAAAGTCAAAACTACAGTCACGGCTCTCGATCAAAAAGTTGAAGAAACTAAGATTGTTATCGTGATTCCAGTATTTATTATAATTATTATGCTTGTGCTATTGACAATCATTATCGCATGGCTTATAATCATGGTCAGGAAGCGCCGTGCTCAAAAGTCACGTTTGATTGTATAATCGCGATATATAAGATAACGAACTAGAGTAAGGGCACCGATTAAACTGCGAATTTATCGGTGCCTTTAGCATCCAAAATAAAAATAGAATAATAAAAGCGAGTGTGTAAAATGAAAAAAACTACGAAAATCATTGGCTCACTGGGTCTTATGGCGGCCCTTTCTGTGAGCGCTTTTGCACCTGTAATGGCAGACGATCTGACCTACAGTGCTACTCCTGGTTCTCAGGATATAACTATTAACTTAACTGTTCAGGCTACTACGGCAGTGGTAACTATTATTACCCCTGAAGATGGTAGTACGATTGTTGGTACGGATGTTCCAGTAAGAGTATCATATGGCGGAACCAACCAACTCGACTACAAACTTTATTATATTGATAATGGTACCCCTGTACTTAGCTCTGAATTTAGTCACGTTGTGGCAGAATCTGGTGTTGCAACCGGTGAAGATACCTTTATGCTAGATTTGGACGACTATCACGGATATGGCGAATATATTCTTAAAGTTAAAACCGTCGGCGCAGACCCGGCAGAAGCTTCAAGCCGTTTCAATGCTGTGGCCTTCGACTTCGAGCCTCGTGGTAAAGAGGAAAGTACAAATAACCCAATCGTCACAATTCTTGAAAGCCCTGGTACTAAATACTCTAAGATGACTGTCTACAAGTTAAATAGTGACGAAAAAGTGCTTGGCCCAATCACTGTTGCTGTTAATGAAAATGGCGAGACAGATGTAACCCTCCCATTTGCGCAGAACAATATTCCAGCCGGTACTTATAAAGTCAAAGGTGAACCATATGATGCAAATGATAATCATATCAATGCTGATAAAATCCGCCAAGTGACTTACACTCCAGCAACTGTCCCAGATGTTCCAGATACCGGTTCATTCTTTGCAGATATGAATTTATCTAACTCAGACTTGGTCTCTACCGGTCTTGCGATGCTCTTCCTCTGTGTTCTCTTCCTAATTCTTGCAGTCGCAAAGAAGACTAGAAAAAGTCGCCGCTAATCTTTAAATCATAATAGATACACAATTCGCTTTGGTATTAAGCGCCTCGATTTTGAGGCGCTTATGTTATAATAAATGTATGAAAAAACTATCTCGATCAATCCCATCAGTCGTTTCTAAAGTGATGATTGTACTTGCGCTCGTTGCAACTTTAATTGTTGTTGGTGTAGTTGTCTATAATCATATGTACGAATCGCAATTCTTTGCAAAAGAAAAAATGAAAGAGCTTGCAAAGAATTATTACGAAAAAACGATTTATCCAAAGATTACTACTGGCACTACTGAAGCACAGCAAAAAGAATCATTCAAAAACCTCAACAAACAGGAGCAGAGAACTAAGCTTAGTCATCTTTTGAATGATGAATTTTTGAAGAATGGTAACGACTATCGCAACTATTTCGATACTGATAAGTTTACCTGCGATACTAATAAATCCTATGTGGTCTATACAGCTAACGAACCATATGGTATTAATGATTATAGTTTTGAGATTACTCTGAACTGTACCAAAAAATAAATAATCTTAAAAGTGTGATATAATAACCCTATGCCCGAGTGGTGAAATTGGTATACACGTATGCCTTAGGAGCATATGCCTCGTGCGTGCTGGTTCGAGTCCAGTCTCGGGCACCAAAACTTGCATTTTTGCAAAATATATGGTAATATAAATGAAGCGGGCGGTTAGCTCAGTTGGCTAGAGCGCGTCTTTGACGTAGACGAGGTCAGAGGTTCGACTCCTCTATCGCCCACCACCGAATCGAAGAAAGCCTTTGGCTTTCTTATTTTTATTTCATAGAAATAAAAATATATTTTCTAAAAGAAAAAATCGATTCGGTGGAAAGCTGAGCAGGCGATAATGAGCGGAGCGAATTTAGAGCGCGAAGCTTACCAGAATCCAAGACAGCAATGCTGTCTTATTTTTTTGACAAAACAACAAAGCTTATGCTACAATAAGCCAAACTAGGTCATAAAATAAAAAATTAATTTTTAGGGTAATAAAAATGGCAAATCTCCACAAAAAACTAAATAAAACCACAAAGCTTGCTATTTTCTCAAGCTCACTTCTTGTCGCTGCCTCAGCTGCCATGTTTATTGCTCCAGTCATCCGAATCAACGCTGCTGAAGAATCTGCGGATGTTAATGTCAACGTCAATCCAATTATTTCTTTAACTCTAAGTACTAGCACACTTTCATTTGATGTTACCCCAACTGTAGAAGGCTCATTCAACCAAAAACCACTTGTCGCTACAGTAGATACTAATAGCACTGGTGGCTACGAGCTCTACTTCTCTTCGGAAGATAGCGCCACTGCTATGACCAGTCTCACTTCTGCTTCAACTATTACTTCAGATTTCTCTGGTACTGTCACTTCTTCAACTATGGCCAACAACAAATGGGGCTACTCACTAAACACTACAAACTTCAGTAAAATCCCAGCCCTCGCAGACCAAGCAAAAATCAAGGACTTAGACCACTTCCCAACTTCAAATGAAAAAGATACAACCGTAAATATCGCA
Source organism: uncultured Candidatus Saccharibacteria bacterium (assembly GCA_947304155.1). Lineage (GTDB taxonomy): Bacteria > Patescibacteriota > Saccharimonadia > Saccharimonadales > Saccharimonadaceae > Nanosyncoccus. Next base: position 119,269 of record CAMZAD010000002.1, read on the forward strand.
ACTAAGATTGATAATAGCCTTCCATCTGGAACTTATTCCAAGAGAGTTCTATTCACAGCAGTTGCACACCAATCACTAGATCCATCAAATAATATGCAAGGCTTTAATTGTTCATCACTTGCCAATGTTGGTGACTCGGTAGTTCTTACTGACTCTCGTGATGGCAATGAATATACCGTCAAAAAACTAAAGGATGGTAAATGCTGGATGATAGATAACCTTCGTATTTCTGACCGACGAATTAGTAGCGCAGATTCAAACCTTCCAAATGGTGAAACGTGGGATATTCCAGCTAGCTCAATTTCTGGCTTCTCGGAGGCGGATGCTAATAATGTATATATAGACAATACTTATGGTGGCTACTATACTTTCTATGCTGCAACAGCTGGATGGGGAACGACAAGTTTAGATGTTACGAGGGTAAACTCGCCTAAAGATATTTGTCCTAAGGGATGGAGACTGCCAACCGGGAGTGTTGAAGGCGAGTATTACACACTTTATGAAAAGTATAATACGTCAACGTCGCTTCAAGGAGAACCAGGCTTTACTCTTTCGGGATTTATACATAATAGTACTATTATGGGTAGAGATGAAGGTTTAGAGCAAGGTAATTATTGGTCTTCTACTGCCGACTATAGTAATAATGCGTATAGATTGTTCCTAAATAGCTACAATTATGCTAGTGCGTCTGGTAGTGGCGCCAAAATATGTGGATATCAGATCCGCTGTGTAGTTGACTAAAGATTCCTCTCGTATCAGATAGTTCATCAAATACCTAAAAAATAAGCCCCTCGGGGCTTATTTTGATGTCTAATAACTAAATAACCGCAATTGAAATCAGGGAAATAATTGCCAGAACAATTAAAACGATCCAAACCCAACCAAAGCGTCCAGTCTTCGCTGTATCTTTAACATAATCACTGTCCTCAACTAAATCTGGATCAGTCATGCCAGATTTCATCTCGGCACGCATCCTTAAATCCGCGTTAATCCTGTCGTTTAACTCAGTGTTTCTATCCTGATTATTTCGAACTACGTATCCCATATACCTCCTAGAAAATTAAAAATATCTGAAATCAAGCAATAAAATAAAAGCTTAACAAATATTATTCTTATTTTATCACAGAATTGTGGTATAATGTAGTCAATATCACTTAAGGAGGTAAAATGGCTAACACAAAGTCAAAGAAGACCACTTCCTCAAAAAAGTCGTCTTCAACCAAGCCAAAAGCTGTTGCAACCAAGTCCGTAAAGACAGTAAAAGCAGAAACAGCTGCCGCAGTAGTGGCAAAAAACGATAAGGGTGGCAAAAATAATAATCCATTTAAGGGTTTCTTCGCAAAGAAATGCGATGAAAAAGAAAACATTTTAACAATCTTCAAGAGCCCACGTATCTGGGGTGCAATTGCTGGTGAAGTTATCGGCACCATGTTCCTCATGATTCTCATGATTACTCTTGGTGTCTATCAACCACTTTACATCATGATTGGTGTAACCGCTATCACCATGGCAGTCTATGCATTCTCAGGCGCACATCTTAACCCAGCTATCACTGTTGGTATGATGGCAACTCGCCGTGTTTCAGCTATCCGCGGTGTTCTTTATATCGTTGCTGAAGTTGTTGGTGCATGGCTCGGTCTCGTTATCATGGGCGCATTCCGCTCAGCTGGTGGCGATATTGTTGAGCTCCCTGCAATCACAGCTCTTGAAACTGAAACTCTCTGGAAGAACATCTTCGTAGAATTCCTCGGTACTGCAGTTCTCGGCTACTTCTTCTGCCGCGCACAAACCTACCGCACGTCACGTGGTGCATTCACTTACTCTGCACTCGTCGCTGGTGGTTTCACTCTCGCAGTACTCTTTGCAGTAGTTATTTCATCAAACTATCTACGTCTTTCAGATAACTTTGCTCTTAACCCAGCAGTAGCTATCATGGAACAAATCTTCCCATCAGTCGCAAATGGCTTTGGTGAACTTATTGGTGATATTGCACTTGCAAGCCTTACCTACATCTTGGTTCCTATGCTTGGTGCTACCCTTGGCTTCTTTGCTGCAGACGCTTCAAAGAAACTTAGTGGCGAAGAATAAAACTACCTAGAAATTAGAAAATATCCCGCAATTTGCGGGGTATTTTTTAATTTAAAACATCGCTAAAATCTGATAAAATAGAGTTATGCAGAGAATCAAAAGCCTGAGTTGGAACAAGATTATCTTAAGAGCTCTGATTTTGGTTATCGGCGCATTTTTTTTGACGATTTTTCTCGAATGGCGCTTTTATGGTAATGAATACGAACGCGTTCGTAGCTTCATGATTGATGCTGATAAAGTATTCTACTATAACGTCTTTTTAATGTTTTTAATTGTGCTCTTTATTTCAATGCTCTTTAAGAAAGCTTGGACCGGACTTGGTATTACTTTTGTAATCATGATTTTTATTTCTTATATTAATGCTTCAAAGTATGCCTTCCGTGGACAACCACTTCTTCCTGAAGACTTCAATTTACTAGATCAGACTGGCACTTTGACGAAGTTTATTGATATTTGGAGTCTACTAAGAACGGTGCTGGCAGTTATAATTGCGATTGCCCTAACAGTTTTCTTGAATAAGGTTACAAGTAAGTTCCTTGATTTTAAAGAGCAGGAACCTGGCAAGAGCTTCATGGACCGAAAACATCGCTGGGCAAGAGTAACTTTTATGGCACTCTCAGTACTTGGTATGATGTCAAGTTTTGTACTCGTTCGAAACCATGTAGGTGGCCGAGTTAGTTATGTTGAAAATCTTGATACGTCTTTCGTGGCTTGGAATCAGATGATTAATTATGAAGAAAATGGCTTCTTGCTAGGCTTTATTTATAATTTGTCAAAGATGGAGATGCAAGAGCCAAGTGGCTATTCTGAAGCTAAAGTAACTGAAATTAAAAATAGCCTAGAAATCGACGAAACCAAGAAGACTTTGAAAGACCAGGATTACAATGTTGTAATTATTTTAAATGAGTCATTCTACGACCCATCAATTATCGCCGATTACTATCCATATAGCCTTAATACAAGCGACAAAACCAATTCTTCTGGCGTACCAGTTACAAGTGATGTGATTCCTACAATTCATAGCTTAATGAAGGATGACAAGAATAATAAGAGAATCGCTACCGGCCAGATGTTCACGGTTGATTATGGCGGTGGCACGGCTAATGTTGAATTTGAGGTTGATACTTCAATGACGAATTATTGGGCAGATACCACGCCATACGTGAATCTAATTCCACATATTAATTCTGTACCATCAATCGCTTCACTTGCAAAAGCAGCAGGCTACGATACGGTCGCAACGCATCCATTTAACCAAGCAATGTATAAACGTCATATCGTGCTTAAAAAAGAAGGCTTTGATGAATTTATTGCAGAAGGTGATTTTTCATTTGACGAAAAAGATGATAATAGACAATACGTGAATGACCGCGCGTCATATAAAGAAGTTTTAAAACTCCTAAATGAGCACGAGAATAAAACACTTGTCTCGCTTATTACAATGCAAAATCATGCTGGCTACGGCGTAGATGGATTTAAAAAATTAAGTTACAAACTTGCTGATAAGCCAAAAAAGGGAACTGATTTGAGTGAGTTTTCCGAAGATGAAAAGTCTCAAGTTGAGGTTTACCTTGAATCTCTGCATAATTCAGACTATTATTTGTCAGAATTTTTAGCTGAGCTCGAAAAACTAGATGAAAAAACAGTAGTTTTGTTCTACGGTGACCATAGCCCTGGTGTATACTATCGCGTTAATAGCTCAACCGACAAGAATGTACGCGATTTGTCATATGTAACACCATACTTCGTCTGGGCTAATTTCGATATGAAAGAGCCAGAAGAACAGAAGATAGATCGATATGTTGTGAAAAATACAACACTTCCAACCACCACTCCGAACTGTCTCGTGAATACCATGTTTGGACTTTTGGACTTAAGAAAAGAAGATTATTTAAAGCTTGTCGAGCCAGTGTGCAAAGAGATGCCAATTCTGACGCAAATCTATTTTGCAGAAGAGACGCCATTTATGTCTACAACGCTCTCAAATTATGAAATCTACACATACGATATTTTGAGTGGCAAAAACTATTGGCAGAAATAGCCTACTTGAAAAAATAAGCATAAGTGCTATAATAAAACAAATATTTGCGCAAAAACCAAAAAGGAAAACTATGGATCCAAATAATAATTTTATGGCTGGTGTTCCGCCAATGACGCCTGGAATGCAGCCAACTCCGACCAATGTTCCGCCGGTAACGCCGGTTGAACCAGTCGTCCAAGCTCCGGTAGTTCCTGCGGCGCCAGTGATGCCTACTACTCCGGTTGCTCCGACTCCAGTAACTACAATGCAAAACCCGGTAGTTTCAAATCCGGTAGCTATGCCGACCGCAGCTCCAATGATGGCAAATCCAATGCCAACTACCCCAGTTATGCAAAACCCAGTAGCACCAAATCCAGTGGTGCCAAATCCAGCTGCCGCTGCTGCTAATGCTGCGATGTTGAATGTCCCACAATCGAATGTTGCTCAACCAAATACAGCTCAACCAAACCCTATGTCTCCTCAAGCTCAAGTTGACGAAGCTTTACTTGAAGCTCCAGCAGAACCTGAAAAACCAAGCATCTTGAATGAAGAAGAAATTATTAAGTTTGAAGCTGCAAAACCAGTCCCTGGTTCAATTGGTAGTGCAAAATCATACACCGATATCCAACGTGAAGAAGCTGAAAAGGCTGCGCGTATGGCCGGCAAGCAGGGCGGCAAAAAGTTATCAACCACAACCCTGATTTTAATTATTCTTGTTGCAGTGCTTCTAATTGGTGGTGGCATCTTTGTATACTTTGCGTTCTTTAATCAGCCAAAGCCAAATCCTGGCAATAATGGTAGCAATAGCTATGACAATAATCGCGTAGTTTACTCTGAATTATCATGTAAACGCGATCTTGTGACCGAAGAATATAATCTTTATAAAGCAGTAAGCGGTGTACAGACTAACGTCTTCTACTTTGCAGACGATAAACTTAACGGCCTTGAAACCGACTTTGACTATGTCCACAAAACTTTGGAGCAAGCAAATATCACGAAGGATACTCTCGCTAAGCAATATGGTGTCACGGCTGTAAAGAAGGGCTACGATATGGACCTTTATAATAACAGTGACGATGACGAACTTAGTGAAGGTAAAGAAGGCGAGGGAGACTCTAACTCGAGTGCTGCTGCCGCCGAGGTGACAAAGAAGACTGTCGACCAGATGTTGAAACATGCTGTTTTGTATGATGACAAGACAATTACCCACCGCATGGATGTTACAGCAGAGGATATTGATGATTGGGTTGCCTCTGAAGCATATAGCGACGTTACTTATGGTGCCGAACAGCCAAAGCCGGGTGAAGAACCAGTCGCAGTAACGCGCAATCTTGAATACTTCCAAGGCTTACAGAATAAAATCGGCTATTCTTGTACGATTTCAAAGTAATCTAGAAAAGAGAGGTGAAGGCCTCTCTTTTTGTGCTAGAATAAAAATATGAATAAGTTTTTCGACCCAGACAAAATGAGTTACGATAAGATGAATTTTAATGATGCTGGCGAACCAACTTTTTTCTTTTATGATTTGGAAACCTCTGGGCTTGATCCGAAAAATGACCGCATTATGCAGTTTGCTGGGATTCGCACTGATTTGAATTTTAATCAAATCGGCGAGCCAATCAATCTTTTGGTGAAACTTTCTGATGATACTTTGCCTTCTCCGCAAGCAATTATGGTGACGGGGATTACTCCGCAATCAACTTTACTTGACGGCCTTTCTGAACCTGAGTTTTGCAAGTACGTGCAAGACGAAATTTTTACGCCTGGCACAATTGAAGTAGGGTATAACTCAGTGCGTTTTGACGATGAACATATGAGATATACTTTTTATCGCAATTTTTATGACCCATATGAATGGCAATGGAAGGATGGTCGCTCACGCTGGGACTTGCTTGATGTTGTGAGACTTACGCGAGCACTTCGCCCAGAGGGGATTAACTGGCCAGTTGCAAAAATTGAAACTGTGGCTGATGACGGCGAGGCTAAAACTACCTACAAACCAACAAACCGTCTTGAGTTAATCACAAAAGAAAATGGCATTATTCATAAACATGCTCATGACGCGCTATCTGATGTTGAGGCTTTGATTTCAGTGACGAAATTAATCGCCGAGAAACAGCCAAATCTTTACAGCTATCTCTTTAAAATGCGCAATAAAAACGAGATTAAGAGATTGGTGAACCTTGATAATAAACAGCTATTTGTTTATGCTTCTGGGCATTATTCAAGTAAAAATATGCATACAACCATCGCATTTCCGCTGACTGCTGGCACGAATGGCAATGTTGTAGTTTTTGACCTTAGATTTAACTTGAATGAACTTCTTAAGGCTGAGGCAGAATTTGTACCGGAAGAGAAGATTTACAACGGCAAAAAATACATGACAAAGTTCAACTGGAAGTCAGCTGTTAAAGAATTTGCCTATAACAAATGTCCAGCAGTTGCGCCACTTAGTGTACTCGATGTTGTATCTAATGAGGATTCGGGTGATTTAGCAAATCCAAGCAAAGCTGGCGCTAGTGGTTGGGATAAAATCGGACTCAGTCGCGAGCAAGTTGATGAAAACCTGAAGGTTCTGATTTCGCATCCAGAATTTGCTGAAAAAATGCGTGAGTACTTTGAAAAATACAAAGAGAGTTTTGGCAAAGCTGATGATGTCGACGCGAAACTTTATGACGGTTTTATGCCAGACAGCGATAAGGTAAAATTAAAAGATGTTCGTAGTAGAAGCGAAAACGAACTCGCGGACTATGAGCCGATTTTTAATGATCCACGTTTGTCTGAATTATTATTGCGCTATAAGGGGCGAAATTTTCCACGTGCGTTGAATGAAAATGAAATGAAGGAGTACGAGAAATATCGTACTTCAAGGCTCCAGAAGCAAGAAAAAGGCTTTGTGACTGAGCTTGAAATGCTAAAGAATTTGGCAATGAACGGCAAACCAATGAAAAATGGGAAAATGGTCGATGAATCATTGCTCGAGGACCTATATTTGTGGTATCAATCACTTGCAAATCATGATTTTTAACTTGTATTTTTTATAGTACTTATGTATAATTAATACAGGATGAAGGTGCAAAAAAACACATTTTGTTTTAAGAAACAAAAAAGCCCAGCATTGATTGCTAAGGACGTGTTTATCGCGTTAATCTGTTTTGCATTTACCTTCTTATCTTTTAAAATCGTCTCACCAGATACAAGAACAAATGCTGATGGTGCCGGGTATAATTTTACCCCTGAGGGTAGCTCCGACCAGTATTATATTTACTTTTCCGTTGAAAGCCCAAGTAACCCATACATGAACATGGCATCTAATGATGGTTGGGGTGAAACGTATTCACGTATTTCTGGGTATACATCATGTAAAGAGGGCTTTTCTATTGCAGTGACGTCTCTTGATGAGTCAACTGACTTTGTAAACAAGAAAGATAAAACGAAGAGAATCACTACGGTTGATCAGCCTACAAATAGCCTAGCTGATAATACCTGGGGAATCTATGTTACGAATACAAGTAGTACTGTAAGCGGTGCTACATACGATCCACTACCTAAGAGAAGTGAAACTCCATATATGATTATAGACACTTCTCATCAAGACTACGTTAAAAATAATAACGTTTACGGCTACCTTCACTATGGAATGAAGGTAGGCAATGCTATGCCAGCCGGTGACTACTATAGAGAACTCCTTTACACTACATATACAAGAACTCAATGTGCAGGTTACACGGCTTATATTTATATTGACGGGAAGTCAGAAGGTTCAGTTACCCTTTCTTATGGCTCACTATATAAACTAAGTGACAACAGTAAGGTTAAAAGCCTAATTAATGAAGGAAGAAAGAATATAACAAGCGTTAAAAACCGTAATACAGATGAAACTTTAGATATTAATACTGCAATTGATATCAACTCAGGAAATAGTAGCTCGGTTTATATAGATATTACAACAGAAGAGATTCCGCTTAATCCAACGACGTTCTCTGGCATTACAAACATGCAAGACATGACACTGGCAATCTGTGATGCTGAAACTACCCCTCTTCCTACGGCAACTGAGATCACATTTAAACATACAGATGATAATACAAAGGTCCCTCGTTCAGTGCTAAGAGATACTAGAGACGGAAATACATATCTTGTCTCAAAGCTTGCTGATGGTAACTGTTGGATGAGTCAAAACCTGGCGCTTGATCTTACTGCAAATGAAGCACTTACTAATGCTGATACGGACCTAAGGACTAAGAGTTCATGGACACCACAGAATAGTACCCAGACTTCAACTGGTACAACTTGGAATAGAACTGAAAATGCAGCGCGCAGCTACCATAGTAATACAAAATTCAGGAATGGCTATAATAGTAGTACGACTGGCACTAGTACTCTTACGGAGTATAACTGGGAAAAGGCAGGAAACTATTATAACTGGTATACTGCAACGGCTGGCTCTAGTGCATCTAGCGGAAATGTTAGCGATTCAATCTGTCCAAAGGGTTGGCATTTGCCAACAAGTGTTAATTCTGCTAATAACAAAGCTGGTTCATATGCAGACTTGCTTGACTCGTATGGAATTGCGAATACAGATGCGTCAAAGCTATACGCTTATCCTTTAAATCTCCTTATGGGTGGTATGTATCAATATAACAATGGTAGTATGGGGTATACATCATACGAAGGTGGATATTGGACCTCTGGCTCCTACTCGTCCAGTTATCCATATTTAATGTCATATTCTACATCTTGGAGTGGTACACAAATTATGCCAGGTCGCACGAACGTATATAAAGGTATGGGCTATCCAATACGTTGTACTACCGGTGGTACATATACACTCAACTTTGATGTGAATGATTTTACTACGTTTAATGGCCAAGCTAGTAGGGAATTAAACTTTGGTGCATCGATTACCTCCTCTCAGCTTGGTACAAAAACGGGTACAACGCAGGCAAACTCAAAAATTGTTGTTAATGACACATATACTGTAGCTTACCCAACATCTAGTAGCACTCAACTTTATCTTTATACAAGTAAATTTGATAGGGTATCTAACGTGAAGATGAACTGGTACTTCCAACCGTTTACGAGCCTTACTTATCTCCAGGATATTGGGCCAGAGAACTGTGCGGTTGCCACTACTCCATTTAAGACTGCAACTAAAACAACTACATCTCATACTACCGACCGTAACCTGATCCCGCAAAAGGCTCTTCGCGATTATCGTGATAGCAAAACCTATACAGTAAGGAAACTTGCTAATGGTGAATGTTGGATAGTACAAAACCTTGATTATAGGTTTATGAATGGTAGCGCCTATGGTTATAATGCATACACTCCAGCTCAAGCTGAGACGTCGTCCAAAATTGTCTATACGGACTTGGTAGATTCTGACTATTATAGTCGTGTAGATAATGCCTTTAGTCAGAGTAAGTTCTATGCAACTCAATCACAGCCGTATACAGTTGGCCAAACAATTGACAATGCGCAAAAGTGGGGCCAGACCGGTTCTGACGGCGCGCATAGCTATCTGAACTACTATTACAGATTAAGCAGCACAAGTGGTGATAACCCTGGTAGCGATGGACAAACTACTGGTACAGTAGAAAACGTCTACGTTGCGCGAAGTGATGAAGTTGGCTCAAGTGGGCATTACACCTTTGCGGAAACCTTTAAAGCAACAAGTAGCAGTACAGTAGGCACGTACTGGCTCCCAATTGGCGTGTATTACAACTGGACCGCCGCTGTTGCTGGTAAGATGGATGTAACAACCGGCGATGCTGAAAGCTCACTCTGTCCAAAAGGTTGGGAACTCCCAAGTGCAACTGGTGCTGGTTCATACTCTGGTGTCTTTAACTACTATAGAAATACCACTTCGTCAAGTAATGCAGACGACTTTAACTGGGCAATGGAAGTTATGAGACTATATCCTACTGGTTACTATGACTGGGCAAACACTGGGTATAAAGAACGTGCTGTTAGCGGCTACTTCTGGACCAAATCATCAGTCTCATCCGGAACAGCGAAGATTGCTCGTGTTGGAGTATCAGGTACGCAGATTAGTACTAATCTCACTGCTGATAAAGGTGTTGGTGCAAGCGTTCGCTGTGTCCTCCGTCAAGCATCAAACTAATCATATAAAGAATTGATTACTTAAAGTCCACCTATAAGGGTGGACTTTTTGGTTTTTTTATGGTAAAATGTATGCGTTTTAAGGAGATAATTAATGGGAAAGGGAACACTCAGCCCAGAGGGAATCAAGATGCAAGGCGGTAGTGACAACTGCATCAAAATCAGAGGCGCGCGTCAGCACAATCTCAAAAATATTGATATTGATATTCCTCGCGAAAAACTAGTAGTAATCACAGGTCTGTCCGGCTCAGGCAAATCGAGCCTGGCTTTTGATACAATTTATGCCGAAGGTCAGCGTCGCTATGTCGAAAGTCTTAGTAGCTACGCCCGCATGTTCCTTGGTGTGATGGATAAGCCAGATGTCGATACAATCACCGGCCTTTCTCCAGCTATCTCAATTGACCAAAAGTCTACTTCAAGAAATCCACGTAGTACCGTTGCTACAGTTACTGAAGTGTATGATTATCTCCGCCTTCTTTTTGCACGTGTCGGCGTGCCACATTGTCCAATCTGTCACCGCGAAGTTTCTCGTCGTAGTGTCGAGGATATCGTTAATGAAGTGATGAAGCTTCCACTCGGTAGTAAATTAATGCTCCTTGCTCCAATTGTTCAACAGAAAAAAGGTGAGTTCCAACACATCTCCGAACAATTCACGGCCAAGGGTTTTAGTCGCGTTCGCGTAGACGGTATTGTTTATGCACTGGATGAATTCCCGGCTCTTGAAAAGAATATCAAACACGATATTGAAATTGTAGTTGACCGTTTTATTCTAAGCCCAGATTTGCTTAGCCGTATTTCTGGTTCAATTGAACAGGCGCTTGATCTTGGCCAAGGAATTATTAAACTTCTAAAAATCAAAGATAACTCCAGCACGATTGAGCAAAAGAACCTCAGCAGCGACACCGAAGTCTATACTTACTCTCAACGCTATGCTTGTGAACAACACCCAGACGAGCTAATCCCAGAACTTGAGCCACGTCTCTTCTCATTCAACGCCCCACAAGGTGCCTGTCCAACCTGTACTGGTCTTGGATCAAGACTTGAAATCGACCCGGATCTAGTCTTTAATAAGAATCTTACTATCGCTGAAGGCGGTATCCGCCCGTTTAATCGCATTCGTGACGATTCTTGGTGGATGAAACGCCTGAATGCTGTTGCTGTGCGCCACGGCTTTAATATCTATACTCCAATCAAAGACCTTACCGAAGAACAAAGACATATGATTCTTTACGGCACGGGTGATGAAAAATATCAGGTCAAAATCGCCGGAACCGGTAAATTCCAAGAAGGTGCGGTCTATGAATCAACTTATGAAGGTGTTATTCCAACGCTTGAACGCCGCCACAAAGAAACCGACTCCGACTTTATTAGAAAAGACATTGAACGCTTTATGCGCGTGCGCGAATGTCAGGCTTGTCATGGCGCAAGGCTCAAACCAGCCGTGCTTGCTGTGACGATTCATGGCTTAAATATTGTTGATATGTGTAATCTCGATGTCGACCAAACGATTGATGTTTTGTCTCAAGACCTTGGTTTTAAAGAATCTGAAATGATGATTGCGCAGCCAATTCTAAAAGAGATTAAAGAGCGCGTAAAATTCATGCAAGATGTTGGCCTTGGCTATCTCGAACTTGGCCGTGCTGCTAATACACTTTCCGGTGGTGAAGCTCAGCGTATTCGTCTCGCAACCCAGATTGGCTCTGGTCTTCAGGGTGTGCTTTATGTGCTTGATGAGCCTTCAATCGGTCTTCATCAACGCGACAATGATAAATTGATTGCTACATTAAAACATCTTCGTGATTTGAAAAATACTGTGCTTGTAGTTGAACATGATGAAGATACAATGCGCTCATCAGATTATTTGATTGATATTGGCCCAGCTGCCGGTAGTCATGGTGGTGAAGTAGTTGCAGTTGGTACTCCAGAAGAAGTGATGCAAAACGACGACTCAATCACTGGCAAATATTTGGCAGGGAAGATGAAAATTGAAACGCCAAAGAAGCGCCGCAAAGCAAAAGCTGGTAAGGAATTGATTGTACGTGGTGCACGCGAAAACAACCTCAAAAACATTGACGTGAAATTCCCACTTGGTGTAATGACGGTCGTTTCTGGTGTGTCTGGTTCAGGTAAGTCAACGCTCGTAAATGAGATTCTTGCTAAAGAATTGCTCGCAAAATATCACCGCGCCCAGACTGTACCTGGCGCTCACGATAATATTGAGGGAACTGAAAATCTTGATAAATGTATTGTGATTGATCAGTCTCCAATTGGCCGTACTCCTCGCTCAAACCCAGCAACTTACACTGGTGTCTTTAATCAAATTCGCGAACTATTTGCAGAACAACCAGAAGCTGAACTTCGTGGCTACAAAGCCGGTCGCTTTAGTTTTAATGTAAAAGGCGGTCGTTGCGAACACTGTCAAGGTGATGGCGTAAACAAGATTGAGATGCATTTCTTGCCAGATGTTTATGTGACTTGTCCAGCTTGTCATGGTCGTCGTTATAATCGCGAAGCACTTGAAATTAAGTATAAAGGTAAGGATATTTCACAAGTTCTTGATATGACAATTGATGAAGCGGTTGAATTCTTTAAGAACATTCCAAGTATCGTTCCAAAGCTTAAAACTATCCAGGAAGTTGGTCTTGGTTATATTCGTCTCGGCCAGCCAGCCACAACCTTTTCTGGTGGTGAGGCGCAACGCATCAAACTTGCGACTGAGCTTTCTCGCCGCAGTACTGGCCGCACGCTTTATATCCTTGACGAGCCAACTACTGGTCTTCACACGGATGATGTTAAGCGTTTGATTGCGATTTTGAACCGCTTGGTTGATGGTGGAAACTCAATGATTATTATTGAACATAATCTCCATGTGATTAAGTCTGCTGACTGGATTATTGATATGGGGCCAGAAGGCGGCCAAAATGGCGGCCAAGTTATTGCCGAGGGAACACCGGAAGAACTTGCTAAACGTACCGACACGCCGACCGGCGAATTCCTAAAACAAGTTTTATAAAACAAGAAAAAACACCCAAACTTTGGGTGTTTTTAAAGTACTTCGCGCCTACTTAATGTCGGCACCGGCATATGATACTATATTCCAGGTCTTAATGACCCCAGTCTTAAAATGAGTATCATATATTCCACAGAGCTTAACTCCATTGAAAGTCCCAATGAATTTAAATTTCTCTTCGGAGCCATCCTCATAAAAGAGGCCATCAATTACTCCGGTAAACGTCGTACCATCCTTGGCGACAAAGATTACGCCGATAATTCCGTCGGCGTCATGTTGGTGGTTAAAGCTCGCCATGAGGACATCCTTGGTTGGGCCGTCAACAATTGCTAAACCTAACTCTTCCTTCTTATTACTCATAGTAATCCCTCCTTTTTTGGAAAAGTCTTTATATGTGAAAAATTGCGCATCCAAATAGAATAACCAGATGGCAAATTCCACAGGGCGATATCTGTGTTATAGCATACTTTTACACATTTGTCAAGAAGCTTACGTTTAAACCTTGCCACCCCTTGTAAAAATATCGAAAAAAGTGTATAATAAATACTAATTTTAAGATAAAGGAAAAATATGTCTGAAATCAAGTTAAGTTTGAATGCTCGCACTGTGACTGGCAAAAAACTTGCTGGTCTCCGCAAGGAAGGCCTCATTCCTTCAGTTGTTTACGGCGAGAAAGAACCTGTTTTAGCTCAATCAGCTTACAATGAAACTGAAAAAGCTCTTACTCTTGCTGGTTATCACTCAACCATCGATGTTGATCTTGCTGGCAAAAAGAAGCTCGTAATCGTCAAAAATGTTGCACACGATCCAGTTTCACGCAAAATTATCAACGTTGAGTTCCAAGCTGTCTCTGCAAACCAAGAGATTGAAGCTACAACTCCAATTGTCATCGAGAACTTTGAAACTTCTGATGCTTCAAAAGCTCACCTCGTAATCCTCCAAGTTATGGAAGAAGTCGAAGTTAAAGCAAAACCATCAGATCTTCCAAAAGAACTCGTAATTGATGCTTCAAAGCTCGCTTCAACTGAAGATAAACTCACAATTGCTGACATTAAACTTCCAAAAGGCGTTGAATTCGCTGACAAGGAAATGTCAGAGGACCAAGCTGTTGCTATCGTTAACGACCCAGCTGCTGAAGCTGCTGCACGTGAAGCCGAAGCTGAAGCTGAATCTGTCGATGCTGCTGATGTTCCATCTGACAATGGTTCAAAACCAGAAGAAAAAGCTGAATAATTTAGCCTAAGAAAAACCTCCAAAATTGGAGGTTTTTTGTTGTTTTGGCAATTTAGCTTATGCTATAATTAAGTTATGGTAAAGGCGAAGAAAAGCGGCTTTTATACGGCTATGACTGGCCTAGGTATTTTTTCTGCTTCACTTCTTATTGTCGCTTCAGCTATTTGGCTCTACTCGCCAACTTCAAAAACAAATGCTGAAACTGTAACCGTTCGTGGCACCCGCTCTGTTTCATATAATCTTGCTCTTTCTACCGCCGCTACTTCGGAGATTGCTATCACGCCAACAAATGCCCAGACAATCTTTTCTAGTATAGATGCACTCAATATTATTAACTCCTGTACTGAAGGCTCAACTGTTACAATGTCCACTAACTCTGCTTCAGATAATTCACTTACTCGTACTGGTAATGACTCGGAAACTAAAACGATTAGTGCAACCACCGGCTCTAATCTTGTAAATAACTCCTGGGGATATTCACTAAACAATGGCACGAATTATTATCCTGTTCCAGTTTTAAGTTCTGCTACCACGGTCTATGATTCTTCCGCTGCTGCTAATCCGGATTCTGTGAATATTAAATTCGGCATCAAGACTGATAATAATCTTCCATCTGGCTCATACTCAAATGAAGTTCTTTATACGCTAACGGTAAAGTCGGCTTGTCTGACTTACACTTTAAATTGGGACCTTGATGGTGGCACTGGCGCTTCTGGTGTCTCATATACCAGCTCAGAGCAGAACTACGACTCTATGATTAATCTATCAACCTATAAACCAACTCGCACTGGATACCTCTTTGGCGGCTGGTCTGATGGTATAAATACTTTTACTGGTGATGAAGTTTCTGTAAATATCAATTCAGGCGACCTTCCGTCGGTAACCCTAACTGCAATTTGGAATCCAATGATTCAAACAATCGTTAATATGCAGGATATGACTCCTGAAGTTTGTGCTGCTACTACTACTCCGGCAACTTCCGCTACTAGATTAGACTGGACAGGCGAACATGCTGGTGATAACAGTTATGTCCCAAGAGCTAGTCTTAAAGATACTCGCGACAATAGCTATTATCTCGTCTCAAAACTCGCCGATGGTAACTGTTGGATGAGCCAGAACCTTGCTCTAATACTAGATGCAGACACTCCACTTACGAGCGACAACACTGATTTAAACTCTAAAACTAGCTGGACTCCAGAAAACTCAACCTTTATGACTATCCCGAATGCCAGTGTTTGGCCAAACACGCATCCAGAGAACACGGTTATGGCTCTTTCGTATTATGCAATCGCCTCTGATAGTTATTATCAAGGTGGCACGGGAAAATCTAGTACACCAACTGCTTCGGGCGTCGAATACGATTGGGAGAAAACAGGCGCCTTTTACAACTGGCATGCTGCTACAGCCGGAAGTGGAACTATATCAATGATTGATGGCGAAGAAGCTGTTGATTCAATCTGTCCAAAAGGCTGGAGAATACCGTTCGGTAATCAAGCTGATAAAAGCTGGTATAATCTCCTCCAGACGACATATAATGCCCCTGCCACCCCTAGCATGGTAGTCAACTCGCCAATCAACTTCCTTTATGCCGGTTACTATGATTTCGTTCTTGCTAATATGTCAAACAATAATGGTACACTTGGGTATTATTGGGTCTCTACAGCTAGAGAGCAAGATTATGTATATGGCCTAGGTATTAGTCAGGGTATACTTATTGATATAAATGGCTACAATAGCAAGGGTTCTGGCTTGACATTGCGCTGCGTTGCCCGTTAAGCTATCCAAAAAAACAAAGATTTTTGTTTGCAAAAACGATTTAGCTTATGCTATAATTTAGTTATGGTAAAGGCGAAAAAGAATAGTTTTTACATGGCTACCACCAGTCTCGGTATTTTTTCAACCGCCCTTCTTATTGCTGCATCTGCCGTTTGGCTTTATTCGCCAACTATTGGCACCAATGCTGAAACTGTCACTGTCCGCGGTACTCGTTCTGTAAACTATAATCTTGCTCTCTCGACTTCTGCTACCTCTGAAATTGCTATCGTCCCAACTAATACTCAAACCGTCTTCTCTGGCACTGATACCCTTAGTATTATTAATTCCTGTGCCGAAGGTTCAACTGTCACCATGTCTACTAACTCTACTACAGATAATTCACTTACTCGCATCGGCACCGATTCACAAACCAAAACTATTAGCGCAACCACTGGTTCAGCTCTTGTAAATAACTCTTGGGGTTATTCATTAAATAATGGCACAAACTACTATGCAGTTCCTGTCTCATCTTCTGCTGCTACAGTTTATGATTCTTCGGCTGCTGCTAACCCAGATAGTTTAAGTATCAGATTTGGTATTAAAACAGACAATAACCTCCCATCAGGTTCATATTCAAACGACATTGTTTATACCCTCGCCGTAAAACCAGCATGTCTCACTTATACACTGAACTGGGATCTTAATGGCGGCACTGGCGCTTCTGGTGTTTCGTATACTAGCTCAGAACAAGCCTACGATTCACTTATTAATCTTCTAACTTATAAACCAACTCGTTCTGGCTATCTCTTCGGTGGCTGGTCTGATGGAACTAATGTCTTTACTGGTGAAGAGCTTGCTGTAAATATTAACGCTGGCGATCTTCCAACCGTGACTTTAACCGCAATCTGGAATGAAACAATACAATCTATCATGTATATGCAGGACCTAACTCCAGAAATTTGTAATGCTCAAACTACTCCAGATGTCTCTGCTACACGCTTTGACTGGGATGGCTCACATCATGGCGACGATAGCTATGTTCCACGTGCAAAGTTGCGTGATAAACGTGATAATAAAGACTACCTCGTCTCAAAGCTTGCTGATGGTAACTGCTGGATGAGTCAAAACTTGGCGTTCGATCTCTCAACAAACGTGACTTTGACTGACGAGCTAACCGACCTTAATACTAAAACTAGTTGGACTCCATATCGTGACACCCAGACTACGACTGGTACGCGCTGGAGTGCTTCGGTTGACAATGTTTATCCTTACGATTACTCATACCACCCAGAAGGCTTAGCTAATTACGCAGCTCTATATTATAGAGGCGGTAAAACAGCAGCCGATACTCCAACTGCAGCTACTGATGAATATCTCTGGGAATCTGCTGGCAACTACTACAACTGGAACGCAGCAACTGCTGGCACTGGTCTAGTTGAAACAATGAATGACGTTGAAGACTCAATTTGTCCAAAAGGATGGCAGCTTCCAACTGGTAACGCCAATGACACAAGAAGCTATAAGTCTCTTATTAATCTATATAATCCTACGATTGACTCGGCTTTGGAAGCTCCACTAAACTTCGTCCGTGCTGGTGCATATGCTAGTATTATTCTTGATGCTGGAGCAAATGGTTTTTACCCTACATCTTCATCAAAATATCCATGTACTTCAGCTGGAACGCAGTATTGCTGTACGATTCTGCTACTTGTGTCCTCTGCTAGAATTGATGCAAACGAAGGCCAGGATAGAGGTACAGGTGAATCAATCCGCTGCGTCTTAAGGCCAGCAACTCAATCTCAACAACCATAATTAAGTAAAGCCAAATAAAAATCCGCTAGACTAAGCGGATTTTTTGGTTCTTCTAGTTTAGATTGCTTTTTCTAAGTGCCTTGCAGTTTGCAATTAATCTTGCCTTAAACGCTTCACGTGCAGCGTCTGCGTTATTATTGTCGCCTTTCCAAACATCAAGCGCTGGGCCTTGTAATGCGCGCGCAAAGGAGAATGTCACGGGCCAAGGGAACGGTCCATTATTTGTTACGGCTTGTAGATTATCGGTTGCTTGTTCAACGCCCTGTCCGCCAGATAAGAATACGACGCCGGCTAGCTCTTTTGGACAATGTTCGCGCAAGATTTTTGCTGTCCATTTGCCGACCTCCTCTGGTGTAGACTGGGATTCAAATTGTTTCCCAGCAAGCACCATGTTGGTCTTTAAAACACACCCTTCAAGATTAACACTGTGACTTTTAAGCTGAGCGAACAACTCGTCTAAAATACGGCCAGTAATGTTTGCGCAGGTTTCAATTGAATAATTGCCGTCATGTACGAGCTCAGGCTCGACAATCGGAACTATACCAGCATTCTGGCAATCAAGCGCATACCTAGCTAGAATCTTACAGTTTTCCTGGATAGCAAAATCTGATGGCGTCCCGTCTGTCACTTCAAATGCAGCACGCCACTTAGCAAATCTTGCACCCATCTCGTAATATTCCGCGAGGCGCTCAGGCAAATCATCAAGCCCCTTGGTCCATTTTTCATTCGCATAAGCCTCGTCAGAAAACGGTTCAAGACCCTGGTCAACTTTTATACCAGGGATAATCTGCTTTGCAGTCAGAAACGATACAAAATCACTGCCGTCATCGGCTTTTTGACGTGCAGTTTCGTCAAACAAAATTACGCCATTTACATATTTTTCTAAATCTTCAGTTGTAAAGAAAATATTGCGATAATCACGGCGATGTTGTTCATCGCCCGGAATTCCAGCTTGCTCGAACTTCTTGTGGATTGAACCTCCACTTTCGTCTGCTGCTAAAATTCCTTTGCCAGCCGCCACCATTGATTTTGCAATATACCTTAAATTATCTGCTTTTTCGTGTCTTTCATTCATAATTTTCTTCATTTTTTCGAAGGTTAAAGTCTCAGTGATTTTTGAATTTTCAACATTAATCACGGCAAGCTCCAACGCATCTTTGGCAGTCATGCGGTGAGCCATCGCACCAATAATTGTCGCGGAAATAATTAAGCGCGCAGTGAGATGCGTAATTAATTCACCCTTTGAGTGGTTGTAGCGACGGACCAAATTTCCCACCTTTACCTCGCGGTTGGTAATATAGCAAACTGCAGCGTTAGTTGGGACATCAATTTTTCCATCTGCAAAAACTAAGTTCGCTATTCTTACAAGATCGACTACATTATCATTAATTGTGCGTTCTTCATTGATATTTAGACGCATATCAACTTTAAAAGTATCACCTCTAGAAGAAGCAAATACTGCTAACTTTGTCGTCTTTGAAATTCCAAGGTAGTTCTTTATTTTCTCGGTCAGTTCGTCGGTAATTTCGGCGGAACAATCTACAAAAATCCAGTCAACAGGGAAGTTTGGTGCTATAAATTTAGATTCAATTCTGTCAGATGAAGTTAAATATGCGACTTTGTTCTCGGTTGAAAGGATGTAGCGATAAGAATCGGCAATGTTTTTTGATGTGCGTGTATTACTAAGAGACTCGCCGTCAACCTCTGCATTCTTATCAAATCCAAAATTCGTGCCAGAAATGCTTGCACCAATCCCCATCTTCTTGAAGACCTCAAGCGTGATTGCTGAGCCACTAAAGACTGAGGTCCTAGTGAAGAACGAATGATAGCTACCATTAAAAGCAACGTCCATCCATGGCGTGCCGTTCTCGTCTGTTTCAAAGTGGTTTTGACTCTCGTCAAGATTTAGATAAACATCTTTAATGATATTTCCAACAATAAGAATGCGCATACCTTAATTTTACCATAAGCACGATATAAAAGCATCAAAAAACCCGCTAGGAAGCGGGGATTTTGACTTAGCGAACTTCGACGCGAACGCGTGGAAGGCTCTTGCCTGAGAAGTGGGTCTTCTTTGTCTTTACGAAAGTAACGACACCATCTTTTGCGGCATGGATTGTGAAGTTGCGTGACATGTAAGTGCCAGGACCAGCAATCTTGGTAGAACCGGTTTGGCGAACGATAACTTCACCGTTTTTGACTTTTTGTCCGCCAAAACGCTTGACACCGAGACGTTGACCAGCGTTATTGTGGACGTTCTTGGCGGTACCGCCAGCTTTAACGTGTGACATATTATTATTTCTTCCTTAATACTATTATTTCTCGAGCCACAATCTGACCATCCCTGTAGTAGAGCATGTCCTCTTGACTCAAGTGATTTAACTTCACTACATTATACCCCATATCATCAATTCCGTCAAGAATATCAAGGCGTTCATAGTGGCCGTTAGGACGAAGCCACGCTGGCACAGCCAAAGCTACCGGCACATTAGGCTCAATTTGTCCTGCTAGATTCTTCAAGAAGCCCGAGATAATTCTTGAACACTCTGCTTTTTGCTCTTTTAGCTTAATCTCAGCTGGCGGTAATGACATTGGTGCGCCAAGGTAGGTTTCGCAGGCTACTGCGTCAATCTTCTTCTGCCACTTATGTTCGGTTGCATCGCCAACTTCCAGAGTTAAATCATTCTTAACCTCAGATTTCTTGAAAGTCTTCGCATTATCCGCTAACCATTTTAGGTTTTTCTCAGAATAATCAATTATACGCTCGGATAAGTCAGTGCCATAAACCTTGTAACCCATCAAACTTGCTTCCTGAAGCAAAACGCCAGTTCCACAGAACGGATCAAGTATGCGAGCCCCAGCCTTTAAATCACCACAAAGATTAATTAAAATTTGCGCTAATTTTGGTGGAAGCATACCTACCTTTGCATCGCGGGCTGGTCTAGCTTGGTCGCGCTTGGCGTAATTTGTGATATTTTGCACGCCAAGTAAAACGTACCATTCGCGTCCGACCATTAAGAACTCGACATGTCCTGGTTTCTCACCCATTTGATTGTGATGTGAAGTTGCCGTACTAAGCTCGGCTGCAGAATTTGCAAGCACACGCACACTCTTGCCTTTGCGAGATAAAATCTTCTTAATTCTCATTGCTTCAGCATTTGATTTTTGACGACGTGCGCCACGTGAATAATCTGAAACACCGAGCACGATTTTATGAATCTCATTATCCTTTGAATCCAAACCTATTAAATAATCGACTGGACTACAATTAATAAGTTTTCCGAGTTTCAAAGTTCCGCCCAGGCGATTGATATCTGGCTCAGACTCACTATCAAAAACCGCAAGATTTGGTGAAATTTTCTTAACCGAATCACCAAAAAGAGCGGAAAGCTCCGCCAAAGAAATATCGGATAATCTGCCTAAAACGGCTAAAAATTTCATAATAATATTATAACATAAAACGCCGCTAAACTTGTGTTATAATAGTCATGTTATGTTTAGAAAAATTTTGTCTGTAGTTACATTAATATTAGTTGCATTTGTTGTTTGGAAAGCTTGGCCACAAGTTACCGAAACTGTTGGTTGTGTTACAACCGGTGTTTGTCCAGAAGGTGGTGAGTTCTCAATGAATCTTTGGATTGTCCTACTTCTTATCCCAGAACAACTTTTTATGTACTTCACGGCTGGTGAAATTTTCTTCTCGTACATGAAAGCAAAACATACAACCAGGAAAATCTCAGCCTGGAATCTTGCTCGTATTTCATTTGAGCTTAACTTCGTAAATCATGCAGTTCCATCCGGCGGCGTTTCTGGTCTTGGCTATATCGCTTGGCGTTTGCATGAATTCGGCGCTACAGCTGGCCAGGTTTCATTCATGTATCTTCTTCGCTATATTATTACGATTATTGCAAACCAAACTCAGACAATTCTCGCAATCATTGTGCTCCTACTTTGCCATGCTATTCCTGATAGTGCAATGTGGATGGTTGGCCTTGTTGGTTTAATGTCAGTTGGCATTATTGTTGCAATTACTCTTGGTATTATTATTGCTTCAAAGCGCAAACTTATTGACTGGTTCTCAGATCAATCTACTAAATTCTGCAACTTCATCGTAGAAAAAATTACTTTTGGTCACAAAAAGAATGTCCTTAAAAGTAAAACTGTTCACAAATTCTTCCTCGATCTTCATGTTGACTTAGTAGCTGCAAGAAAAGATAAAAAGATTCTCGTTCGCCCAATTTTGTGGGGCATCCTTTATAACTTCCTTGAAATTGCAACTTATGAAATCGTTGCAATCTCGCTTGGCCACCCAGAAATCTTCCCACAAATCATGGTTGCAGAAGCCTTGGCAAGTGTTATTGGTGCAATCGTCCCGCTCCCGGGTGGTGTTGGTGGCTACGAAGGTTCAATGATTTTTGTTATGACTGGTCTCGGCACTGCGCTTCCAATTGCCTCAACTGTCGTGATTGTCACCCGCGTAATTGTTCTCATGAATACAATTATTTCTGGCTACGGCTTCTACCAAAATGCTATTTCAAAAATTGGCAAAAAAGACCGTGCCAAGATTATGGAGATGAATGGAGACTAAGTTTCAAGTCTCAGAATTTATCGCATACTGCAACCAGACGCTTGAGTATGCTTATTCAAATTGTGTAATTGAAGGTGAGGTTTCGAGCCTCAAAACCTCGCAAGGTAAATGGGTATTTTTTGACCTAAAAGACGACAGTGGCAGTATTAGTTGTTTCATTCCAGTTTGGTCTTTACGTGTGCCAGTTGAAGATGGCATGAAAGTGGTTGTAAAAGGCACGCCAAAAATTACTGAATGGGGAAAGTTTAGTTTTACGGTTCAGCAAATCATGCCAGTAGGGCAGGGAAATATTAAAAAGAGCTTTGAGCTTTTGAAGAAAAAACTTGAAAAAGAGGGGCTCTTTGATCCTGCGAAAAAACGCCCACTTCCACGCGACCTTACAAAAATTGGTATTATTTCATCAACTCAAGCTGCTGGCTATGCGGACTTTATCAAGATTGTGAACGAACGTTGGGGCGGACTTAATTTGCAAGTTTGTCACACGCAAGTTCAAGGTCTTGCTGCGCCAGACCAAATCATTCGCGCTCTTAACTATTTGAACGAGCATAGCGAAGTTGAAGTAATTGCAATTATTCGTGGTGGTGGCTCGGCTGATGATCTTGCTTGTTTTAATGATGAAAAACTCGTCCGCGCAATTGCAGCCAGCAAAATTCCAGTTATTACTGGTATCGGTCATGAAGTTGATGAATCGCTTTCGGACCTTGCGGCTGATGTTGTTGCAAGTACGCCAAGTAATGCTGCACAAATGTTAACAAAGGACAAAAAGGCTGAAATTAATAATCTTCATGATAATATTTCTCGCATTAAAAATACGATTATAAGCCGCATCGACTTACTTGCAAACGATTCAAATATGAAAGTTCGAAGTGTTACTACTCGGATTTATAGTGAAATTGATTCAAAGACTCATTTCGTATTAAACCTTGAAAAAGTACTAGAGAATTTAAATCCAGAAAAGGTCCTAAAAAATGGCTATGCGATTGTGACTGGTAAAGTTGAAATTGGTAGCACAATTAATGTTGAAACACTTGATTATAATATTGGCGCAAAAATTGAAAGCCTAAAAAAGAAGGAGAAGTAAATGGCAGAAAGTAAAATTAATGACAAAATTACAAAACTAAACGAACAAGTTGAATGGTTCTATGGCGACGAATTCAACCTTGATGAAGCGTCAAAAAAGTACAAAGAATCAGTCGCACTCGCAAAAGAAATCGAAGAAGATTTAAAAAATCTTAAAAACGAGATTAAAATTATTGACGAAGATTTTTCAAAAGAAGCCTAAGAACTTGAAATTTTTGATAAACATAAGTAAAATAAGTCTATGGATAACGGAAATCAAAATCCATTTCAACAGGGTGGAGACATAAATCAACTTCAAATCGCACCAAATGCGATTCCTGGGTATACTCAAAATAATAATCAAAACCAGCCAATTCGCACAGCTAATGGCGGTGTAATATCTGCTCCAAACAAGACGGCAAATTTGATTAAAACTGTCCTTCTTGTAGTCTTTATTGTGGCAACGCTTGGTCTCACTTGTCTTGCGATTGTGATGTATACTAACTGGCAAGATGCTGAATCTGATGTTGATGGAAAAGTCAGTCTTGCCGTTGCTGCCGCTGAAAATAAACTTCGTACAAAACTTGAAGATGAATTTGCTGAAAAAGAAAAATATCCGTTCACATCACTTATAACTCCAGCTGATCTTGGATCACTTTCGATTGAATACCCAAAGACTTGGAGTGTCTATATTCCAAATGATGGCAATGATGGCACTAATAAATTTGAAGCATATTTGAATCCAAGTTATGTTGGCAAAGTCGAAAAAACTTCAATCTTTGCGATTCGCCTAGAAATTACGAATACTTCTACTGATAAAGTTAAAGAAACCTACGCCGGCTATGTCAAAAAGGGCACAATGTCAGTCAGCAATACCGTTGTAAACGGCGCTAACGTTGACGTCTATACTGGCACCCTTCCAAGCAAGAACCAAGGTATTATTTGTATCATTAAAATCCGTGACAAAACTGCCACAATCCAAACCGATTCATTGTTATTCAAAGACGACTTTTATAAAGTTCTAGCTACTGTTAAATTCAACGCTTAAATCTTCGCATAAGCATTTTATTTCCAAAAACTTGGGTGCTATAATTACGTTATGACAAGTGAGGTAAGTAGTATTGCTGTGGTCGCGCACGAGCTCAAAACTCCGCTCTGCATTTTGCGCCAACTTGCCTTATCAATTGATTCTGCGGATGAAAAATCTTTTAAAAAAGCCCGTGCTCAGATGATTCAAACTTCCGAGCGTGCTTTGCGCCAAGTAAATGATTTAACCAAAGTTGCTAGACTTGAAGACGGTTTGT
Organism: uncultured Candidatus Saccharibacteria bacterium; assembly: GCA_947304155.1. Lineage (GTDB taxonomy): Bacteria > Patescibacteriota > Saccharimonadia > Saccharimonadales > Saccharimonadaceae > Nanosyncoccus. Next base: position 144,264 of record CAMZAD010000002.1, read on the forward strand.
TTGAGCTTGAAGCGGTGCCAGTTCGCGCCGTCTGCAACGAAGTTACAGCCGAACTTCGCGAGCTTTTTCGTGAAAATCATCGCGATATCAACTGGAAATATACTAATAAATCTCGTCTTGTGCTTGCGAATCGTGACATGCTCTATTCAGTGATTTATAATTTCTGCTCAAACGCGATGCACTATTCTGATGTTAATACCAAGGCTACGATTATGGTCCGTGATAAAAAAGGAAAAGTAGAAATCTTGGTGCGTGATTTTGGTCCAGCTCTTCCGACTAAAATTTGGAAAGAAATGAAATATGGCTTTATAAATGAGCCGACGTCGGTAGCGATGCGGCCTGGCTCCTCCGGACTAGGGCTCTACATCGCATCAAAATTTTCAAAATACATGAATGGTGAAGTCAGCGCGATTCGTCACCGTGACGGCACGAGCTTCAGTCTAATTCTTCCAATATCAAATCAAATGTCAATGTTCGAGGTGTAAAAATGGCACTAACTTATATTATTGAAGATAACGAAATTATGGCGGACCTTTTTGCGCGCTACTTAGGCGGCGTGTCCGAAACTAAGATTTTTCATGACGCAATCTCAGCAATTTCTGAAATTGAAAACGATAAGCCAAATTTGATTGTGCTCGATATTTTGCTTACTGGACCAGATGGTTTTACTTTCTTAAATGAGCTCATGAGCTATGAAGATACTGCAAAAATCCCAATTATTATCACAACTTCACTAAAGCTTGAGCAAGAAAATCTCAAAGACTATAATGTGGTGAAAATATTAAATAAAGAAAGTCTTTTGCCGGCTGATTTGAAAAATGCCGCAATGGAGTGCTTAAGAAATGTCGGTAACGCGTAGGGCGCGAAATGATTTAAGAACTAAAGCAATTATTTTGCATCGCACGAAATATGGCGAGACAGATCGTATTCTGAATTTATTGACGCCAGAGGGCCGAAAATCTTGCATTGCTAAAGGCGTGCGCAAGGAAAAATCTAAACTTGCCGGCGGGATTGAAATGTTCACTGTTGCTGACGTAGTAATTCATGAATCCGAAAAGACTGAACTTGGGATTCTGACTTCCGCTAAGATGATTATAAATTATATGTCGATTGTCTCTGATTTGGAACGCTTTGAACTTGGTTCAAAAATTATCAAAATGGCAAATAAAATCTCTGAATCAGTCGATAGCCCTGAGCTTTTTTCTCTGGTAAACCAATGCTTTTGGGCACTCGATAAAAGACTAAATTTGGCACTAGTTGAGAATTACTTTTTGTTAAATTTAATGCGAATTTCTGGCGAAGAAGTAAACTTACACCGTGATACTAGTGGTGAGAAGCTTAATATTGAAACAACCTATGCTTGGGATACGCTCGAAAACGCCATGCGTCAAGAACCGCAGGGAAATATTACGGCGAATCACATAAAATTAATGCGTTTAATGCTTACTTCGCCGTTAAAAACTGTCGTCCAAGTCAATGGATATGAAAAACTACTGGATGAAACGCTTTTTGTGGCAAAATCAATTGCAAAATCCACGTAAAATCGGGTAGATTTTCTTGACTTTTTATATTGTTTATGCTTATAATAGTTGTATATAAGGTCATAAATATAAAAATAAAAAACAAAATTATTTTCTAGAATTTTTCTAGCAATAGTCCTGAGGAGACAAAAATGGTCAAACAAACAAAAAAGAAAGCTATCTCATCCGCGATAGTTTTTGGCTCATTTCTAACATTAGGCTTAGCGTCCGCTTTGCTTTTTGCACCAATCATTAAAACTAACGCAGACAGTAGTGCTAATGTTAAAGTAAAAGCAATTATTAATCCCGTTGTCTCCCTTGCATTAAATTCCAATACTATGGAATTCAATATCACGCCAACCTCAGCTGGCGCCTTCAACTCACAATCTGTTATTGCTACAGTAGACACCAACAGTACTGGCGGCTACGAGCTCTTCTTCTCAGCTGAAGACAACACTACGACTATGACCAGTCTCACCTCAGAATCTACTATCGCCTCAGATTTTACGGGTACAGTCACCTCCTCAACTATGGCCAATAATAAATGGGGCTACTCTCTAAATGCTACCAACTATAGTAAAATTCCAACCTTATCCGCTCCTACTAAAATCAAAGACCTAGACCACTTCCCATCAAGCGCCGAAAAGAATACTACTGTTAATATTGCAACTAAAGTAGATACTAGCCTTCCTTCAGGAACTTACACTAAGAATGTTGTCTTCTCGGCTATTGCACATGATACTCCCCTTGAAACTATGCAAAGCTTCAACTGCAGCTCTCTCGTGATGCATGAAACAACGACGCTTAAAGACTCTCGCGATGGCAATACCTATACTGTTACAAAACTTCTTGACGGTAACTGTTGGATGACTCAAAACCTCAAAATTGCTAATAAAACCATTGATAGCACTGATTCAGATATGACTTCTGGTTCGTTTACTATTCCAGCAAGTGATGCTACCGCCTTTGGTAGCTACGGAACTCCAGCAATGGTTACAGATTCAACCTATGGTGGCTATTATAACTTTGCAGCTGCAACCGCTGGCTCATATAGCGCTGCTGCGCCAATGGGCACTCCGTCATACAGCAGTTCTATTTGTCCAAAAGGCTGGAAACTTCCAACCGGCTCATATCAAGGTAATACTAACCCATCTGATGCAAGTACAATTCTTGCGCTTTATCCTTCAGCCGCACTTATCCAAGATGAACCTGCATTACAAAAAACCGGTTACGTCAGCTACTCTACAAAAGCCTTTGTTGATAAGGGTACAGAGGGTAAATATTACACATCTCGGGTAAGCGCAGTAGACATCGACATGGACGATAATATTGAAAACACGATTTCAACAATCTCTTCAACAGCCAATAGTAGTGGCAGTGATGCTCGAAACGGTCACCCAATCCGCTGCGTAGCTAAATAATAAAGGGTAAAAAGAATGACGAATCTCCACAAAAAACTAAATAACACTACAAAGCTCGCCATCTTCTCAAGTTCACTGCTTGCTGCAGCATCAGCTGTCTATCTATATTCACCGGTCTTTAAATCTAGTGCTGAAGAACGCGCAGTTGATGTCACTGTAAATGTTAATCCAATCGTTTCACTTTCTTTAGATAAAAGTGCATTAAACTTCAATATCACTCCAACCTCAGCAGGTGTTTTTGATTCCGGTTCAATCATCGCTACCGTAGATACAAACAGTACAGGCGGCTATGAACTTTATTTCTCATCAGAGGATAGCGGCACAGCCTTAACTAGCCTCGTTTCCGAATCAACGATTGCTTCAGATTTCAACTCTGCCGTCACTTCATCTACCATGTCTGCTAACAAATGGGGCTATTCTTTGGACGCAACTAACTTCAATAAAATCCCAGCCCTCGCAGATCAAGCAAAAATCAAAGACCTAGATCACGTCCCAACTAGTGCGGAAAAAGACACTACGGTAACTATCGGCACCAAGATTGATAGTTCACTTCCTTCAGGTGCTTACTCTAAGAAAGTGGTATTTTCGGCTATTGCGCATCCGTCTCCAATATTAACTCTCCACTCAATTACTACCATGCAGCAAATGACCGCAGCTATCTGTACTGAAACCACAACTCCATTAGCCTCTGCTATGAGATTTGATACGGATGGTACACATAATGGCGACAATACTTATGTTCCAAGGGTTAAACTTCAAGACACTCGTGACGGTAATTATTATCTCGTCTCAAAACTTGCTGATGGAAACTGCTGGATGAGCCAGAACCTGGCACTAGACTTAACTGCCGGAGGGTCATTTACTAGGACTGCTACAGATTTGAATAATAAATCGTCTTGGACTTCACAAAATGCTACTCAGACGGTCAAGGATATAATCTGGGGTGAGAACAATTCGGTCGCAGCAGTAATAGACCATTCTTATCACTCTGCATCGGACGAAGCGTATTATCAAGGTGGTATAACTAAATCTAGTACCCCGACCGCAAATACCGATGAGTATCTTTGGGAAAAAGCAGGTAACTATTATAACTGGTATGCTGCAACGGCCGGAAGTGGTACATATGAGATGGATGATGGCGACGCAATGGACTCTATTTGTCCTAAAGGTTGGCAACTTCCAGAATACTCTGGTAACAAGAGTTATAATACGCTTCTAACTACATACAACGCTACACCTACAACCGTTTTATCTGCACCAATAAACTTTACTCGTAACGGGTTCTATCGTTTTTATAGCGGTAAAATTACCGGCCAGGAAGAAACTATTTATTATTGGTCAAAGCGCGCACACTATGAAAGCGCAAGTCAAGTATTTATAGGTGATGAAATTAATTATATTAATGGCGATAAAGGACATGGCCGCGCGGTTCGTTGTGTTGCTCGTTAATCTCCAATAAAACCAAATTTTATGGTATAATAACAGATAAATACAGGAGATTTTTATGGCAAAAAAACTTGAAGATATCGTCAGCCTTTGTAAACGTCGCGGATTCATCTTTCCGGGTTCAGATGTTTATGGCGGCTTTGCTGGAACTTGGGACTTCGGTCCGCTCGGCGTCAGCTTAAAAAAGAAAATCATGGATGAATGGTGGAAGTTCTGGGTTGAAGACCGTGATGATATTTTTGGTATCGACGCAGCAATCTTAATGAATCCAAAAACTTGGGTTGCTTCTGGCCACACTAAAACTTTTGCAGACCCACTCGTAGAATGTGGCGCCTGCCATGGTCGTTTCCGCGCTGATAAAATCGCCGATGGAATTACTGAAAGCGTTACCACCGAAGAATTCCATGCTCTAAATGTCAAATGTCCAACTTGTGGTAAGACCGAATGGGGCCCAATTCGTAAATTCAATATGATGTTTGAAACACACGTTGGTGCTGTTCTTCCAGAAGACGTCAATGGCGACGAAAATGCTCGCGCACTTGCTGAAAAATCAATTGCCTATCTCCGCCCAGAAACCGCTCAGGGTATCTTCACAAACTACAAAAACGTTGTTGACACATCTTATCCAGACATGCCATTTGGTCTTGCTCAACAGGGAAAGGCCTTCAGAAATGAAATCTCTCCTCGTGACTTCGTGCTTCGTGATCGCGAATGTTCACAAATGGAAATTGAATACTTCATCCATCCGGACACTTGGGAAGAACAATTTAATAAACTCTTGAAAGAGAATCACTACTTCCTCGAAAATGTCATGGGTCTTAAAGCTGAAAACATCCACGATTTGGAGGTTCCTGAAGAAGATCGCGCCTTCTATTCAAAGCGCACTATCGACCTCATGTTTGATTATCCAAACGGCGAAGAGGAACTAATGGGTCTTGCTTATCGTACTAACTATGACCTTTCAAATATCGCTCGTGAATCTGGCAAATCAATGGATTATCGCGATAAAAACACTGGCGAAACTTACATTCCACACGTAATTGAACCATCAATTGGTGTTGAACGTTTAATTCTTGCTGTGCTTTCAACCGCTTATACCGAAGAAGAAAAAGACGGCAAAACTCGTGTGCTTTTGAAGCTTCCAGAAAACTTGGCGCCATATCGTTTCTGTGTCTCACCGCTTCTTAAGAATAAACCAGAACTCGTGGAGAAAGCTCACGAAGTTTACAACCTCCTCCGCAAGAAATATGGCAACGTCACTTGGGATGATTCCGGAAATATTGGTAAACGTTATATGAAGCAAGACGAGATTGGTACACCAAAGTGCGTTGTAGTTGATTTTGATACGTTGGAAGATAACACTGTTACTGTTCGTGACCGTGATACAACCGAGCAAGTTCGCGTAAAAATTGAGGAGCTTTAATGGCTGAGAAGGTAATCGAGGTTAAAAATCTCACCAAAAAATATAAAGAATTAACAGCAATCGACAATCTTTCATTTGATGTTAAAAAGGGCGAGATTTTGGGTCTCCTCGGTCCAAACGGCTCTGGTAAATCTACTACAATTAATTCAATTTTGTCACTTCTAAATTTCAACTCCGGCGAAATTAAGATTTTTGGCAAGAAAATGACTCCAGATGCGCTTGATATTAAGCGTAATATCGGCGTAGTTTTTCAAGACGTGGCAGTTTTTGAGGAACTCACAGTTTGGGAAAACGTAAACTATTTCTGTAGTCTTTATATTTCAGATAAAGAAACCTGCGCTAAATATACTGAAGACGCTTTGAAACTAGTTGGCCTTGAAGACTTTAAGAAATTCATTCCAAAAAAGCTTTCTGGCGGCCTTCTTCGTCGTTTAAATATTGCCTGTGGCATTGCACATAAACCAAAACTTATCTTCCTTGATGAGCCAACTGTTGCTGTTGACCCACAATCCCGTAATAACATTCTTGATGGCATTAAGAAGCTTCGCAAAGACGGTGCAACCATTGTTTATACAACCCACTACATGGAAGAAGTCGAAATTCTTTGCGATCGTATTATTATTTTGGATCATGGTAAAATCATTGCTTCTGGCACTAATGATTCTTTGAAAGACCTTGCAAAAATCAAGGAAAAAATCACGATTGAATCAAAGGATTTCCCAACTAAAACTAAGGCTGAAATCATGAAGTTGAAAGACGTTTTGGACGTGAAGTGTGAAGATAATAGTATTACTGTACTTTATCGCGATACCAAGAAAAACTTGGCTGAACTTGTGAATTTACTTGAGAAGAATAGAATAAACTACTCAAAGATTTATTCTGAACGCCCAACTTTAAATGACGTCTTCCTTGAATTAACTGGTAAGGACCTTAGAGACTAATGCGACGCCTTTGGTATAACTTGAAAATCACATTCAAGAACAAAGAGCTGATTTTTTGGACCTTCGCTTTTCCGATTATCCTCGGCACTTTTTTCTATATGGCTTTTTCTGGAATTAAAACTGCGCAGGACTTTGAACCGATTAAAATTGCTGTAGTTGAGAATGAAAAGAATCAACTTTATCCGGTCTACCATCAAATTATTGACGGACTTTCCGAGCCGGAATCTGAAAATCGTGTTTTTGAAACAAAATATGTTAAAAACCAGGATGAAGTAACGGCTGAACTTGATGAGAAAAAGATCGAGGGAATTATTACTTTTTCTGATAACGATTTTCCAAAACTCACCATTAAAGAAAGTGGCATGAATCAGACAATTTTGCAAAATGTCTTCACAGAAATTGAGCAGTCAATCATGCTTGGTAAACAGTTGGAATATTCTGAGATTAAAAATACCTACGCGCCAAGATATGAATATATCATGATTGAGTATTTTTCATTGATGGCGATGGCCTGTCTTTATGGCGCAATGATTTCAACCAAGGCGCTCGATAAAAACCTCGCCAACATGGCCGCAAGTGGCAAACGTATTGCCGTTGCCGCAATCTCAAAAGCTAAAATTATTGTTACAGTACTCGTCACGAGCTACATTACGCAACTAATTGGTCTCGCATTACTATTTGCTTATCTCACTGTCATTTTAGGTATTGATTTTGGTGGAGATTTGCCAGTGATTATTGGCTTTACATGTGTCGCGGCACTGCTCAGCTTATCCCTTGGTATTTTTATCTCGGTAATTTTCAAAGTTAGTGAGAATACTAAAGATGGAATTACTTCTGGTTTTACAATGTTTGGCGCATTCTTTGCTGGCATGATGGGGCCAGAAATGAAATATGTGATAGATTTGAATTTGCCGATTATTAATAAACTTAATCCAACCGCCATAATTACCGATGGATATTATGCACTCGTAAACTATGGCATGAATGAACGTTTCTGGACTAGTGTGATTTCAATTTTGATTTACGCAGCCGTGCTAAGCTCAGTCTCAATCATGGTTCTAAGGAGGCAAAAGTATGACAACCTTTAAAGCTTTCCTGAAAATCGTTAAGAAAAATCTCTGGCTGATTATTATGTATTCTGCAATTCTGGTTTTTTGCGTGGTTGGGAACAATCATACTAGTACGGGTATCACAAACTTTACTGCAACAAAGCCACAAGTTTTGGTTTATGACCATGACGAATCGGAAATCTCAAAAAATCTCACAAAATACATTTATGATAGATCAAATCAGCCAAAAATCGCAGACCGCGACGATGGTCTTGATGATGCTCTTTATTATAACAATGTCGACTATGTAATCTTCCTTGAAAAAGATTTTGGCAAAAAAGTCGCAAATGGCGAGAAGCCAAAGATTGAAGTTAAATCCGCTAAGAACTACGATGCTTATCTTGCTGAAACAATTTTGAATCGCTATATGGGCGTAGTGAATAGTATTGCTCCGGCTAGTGAAACGGAAATTGTAAAGAGCGCCGAAGTAGTTCTTAAGAATGAAACTAAAGCTGAGCTTACGACTAAAATCGATACAACCGCACTTTCTAATCTCGCTCGCTTCTTTACTTTTCTAAATTATCCAATTATTGCCGGCCTAGTCTTTATGGTGGCATATACAACCGCAAGTTTCAAACGCGAGATGACAAAGAAACGCATGATGGTTTCAGCTACCAGTTATCGTTCAATTAATTCAAAACTTTTGATTTATAACTACGGCATCGCAATGATTTTGCTTGTGATGTATATCGTTTTGGGTTTGATTTTAAATGGCGACATGATGTTCACGTCCTATGGTTGGCTGATGATTCTCAACGCCGCATTTATGTCGGTTTTTGCAACTACTTTTGCTCTTCTTCTTACTAATCTTCTTCATAGTAACAATGCTATCCTCGCAGTTGTGAACGTTACGGCAATTGGTTCAAGCTTCCTTGCGGGCGTTTTTGTTCCAATTGAGTGGATGCCAGAAGCAGTCGTGAACCTTGGTCGCATTTTGCCAAGCTACTATTATACAAATAGCAACACAGTTCTTACCAGTATTGAAGAGTTTAATTTTGAGACTCTCCAGCCAGTCTTTATTAATCTCGCAGTCTTGCTTGGCGCAACAATTATTACGATTATTATAAACAATATTCTCACAAAAAAGCAAAAATAAAAAAATAAGCTTGACCACTACGCAAAAAAGTGCTATAAGAGTAGTATGAGCAATAATAATTTTAATACCAGCATTGTCTACGTCGCCACATTGGAATGGGGCGCCCTTGCTATGCCAAAAATTATTATCGCGGAAACTGTCTAAGTCTTGTAAATCTAGATAAGTTCCAAAAGCGACTTATCTAGAGAAAAATACATCGCCTTTGAAATTTATCTAGCCGTATAAGAAAACGGCTAGAACTTTTCATACTATATTAACCTAAAGGAGGGTATAAAAATGAAGAAAGGCAACTCAAAAAGAAACTCGAGATTGGTGATGTTGGAATCCGCTTTGACGGCTGCTATTTTGAGCATCCCAATCATGACCCCGTTCTACAACAGCATCGGCCTCAACCAGGCGGAAATCGCGTTGTCTCAGATCGCATTTACGATCGTGGTAATGCTCCTTAATATTCCTCTTGGCTTTGTGGCGGATCGGTTCAGTCGTAAATGGGCGAACGTCATCGGCGACTTCCTTGTCGGCACCGCGCTCCTGCTCTATTCTAACTCTCATAGCTTTTGGTTTGTTGTCGTCTGTGAATCAATTTGTGGCGTAGGCTGCGCACTCTCTCAGGGTGTTGACTCTACACTTTTAAAACATTTCACAGGTAAAACCGACAAATCCGGCAAGTTATTTAAGAACAAGTTTGCGAGGATGAATTCATATAACTATCTCGTCTCGCTCTTAGTAACTTTGCTCGGTGGTCCAATTGGCGCAATTAGCTTTAGACTTGCTATCGCAGTATCTTCAATTCCATTTTATATTGGCTCGATTGTCAGTATCTTCATTGAAGATGATAGTGAGAAACTTGAGGCGAACGAAGCTCCAGTAAAAGACATCGTGAAGCTCGTAAAGCGCAATCTTAAAAACTCAAAGCTTCGTCTTAGAATCGCAGCATACGCAGTGTCGTCCGAAGTCACACATGGCATTATCTGGGTATTTACTCCGCTGATGTTAAGTGTGGGTGTGCCGCTTTCAGTCGTCTCGATTGGCTGGGTAATAAACAGTCTTGCCTCATTCGTTGGGTCAAGAGCCGCAGAGCGTTATGCTAAGCGATTCAAAGAATGGCAAATCTTTACTATTCCAGTTGCGCTCGTAGTTTTCGCAAGTTCCGTAATGTTAATTAATCTTAATGCCTTTACGGTCTTCTTCTACGCGCTGTTTGGCCTTGCGCTTGGATGGCGCTCAGCTACAATGATGCCGTTCGTCAAAGAACACATTAAAGACTCGGAACAGAGCTCAGTAGAATCACTTACTCGAGTTGTATCGCAGCTACTCTATATCTGTGTTGTGTGGATTATTAACCGCGCTGCCGATATTGAGTTAAGCTACGCACTAGTTGCAACTATTGTAATCTTCGTTCCGCTCGCTATTCCTATCGCTTTGAAGCTACGCAAGGAATAGAAAGAAGCCTCGGCGAACTTTGCCGGGGCTTTTTGTGGACTTAAAGCATAAGAAAAACGTTGCAAAAAACCATAACCTTTGCTACATTTAAAATAAGCATAATTGGAGTGTGCTATAAATATGGGAAAAACTGCGAAACGATTCGTTATTGTTGCACTTTTCTGGGCAGTGCTTTCTTTTGCATTTACACAAAATGTTTCCGCTGCCGACGTTTCGGGTAATTTTACTGTCACTGAGGCACACCTTTATCGTGGCAAGACTAATGGCTATGAACTTAGCGCCGAAAATGGCGTTGCTGCTGGCACGACCTTCCACGCAATCATTAAGTGGGAATATAATTCAGAAATGCCAATCGCCGATGGCGACACTGTCTCATTTAATTTTGGTACTGGCGATGTTAATACTGTTGGCACGCATTATACAATTAGGGATAGCAAAGACCTTGATATTATCTCTGAAAATGATGAAAAAATCGGCGTCTGGAGTGTAAAAAATAAGAAAATCTACATTAAATTTTCTGATGCATCGGTTGGGAAATATTCGCTCTCCGGTGTAATTAGTACCGCACCTGATAGCTATGCCACCTCATGTATTGCAACAGACAAGCTCGTGAAATTCATTATTGCAGACAAAGAAGTTGAGTTTACGAAATTAAAAAGCACTAGCCTAGGTAAACTTTCTGATACCTATACTGTTGGAAATATTGCAACAAATGGCATGATTTATCATGTCTATCATTCTCCTGGTATTACGATGAATGAAATGTATATTGGTAACGGCCAGACTCCACTAAGTAATAAGGCAAAATTCTCAAGCCTTTCGTATGAGGCTACGTTTAGTAATCAAGCAACAAGTATCAATGCCTATGTCTTTGCCGTGGCATCAATCCCAAGATTATTAACAGACACCAGTGGTGGCGCTGCAAAAGACAGTATCTGGCTTAATATTACTAGCTTATTTAGGAAGAAAACTCAAGCCGCCGGCCAAAGTTATGATGATTTTTACAATAGTTTGTCCGATAGGGAATATGGAATCTACTCTTATAGTGATGGCCGCAAAAGTGTCGCAGTGAAGCTCGGCTCGCAACCAAGCGACATTACGTACGCTGAAGCGATAACTGCCTCAAAGAAGAACTATTCTCGTCTCAGCAACGCCTATCCGTCTCTTCCAGAAGCCGCAGATTTAATTAATATTCTTGATGACCCAAATAATGTCGCGGGCGGCAAAGTTTTACACTTCGCAGTTCAAGTCAATGAAGAAATTCCAACGTCCACAACTAGCGCAACAGTTGTAAATACGGTTAAATACGACTATGAGAATGACTCAGACGAGAGTGATTATAGTAAGGAAAATGACATCAATATTAGCTTAGGTGTAGCGACCGCTACGATTAATGAGAGGGAATTGTCTGACGACGAATCTGATGAAGATGCGGAAGATGGTAACCAAGATGCAAACGACGAAAACAATGACACTCAGAATACTCCACAAGTTGGTAGCACTAGTGGCACTTCGGGCAACCAGAATTCCGGCTCAAATTCAAACAATACAGCTTCAAATAATAGCGTGAGCCAGAGTTTTGCGGAAATCTTCAATACGGTTGCTGAATTGATTACTGAAAATACAACAGAAAGCACAATCGAAGGTGTGAAAGAAATAATCGATACTGCCGAAGTTCCTGACTCGGACAAAAAGGATGAAAAATCTGCAAAAGATCTCTTGAAACAAACTGGCACTACCGGCATTAAACTCGGCGGTAAAAGTGATGACGATTCGAATAGTAAAAACCTCTGGATTTTCTGGCTAATTATCTTATTAATCATCATTACTTATATTCTTTATCGTCGCGAAACTCGCCCACGCAGAGGTGAATAATGAAACTGTTTTTAGTTAGGCACGGTCAAACCAATTGGAATATTCGCAAAATCGCTCAGGGGCGAACCGATATTCCACTCAATGAAACTGGCATTGCGCAGGCGGAGGAGCTGCGAGATAAGATTAAAGATCGGAAATTCGATGTCTGTTTTACGTCGCCACTAATTCGCGCTAAACAAACAGCTGAAATTTTGGTTAACGGAAAATGTCCAATTATTGTAGATGACCTTTTGATGGAACGTAGCTTTGGTAAGTTTGAAGGGACAAGTCCGAGCTATGAAGACTGGGTTATGCCATGGACCTTTGGCTACAATAATGACGAACTCCAGATGGAACCGCTTGAACATCTTTTTACTCGTACGAAGAAATTCTTAGAGAAAGTTAAGGCTACCTATCCGGACGACGCTAGAATTCTAGTTGTGAGCCATGGTGGCACGCTAAAAACGATGCACTATAATATTGTCGGCTATGACGAACATACAAACATCATTGATGTGCATTTTCACAACGGTGATTTGTATGAATATGAGATCTAGCGCATCGTATCTGTAAAAGAGTAAGCGTCTTGACTTTTTTGCAAAAATATGCTACAATACAAGGATAAAGCCAAATTAAAAAGACTTTATCGAACATCATAAATAGTTTTCGAGAGAAATCTCTTTTTTGCCTGTTTTGAGTTGGCTCAGAGTGAGGGGGTTCTGAGCCGGCTCAAAAACGAGCTGGACTTTAGGACCGAGAGTGGCCCAATTTACCGGCCCGGATTAGGGCAGAAAAGGAGGTTGCATATGGCAACACAAAGAATATTTGTTGGTAACACGAACGGCGAAAGAGTAAATGTAGGTAATGCAATGAGTACCACCTACACTTACAATCCAGAGACCAAGGTCTTAAAGGTCTTTTGGAAACGGGGTGAGCCCGTCGTTATGCAAAATGTCGCCGAGGGGGAACTCATTTGGGTGAACTGCAATGGAAGTATTCCTGATGTAAAGCGAGCAAAGCTTCCGCGCAGGAAGGCTGATTGTCTGGCCTGGTTGCTTGATTTTCCTAAGGAAACTCGTGTCCACTCGAAAGAGGAATACGAGAATCTCCTCGATCGCCAGCGCGAAGAGTGCTACTGGTGGAATTACCAGGAGTATGCATGCAATGACGAACGGTGGGGGATAACCCTATGCAACAGACCGGACTGCGGTGGCGTATGTCACATTGCATGTTTCATCTCTGACGCCGCAGCTGAGAACAAAGAAACTGTAAAACAGATTCTCAAAGCTTGGGATGAAATCAGATGGATGTACTTCCCGAAAGATTTTGTTCAAGGCGTCCTCAGGGACAGATTCGGTTTTTCCGAATTTGATCTTCAGGAGGTTGACTCCTATATCGGAAACTAATGTTCTACCCCCGGACTTCGGTCCGGGGCGCTTTTTTTATTCCGTGCCAGAATAACGTTGTTATATTTTATTGAAAATAAATTCAACTAATATATTTTTAAAAACAAAAAAGCCCCGAAGGGTTTTGTGGTGGCGCCGACTGGACTTGAACCAGTGACACGCGGCTCTTCAGGCCGCTGCTCTACCAGCTGAGCTACAGCGCCAACGGAATCTTTTTCTATTATAGCATAATCTATCTTAATATCAACTATAATTTCCGCGGAGTTAAATGCAGGAATGCCTGTTGAAAAAATTGACAAAACATAGTGTTTATGCTATAATAGATATATGGATAAAATGAAACAAGAAATCGAGAATATTAAAGCTCGTAATAAACGCGTTGAACTTGATAAGGCATGGGAGACTAGTTGGATTCGCAGAATCTGTATTATGATCTTAACCTATATTATCGTTGTTATTTACTCATTTGTGATTAAAAATACCGATAATATCTTCTTAAGTTCACTCGTCCCAGTTATTGGTTTTACGCTCTCAACACTTTCCTTGAAAGCTGTTCGTAAAATCTGGGAAAAGTCTGTAAAATAACTCATATTCAGAGTTTTAAAAAGAATCCGGGAAAACCGGGTTCTTTTTTGCAGACCTTATTGGTTTCAAGGCAGCCTCTAAAATCATCTCGTGGACGAAAAAGAAAATTCATTATATAATATATTTACTATGAAAAAATTTAATACATCCCCAATTTCTGGTATGCAAGAGCTGACTCCAGCTAAGCAGGCCATTTTCGACAAACTTAAAAACGAGATTGCTGGGGTGTATCATGCGCACGGTTTTCTCTCTATCGAGACGCCAATTATTGACCGCACCGAGATTCTTCTCGCAAAGGCCGGCGGCGATACTGAGAAACAGATTTACAAGGTCGTAAAAACGGCCGAGACTGCGGATGATGCGGACCAAGCACTCCGCTTCGACCATACCGTACCTCTCGCGCGCTATGTTGTTGAACACGAAAATGATTTAACTTTTCCATTTAAAGTCACTCAAATCGGCCGCAACTTCCGTGGTGAACGCGCCCAAAGAGGTCGTTTCCGCGAGTTTTATCAACTCGACGTTGATGTGATTGGTCGCGACAACCTTAGTGTTGCTTATGATGCCGAAGTAATTAAGACCGCTTACGACGCTTACTCAAAGTTTATTAAGGCGGAAGCAAAAATCCGCGTTTCAAACCGTAAAATCTTGACTGGTCTCCTTCAAGAGCTCGGCCTTAGCGCAAAGTCGGAAGATATTTTTGGCGTAATTGACCACGCTGAAAAAGTCCCAAAAGAGAAGACTCTTGCCGCCTTTGAAGAGCTTTGCCTCAGTAATAATGAAATTGAAACTCTAACTAAGTTCATGGCGATTAACGGCGATAAGGAACAAGTTGTTGCTGGACTTAAAGCGCTAAACATTACAAATGAAATCTTCACGCTTGGCGTGGAAGAGCTTGAAACTGTCCTAGGCTTGCTTGAAATGCAAGGCCTTAAGGGAACCGCAATCGGCGACATGTTGATTGTTCGTGGTCTTGATTACTACACTGGCACCGTTTTTGAAACCTTCCTGCCAGAATATCGCGAAATCGGTTCAATCTGCTCTGGCGGTCGCTACGAAAACCTCGCCAGCAATTATACGGACCAAAAATTCCCAGGCGTTGGTGCTTCAATCGGCCTTACTAGACTCTTCTCGGTCCTTGGTGAAAACAATCTTATCGACCTCGAAGCTGAAAAACCAATCGACCTCGTTTTGATTCCATTCTCAACTCAAGAATATAGCTACACGATTGAACTCGCAAACAAACTTCGTGGCTGCGGCAAATCTGTTGATATTAACTTCACTGATAAAAAAGTTGGCGATAAATTCACCTACGCTGCAAAAATTGCTAAATTCGCCTCTGTTATTGGCGGAAACGAAGTTGAAACTGGAAACATTGAAGTCAAAAATCTCGAGACCAGCGAAAAACTAAAACTCGAAGATTATATTAGATAATGCCTAGTCGCAAACATGAGCTTGATCAACACTTCTTAAAATCGCCAAGGTTGGCGCTGATGTTGATTGGGCATTCAAATATCCGCAAAAACGACACGGTAGTAGAGATTGGTGCTGGCTCAGGCGTGATTACGACCGCGCTAAGTAAGCGTTGTAAAAAGGTTATTGCAATTGAGCCAGACCATGAAACGGCCTTGAAACTTCGCCAAAATCTTTCACGCTACCAGATTGAAAACGTCGAAATTATTGAGAAAGATTTTCATGACGTGAAGCTTCCGACTGAACCCTATAAGGTCTTTGCAAACCCGCCATTTCGCTTTAGTGCCGAGATTTTCTACTGGCTTTTGGACCTCGAAAACCAGGATGGCCAGATTATTGAGAAAAACTCGAAGAATCATCAATCGCCAAAGTCTATCTATCTGATTTTGCAAAAGCAACTCGCTCTGAAATTACTTTTGACGGACCGTCATTATACTAGCCAGCTCGGGAAAATCTTAACTAAGCGTTATCAAACCAAAATTCGCTACCCACTAAAAGCCGACGACTTTACTCCGCCGCCGGCTGTCCCTACAGTGCTTTTTGAAGCTAAAATTATTTCTTAGAGCTAAGTCCAGTATCGAAATACATCTTCACGTATTCCCAACCCCAGCTTGGATCAAATCCACCAGGTTGGTAATCATTGAATTGGAAGAATGGCAAGCCAGCTGCGCCAGCTTTTTCCATCACCTTTACTGCCTTCTTGGTATTCTCTTGTACCTTGCTGAGCATCTTGTTGTTCTTATAACAATCCTCAAAGCTGTCGCCAAGGCCAATCTCTTTACCGATATTGAGCCAATAATCATCTGTAATGTCGGTCATCATTGGTGAATTCTTAGAGTTGCCGATACCCTTTGAGTGATAGTCCTCGTTAAGCGCGGTCATTACAGCATGGTAGTAATCCCAGAAACGGTCCTCTTCGGTTGCACAGAGGATTGCCTCGGCTGAACGCGTAGAGTAGTTAGACCTAACTGAGCCATACTCATACAAGAAGTCTGTAATGCGCATCTCGTAAATTACATCATTTTCCTCGAGATACTTCTCAAATTCATCTTGTGCGCTCATAATTGCACGCGAGAAATAATCACAATACGGGCACATCACATCTGTTGTCATTATAAAGTGATTCTTTGCATCGCGCTTGCCGATTGTTGTACGGTAGTCCCATACCATCGACAAATTCTCTTTCTTTGGGATATTAATTGCAACCACCAAAATTAATAACGCAATCACGCCAAAAAGCGTCGCAATGCGGACAATCGTACCAATTTTCGAGCCACTATCTTCAGTTTCCATCTTTTGTTCCTTTCTTTTTCTTATAACGTTCTTCCATGATGATGGCGTAAGTTTCAAATCCCACCTTCTTAAACGCGAATAGCGCAATGACAATAGATGCAAGCGTTAAAATCCAGCTCACTGTCCCAACCATCGCCATACCAGATGAGCCAGCGATAGAAACGAGCACTGGAGCTAAGATTGTGGTGCCACAAGTTGGGCAGCCCGAGCTAAGCACAATTAAACCAGTAATAATTCCGGCGTTCTGGAGGTTAGTCGAGTCTTTGCGATATTTATAAACGAAGATAACGAGACTGAGTATTGTTGCCTGGAGTAAAGACATAAAGAAGATGAAGAACCAGTCAATAAAGTTGCGATTTACTCCAAAAATCCCAAGGAATGCGTCACGTAGAATCATCATTTTTCCGCCAAAGTTAGCGTGGGCAAGCAGCGAGAATGCTGCCGAGCCGCCAGTAAGCAGGTTTAAAAGCATTCCAAAAACAAAAAAGATTACAAAAAAGGGAATCAAGAAGCGTTTCTTCTTGGTTGCCAAGATGGCTCCATAAAAAGCCAGCTTTAACTCATCGAACCATCTCTGGATCATTGAATAAAATTTTTTACCTCCACTCATATTTTTATTGTAGCATAAAACTCATGGGAATTCTTAAGAATATTAGAAAGTTGAATTACCCCTGTAGAACCGAACGAAAATCG
Organism: uncultured Candidatus Saccharibacteria bacterium; assembly: GCA_947304155.1. Classification (GTDB taxonomy): domain Bacteria; phylum Patescibacteriota; class Saccharimonadia; order Saccharimonadales; family Saccharimonadaceae; genus Nanosyncoccus. The sequence continues at coordinate 161,967 of CAMZAD010000002.1, forward strand.
CAAAAACCGAACAAGAAATAAAATTGAATAAAATAAAATGGTAGCCGAGTCAAGCTTGAAAAATGTGGAAAACTCCAGAAATAAAAACATAAATTTTTTGAAAAACAATATTGACATTGATACGGCTAATGCTAAAATTAAAGTAAGATTTGAACAAACGTTGAAAGATGTCCAAATCTAAACAATCCGGGTGGAGTGTGAAGTTACTTTGGGAGAACCCCGCCTAGAAATTAAAAAAAGAAGGTCAAAATACGCCCGCTCTTGTGGCGTATTTTTATTTTTTGTGCTAAAATACTCTCATGGAGCTGTAGCCCTATGGCTCTCATTGCCAGCATTTAACAGATTTGGCGCTGTGGCGGAGTGGTTACGCAGAGGTCTGCAAAACCTTGTACACCGGTTCAATTCCGGTCGGCGCCTCCAAAATTCTTGCTAAAATCGGATCTTTTGAATTTTTCGGCGCTCGCTCGGTCAATAACCGCGCTTCGCTTCGAGAAAATCCAAAATCTCTCGATTTTATCAAAGAATTTAAAGTGAAGCCCGTTCGCCTCTTGGGACGCGTCGAGCTGAACGAAGTGAAGCCCGAATGGCGGAATTGGTATACGCGTTCGACTTAAAATCGAATGGAGAAATCCATATGGGTTCAAGTCCCATTTCGGGCACCACCTTAACAAAATTACAAAACCAGTTGAAAAATAAAATAATTTTGTTATAATAGTCATTAGTTGCGAGCGTAGCTCAGTTGTTTAGAGCGCTTCCTTGCCAAGGAAGAGGTCGAGAGTTAGAGTCTCTTCGCTCGCACCATCAAAAATTAAACGCCTTTGGCGTTATTTTTTGTGTTTGAAATGGTATAATAACCATATGGGTTTAATGAATTTCCTAAAGAACAAAAATAAGCAGGAGCAAGCCAATACTGGCGCTACCGGTTCTGACTGGGACAATCTTCAGGAAGTTCCTTTTAATGACGAAACCGTAAAAAACCCTGAAGCAAGGGAATATGCAGATAAGCTTTCTCGTCAAGAGAAAAAACTAGCTAATGTAATTTTGTATAATAACCCAAAACTCTTTGCTGAGGCAGTTCCAGATCTAACTAATGAAAGTGTTTTAACGGTCTATGATAAGCTTAACTTTGGTCAGTTTGATGAGCAAGCTCAAAAAGAAGCATTATTATGGATAAAAACTTACACCCAAAAAACACCGGACATGGTCTTAAATGACATTTCCGAATCAGAGGGCGAAGCAATGTTGCTTTCATATTTTACGGATGCCAGTTTAGAAAATCTTCAACCGGCTAGTATTGATACCTTCTTGCAGAAGTATCCTACTCCAGCTGATTTTGAAGCCGAGGAACAGGAATTATTAAAACAAGCTCGCGGTGCCAACTTCTCGCCAGAAGCCTTCGCCAAATATTCGGCCGACATTACTGAATTTAAGCAAAAAATCTACGGCAAGCGCCAAGAGTATTATGACACCCTAAAATCACTTAAAGAAAAGGCCAAAGAAAACCAGCTCGTGCCAGAAAAAGTTGACGTTTTTTATGTTAATGACGCCGAGCGTAGGGAATTTCTTGATAATGGCGTAGTTGAAGGTGATCCATATCTCTGGGGAGGTAGCGAATACCAGCTCGTTCCAGGCGCGCTTGAAGAGTTGGGTCTCGCTCCGGAATATAAAGTATCTGTCGCTAATGCCGAGATTGCCTTCTCAAAGGTTTATGAGGTCAACGCTGACCGCCCTGCTGTTACGGCTTATGTTAAGACCGAAAAAGGTATAAAGATTTGTACATATTATCGCAGTAACTCACAAGGTGTTTGGCGCCTATTGCCAGATTATATACCGCCATTTCCAGAAAAACCAGCTGGCTATTGTGGCAAGGGCTACTCTGAAGAAAGTCTTAATCTTCCAACCGAAATTCAGTCTGCGCTTGAGACTGTTAATGGTCAGCCACATGCTAAGCTTGAAGAAGTACAATCTAGATTTGCCTTCTTTGGTACAGCAAAAAGATATGATAATGTGAAAGATTATCTTGATGCACAACAAAAGCACACGTTTAGGGGTGATTTTTATAAAGAGACATCACATGAGCCAATTCTAAACCTTGGCCATACTCTAGATAAGCCAAATCCAGATACTCTTGCACTAGAAGGTAATATTGGGCCAGATTTTACAATGCGATCGGATTATACTTATGAGAATTATCATAATATTTATGGGCTAGTTGCTTATGAGCACTTTCCGTCTGAAGACAAAAAGTATGTCTATACAATGAACCATGATACTCAGGGGCGTGTCTGGCTTGGTGGAATTGAGGCAAGAACCAAACTAAACTCGTATGGCCTACATACTGAATGGGTTTCACCAGGGGCTTACGCTACTCCGCTATATGAATATGACAATCAAACTGGTGGATATGGAGATAATACAGATATGCGCGGCGGCTATGTTTGTATGTGGAATAATTATCTAAGTAAAACGCCATTAATTCAAAGATATCTTAACTCAGTGAATAATATGTGGAAAGACGATTAGCTCCATATATTGGTCTTGACTTTTTATAAGACCTTTTATATAATCAAAATATCACAATTATTTGTGCCACCAGAGGCCTGCTAACCCCCCTTAGCGGGCCTCTGGTGGTTTTTGTATTCAGTAAAATTCTTTAAGATAAAGCAGTCAGATAATTAAGATAAAAACCGAAAGCGAAATAGTAAAAACCTAAAAAATATGATACTATAGAAGAGTAAATAAAAGGAGAAAAAAATGCCAATTTGGTTAATTGTAACCATCGCTGTAGTAGTACTCTTGGTCATTATAGTGATTGTTACTTATAACGGATTAGTAAAACTTAACGAACGCGTTGAGGAATCCTGGTCTGACATTACGGTCCAATTGAAACGCCGTGCAGATCTTATTCCAAACCTCGTTGAAGTCGTTAAGGGTTACGCAAAGCACGAAACAGAAGCTATCAAACAAGTTTCTGAAGCACGTGCAAAGATGATGGGCGCACGCTCAGTCGCACAAACTGCTGAAGCAGATCGTAGCTTCATGGGTGCTCTCTCACGTATCATGGCAATCTCAGAGTCTTATCCAGAACTCAAGGCAGATAAGAACTTCCAAGATTTGACCGCAAAACTTACTGATACTGAGGATAAAATCCAAGCAGCTCGCCGCTTCTACAATGCTGGCGTTAAAGAGTTCAATACCAAGGTTAAACTCTTCCCAACCAACTTAATTAACTCAATGTTCCTCCACTTCAAGGTTCGTGAATATTACGAAGTTGATGATGAAGAAGCAAAGCGCATTGACAAAGCTCCTACAGTAAAATTCTCAGATGATGAGAAGAAGACTGAAGAAAAAGCTGAAGAAAAGAAAGAAGCTTAACTTCATGTATAAGCAAATCGCAGCCAACAAACGTAATACAATCTTTATAATCCTCGGATTTATTGTTTTTATTGCCGCGTTCGGCTGCGTTTTTGCCTATGCTTTCAATGACTGGTCCGTAGCGATTTACGTGCTAGTCATTGCCAGCATATATGCTGTTATTCAATACTTCCTCTCGGCTCGTCTCGCCGTGATGATGACCGGCGCGAAGGAAATTGAACGTTCCGATAACCGCAGATTATATACTATTGTTGAAAATCTTAGTATTACCACTGGTCTGCCGATGCCAAAGGTTTATATTATTGATGATCCAGCGCCAAATGCCTTTGCCACGGGCCGCGACCCAAAGCATGCTCTTGTCGCTGCAACTACTGGTTTGCTTGATATCATGGATGATAATGAACTTACCGCTGTGATGGCACACGAAATGTCTCACGTCCAAAACTATGATATCCGTGTTTCTTTGATTGTCTTTGGTCTCGTCTGCGTAATCGGCTTCATCTCTGACATTGGTATTAGAATGATGGTCCGCGGTAAAGATGATGACCGCTCTCCAGTTGGCTTCATTATCATCTTAATTACTAGTATTTTAGCTCCAATCGCTGCCTCTTTGGCGCAACTCGCGGTCTCTCGCCAACGTGAATACCTGGCCGATATTTCTGCTGTGAAAATTACTCGCTACCCAGAGGGGATGATTAACGCACTTAAGAAACTTGACGAGCACTCTCGTCCAATGAAACGCCAAAACTCTGCTACTAGCGCAATGTATATTAATAATCCGCTCAAAAAAGGCTTTATCTCAAGCTTGTTCAGCACCCATCCTCCAATTGAAGCACGTATAGAAAGGCTTGAAAATGCCAAAACATCCTTCTAAAACTACCGCTAAGGCAGCCAGCAAGACCATGCCAAAAGCAAAACCTACTACGAAGAAAACTATTAAAAAGACCGCTAAAAAGCCAGTCGAAAAAGTTGTTTTAAAAGAACCAACAAAACTTGGCATGCGCGCAAGCTTCAAGCTTTGGCGTGCCCGCAAAAAAGATATGCGTGCCCTTAGAAACCAGACTAAGGTGAAACTTCATAAGAGTTTTAAACGCTCATATCGCGAAGATTACGACCGTAAAACTGAACTTCCAGGCCTCATGGCCCATGCCGCAACCACTTTTAAAGTCCTCTTTAAAAACTGGAAACTCTTCATTCCTCTAATTGCTCTGATTGTGATTGCAAATATTATTCTCGTTGGGCTCATGAGCGCCGAAACTTATGAAAACTTCAAAGAAGCAATTGATGATACGAACGAAGAATTGTCTCAAGGTAAGCTCGGCAATGTTGGTAAAGCTGGCCTGATATTAATTGGCACGCTTACGACTGGCGGTCTTTCTCGTGGTATGACCGAAGTTCAGCAGGTTTTTATGATTATGCTCCTTGCAGTTACTTGGCTTGTCACGATTTATCTCACGCGCCATATTCTCGCTGGTCACAAGCTTAAACTCCGCGATGGCCTCTATAATGCACTTACCCCGCTTATCCCGACGCTTTGTATTGTAGCTCTAATTTTCATCGAACTTATTCCGATCTTCCTTGTAATTATTGCTTACTCTGCGGCTATCGCTACTGACTTCCTTGCAACGCCATTTTATGCGCTCATCTTCTTTATCTTTGCCGCTCTCCTTGTACTTCTTAGTTGCTATCTTATCTCGAGCAGCTTTCTTGCGTTAATTGCTGTTACGGCTCCAGGTCTTTATCCAGTTCGCGCTGTTAATACCTCAAACGATCTCATTGCTGGTCGCCGTACTCGCCTAATTATTCGCCTCATCTTCCTTATCTTTATGTTTGCAGTTATCTGGATTGTCGTCATGATGCCAATCATCTTGATTGACTTCGCCTTGCAACAAAAAATCGACTGGCTCTGTGACATCCCAGTCGTGCCATTCTTCTTGCTCTGTATGACCGTCTTCACAATCGTCTACACCTCGATTTATTCATACCTCTTCTATCGTAAATTATTGGACATGGACTAAAATGACAAAAGATGAAGCAAATGCGCGTATTCTGAAACTGCGCGAACTAATTAATGACTACCGTTACCACTATCACGTGCTCGACGAATCAATTATGTCCGAGCCAGCTGCCGACTCATTAAAACATGAGCTTGCAAAACTTGAGGAAGAATTCCCAGAATTAATTACTCCAGATTCTCCAACTCAACGTGTTGCCGGCCAGCCACTCGATAAATTCACCAAAGTCACACACAAACGCCGCATGATTTCGCTTGCCGACGTCTTTTCTGAAGAAGAAGTTAGGGAATGGGTGGTCAGAAATTATAAACTTGTCCCACCAAAAACCAAATTTGAATTCTTTACTGATATTAAAATGGACGGTCTTGCAATGTCGCTCCATTATGAAAATGGGGTCCTAAAACAAGCTGTTACACGTGGCGATGGCCTAGTTGGTGAGGATGTGACAATGAATGTTCGCACAATTGAGAACATTCCATTAAAACTTCGTGGCGAAAATATTCCAGAAATTGTTGAAGCTCGCGGTGAAGTTGTGATTTTTAAAGCCGATTTCGAAAGACTAAACGAAATCCAAGAAAAACACGGCGAAAAGCCATACGCTAACCCACGCAACCTTGCAGCCGGCTCAATCCGCCAGCTCGATCCAAAGATTGCCGCTTCTCGTCCACTCCACTTCATGGCCTATGATTTGATTTCACCAAATCTCCCAACCCACAAAGAAGCCTATGAGAAGTTACGTGAATTCGGATTTCAAACTAGTAAGCAAGAAAAAGTTTTTGAAAACATTGAAGATGTGCTTGGCGAAATTAAACGCCTCGGCGAAACCCGTGCCAGCTTACCGTTTGGCACTGATGGCATGGTGATAAAAATTAATGACCGCGAAATTTACGACCAACTTGGTATTATTGGTAAAACTCCACGCGCTGCCGTTGCCTTCAAATATCCTGCCGAAGAATCAACCACGGAAGTAAAAGACATTGTGATTCAAATTGGCCGCACTGGCGCCGCTACTCCAGTTGCAATTTTTGACCCAGTTCAACTTGCTGGCTCAACCATCCGTCACGCTACTCTTCATAATGCTGACGAAATTGCTCGCCTCGATCTTCGTATTGGCGATACGGTAATTATTTACAAAGCTGGCGATATTATTCCTCAGGTCAAGGAAGTCTTAAAGACTCTCCGCCCAGAAAACTCAAAGCCTTTTGATTATGAAAAAGCCTTGAAAGAACAATATCCAGACCTCGACTTTGAGCGTAAAGACGGGGAAGTGGTTTACCGTGTTAAAGGCCTCACTTCTGACTTAATCTTGAAGCGTGCAATCGAGTATTACGCTAGTAAACCGGCCCTAAATATCGAGGGCTTGGGCGAGAAAAATGTTGAAGCCTTGGTTGATGCTGGTCTTGTTAAAAACATTTCCGACCTCTATCGTTTGAAACCTGAAACCGTCTCAAAACTCGAACGTTTCGCTGATCTTAGTGCAAATAATCTCGTGGCCGCAATCGATGCTTCAAAAACTGCGCCACTCGCGAAATTCATCGCCGCCCTTGGTATCCGCCATGTTGGCGTCCAGACCGCGATTTCGCTTGCAAATACCTTTAAGAATATTGAAAATCTCACTAATGCAACCGAAGAAGACTTGTTGCAAATCCCTGATATTGGCCTAGTTGTTGCTGAGTCAATCTTGGCTTATTTCTCAGACGAAGATAACTTAAAACAACTAAACGAGCTGAAAGAACTTGGTGTAAATCCAACCTTTACTGATTCAAGTAAACTTCCGCTCGCTGGCCAAAGTTATATTATTTCCGGCACACTTGAAAGCATGGGGCGTGAAGAAGCTGAAGATAAACTCCGCGAAAAAGGTGCAACTATCACAAGTGGTGTCACTAAAACCACCACAGCCTTAATTGTTGGTGATAAACCAGGCAAAAGTAAAACCGACAAAGCCGAAAAACTTGGCATTAAAACCATTACCGAACAGGACTTTCTCAAACTTATTAAATAAACATAAACGTTTCTATGGTATAATAAACCTATGGAAAAAGAGTTTACGATTAATGGGATTAAGGCTCGACAAATTCTAGATAGTCGAGGCAATCCAACCGTGGAAGCTGACGTATTCTTGTCTAGCGGACACGTCGGGCGGGCAATCGTTCCAAGTGGAGCAAGCACCGGGTCAGGCGAGGCACTCGAGCTTAGAGATGGCGACCCTGCTTACTACGGCGGCAAAGGCGTCCTAAAAGCTGTTTGGAATGTCAACAGCAAGATTCGTGACGTGCTTGTTGGAAATACTGCCGAACAACGCGCAGTCGACCGTATGATGCTTGAGCTCGATGGCACCGACAATAAATCAAATCTTGGCGCCAATGCAATTCTTGCTGTCTCAATGGCAACCGCTAAAGCTATGGCAAAGGCCAATGGTCTTCACTTCTATGAATATGTCGCAAGACTTGCCGGAACCGAAGATGAAATGTGCTTGCCAATGCCAATGATGAATGTGATGAATGGCGGCGCACACGCTGACTGGTCTACTGATTTTCAGGAATACATGATTATTCCAAACGGCGCAGATAATATTAATGATGCTATCCGTATGGGTGCTGAAGTCTTCCATAATTTGAAGGCAGTCTTGAAAGAAAAAGGCTACGTTACAACCGTTGGTGATGAAGGTGGCTATGCTCCACGCGTCCACGACGGTAACAACGAACCGCTCGAATGTATTCGCCAAGCAATCTTAAAAGCTGGCTACCGTCCTGGTGACGACATTTCGATTGCAATGGACGTTGCTTCAAGTGAATTTTATGAAGGCGACCACTATACTTTGAAAACTAATGGCGACTGGAAATCTTCAGAAGACCTAATTAACTGGTATACCTGGATTATCGAGAACTATCCTGTCGTATCAATCGAAGATGGCCTCGCTGAAAGCGACTGGGAAGGCTGGAAGAATTTGACTAGCCGTCTTGGCGCTAGACTTCAACTTGTCGGTGATGACTTATTTGTCACGAACACTAAACTTCTCGCACGCGGTATCGACGAAAAAGCTGGTAACGCAATCTTGATTAAGCCAAACCAAATCGGCACCTTATCTGAAACTATCGACGCCGTGAACCTCGCAAAGAAAAATGGCTTTAATACCGTCATGTCTCACCGTTCTGGTGAATCAGAAGATAATTCAATTGCACATCTCGCAGTTGGTCTTGGCACTGGCCAAATCAAAACTGGTTCACTTTCTCGCTCTGAACGCATCGCAAAATACAACGAGTTGATGCGTATCGCTGAAGGTAACTCAACCCTCGGCCTCTATAATCCGTTTAAAAAATCTAATAATAATTAACAAGAAAGGAAATTTGTGGAAAATAATCCAAAACCAACCACAAATGGAGACGCTCCAGAAAAGCCTATCAATGATGAGCTTTCAAAGAAAATGGATGATCTCCTAAATGACACCGGCGCCGAAGCTCCTGTTGAAGTTGCTGCTGAGCCAGTCGTCGAAGCACCAGCCGAAGCTGCAGAAATTGAAACTCCAGCTGAAGCACCAGTAGAACCAGCTGCTGTAGTTGAGCCAGAAGTTAAATCAACCGAGCCAGTAATTGTTGCAGAGTCAACTAGTGCTGCTCCAGTTGCCCCAGCTGCTCCAGTTAAGAAGAAAAAGAGTAAAAAAGGCCTCGTAATTGGCATTGTTGCTGGTTTACTTGTTCTTGGTGGCGGTGGTACAGCTGCTGCATATATGATTTTAAATACCCCAGAGAACGTTGCACTTTCTGCAATCAGCAACCTCTTAAATACCAAAGATTTGACTATCAACGGTTCATTTGATCTCGTTCCAGCTGAAGATGCTGGTATGCCATTTGATTCTGCTAGAATCACCCTTAATACTTCAAATGACAAAGACACTCAAAACAGTACAACCGCTTCGCTTAGTGTCGTAATGGGTGAGAAATCAATCGATATCTCACTTGGTACCGTTGTAATCAAAGATTACACCATGTACTTTAAGCTCAGTGGTATTAAAGATGCCTTCAATACTGCAATCTCTGCTCTTGGCATTGAAAGTAGCCTCGGTTCTTATAAAACCACTCTCGAAAACACCATTGGTCAGATTGATGATGTTTGGTGGAAGATTAATATTCCAGAGCTTATCGATATGATGGGCACTGGCAGTGAAGCAACCGAAGCTAAAAAGGCTTACAACTGTGTGGTCGACGTCCTCGACAAAGCTAAAGCTCAAGACAATAAGATGGCTGACTACTACAAGAAAAACGCTTTCGTGACTCTCAAGAAATATGAAGGTGGTAAACAGTTTAGTACTAAAGGCACCCCATATACTATGACAATCAATACCGAGAAGCTTGCAAACTTCTACAATGATGTAATTGATAACGCAACCACCGACCTCGGTCTCAGCGATTGTTTCAAAGACATCAGCTCTGTTGATGTTAAAACCACTACTGAGAAACTTAACAAAGAACATTTTGATAAAATCTTTGCAAACTTCCCGGATATGGTTGCAACAATCGATGGTATCTTCAGTCACGAACTTACTGGTATCTACCTCGATAAAACCGACGAACTCTATAGCGGTAACCTCACTTTGAAGTTCAGCAAGACTAGTGGCAGCATCTCTGCTCCAAGCGATTCAAAGAGTGTGGTAAATCTCATTCAGATTCTCACTACCGCAGTTTCAAAGCTCTACAGTGCTCCATATAGCACTAACCCAAGCAATCTAGTTGATTATCCAACCTCTTCATTGCTCCGAATCTAAGGGAATCTATGAAAAGTCGGCCGCATAGGCCGATTTTTCTTTTTTGTAAAATATTATATAATATAAACATGAATGAAGCTCTGAAAATGAAATTAAAAACCTTGCCGAGTGCGCCAGGGGTTTATTTTCATAAGAACGAAGCTGGCGAAATTATCTATGTTGGCAAGGCAGCGGTTCTAAAAAATCGTGTGCGCCAATATTTTCAGAAGTCTGATAAAGACGCTAAAACTGAGGCGCTTGTAGCTGAAATTTTTGACACGGATTGGATTGTAGTTGATACCGAGATGGACGCGCTCTTTTTAGAGTCGGAAATGATTAAGCGCTACATGCCGAAGTGGAATATCTTGCTCCGTGACGATAAAACCGTATCTTATGTTCGCATTGATTTGAAATCTGAAGTGCCATATGTCACGATTACGCGCAATCCAGAAGGGGATGACGCAACTTACGTCGGCCCATTTTATGCTAAAAACACGGTTGCAACCGCTTTGAAGATTTTACGCCGCATTTTCCCATATTACATCAAGCCATACGACGGCAAACGAAATCTTGATACTGACCTTGGTCTCACTCCAGGTATTGAAATTGGCGCTACTACGCCTGCCGAGTATAAACGCAGTCTTCGTCGTATGATTCGCTATCTTAATGGCGAGCGCAAGGAACTCTTAGTTGACCTTGAAAAACAGATGAAAGAAGCCGCGGCAGAGAATCGCTATGAAGAAGCGGCCGTTCTTCGCAACCAACTCTTTGGCTTGAAAGATTTGCGTAAGAAAATCGTCTTTTCAGATAAAGAATTCATGGATATTTCAAACGACCAGGCTCTAAGAGAGCTTCAGAAAATCTTAAATCTTGAAAACCCACCAAAACGTATCGAAGGCTATGATATTTCACATCAATCTGGACTTGATGTTGTAGCTTCAATGGTGGTGTTTGTAAATGGCGCTTCCGATCGCGCTGAATATCGCAAGTTTAAATTAAGAAATCAGAGAAATGATGACCCAGCTAATATGCGTGAGGTGATTGGGCGCAGAATTAAACATACTGAATGGGAATATCCAAGCCTAGTCTTGCTTGATGGTGGTGCGGCCCAAATCTCAGCTGTTTATGATATGTTAAAACCACTAAATATCCCGGTTGTTTCTCGTAATAAATCTGGCGACCACACCAGAAATAGTGATGTAAATTTGATTATCCCGCACGAAAACCAGGCTGGCGAACTAGAATTCGAATCAGTAGAATTTAGTAATGAAAGCCACGTCGCAAAACTGATTGCGCGCATCGACGAAGAATCGCACCGCTTCGCAATTACGTATCACCGCTTACTAAAACGTAAAAATATGTTAAAATAAAATAGTTATGATTAAAAAACAAATTCTAGTCTTCCTGCTCCGCTGGGCAGTCTCGAGCGTCGGTATGTGGGTTGTAATCAATCTTTTTGGTGTAATTGACGATGGTTCAATCAATCAATTCTGGTTCTACCTTGTTTCAGGCCTCGTTTTCTCATTAATTAACAGCATCGTTCGTCCGCTTGCAACTATGCTAAGCCTCCCGCTGATTATTCTTTCAATGGGAATCTTCACCTTCATTATCAACGTCGGTATGATGGCTCTAACCTTCTGGATTTTGCCAGGTGTCCATATTGGCTTCTGGGGTGCTTTGCTCGGCACGATTACTATGACAATCGTAAACAGCCTTGCGAATATGCTCCTTTCTATCTAGACAACGCTAAGAAAATACACTATAATTGAAATATGAATTTGGGAAATATTCTAGAAACTACTACATTAATTTCTGCGATTTTAAGTGTTCTCTTAATACTTTTGCAACAACGTGGCGCTTCTCTTGGCGCTGGCTTTGGCGCAAGTGGTGAGCTCTATACAACCCGCCGCGGTCTCGACAAATCCCTCTTTAATGCAACAGTAATTATGGTACTCATTTTCGTCTTGTCGATTCTCGGACTTTTGTTAATTCCGGAGTAAAGATGAAGGAAAAAATAGGTAGTGGGCAAAAAATAACCAAAAAACTCATTCGCTTTTCTAAAAAAGTGGGCGAAGGTAGTATTGAGCACGTCCAAGAAAATGTGGTCGAGCGCCTTTCACATGTCCACCGTGTCCGTCTCTTGATTCTCGAGTGGAGCTTACTTGTCATTGCAATTATTTTCCTGAGTATCACTCAAGCCTATTGGTATTCCAACTCTTATGCCATCCATACCTTTAAACGCGGCGGTACTTATACTGAAGCCACTCTTGGTGAAGTAAAATCATTGAATCCACTTTTTGCGCAAACTAACTCTGAAAAAGCTTTGAGTAAATTGATGTTTGCTAGTCTTAGCTCCCCAGATTATTCTGGTCACTCTGGCCTCGATCTTGCAAAGTCTATTCGCTCTGACTCAACTAGCAAAAAATGGATTGTCACCTTGAGGGACAATCTTAAATGGTCCGATGGCGCACCACTTACAAATGAGGATGTGATTTTTACAACCGAACTTATTAAAAATCCACTCGTTAACAACAACTTCTCGGCTAACCTTTCTAGTGTTGACGTATTTGAAGAAGAGGGAAGCATTGTCTTTGAACTCACTTCTCCAAACGTTTATTTTGACTCTGCACTTGATTTTCCAATCTTACCAAAACATGTTCTCGAATCTGTCTCTCCAGAATTGATTTTAGAGAGCAACTTTAGTGTCAAGCCAATCACTAGTGGCGCCTATGCCTATAATGCTACTCAGAATATTGGTACCTCTGGCGAAAAAGTGGTTTATCTTGTTGCAAATGACAACTATTATAAGGGCCGTCCATTGATTGATAGCTTCGTGGTTCATGCCTTCATGAAATCTGATGATATTATCAATGCTTTAAATAATGGCACCGTTACAGCTTCCGGTGAACTTACCAGTGAAGAAGCAAAACGCGTGAGCAATAATAACTTTGTTGAGAAACAAAGCGGCCTAAACTACGGCGTTTATGCCTTCTTTGATACTGCAAAAGTTACAAATAAGAAGCTTCGTACCGCTATCCGCAAGGGAATTGATATGAATTTAGTGCGTGAAGTCTTAAACGGCGAACAATCTCTTGATTTCCCAATCATCGCAAAGCAAATCGACCTTGAATATCCAGAATCACCAAAATATGATTTTAACGTTGCAAAATCTGAAATTGCAGAAATCCTTGAGAAAGATACTAAGTTGCAAGCCGGTCTCGATATTGTGACGGTCGACTCTGGCTATCTTCCAGCTGTTACCAAGGCCTTCGCTGAACAACTCGATAAACTTGGTATTAAAACCAACGTGGTAGTTTATGATTCAGATCAAGACTTCGTGGTAAACGTCCTCTCGCAGCGTCAATATGATATCTTGATTTATGAAATTGGCCTTGGCTCAGACCCGGATGTCTTTGCTTACTATCATAGCTCTGAGGCAACAGAGAACGGCCACAATCTTAGTAACTATAAGAACTCGGTTGTTTCCGACTCAATCCTCTCAGCTCGTGCAACTAAAAATATCGACCTTAGAAAAAAGAAATATCAATTCTTCCTAGACTACTTCATGTCTGATGTCCCAGCAATTGGTATTTACCAAACTAATATGAACTACTTTGTAAATAAAAATGTTCGCTCATATTCGAGCGACAATAGATTAGTTACGGCTACGGATCGCTTCGTTGACGTTAACAAATGGGGTGTAATTCAGGCTACTAAAAATCGCACCCCTTAAGTCTAAAATTGTTTAAAAATCATTAAAATTCTTTAAAAAAAGTGTTGACATTTAAGCATAAGTATCATACAATAAAATCAGCTTAGGTCATATATAAAAACAAAAGCAATAAAAAAACTAAAATAAAAAGGAAGAAATTATGACAAAATCATCAAAAATTATTGCAGCTTTAGGTGTTATTGCTGGCATCGGAGTTGCATCATTACCAATCGGCACATTCGCTGCAGATAGCGGCTCAGCCGATGTTAACGTTAAATTGACTGTTAGCGATACTATTGCTATCGGTGTAGATGAAGCAGACTGTACTGCAACTGCAACTGCAAACGACTACAAGACTTGTGTAAACACTGTTACCTATGCAACTAACACTGCATCTGGTGCAACCCTTGCAATCAAAGACAAAGATACTGCAACTTCATTGGTTGGCTCTGGCACTGCTGATGGTGATACTCTTACTGCAGGTACTTTCACTGTTAACCAAGTTGGTGAAGGTAAATGGGGCTACACTGGTGGTACCAAGACTTCTATCACTGCAATCACCGCTTCTGCTGTAACGATTAGCACAAGCTCATCTGCAACAAGCACTGAAGTTCCTGTAACCTTCCACTTCTCAACAAAAGCAACTCAGAAACCAGGTCTTTACACCGACGTTGTTACTTACACTGCACAAACTAACTAATAAAAACTAAGCTTGAAAAAGAGCCCCTCGGGGCTCTTTTTTGCGATTCTGTTTCTCCTTGACAATTTTAGTGTTTTGGTGTAATATAGCCGTATGCACCTGTGGTGAAATTGGTATACACGCTACCTTGAGGTGGTAGTGCCTTCGGGTGTGCTAGTTCGAGTCTAGTCAGGTGCACCATACTGAACTAAAACTGACCCTAAAAGGGTCTTTTTTTGTGCTTTTTTGACAGAGGTAAGCGCTTATGATATAACTAAATCATAATGGTCTATAATAAAAACAAAATAATAAACATACTAAAAATTTTTACAAGTATTGCCTGTGTTTTTCTAATTGCATTTTGTGGTATCCAAGCTGTATCAGCATATAATTATCACGCCATAACTGTGTTTGGTACGACTGGTGAGCCAATTATCCAGGCTGATGGCATTGATGGACTAAGTATTTCTCCTGCGATTATCTTTAATAAAACAGGCGACTCGATTACATATAAAGTCGTATTGACTAGCTCGGATGGAAAAGACTTCCAGATTAAGAATGTTACGGATGATAATGAAAGTACAGTCCTAAAGACCATATACGAATACGACAATGAGTTAAATAGCGAAGAAAAGTCTGTATATATCACTTTGAGATATTCAGAATACATTCCATACGAATCAGATACTCTAACCTTTGATGCAGAGGATATTCATATTACATTTGATATTGATGAGCCTGATAGAGTTGGAGTTCCAGATACTGGTGGCCTCAAATTTATTAAAAGTACAGGCTCCGCTAGTGCAACCGCTACCCCATACATAATTATTACGGTTGGCTCGCTTATTATCTTGCTTTTGATTGTTCTCCCGAAAAAACATCGTCCAAAATTTGCTGAAATATCGGTTCTCGTTGGTCTTATTATAGCTGGTGGATTTGCTGTAAAAACAACTTCCGCAGTAAGTAGTAAGCTTCAACTCGAAATAAAAGTTGAAAACATCAAAATGATTCCTGATCTTACAACGGGAGAAGATGTTGTTCAGGTTATCTTCCCAAATATTTTTAACAATAACTCAATCCCAGCAGCATCTAGGCAGACATTCGGTAATGCTATTATTCTAAAAACAATGGACGATAAATATGTTTTGATGGACACCGGATACAAAAAAGGCTCCGGCGAAGTTAAAGACATTATCTATAGTGAGCTTAGTGCATTGCAAGAAACCGAAAATGTAGTAGTGGATTATATGATATTGTCACATCTAGATGACGACCATGTTGGTAATGCGATTGGACTATTAAAAGATGAAAAAGTTACAATTAAAAATGTTGTAGTAAAAAATGAAGTTGCAAATTATAGTGAAGATGCATACTATCTTAGAACTCGCCCAGGAATCTATACGAAGATTCTTGAAGCGGCTGAAAATAACCATGCGAACGTCATTACGAGTGGCGGTGAGATCGACACTAATAATATCTCTGTTCCAAATCTAACACAGGAAGAATTAAATGAGATGATTGAGAATGGAGACGTGGTTGATGATGACTATGAAGTACCAAATGGTCTCCCAATACTACCAACTGATGTCTCTGATTATAGCGGCGCTATGCCAAACTCTATTAATGCGACAATATCTCGTTTGAGCGAAGGGGAAGCGATTCAAGTTGGAAAATATCTGAAGCTTTATATGTATAATACGGCAAGCGTTTATGAAGGCAAGGAGTGCAAGAAGGGTTATGGAATAGCTTGGACAATGAAAACTACTAGCCCCGAACTTTATAAGAATAGTGAAAACGAATATGTCTACTTTAATGCAGCGGATTACCCAAACATTGAACTAAGAACAAATACGAACCTTCCGCCGTCAGGGAACGATGTCGACGGGCATCAATTATTCTTTGCGAAAGTAACTAGAGAACATAATATCTGTCAATCAAATCCAAACTCATACGCAGTCTTTGCAGAAACTAAAAGTATAGATTCATATCGCTATATGTATTTCCCAGGCGACCTTGAGAATGCTGGCGATGATATGCTTCATAGTGGCGGGAACAGTAGTAAATTGTTTAGTAATGTCACATTTAATAAAACCACAAAGGAATTTGAGACTGACATAACTCCATATACAATTCTTTCTGAAAATAACGTTGCAAATGCTATCTACGGAAAGCTCGAACAAGATGCTACAAAAGCCGGGTTATCAACTGAAGCACTTCTTAATAACATTGTCTTATATCAAGAGTCCCATCATGGCGGGAATAATAATACCGAGGCGGTTTGGAAGCTTAATCTAAATCGCGATACAGGCATCTATGCTATCCAAGAGAGTTCAGATGATATGAAGAATGCGACCGGCTGGAACTTGTATAAGACGTATCACTATACACTTGGAAGCATTCCAGAAGACCATAAGATTAGAGTTGGTACTGCTGATACTACAAAAACAAAATGTGCCCTCAACCTCGTTGGCGAAATCTCCTGCACTCAACAATAGTGGTATGTAAAAATCTCTCAAAAGCATGAAAAATCCCGTTGAGTTATCATTATGAACAAAATCTTAAAACGTATTTTAATCGGACTTGGTGTCGCTCTTTTGTTGGTAGTCTGTACCGTAATAATTTCGCTAGTTAAACTTAATATTAAGACTGGCCAGATATTTGATGACTACTCTGGGGTATTCCACGATCCTAAATATTCTGAGGCTGTCTCAATAGATAATGCAAAATATATTAAACAGGATATATCTTGTGGGTATGCAGTTATTGAAATGTTCGCTAAATGGGCCGGCAAAGATGATATTACTGAACAGTCTCTGTATGATACTTATAATGCGGTTGTTACGTCTACTGGGGACTCCTTCGAGAAAGAAATGAATAAACAATTCCCAGAATATAAAACTACTATGTATAAATATCTCAAGAATACCGAGTTAATTGATAAAATTTACGCTAGTATTTCTCAGGGTATTCCGGTTCCAATTGAATGGGCGGCCAAATATGAAGATGAGTGGACACTGCACTATTCACTAGTTACTGCCATGGATATACCAAACAACTCCATTGTTGTCCAAAACCCATATGGATACGAAGAGAGAATCACAATTAATGAATTTCTAGATCGTACCAGCTTTAAAGCTTACGAGAACATGCCACTTTTTATAAAACTCGGCTTCGCATTTGATATCTTTGAGAAGAACACTATATTTATATCGGAAAAGCGATAACCTCATTGCCTCGTATTTAAGTTTAATTAAGGCTACCAAAAATTTTTGAGGAAAACCCGCTTAAAAATATAAAAAATTTGTTTCAAAAATAACACAAGCATGATAAAATAGACATAAGTAATTAGGATTTTTACGTGGGTAAAAAAGAAGGTCATAGAGGTAGATTTTACTTCGGTAGCGTAATTGCCACTGTTCTTGTTTTTGGCTTTTTCGCCTCAATTTTCACGGCATTTTCCGCATTCGCGGCGGCCAATATTATCAAAATTCAAAACATTGAGCTAACCGAGCTCTCGGCTACGGCAACCGGCTCAATCTCAAGCTTCACGGAGACTGGCATAGTTGGTAATGTGACCTTCCACCAGCTTAATGACAGCGCGAAGTTCGTGATTACCTTAAAAAATACCGACAGTAAAGACCACGTAATTGAATCAATCACTGATGATAATGATAGTGAATATGTCTCATATACTTATGACGCTCATAATAACTTCGCTATCGCCGCTGGTGAATCCTTTGATTTCTCGGTTGTAGCTAAATACGTCAGTGCAGTTCCGAATGTAAATACTCGCGTCCAGGCTACAAATGTCAAGTTCACCATTAAATACACCGACGAAGAAGAACCAGATGTTGTGCCAATAGTTCCTGATACTAGCGGCACCGCTGATGCCTCAAAAATCAGTGGTACTATCCGTGTTAGTCTAATTTCTCTCATTGTATCTGCTGCTGGACTTATTATTGTTGGTGTAATTGTTCTAAAGAAGAATAAAAAACACAATAAAATCGTTGCAGCTCTTATCGCTATTATCTCTGTTGCAACCGTCTCAACCGCAGTTAAGGCTGCAACTGTTGAAATTAATACTTTTACTCTTGTTAGTACCTATAATCTTGAAGATAAACTTGTTGTCAAAGTTAAAGATGCTGATGGCGTCGAAACTGAACAAGTTATTAATTATGGCGAAAAAATTACTCCTACTGCCCCAACTAAAACTGGCTATACTTTCGCTGGTTGGGAAGATGGTGATGGTAATGCCTTTGACCCAGCAACCACTTCAATCACAGGCGACACAACTCTAAGTCCAGTCTTCACAAAGAACACTTATACGATTCAATTTGATAAAAACGAGGGTACTGGCACCATGGCAGACCTCCCAATGGTCTATGATGAAGCAAAGAACCTTACTGCTAATACCTTCACTCGCACCGGTTATCACTTCACTGGCTGGAATAAGCAAGCTGATGGCGAAGGTGATGGCTTCACTGATGGCCAATCAGTCGAAAACCTAACCGCAGATAATAATGGCACTATTATTCTTTACGCACAATGGCAAGCTAATACATATACAATTGCCTTTGATGCAAACGGCGGTAGCGGCTCGATGAACGGCCTCGAGATGACTTACGGTACCGCAAAAAACCTTACCGCAAACGCCTTCACCTACGCTGGTCACGCTTTCACTGGTTGGAATACTCAATCTGATGGTCTAGGTACAAACTATGCCAATGAAGCAGAAGTAAACAACCTCACAACTGAGAACAATGCAGAAATTACACTCTACGCAAAGTGGAGCACAAATTCATATACCATCATTTATAACAACAATGGTGGCACTGGCTCAATGAGTAACACTACCTGTACTTACGGCGAAGATTGTACACTTCGCAAAAACACCTTTACAAAGACCGGCTATAAATTCAACGGTTGGAAATCTGGTGCACAGGGCTTTACTGATGAACAAGTTGTAAATAGCCTAATTGAACAGGGAAGCATTACTCTTGAAGCACAATGGGCTCCAATTGAATATACAATTAGCTTCAATGGCAACCAATCTACTAGTGGCTCAATGAATTCAATCACCGCACACTACGACGAGAATGTGACCCTCCCAGCTAGCGGCTTTACTCGCACTGGCTATACTCAAAACGGCTGGAAGAACGGCGCAGAAGATATCACCGATCAAGCTACTGTTCATAATCTCACAATCACCGATGGTGTAACTGTCACTCTCGATGCAAACTGGGTTGTAAACACCTATGCTATTTCCTTTAACGCAAATGGTGGCACCGGCACAATGCCTAACCTCCCAATGACTTATGGCACTGCAGCAAACCTCACTAAGAATACTTACACCCGCGATAACTACGACTTCGCTGGCTGGAATACTCAAGCTGACGGCCAAGGCACAAGCTACGCTGACGAAGCAGAAGTAAATAACTTGACTGCTGAAAATAACGCAACCGTCACACTTTACGCACAATGGACTGAAGCTGCAGTTGCATACGTTTGTAAAGTTGCTGAAGAACTACATACTCAAAATTGTGAATCAACTGGTTCATGTAATAGCCTAACCAACACAAACATCTCTGGCGGTTTCTTCACCACAATTAACGGTGTTAAAACTATTAACTATGGCTACTTACCAAACAGTACTTCACTAAAGCCAGGCGATGCCTTTGACTGTGATGTTAATAACGATGGCGACTACGATAGTTTAAATGAGAGGTTCTATTATGTTGGCGACGACGGCACAAACGCTAGATTTATCTTCCATGCCGGCTATAATAATGGAATCAACCATGGTGCTAGCGCAAACTATAGTACTGCACTCACCTATCTTCCAGATGCATCAGTCTGGACTAATCCAGGTCTAGTAGAATTTAGTGGCGAAGGCCTTACTACCTTTATCTCAATAGATGATGTCAAGGATGCCTGTGGTATCACCTCTGCTTCAGTATCAGAGGCTTCACTTAGACCTTGTATCTTCCTTCTCGAAAATACCACCTTCTATAAGAAGAAAGTAAATGATACGGTTGGTCCTCGTAGTGGCACCTGGATTCATGTCGATGGTAGCTCATACATACGTATGCAGACCTCAAATGTTAAGGTTGATACCGCTATAACCGACAGCAGTAGTAACGCTGCTCGCCCAGTCATCCAAGTTCCACTTCAAAAAGTTGAACCAGCTGGAACTGTTATGAAGACTGTCACCTTCAATGTGGATGGCGGCACAGCAATCGCTCCAGTCAGCATCGAACGCGGTAAGGCAATCGGTAATAATCTTCCAGCAACCGCAACTGGTAAAAATGGATATTCATTCGTTAAATGGTCGCTTACTTCAAATGGCGAAAGTCCAGTTGACGCATATTATGTAGTCTCCGACAATGTGACAATTTATGCTATCTGGAAAGAAGATCGCAAAGTTGCAATCATTAACGGCGAGTATCAGAAGAGCTTGCAAGATGCAATTTCTCTCGCTCCAAACAATGTTAAAACTACCGTCACGCTTCTAGAAGATACTACCGAAAAAATCACTACAACCGCAAGCCAGGATATTATCCTCGACCTTGGTGGACACACTCTCGATAACGATGAAAACAATACAATCGTAAATAAGGGCACCTTGGAAATTACTAATGGTACAGTGATTTGTTCAACTTCCTATGGCGCAATTGATAATAACGCTAATGCAACTTTGATTATCTCAGACGACACTACTGTCAATGCCGTAGACTCGCGTCAGGCTATCTACAATAACGGTGGTTCAGTCACTATTTCTGGCGATAACATCGTTCTTACTTCAAGCGCAAGTCAGAGAGCTACAATTCATAACAAAAATAATGGTAATATCGTAATTGAAAGTGGTACCATCACTTCAACTAGCCTCTATGCCCTTTACAACGAAAGTGGCACGATTACAATTGGTAAGAAAGACGGCGTAATCAACCCAACTTCTCCAGTGATTACTGGCGAAACTTATGGTATCGCCGCAAAAACTGGCTACAACTTCTATGATGGTATCATCAGAGGTAAAACCTCTGCACTTGGTACCACTTCAAATACTGGCAACACGCCATCCGTTTCAACAGATGAAACTGAAGCTAAAATCCTAGACATTGAAACTGACGCAACTAAGTTTAAAGGTCCTGATGGTAGCTACACCGTCTTCTATCTCTACTTTGATAGCTCATCTCCAGATGAAATCGTCAACTTCTATACCCCAAGCGACGCGGCTAAAAGCTACTTCGCAAACGTCACAACTTGGAGCGACGGCCTCGTTTATGTTCCATATAACTCAACCAGCTACACTCCATCTGCTTCAATGACTGCATATTGGACTCAGCTAAAGAATAACTTTGACAATAACAACTGTAGTAAATCTGATTTGCTTGATATCTCAAGCGATTTCAACTACACCTATGCTAATGGCGGCACTGTTAATTGTGACCAACCAAAAGCTTATGACACTGGCGTTAATGGAAGCGTAAGTGTCTATCTCTCGGACGAAAACACTAAAGTAAAAGGCGACGCTGTTTCTTACACGAGATCTGATAGTGGCAAAATTACCAATATGATTCCTGGTACAACTTATTATTGGGAGTCTGACGCTGATAGTAGTGTCTATGGTTATGTTAAAGCTGAAGGTGAACGTCGCTTCATTACAACTAGCTCAATCCGTAATGTTCGTGACCTTGGTGGTCTTACTACTACTGACGGTAAAACTGTCAAATATGGCATTTTGATGCGTGGTGAAAAACTTCGCACCAACTCCGCCAATGCTACTGATCTTGCTAGCCTTGGTGTTACTAAGGAATATGATCTTCGTGGTGAAGGTGCTTCGGATGCAAAGATGGCAAACTATCTTGATATTCGCACTCGCCACTACCACTTCAATTATTCTACAAATTCAACCGAGCTTAGTTATTACAATGACACTAGAAATGCTCTCACGTCTCTTATGCGAGATGTTGTAGAAAATGATGAAAAAATCTACTTCCACTGTACTTATGGCGCAGACCGCACTGGTACAATTGCATGGCTAGTCGAGACTTTGCTTGGCGTTGAACTTGAACAACGTATCGAAGATTACGAGCTTACTACCTTAGCTGGCGAAGCAGACCGCACTCGCATTTACGACCACAAACTCAACTCAAGCTTCTATGGCGAAGATAAATTCGTCTATATGCGTGGCTTTGTTGATACAAAAACTGATGTAGAAAACTGGTATAAAGCTGGCCTCACTTCCCAAGCTGATA
The DNA here is from genome assembly GCA_947304155.1 of uncultured Candidatus Saccharibacteria bacterium. Lineage (GTDB taxonomy): Bacteria > Patescibacteriota > Saccharimonadia > Saccharimonadales > Saccharimonadaceae > Nanosyncoccus. The sequence goes on from CAMZAD010000002.1 coordinate 184,744, forward strand.
TTGATGCAGCAGATGCCTTAATCGCAAGCTTCCGCTCTAAGATGCTTGAATAGTAGCACCCGCATTTATATGGTATAATATACTTATGCCAAAACTAATTTTCGATGGACAACGTGAAGGGGAAGAAGTAAAGTTTATCTTCCGCCGCCATATTTTTACCGCGAAAAAAGGTTTATTCTTTATGATTTTTATGATTGCCGCCGGTATTGTGCCGATGGTAATCTGGCAGGGAAATAGTAGCCTTTTCTGGGCCTTCCTTTGCTGTGTCGGGCTTGGCATCCTTGGCTTCTTATATTCATATATGCTCTGGTATTTCTCAATTTATATTGTTACAGACCAACGCATCCGCCAAATATCTCAAAAAGGCGTCTTTAAAAAGACCGTGGTTGACCTCGGTCTTGATAAAATCCAAAGTATTTCTTATGGTGTTCCAGGAATTATTGCTGGTATCTTTGGCTATGGTACGATTTTGATTCAAACTGGCGTTGGCGACCTTGTGATTTCACAGGTCTCAAAGCCAAGCAAAATCTATGACCGCTTGCAAAATGTATTGAAAGGTAAAGAATAATGGCGTTACTTAAACGAGATAAAGAAGAAAAACTGACCGAGCGTGAAAAAATTGAGGAACGTCGCGAGGAAGTCCTGGCGCGTGGCCGCAAATTTAAATATCCGCTTCAGTATGCAAAGCATAAAATCGTGACTCTCACGGTTGTGATTTCATTGCTCGCGATTGGCGCGCTCTCGGTTTTTGGTTATTTCTTGCTTTATAAAATCCAAAGTACCGACGACTTGCTTTATCGTATTACGCAGGTTATTCCAGTGGCCGTCGCGAAAGTCGATGGCGAAAACGTGCGCTATTCAGATTATTTAATGATTTATAAGAGCACAATCACCCCAATTGAAAAACAGGGCTCATATGAAGGTGACGAAGGTATTGAATCAATGAAGCAGCACTACAAGCGCCAGGCTTTGACCGCTGCTGAGGACTATACTTACGCTTTGAAGCTTGCACGTGAACTAAAAATTAAAGTTACGGACGAAGAAGTTAGTCAAGCGGTTGAGCAGCATCGCAAATCTGGCGGCGTGGAACGTAGTGAAGAGACATTTACCCGTGTGCTTGATGATAACTTTGGCCTTTCGATGAGTGAGTATCGCCGCATGGTTTATCTCTCACTCAATATGCAAAAAGTTTCTGAGCAAATTGATAGCAACGCCAATGCCGTATCAAATGAAGTTCAAAACTATATCCTAGAGGGCAGAAGCTTGAAAGATATTTCAAAGGAACTTGGCGACAAAGTCGTTTATGAAAATACAGGTGGCGCAATCGACCGTATGAATATTGATGGTGGCCGTTCAACCATGGCACTAACACTTGAGAAGGGCAAAACATCAAAGCGTTTCGTTTCAACTTCTGGCAGTGGCTATTTCTTCTTGACCTTGATAGAAAAAACCGACTCAACTGTAAATTATGAGTCGCTTGAAATCCCGTTTACTGAGCTCTCGGCTCGCCTTAAAGCTGTCCGCCGCGAAGGTAAAGTGGTTGAGGGAATCGTAATCGAAGATTCAATTAAAGAATAAAGAAAATCCGCCAAAGCCTGGCGGATTTTTTGTGCATGAAAAAGGGCCAGCAAATTGCGCTGACCCTTCCCAAAAAGGAGGCATTCTTCATGCCGCTATATGCGCGATCGCCAACTCGCGCGAATAGCTAAAATCACTAGCCGGCAATAGCTGCCCAACGAGCTGCCAATGTCTCGTCAACAATCTCTTCACCGTTTGAAAGCGGTACGGTGAGATCGGATTTTGTGTATCCGGCGTTAAATAAGGCATTCATCACATTCCAATTGCGGGTGATATACACCTCGCCATCAGCGTGATAGAACACGATTACACCGTTGTTGGAACAGAAGTGACCGAGCATCTCTTTGATATTCCAACGATCCGGCTGAAAGTAGCTGCTGCCGTTAAGGTTGCGGAATCTTACGCCTGCCTTAGGGATATGAAAACAACTTTCCAAAACGTCGGCGGAAAGCTTCCCGATGGCATGCCTTGCAGAGTACTCTTCGCAGTCCTCCTTGTATTCAAGGTCCTGCTGGATAAGTGACTGCCTGTAAAGCTCATCCCACTCTCTCTTAAAATCGATTGGATAATCCCAATTCGAGAATGGAACTTGAAAGTCGGCCTTAGAGAAACCAGCATTGTCTAGTAGTCGCATTAGTTTTTTAGTATAATGCGCTACAAACATTTCGCGTTCAATGATGAACGCCACGGTGCCATTGTTCATACACCATGTCTTCTCGTTGTCGGGCGTAAGCGCGCTCGCAATGCTGAGCTTACTCTTGCGGTGATACTGGGGAAAATCAATCCTCATCCCCTCGCATACCTGTAGTGCCTGTTCTTTTAACTCCTTATAAATGTTCTGACTCATTTTAACCCCTCCTTCTCTTAATATTTTGCCCAGTTTTTCTGGCACAATAAGTTAAAAATAAGTCTCTCCCGTTTGGGAATGTAAGTATTATAGTATATTTTGCTAAAAAAGTCAATAACTCTAGTGCTTTCTTTAATTTATGGATAAAAATAGCATTAGTGTATAGTTAACCTCTCTTATATATTGACATTTTAATCTGTTTATGCTATAATATTAGAAGCTCGTAAGAAGCGAGTTAATTTCTACATATTTTATTGCCGGCACATAGGGTGACCGGACAAAATTCAATTAGGGAGGGAAAGAATATGACAGAAATTAAATGTTTTTTAACAAAAGACAACATGTTTGACTTCATGATCGAGGCAACATCCAGTATGGTGTTCCATTACATGGACACAAAAACCGGTGCTCGCTGGGAGAAAAGTACGATCTTGATGCTTAGCCCGGAGGTTCTCTGTAATTATAATCTCACCTACGCAATTGATGACGGACGCATCGTAATTGCTGTCTATGATGGCAAAATTTACGTTGCTCCAGATTCCATCTGGTGGGAGGCTGTCCTTCAGGAGAAAGGCTTCCATGAGGAACAGATAATGCTTGAAATGCCAGCTAACAACACGATAAATCGTTGGCTGGAGCAGTACGACAAACTTCTGTTTAAGTTTCAGTATCATTTTAATTTGGAAACGAAAAAAGCTGTTAGAGAGGCATTTCTGGAACGTGGCATCGACTCGATCTCCGAGCATCTCCTGAGCCACTGTCTCAGGATACCGGATTATGGTATTGAGTTGACACGTACGTCGGCAGCTGACGGCCATGTTGGTGCCCGTAATGACGGGTATTCTCTGACGGAAGCCGGAATGAATACTGTAAAGTATTACCCTAAAAAGGTAACGAAGACAGGAAGGCTTCAGATACAGAGTAAAGATGTTGGTCGTTATGGATTCCATGACGGGATCGTAGTATTCGTCCACGTCAATGGCTGTACGTACGCCTCTCCAGATCCTGAAGTAGTTGAAGCGCTAGAAGAAGCGGGATATACCCATGCAACTTTTACCTATGTTCCTTTTGCGAACGGCGAGAAAATTATTTCTCCCGATATTGAACGCGAATGGAATGAGCTTAGGAAAAAGTACGCGCCAGAACAAACGTTCTGCTGGACTAAACGTGGTGGAAGTTATTATCCACGCATCATTCCTAATCGGTAAACTTAGCACTTTTTAAAAAAGAAAGGACCAGTATTATTGGTCCTTTTTTCATTTCTAAATGGTGCGAGTAGAGGGAGAAAATCTCCCCTCGGCCTCACCTCAAATAAACAAAAACTGAGAGCAAGCTCTCATTTTTCTTTCTTTGGTGCGAGTAGAGGGAGTCGGACCCTCGTCTCATCCTTGGGAAGGATACATAATAGCCGTTATACGATACTCGCGACTTCCTTATTATATCACTTTTTCTTGCGTTTCTTGTGTGCTTTATTCTTACGAGCTTTACGTTCCTCAAGTTCTTTAAGTGCTTCGCGCTCTAGTCGGATTTGACGAATTTCTCGACGATGAATTACGATAGCTAGAAATGCCAAAACAATCGCCACTAAAATAAACAGTGAATGAATCGGCATCACCAACGCAAAATATGTTTCGTCAATCGTTTTGTCGACTGCGGCAACTTCATAATGCATTTTATAAATTCCAAATGCCGTATTGTTTCCGGCCTGAATGTAGACTTGTTTTGAGTCGCCAGGATAAAGCGAAACTAACATTTTACTGCTCGAAATTTCTTCGCCAAAAATCGAACTTTTTGTCAGTTTTACCTCTGTTTGAAAATCAACATTACCATTATTTGAAACGGTAGTGCGTGCAGCTGCCGGCCCGCCAATATTTAACATTTTGAGTTCCAAATCGCTGAAACCAACTTGTTCATTTGTGCTACCGTGATTAATCGCGTTGATTTTAATTGCAGCACGCGATGTTACTTGAATATTGCTCTCGCTATTTCGTTCAATTTCCGCAATAATATTACAATACTGCCCGCCGTCTGGAATACTTTCCGGCGTATTAATTTTATAAGTTATAACTTTTTCTTCGCTCGGCTCCAAAGTTACTTCTGGCTCAGAAAAAACAATCCAACGAATGATTTGAGAATATTCGTCGGATGAAAATTGTTCAGAATAAAGTCTAATTGCAAGTTTTTCGGTGCTAGTATTACGCACTTTAAAAGAACGCTCGATTTTTTCATTTGCAGAAATCGGAAAGCGGTCAGACACTGGCGAAATTACTAGTGAATTCATAAAAACATTATAGTAAAAAGCTTGATTTAATACAAACGCTAGTGCTAAAATATTGATAGTACTTATGTTAAATGTGGAGAGAAAAATAAGTACGAAGCTAATCTATCGTTTTTGCACATTTATGTGCTTCTTCGTACTACCGTTATATGTAGTCTTTGCCGTCATCGGGCCTTCTTTTGAGGCTAAAGACTCTTCCGCAGCCACACATAACTTTAAAATTCCTTCAGTCTCAATCTCAACTATTGACGACTTTAGTCTCGAAGTAGCTCCAGATGAATATGATTCTGACTCTCATTCATTCACCGTCTCTACTACTAACTACACTGGCTACACTCTTTCACTTAAGACTACTGGACAAACCCGCGAACTGGTTAATACTAGCGATAGCACCAAAATGATTCCGACCGTCTCTCTCCCGGCTGGACAACAGAGTGTTGTTGCTGCTGACCTTAGTGGCTATGGCTACAGCATGGATGGCGTACGCTATAAGCCAGTTCCAAATCCTGGTGCTAGCGCAGTAGTAAATACTAAGAATTCCGCTGGTTCGGATACGTTGAGCTTAACCTTCGGTGCTCGCGTTAATATAGAAATTCCAGAAGGTGACTATACTAACGACTTTGCGCTCACCGTCTCAGCCAACGATGGTGGCTATTTTGTCGCTTATGATGAAAATACTCCAGCTACAGTATCGAACATGCCAAATCCAAACCCAGAGCTTGGCCGTGTGACTGGCCTTGGTGTGACGCTTTCAGATAACATTCCGCTTCGCCCGCGTTATCGTTTCCTAGGCTGGGCTAAGAGTAAAAACGCTACGATTCCAGATTATCAACCAGGCGAAAGGTATGAAATTACTCAATCTTCAGGAGCGGTAATTTTTCTTTATGCTGTTTGGGAAGAGCTCGATGCGTACGTAATTCACTTTAATGGCAGCGATGCAACTAGTGGCACCATGGACTCGCAAGAAGCATTCTTTGATGTTCCTGTAACTTTACACACGAACCGATTTGCGCGCGATGGCTACACTTTTGTTGGCTGGAGTACGAGTCGCTACAATGCTTACATTAGATATACTGATGGTGACACTGTAACGAATATTGCAAATGACAATAACGAAATAACACTTTATGCAATTTGGCAGGGTAATAATACAGAATATTTCAATTCTTCTGCTTGTGTATTTAATGGCCAATATCAGGATGTAGTTGGCGACTGTGCAAATGGTGAACATGTTGATTTTATTAACACTGGTATTACTCCATTCACGCAGGATAATATTGACCGTAATTTTATTCTTGAATTCACGGTTGACGATTCGGAGATTGGATTAGTTGATCATTTCGAAACAATCTTTAATCTCAAACTAGAAAATAATGATGAGGAAACTGGTCACTATCCAGGTCTCGTGATGCGCGTTAATGAAACTGGTAAAAGGTATGAATTAACAGCAAAAGACGGTCTTTCTGTGCACGAAACCGTGTATTTTACAAAGAGTCAAATACATGGCAAGAAAATTAGAATTATCAGACATCGCGGCAATATTTATTATCAAATTGGCGACGACGAGCCGCATTTCTTAATTAATCTCGCAAAGCCATCAATCTACTTCAATACGGCTTTGACTTTTGGTGCAAATCTTCAACCATCCAATAAACTTCCAGACCGTTATCTTGTTGGTACGATGTCTGATATTTCATTTAATTATTATGATGACGAAACAACTTATCGTGAATTTGTTTATGGCGGAAACTTTACTGAACAAGAAGACACACCGACTCTTCATACTGTCCTAAACATTCCAGGTGTTTGTATTTTCAATGGCTCAAGTAATATTACAGGTAATTGTGGTTCATTTACGAATACCACAAATCACATCGATACTGGCCTTTCATTACTCGACAGTACAAACTTCGCAAACGATTTTGATATTTACTTTGAACTTGTGTTTGATGCTGAATCGCAAACTGCATTTGACGGTAATAAGCAAAATACTATATTAAATATTAAATCTGAAAGAAGCGATCTTGGATATCCAGGAATTGTGTTAAGGCGTAATGATCATAATGACTCATACTTGCAACTTGGCATCAGAATGACTAGTAAATATAAACAATTAAATCTTCCTGCTAGCATCGATAGCTTTAGATTAATCAAAGCAGGCACTAAAGTTTGCTATAGCCTTAATGGTGGCCAATTAAAACTACTTCATGATATGGATGGATTTGATCAATTCATTCCAGATACGCTTTTGCTTGGTTCGTCAGCTGATGCAAATGGCAACCCATGGCGTTTTATTAATGGCGAAATGTCAAATATTAGAATTCGCACTGGCAAATTTACTGCCGAAGATAATATTCAATGTAAATAATAAAAAAATGGCTTTTTGAGCCATTCGAATTCTTAGTGGTCGGGGCGACAGGACTCGAACCTGCGACCTCAACTTCCCAAAAGTTGCGCGCTACCAACTGTGCTACGCCCCGAGGACCTATCTTATATTAGCACAAAATCGTCAATTTCGCAAGATAGTATCCCAGCTATTTGAGAAAAATGCGAAAAAATGTTAAAATATGAAAATGAATAATATTCCTACCCACATCGGCTTTATCGTAGATGGCAATCGCCGTTGGGCTCGCGAGCGCAATCTCCCAACTTTGGAAGGTCATCGTCGTGGCTTTGCTAAAGTTGAAAAAATCGCCACCGCCGCAATCGAAAAAGGCTGCAAATTTGTTAGTTTTTATCTCTTCTCAACTGAGAACTGGAACCGTTCAGAAGAGGAAGTTTCATATCTCATGGATCTTTTGCGTCATAATATTAAGCGCCTTTCAAAAACCTTCATGAAAGAGGATATCCGCGCTGTTGTAATGGGTCGTGCCGAGCCAGCTCCACAAGATATTTTGGATTTACTTAAAGACCTTGAAGCAAAAACCAAAAATAATACCAAAGGCACTGTTGCAATTTGTTTTAATTACGGTGGTCAATGGGAAATTGCTGATGCTGCGACAAAACTTATTAAAGAACGTCTCGCTTCAAATAATGCAACAGAAATCACTCCAGCTGACTTTGAAAAATATCTATACCATCCAGAAGTCCCAGCTTGTGATTTAATCGTTCGCACATCCGGCGAGGAACGTATTTCTGGTTTCCAACTTTGGCGTGCTAGTTATTCTGAATTCTTATTCCTCAAAAAATACTTCCCAGCCATCACAGTAAAAGACTTAGATAAGATTTTTGAAGAGTTTGCCTCTCGCGGTCGTCGTTTCGGACATTAAGTGTTATACTTAATATATGGAAAACGAAATCGAGGCTCAATTTTTAGATATCAACAAAAACGAGATAAGAGAAAAACTTCAAAAAAATGGGGGCAAATTAATTAAACCAGAAATAAAAATGAAACGCGTAATTTTTGATGCGGGTGAGCATCAATTTATTCGCGTGCGTGACGAAGGTGATAAAATCGTCATGACTTATAAAAATATTCCAAATGACAAAGATATTCTTGGTACAAAAGAAGTGAATGTTGTGGTTGATGATTTCGATAGAGCAGTTGCTTTTATGGAAGGTACACATTTACCAATCAAAGCACATCAAGAAACTTTGCGCGAAAAATGGATTTTTAATGATTGTGAAATTTGTATTGATACATGGCCATGGATTCCAAGTTTTGTAGAAATTGAAGGTCCAAGTCCAGAAAAAGTTTGGGAAACTGCCGCAAAACTTGAGCTTAGTCGTGATAAAGCAAAATTCGGTTCAGTTGATTCAACTTACCAACATTATTATGGTGTTGAATGTGAAGAAGTGAATATGAGAACACCAATTATTACATTTGAATGTGAACCAGCACCTTGGGCAAAACGCGACATTCTAGCAGAAATTGACCCAATGACTCACTAGTTTTAAGGAGGAAAATGGACGAGAAAATTCAGAAAATCCTGAAGAAATTCGAAAAAGCCGCAATAAACAAGGTTCACGACGAAAACGTGATACTTGCAGACCGCATGGCAAACATTATCGGTGTCTTGCTTGATATTAAGCCAGCTTGTATTGTTGATTTCTTTATTAGTAAATTCAACGAAAAAGAAGCAGAGTTAATGGAAAAACTCGTAAAGGATCTTGAGCTTTCTTGTGTGATTGAACGGAACTTAGTAACCTTAAATCCAGGTGAGAAAACTGAGCTTCGTACATTCTATATTTCAAAGAAGCTTGAAAACGCTGAACTTTTGGCGAGTGTCGAACATGAAATGGAGCAACAATTCAGAGAAAACTTCCAGGACCCATATAAAATCAAAGAATGCCACCGTCGCATCGGTCGCATTTTGGGCTATCCAGAAACCGCCATTGAATTTTTCTTGATTCGTTGGGATAAAATTGTTGCAAAAGAATATACTGCTGAGGAAGCCGATAAGGAATCAAAAAAGTACTTCCACTTTATCCATAGCGAGCTTAATGCCGAAGAAGAATTTGAGGAATATGATCGCCCAATCCACGAAGCAATGGAACAATATATTCCAACTTTAACTAAGATCTTCCGCGATGAATTCCCAGAAAAGCGCTGGAATTAAATTTCGTTTTAAAGTGTGATAAAATTATCGTAAGAAGAATAACAGGAGTATAAATGGACGCAATTGAAAAGAAAATAAAAGGATTTCTCGGAGCCGCCTTTGGCACGACGCTCGTGATGATTTTGCTCGGCCTCATCTTTGTGATGTTCCCAGGATTGATGCTTAGCCTCATGCAAATCACAATTTCATTAGTATTAATCGCAATCGGTATTATCATGATTTCGCGCGATATGCAATCTGGCCGCGTCTTCAGTCTATTCTCAACTAGCTTGCTCGGAATCTTCCTAGTAATCATGGGTATCATTATTGCAATCTACCCACAAACCTTGAATGTTGTAACTATCGCCTTTGGTGTCTACATGATTCTAAACTCCGTTATGCAACTCAATATTGCAAATAACATCAAGGGAACTAAGGCTTATAATGTCGCCCTTACAACTAATATTATTGGTCTTCTCTGTGGTGTAATCATGATTATTCACCCAGGTGACACTAACGAAGCAATTGTCATAATTGCTGGCATCGTTCTAATTATCTATGGCGTCTCTGGATTTATTGATACATTTATCCTAAGAAACAAGATTAATGCCGCCAAAGAAAGTGTTAAAAACTCAAACGCTGGCGCCAAAAAAGACACAAAGAAAATGATTGAAAACGCAACTGAAGCTGAAGTTGTAGATAAAAAAGAAGAGAAATAATTAACGCCCGTATTTCTCGAACAATTCACGAAGTTTATCTTTGAGATATTCACGAATTTCATCAAGCGACAAACTAATCTCGCTACGATAGTATTTTCTAATAATCGCAATTGTACCATTAATCAAGAATAATAGCTCGATTTTCGCGTCCTTACTATTAACGCCATTTGCTCTCATGGCTTCAAGCACGCGCTCACTCATTTCGTTTTCAAGTTGACTAAGAAATGTGATAGATGCCTCGCTCGCAATCAACTCGCGGTAAATTGATTCCTGTTGAATAAAGAAAACGAAAACCTCATCAATATACTTCTCAACCAATTCAAAAGACGAGAGGGAAGCATACTTTGAAAAAAGTTTTGACTCGATTTCACCTTGAAGCTCTGCGCCAACCTCGTGGATATTATTGTAATAATTATAAAAAGTACCGCGCGTAATTTCGGCACGTTCTGCCAAGTCCGTTACGGTAATATTATTGATTGAACCACGCTCAGAAAGAAGCTCAGCAAAAGCCGCTTGAATTTTGCGGCGTTTCTTAGTAGTTGCACGAGTATAAGACATTGAATTCATGAATCTATTATAGCACAAAATATACAAAAAGTCAAGAAAGTGTCAAAAATTGAACAGAGTCTAATATTATTGTTCTTCAATTCAATAGAGAATGAAGATACAATCTCCTAATATGCGAAAAATTACAGATTTCATTGTTGACCATTGTTATGTAATATTTGTAGTCTTTTTGGTGCTTACTGGAATTTGTGGAATTCTAGCTACAAAAGTTAGAATAAACAAAGATATCTACGCCTACATGCCGGCTGATTCTGAGACTTCAAAAGGCCTTAGTATTATGAATAATGAATTTAATTATAGCGACACCAGTAGCTATAAAATGATGCTAGAAAATGTCCCAGCTGACCAGAAGATCAAAATTAAAGAATATATCGAATCAGTCGAAGGAGTGAGCTCAGTTGATTATGACGAGAGTGAAAAATATAATCACGACGAGTATACACTTTATGAAATCAATGTTGATGCACCAGCTGATTCTGAAACTGCAGAACGTGTCTATAATACGATTCATGACAAATATAAAAAAGAATATGAAATTGCTGAGTCTGGTCAGATTCATGAGTTTAACGGTTCTGTAATTCAAATTCATATTACGGTTTTGGCCGTTGGTTTTGCGATGGTGATTTTGGTTTTGATGAGTAAATCTTGGGTTGAGCCATTTTTGTTCTTGTTTGCAATTTTGCTTGCAGTTGTAGTGAATAAAGGCACGAATATAATCTTCCCAAGTGTTTCACATATTACCGATGCGATTGCCGCGATTCTCCAAATGGCACTTTCAATGGACTACGCAATCATGCTTTCAACTCGCTATCGCCAAGAAAAAGTTAAAAAAGATTGCCCAAATAACAAAACCGCAATGCGTCGTGCGATGCGTTATTCGTTTGGTGCAATTTCTTCAAGTTCAATCACGACGGTTGTTGGTCTGATTGTTTTGATTTTTATGAGCTTCACGATTGGCCGCGATATGGGTCTCGTTCTAAGTAAAGGCGTGGTCTTAAGTCTTGTTTCAATTTTTACTTCACTTCCAGCTTTGCTTTTGATTTTTGATAAGGCAATTGAAAAGACCGCCAAAAGAACCTTGAATTTGAAGTTAACATGGCTTGGTGAATGCGAATATAGCTTTCGTTTGATAGCCCTTCCAGTGTTCCTGTTTATCTTTATTGGTAGCTTCTTTTTGAAAGGTAATACAATAATCGATTACACTGCTTCACAGAATAATAAAATCAAAGATGTCTTTAGTGAGGCAAATCAAATGGCGCTCGTTTATGATAAAAAGATGGACGAAGAAGTCACAGACTTTTGTAAGGAGTATGATGCTCGTAAAGATACGATTCGTGTGCTTTGCTATGGTAATACTATTAATGAGCAAGAAAAATACAATGAAATCGTTCCAAAAATGAACGAGATTAGCGAAGATGAGAAAGTTGATACTGAGGATTATTTGATTAAAACTTTGTACTATCACTACTATCGCAATGTTGACGCACATCAAATTGAGCTTGACGATTTTGTAACTTTTTTGCAACGTGATGTTTTTCCAAATAGTAATTTCAAAGATGAAATTGACGGTGATACAGTTTCAAAAGTAAATCGTCTTTCAAACTTTACCAATCAAAAGAAAGTAAACCAACTTCGCACAAAGAAGGAAATTGCAAGTATTCTTGGTGTTTCTGAATCAAAGCTCGACGATGTGTTTGTTTTGTACTTTTCAGAGCAAGACATTAAAACGAAATTAACATTTTATGATTTTTCTGAATTTGTTAAAAATGAAGTCTTAACAAATAAAGAATATTCGTCAATGGTTTCAAATGCGCAGCGTGAAGATCTTGCGAAGTTGAACACTTTCAGTAATAGTAAAATTACAAATTCTGCAAAAAATTCTAGCGAGCTTTCAAATATTTTTGGTATTGATAAATCAACAATCGAAAAGATTTTAGTTTACTATAACTACACTACAACAAGCACTCCAACGATTTTCGCGAGTGTTGATGAACTTGTTGAGTTTGCTTTAAATAATGAAAATGTTATTGAAGAATCTGGGCTTAGCGACGAGCAAATTTCGAACATTAAAGCGCAAGTAAATACTGCCCGTGCTGAAATTAAAAATGCAAAAAATAGTGTCGATTCAAATTATGAAAAAATCGAAAACGCACTCGACAAATTTGCTGAAGAACATGAAGATAAAAAAACAGAAGTTGAAGAACTAAAGTTAAAACTTAAAAATGGAATTAGTGTCGCAGAAGCAATTTTGAATAAAAAATATTCATATTCCGATGTTGAAAATATTGCAGGAAAAATCAATAGCGCACTTGAAGATGCAAAGTCGAAATTGAATGAAATTTCAAATTCAGAATTACTAAATAATCTTGATGCTGGAACCAAGAATGAAATATTAAATCTTATTGGTAACGCAGAGCAGATCATTGATTCTGCGCGCGAAAAAGTTTCACTAGATCTTCTCCCAAAGCTCAAGAGTATCTACAAATTATACCAAGCTGAGACTACTGCAAACTCCACAAAAGTAACACCAAAGAACTTGGTCGATTTCTTATTAAGCCACGCAAATGACGATAAAATGAAAGACGCTATGACAAGCGATGTAATTGCGCGTTTGAAACAAGCTCAATTTATCATGAACAACCAATCAGAAAAATTTACGTCAAACGCGCTTGCAAGTACACTTGGTATTGATAACGAAAAAAATAAACTAGTTTATGCGCTTTATGAATATCGCCACGTCAACAACAACCCAAGGATTTCACTTAAAACTTTAATAAATTTCATTGAAGAAAATGTTTTGCCAAACGAAGATTATGCGAGCCGTCTCAGCGAAGATCAACAAATTCAATTGAAGACAATTGCAAAATTAATGCACGCTGCCGAGAACGGCGTAGCCTATAATTACGACTCACTCTATCGCGTAATTTTGCCACTTTCAAATAATATAGACAAGAACAAAATTTTCCTAGCATATTTGTATAACGGCTCACTTTATGACTATGATGAGAATTGGACTTTGACAATTGAACAGTTCGTGAATTTTTTGAATGATAAAGTCCTTCCGGATTCTCGTTTTAAAGCTCGTATTAATGATGAAACAGAGAACAAAATTAAAGATGGACATCAAAAAATTAGCGAAGCCAAGGAACTTTTGGTTGGTCCGAAACACTACCGCGCGTTGATTGAAACCGCGCTTCCAGTTGAAGGAAATGAAACCTTTGATTTTATTCGTGGTATTAAAGAAAAACTTGGTCCAAAAAATAAAATTGATTATTTCTTGGTTGGTGATTCCGCAATGGCTTATGAAATGTCACAGTCATTTAGCGGTGAAATGGATTTTATCACTGTCCTAACGATGCTCGCAATTTTTGCCGTTGTTGTTTGTACATTTAAATCGATTTTCGTTTCAATGCTTCTCGTGCTCGTAATTCAATGTGCAGTCTATATTGTCATGGCATATCTCTCACTTACTGGCTCGAGTATCTACTTTATTGCCTTAATTATCGTTCAGGCAATCTTGATGGGTGCAACAATCGACTATGCAATTTTGTTTACTTCATATTACATTGAGAATCGCAATTACTTTAAATTAAGCGTTCGCGATGCAATTAAAAACACTTACCAAAAATCAATCATTGCAATTCTTACATCTGCTTCGATTTTGATTATCGTTACAGCTGTAGTTGGAAACTTTACATCTGCAATTGCTGGTAAAATTTGCCAGTCAATTTCGCTTGGTACATTCTGTGCAACCACCATCATTTTAATTCTTCTTCCAGCACTTCTTGCAACGCTTGATAAGTTTATTATTAAAAAACACGATTAACTCAACTTACGTCGAGATATTTTCATAGTTGGTGAGTCGGGAGGGACTTGAACCCTCGTTTACCCCTTGGGACGTTCCGAGGGTTCAAGTTTTTTTGACATAAAAAAATGGTGAGTCGGGAGGGACTTGAACCCTCGACACCGGGCTTAAAAGGCCCGTGCTCTAACCAGCTGAGCTACCGACCCAAATTGGTACTATCATATTATACGCTATTATTGTAAAAAAATCAAGTATTTTAAAAAATGTGATATTATAAAGCTAATGAATGATAAAGATATTCAGCTTAGAATCTTGTGTGAAATCGCTAAGGAAAGTGGGCTCGAACTCTGTCGCTTAGTGGATGATGTTTATAGATTAAAACGTGGAAATAAGAAGTTTTATATCAGAGGCCGCGACTTTAGCTTAAACTCGGCCTTGTCGTATCATTTTTGTAGAAATAAAGGCATTACTTATGAGATTTTAAAGGACAATAAAATCCCGGCTGTCCCTCATTACGAAATCTATCAACCTTTGTATTATGCATACTATGGTGACCAGAGAAAACGTAATAAAAGGCGCGTAAAACTAATCATTAAAAAAGAACATTTACCAATTGTTGTGAAGCCAGCAAGAGGATGTAGTGGTCAAGGTGTTGGTCTTTATAAGTCAAAGCGCAAAATTATGAAGGCCGCTAAAAAACTTTTTGTTACAGAAAAAGAAGTTGTTTTAAGCCCATATCGCAAAATTGAGCACGAATATCGTGTAATTATGTTAAACGGCAAACCAGAACTTATCTTCGACAAGATTAAGCCAGTGATGCTTAAAAAACGCCACATGGAATTTAGAAATTTGGCCTATGGTGCTGACGTTGAAGTTGTTGACGAAAAAGATGAACGCTATGATAAAATCGCTCAGCTCGCTAAACGTAGCTACAAGTGTATTGGCTTTGAATTTGCCAGTGTTGATGTGATTGATACTGAGGAACATGGCCTTGAGATTTTGGAAATCAATTCTAGTGTCTGTATGAGCCACTTTGCTGCAAAACGTCCAGAGTATTACCAAACCGCAAAACAGATTTATAAAAAGGCTCTCAAAAAAGCTCTAAAAGGCTAGCTTTACCTCTTGTAAAAATGCTTATTTTATGGTATAATCAACCAAGATTTTTTTATTAATCAAATTTATGGAGTAGTATGGATCAGAATAAAATCCGTAATGTTGCTATTATTGCTCACGTCGACCATGGTAAGACGACTCTTGTTGATGCACTTTTGAAGCAATCCCACACTTTCCGTGATAACCAGGCTGAAATGAGCCAAACTCTTATCATGGACTCAATGGACCAAGAGCATGAGCGCGGCATTACAATCACCGCAAAACAAACCGCTGTCTATTATGATGGCTACAAAATTAATATTATTGATACCCCAGGCCACGCCGATTTCTCTGGTGAGGTTGAACGCACACTCAACATGGCTGATGGTGTAATCCTTATCGTTGACGCTCAAGAGGGCCCAATGCCACAGACTAAATTCGTGCTTCAAAAGGCACTCAGCCTTCATTTGAAGCCAGTAGTTGTGATTAATAAAATTGATAAGCCTGCTGCACGTATTTCTGAGGTTGAATCTGAAATTGCTGACCTCTTCCTCGAGCTCGCAACTGACGAATCACAACTTAGCTACCCAATTTACTATGCTGTTGCTCGCGATGGCAAAGCTGGTAAAACTACCGACCTTGATGATGATCTCCATGTGATTTTTGAATCAATCATCAACGATATTCCTGCTCCAAAAATTGATGAAAACGAAGGCAAAGGCGCACAACTTCTCGTTGCTGCACTTGCTGCTGATAACTATCTTGGTAAATATGCCATCGGTAAAATCCATCGTGGCAAACTCAAACACGGCGAAACCATTCGCGTGCTTAAAACTGAATTTGAAAATGGTGAACCAAAAATCACCTCAAAAATGGCTAAAATTGATAAAATCTTCACCTATCGTGGCCTCGCAAAAGAGGAAGTTCAAGAAGCTTTTGCTGGCGACATTGTTGCTCTTACTGGTGTTTCTGATGTAAACATTGGTGACACCATTGCTAGTGGCGATAATCCAGAAGCTCTCCCAACTATCGAGCTTGAGCCACCAACGCTTTCAATTTACATTGGTCCAAACACTTCACCACTAAAAGGTAAAGAAGGTGAATTTACTACTTCACGTCAAATCGCTGAGCGTCTTGAAAAGGAGCTTGAAACTAACATCGCTCTTAAGATTCAACCAGACGGTCTTGGCTATAAAGTCTCTGGTCGTGGCGAGCTTCACCTTTCAGTCTTGATTGAAACTATGCGCCGTGAAGGTTACGAACTTGAAGCTGGTCGTCCAGAAGTGGTTTATAAAGAAATTGATGGCGTAAAATGTGAGCCAATCGAGGAACTTACAATTGAAGTTGATTCTGAATACGTTGGCCCAGTTTCTCAGGAAATGGGTATCAGAAAAGCTGATATGAAGTCCCAAGAACTTACTACTACCGGCTCAACTCGCTTTACTTATGAAATTACCACTGCTGCACTCATTGGTCTTCGCAATAATCTCCTTACTGCTACAAAAGGTACTGTGATTATGAGCTCAATTCCAAAGGGCTACAAACCAGCAGATTCAAAGTACAAGCCAGAACGTAATGGCGCCTTGATCAGCTTTGAAACTGGCACTTCAACTGCTTATGCACTTGATGCTGCACAAGCTCGTGGCGTACTCTTCATTCCACCACAAGCCGCAGTTTACCAAGGTATGATTGTTGGTCTTTCAAACAAGAAAGATGACATTGATATTAATATTTGCCGTGAGAAGCAACTTACTAACATGCGTACCCACGCTTCTGATGGCGCAATCCAACTTACACCATACACCCAGCTCAGCCTTGAACAATGTCTTGACTTCTTGCTTGACGACGAACTTCTTGAAGTTACACCAAAGAATCTTCGCCTCAGGAAACGTCAACTCGACCCAATCAAAAGAAAAAGGGAAAACCGCGCTTAAAACCTTAAAGAGAGTCTTCACGGGCTCTCTTTTTGTTGACTATAAAGAGACGCTTATGCTAAAATTAAACTAAATTTAGGAAACATTTATAATGAAGACTTGCATAAAAAATAGTAGCATAAGTAAGCTTGCTGTTTTTTCGGGCTCACTGCTTGCTGCAACCTCTGCTGTTATGTTTCTTGCTCCAGTTATTAGGACTAATGCTGCCGAAGAATCCGTTGATGTTACGGTAAATGTTAATCCAATCGTCTCACTCTCTCTTGATAAAAGTGCCCTAAATTTTAATATTACTCCAACTTCAACTGGCGTCTTTGACTCTGGCTCCATCATAGCAATCGTAGACACAAACAGCACTGGTGGATACGAACTCTACTTCTCCTCTGAGGACAGTTCTACTGCCATGACGAGTTTAGTTTCCGAGTCTACGATTGCTTCAGACTTTAACTCTGCCGTAACAAGTTCATCTATGCTTGCAAATAAATGGGGCTATTCAACCGATGCTACAAATTTCAATAGGGTTCCAGCCCTCGCAGACCAAGTAAAAATCAAAGACTTAAATCACTTCCCGACTAGTTCAGAGAAAGATACTACAGTAACTATTGGCACAAAAATTGATAGCTCACTTCCATCTGGTGCTTATTCTAAGAAGGTAGTCTTCTCGGCTATTGCTCACCCAAGCTTAATCCCGACTCTACATACCATTACAACCATGCAGCAGATGACTCCAGAAATCTGTGCTAATACTACTAAGCCAAAAAATACTGTGACTGCTTTGGACTGGGATGGCACATATCATGGTGACAACAATTATGTTCCAAGAAATAGCTTACAAGACACCCGTGATGGTAAGTATTACCTTGTTTCAAAACTCGCAGACGGTAACTGCTGGATGAGTCAAAACCTTGAATTGATGCTCGATTCAACTAAGGCTCTCACGAATGAGAGGACAGACCTGAACACTAAAACGTCGTGGACCCCAGAAAATTCAACCTTTACTGAAGTCCCAACTACGAGTACTTGGCCGGCTGATAACGAAGCTGCTTCCTCTGCAGCCTATTCATATTATCCAATCGCCTCAAATCGATATTTCCAAGGTGGAACAACAAGAACCAGTACTCCAACCGACTCTGGTGTTGAATATGACTGGGAAAAAGCTGGTATCTACTATAACTGGTACTCTGCTACAGCTGGAAGTGGCACCTATGCTATGACAAGTGGCAACGCAGAAGACTCCATCTGCCCTAAAGGCTGGATGCTTCCGCTTGGTACAACGGAAAATAAAAGCCTCTATAACCTCGTACCTGGAAAATATGGCAGCCAAAAAATGACAAGCTCGCCAGTTAATTTCCTTTATGCCGGCTACTACCTTAATTATAATGGTGCTAATGGCTTTATGGTTTATTCGTCTATGTCGCATGTGGATGGACGCCTTTGGTCTTCGACTGTCTACTCGCAGATTCTCGCATACGATCTGGGCTTCTATCCTAAAGATAATGTTCAACAATACGAAAGTGGTAAAAGCTACGGCTTTAATGTGCGTTGTGTAGCAAGGTAAAAATGAGAAATATCAAAAAGAAATCCAATAAAGTCTCAACTCTCGCCATCTTCTCAGGCTCGCTTCTTGTTGCGGCTTCCGCGGTTCTAACTTTTGCTCCAATTATAAAGTCTAACGCTGCCGAATCCAGCGCAGAAGTTGAAACTATTGTAAGGCCAGTCCTTGCTATCACCACAGACGAATCTCTTCTAAACTTCACGCTCTCTCCACTTGCTGGCGGTAGCTCAGAATCAAAACCAGTAGTAGCTACTGTAGATACTAATAGCACCGGTGGCTATGAGCTCTACTTCTCGTCAGAAGATAACACTACTGCCATGACCAGTACTACTGCTTCAGATACTATCGTCTCAGACTTTAACTCAGCCGTAACTCTTGCAAACATGGGCGTTAACAAATGGGGATACTCTCTAGACAATACCAACTTCAATAAAATTCCTACCCTAGCTAACCAAACTAAAATCAAAGACCTAGATCACTTCCCAACCTCGTTCGAAAGAAATACTACAGTAAATATTGGTATTAAAATTGACGACACTATTGACTCTGGTGTCTATAGCAAGGTCGTAAAATTCTCAGCTATTGCACATGAAAGCTTAGTTCCAACTCTACATACAATTACAACTATGCAACAGATGAATTCAACTATTTGTGCTGAAACTACAACTCCATTAGCTTCTGCCACCAGATTTGACTGGGATGGTTCATATCATGGCGACAACACTTATGTTCCAAGAAAGAGCCTCAAGGACACTCGCGATGGCAAATATTATCTCGTCTCAAAACTTGCAGACGGTAACTGTTGGATGAGTCAAAACCTAGAACTTATGCTTGATTCTAGTACTGCGCTTACAAACGCTACGACAGACCTTAATACTAGGACATCTTGGACTCCAGAGAACTCCACATTAACGGGAGTTCCAACCTCAAATACTTGGCCAGCTTCAAATGCTAATGTGTCCACCGCTACGTATTCGTATTATCCAATCGCCTCGGACCGTTATTATCAAGGTGGCACATCAAAATCTAGCGCTCCAACCGCTTCAGGTACTTCGTATGACTGGGAGAAGACAGGCATTTATTATAACTGGTATTCAGCTACCGCCGGAAGTGGCACTTATACTATGACGAGCGGTAATGCAAGTGATTCCATCTGTCCTAAAGGTTGGATGCTTCCACTTGGCACGACCGATAATAAGAGTTTTTATTATCTCCTGGCTACAAAATATAGTGCAAGCACCACCAATATAATAAGCTCCCCACTTAATTTTCTTCGTGCCGGCTTCTTTCACTTGAATAATGGTGATATGGAATATCAGGGCTCGCGCGGACACATTTGGTCTTCTACCGCCTACTCACAGGATAGCGTCTACTATCTATATTTCAGCTCTGCAAGTGTCTTACCACGAGATTACAGCCTTAAGGGCTATGGTTTTAATATACGCTGTGTAGCAAGGTAAAACATGAAGAAAACTAATAATAAAACTAATAAGATTTCAAGCCTCGCCGTCTTCTCGGGTTCGCTTCTTGTTGCGGCCTCTGCTTTGTTGATTTTTGCTCCAGTCATAAGATCTAACGCTGAAGAAAAAACTGTTGATGTTACGGTAAATGTTAATCCAATCGTCTCACTTTCTTTAGATAAAAGCGCTTTAAATTTTAATATTACCCCAACCTCAGCTGGTGTCTTCGATTCTGGCTCAATCATTGCGACAGTAGATACTAATAGTACTGGTGGCTACGAATTGTATTTCTCTTCAGAAGATAGTGGCACCTCTCTAATGAGTCTCGTTTCAGAATCTACTATCGCTTCAGACTTCAACTCTGCCGTAACGAGTTCGTCTATGCTGGCAAATAAATGGGGATATTCTCTCGACGCCACCAACTTTAATAAAATCCCAGCCCTAGCAGATCAGATAAAAATCAAAGACCTAAATCACGTTCCAACTAGCTCAGAGAAAGATACTATGATAACTATTGGTACTAAAATTGATAGCACCCTCCCTTCAGGTGCTTACTCTAAGAAAGTGGTTTTCTCGGCCATCGCTCATCCAAGTGCAGTTCCAACTCTTCATTCAATCACAACTATGCAGCAGATGACTCCAGAAATTTGTGCTAATACTACTACTCCAGTAAATACTGCGACTGCATTAGACTGGGACGGTTCATATCATGGTGATAATACTCGCGTCCCAAGAAAGAGTTTGCAGGATACACGTGATGGCAAATATTACCTTGTTTCAAAGCTAGCCGATGGAAACTGTTGGATGAGTCAAAACCTTGAGCTTATGTTAGATTCAACAGAGGCTCTTACAAATGAAAAGACAGACCTTAATACTAAGACATCATGGATTCCAAGTAACTCAACATATACAACCATTTTGGCTGCCAGTGCCTGGCCAGGATACTATGAAACCGCAGCCTCAGCTGCATATTCATATTATCCAATCGCTTCGGATAGATACTTTCAGGGTGGAACTAATAAATCTAGTACTCCAACCGCCTCAGGTGCTGAATATGATTGGGAAAAAGCGGGCGTTTACTATAACTGGTTTGCTGCAACCGCCGGAAGCGGAACCTACGAAGTAACTTCAAGAAGTGTGAATGATTCTATCTGTCCAAAAGGTTGGATGTTACCACTCGGTACAACTGCAGACAAGAGTTGGTATAATCTTTGGATTGTTGCGGACATTAAGACGCCTGCTATTATAATATCTACTCCGTATAATTTCGTACGTGCTGGATACTATAATTATCTTAATGGTCCTATGAGTGGCCAGGGTTCACTTGGGTTCATGCAGTCTTCTACTGCTACTAGTTCACAAAATTCAACTTATAAATTAAACTTCTATGAAGAGGTTCATGTTCGCCCGCAAGATACTGGTGATAAGGGCCACGGGAACAATATCCGTTGCGTTGCTCGCTAAGCCAACACAATACCCCGCAAAACAAGTGATATAATAGAACTATGAATGGTGAAAATTTTAAAGTCCCTTTCGATTCTGACGGTTTTTTGGATTGGGATGCTCTAGAAGATGTAGATTTTGCTCCAGAGGCCGAAAATAATACTCCAGAAGAGAATAAAAACGAAAAACAAAATCAAAAGCAAGAAACTTCAGCTGAAAAAAATGAGTTTGAAGAGAATAAAGAATTTGCATTAAAACACTATGGCGATAAACTCGGTTTTTTCGCGAAAAATCTGTATGATAGCGGCAGACGAGATGATTATGATTCCTATACAATGTCAGCTCATGC
The DNA here is from genome assembly GCA_947304155.1 of uncultured Candidatus Saccharibacteria bacterium. Classification (GTDB taxonomy): domain Bacteria; phylum Patescibacteriota; class Saccharimonadia; order Saccharimonadales; family Saccharimonadaceae; genus Nanosyncoccus. The sequence goes on from CAMZAD010000002.1 coordinate 206,906, forward strand.
AGACGTGGAAGTTGTGCCAGGCGTTAGTATTATGTCATGGGGTATTCAAAGTCGATTAATTGTAGCAACCATTGATAGTAATCCAATTCCAGAAAACATCATAGAAGAGGTCACAAATAATATTGCAACTATCCTTTCTGAATCTGAGCTTGCTGAAGAGATAAAAAATGACCCATTCTTAAGAAATCGCAGAGTCAAGTATGAGACTGGTGGTGGATATAACGAGATGGTAAAAGAGATTGGTGATAAGAATCTCGCTTTAGCTCAGACTATTTGGGAACTTGATGAAGGATTTGAGCGTAGTGGTGCGGCGGCTGCAATTTTCATAAGCCCAGAATGGCGAGAGAAAAAATATCAAGGAGCGGAAATCGCCCAATCCTATACGGACGAACAAGGTCAATTTGTAGAATCGGTAATTGATAGAATTGTAGACCGAAATCCAAAGATGCTTGGCGAATTGCTAAGAGACCCGTTTTTGAGGGAAAAATACTGCGAGCGCTTAGTTGAACGTGCTTATGGTGAAAAAAGTGATATACCAGATGATGAAATAGATGATATTAAAGCAGTTTGGTATTCGGATAAAAATTTTTATGAGAGCAAAGAGTTTAAAGCTTCGCTAGCAGATGCAAAAACCCTACATCCTGATATTTATACTAAAGTTGACGATAAAGCCGTAGAAAAAGAAGTAAACGATGCGCTTAACAAGATTCCGGACGAAGAGATTAAAGCTATCATGCATGAATATCTAAAAAACCCAGATTATGCCGACAGTCTATTGATTAATGCGCTCTGTCCAGTATTAGGGCTGGATAATAATCCACCAGGAATTAGATATGAGACTGAATCAGAAGATAGTTCCACACAGGGTTGTTATGAGAGAAGCTCTCATTCTGTTGTTATTTATAGAGACGTAATGGAGAGAACTGGTAGGAATAGAGATAGGGCCCTAACTGTTCAATCGGCTCAAAAACCAGAGAATATACTAAGCAGGATCGGTAAGTTATTAACAAGGCCGAAAGTTGATGAGAATATCTTAAATCGTTTGAATTTAATTGCACACGAAACCTGGCACGCACACCAATGGGCAGGAAGAAATATTGATAAGAGACAACGCGCCCTCTATCGAATTAACTTTTTCTTCTATGCAGATCATAACGATGACTATAAAGGTTATCGCACTCAACTGCTTGAAAAAGAAGCCTGGGCTTTTGGTGATAGTTTTGAAAAACGTTGTCGCAAGATTGCTGGCTTGAAAAAACCCCAAAGTTTAAGAGATGGATTAAAAGATGAGGATATAACTCAACTAAGCTAGGAAAGGTAGAAATGGAAGAAGCTGAAATAAAAAAATATCTGATGGAGAAAGTTGGCATAGATTCATTTACGGCCAGAAACTATGTTAAAAATCTCAAAAAATTTCCAGACATTTTTGCAGAATTCTTAGAGTTTACAAAAACTGGCGAGTATAAAGCTGAAGGCGCCGTAGTTTCTGCTAACTGGACTGCCAAAGCATTGTCTGAAGAATTACCACATCTCCCGGTCCATATTGTTTATGAATTTATGATTGGTCTACGCGAAGAACCAGAGTTATATCAGCAATTTATTGCCGAAGGTGCTCCAGTAATGTAGTTTAAGGACGTTATGGATTATTTTATTGATTCACACTGCCACATGCACGACGAAGAATTCTTTGCGCCGCACGAGCGTGATATTTTGATTCAACGCGCCTATGACTGTAATGTTAAAAAGATGATTTTAATTGGCACGGATGATAAAGATTCGTTTGAAGCGCGCGATTTTGCGATGAGCCGCGACGGTAAACATGAAAGACTTTTCTGGTCATACGGCATACATCCAAACGAGTGGCAAAAAGAGCGCGAAGAGCCAGATTTTAAGATTGATATGCCGGTCGCAATTGGTGAAGTTGGGCTTGACTATCATTTCTTGGACGAAGTAGACGACCCCGAAGAAGATAAAAAAGAGCAGAAAAAACTCTTTGTTGAAATGATTGAACTAGCCGAAAAATATGATTTACCATTGATTTTTCATGTGCGCGAAGCGTTTGATGACTTTTTTGAAATCATTGACCAGCACCCAACTGTGCGTGGCGTAGTTCACTCATTTACAGATTCAAAAAAGACCTTAAAGAAAGTCTTAGAGCGCGGATTTTATGTTGGCGTGAACGGGCTTGCGACCTATTCAACCTTACCTTTGCCGCCACTAGATAAAATCTTGCTTGAGACTGACGCGCCATTTCTTGCGCCAATCCCACATCGTGGCGAGCAGAATGAATCAAGTTATATTCCGGACATTGCAAAGTGGCTAGCCGAAAAACTCAACGTCTCGGTTGACGAAGTGATGCAAAAAACCACTGAAAACTGCTTCGATTTGTTCAAATTCCAATCGCGTTAAGCTTGAAAAATAAGCAAAAATATTATATAATATAGATATGGAAAAAGAGCCAGAAGTCTACCTTGATTATGCTGCGGCCACACCGGTTTCGAGCAAAGTTTTTGATGCGATGAAACCATACTTTTCTGAGCTTTTTTATAATCCTTCAGCTGCTTACTTGCCAGCAAAACATGTTCGCAAAATTTATGAAGATTCTAAGGATGAACTTGCACACACAATCGGCGCAAAAGGCAACGACCTAGTAATTACGGCTGGTGCAACCGAGTCAATTAATCTCGCATTTACAGCCCTTAAAAACTACAAAAATGCCAACTGCTTAATCTCTAAAATTGAACACGCATCCGTGCGTGAAGCGGCAAAGAATTTTGCAGCCGAAGTTCGCGAAATTGAAGTTGATAAAACTGGCTACATCGATTTGAAAGATTTAGAAGCAAAAATTGACGATAACACAGTTTTAATTTCTGTTGCGCTTGCAAATAATGAAATCGGCACAATTGAGCCACTTTCTGAAATCGCTGAAATTATTAAAAAAATCCGCTTAGCTCGTTTGTCTCGCGGCATTGAAACGCCAATTTACCTCCATTCTGATGCTAGCCAAGCGATGAGTTTAATTGATATTTATGTCTCACGCCTTGGCGTTGATATGCTTACAATCAACTCCGCAAAAGTTTATGGTCCAAAGGGAATTGGCGCACTCTATGTTGCACACGGCATTAAACTTTCACCAATCACTTTTGGCGGTGGACAGGAAATGGGTTTAAGAAGCGGTACGGAAAACGTTGCAAGTCTAGTTGGCTTTGCTACTGCTGCAAAAATCGCCAAAGAACACGTGAATGGTAATCGTAAAAAATATGAAAAACTTGCAAGTCTTTTTAAGAAAACTTTGGAAGAAAACCTTGATAAAAATGTTGAGTTAAAATATCTCGGCAATAAGAAACATCAACTCGCAAGTTTTATTCCAATTTGTTTTGACGGAGCCGATGCAGAACGCTTGATTTATTTACTTGAAAACGAAGGTGTCTATGTTTCAACCGGCGCAGCTTGCGCTGCTTCAAAAGGCAAAAAATCTCATGTTCTAAAGGCGATTGGCCTAACGGACTCAGAAATTGCTGGCTCAATTCGCATTAGCCTTGGCATGATGAACGACGAAGAAAACGTCGCGCTCGCCGCTCAAAAAATTGCTCGCGTTGTTAATGAACAGAAAAAAGAACTATTTTCTAATTCTAATAAGACGGTTTTTGTTGGCATGAGTGGCGGCGTTGATTCAAGTGTTTCTGCTGTGCTTTTGAAAGAGCAAGGTTACCACGTTGTTGGCGTTTATATGAAAAACTGGTCTAAGGATTTGCCCGGTATGAAATGCCCATGGGCAGAAGATTTAGCTGATGCAAAACGTGTTGCAACTAAGCTCGGCATTGATTTTATGGTCTTTGATTTTGAAACTGAATATAAACAAAAAGTTGTCGATTATATGTTGGCTGAATTCAAAAAAGGCAACACGCCAAACCCAGACGTGATGTGTAATCAGGAAATTAAATTCAAACTTTTCTATGACATTTCGCGCGAAAAAGGTGCAGATTTTATCGCCACTGGTCACTACGCCAAATCGAATGGCGATAAGTTACTTCGTGCTGTTGATGAAAACAAGGATCAAACTTATTTCTTATATCGCATTTCAAAAGATGCTATCGCCCACACAATTTTCCCAATTGGTGATATGGAAAAACCAGACGTAAAGAAGCTAGCGGCAGAAAAAGGCCTCGATAATGCTTATAAAAAGGAATCAATGGGTGTCTGTTTTGTTGGTGATGTTGGTATGAAAGACTTTCTAAAAGAGTATTTGAAATCAACCGAAGATAAAGAAAAATATTTGAAGCCTGGCAAGATTATTGAACGTGAAACTGGCGAAACACTTGGCTTTCACGACGGCGCAATTTTCTTCACAATCGGCCAACGCCACGGCCTTAATGTTGGTGGCGGTTTGCCATATTATGTAGTTGGAAAAGACATGGACAAAAACGAAGTTTATGTCTCAAAGAACTTGAACGATGAAAATCTTTGGGTGAAAACTTTGGAGCTTAAAGACGTAATTTTGCGCGAGAATTTAGTAGAAAATACGCCAGTTGAAGTGCGTCTTCGTCACCGTGCAAAACTTGAAAAAGCTATCATTAAAAATATTGCAGGCGACACCGAAAATGGCGCCGGCACTGTGACGCTCGAATTTGAAGACGAAATAAAAAAGACCGCGAGCGGACAATCTGCAGTCATCTATAAAGATGAAGTTTGTCTCGGCGGCGGCATCTTGAAATAACCTATACTTATATTATATCACATTTATGCTTAAAAATCAAATCTAGCTCTTTATTTAAGGGGATTTTTGTGCTAAAATTACCTGTATGAATGCAAGTGAAATTAGACAGAAATTTTTAGAGTTTCAAGAGAAGCGCGGTCACAAAGTTATCGCTCCGGCTCCGCTCGTGCTTGAAAATGACCCAACAACTTTATTTACTGGCTCTGGTATGCAGCCACTTTTGCCATATCTCTTAGGTAAACCACATAAAGACGGCAAACGTCTTTCTGACTCACAGCCATCATTGCGCCTTCAGGATATTGAAGATGTTGGCGACCCAAGGCACACGACCGTTTTTGAAATGCTCGGTAACTGGTCGCTTGGTGACTATTTCAAAAAAGAACAAATTCCTGCATTCTTTGAATTCTTGACCGAAGTTGTCGGCCTTGATCCAAACAAAATCTATGTCACTTGCTTTATTGGTAATGAAAAATATGGCATTCCAAAAGATGTTGAAGCTGCTGAAATCTGGCAAGAGGTTTTCAAAAAAGCTGGCGTCGACGCTAAAATTGCTGAAATTGGCTCTGCTAAAGATGGTGATGAGCGTGGCGTAATGCCTGGCGAACATATCTTCTTCTATGATGACAAAGAGAACTGGTGGAGCCGCGGCGGTGGAATTGAAACCACCCCAATCGGCGACCCATGTGGTCCAGATTCTGAGGTCTTCTATGATTTTGGTGAAGACAAACAAGACGTTGCAAAATATGGCAAGTCTCACCCAGCTTCAGATGGCGCACGCTTCATGGAAATCGGCAACCAAGTCTTCATGCAATACAAACGCAATGAAGATGGCACTTTCTCTGAACTTGAGAATAAAAACGTCGACTTCGGTGGCGGTCTCGAACGTATTACCGCAGCTTCAATTGATAGCTTTGACGTCTTTAAGATTTCACTTTTGAAGCCAATTATCGATAAACTTGAAGAAATTTCTGGCAAATCTTATGACAATAACACCGACGAAATGCGTATTATCGCAGATCACCTTCGTGGTTCATATCTCCTTTCTGCTCAAGGTCTTAAACCAAGCAACAAACAACAGGGTTATGCGCTCCGTCGTTTGATTCGCCGTGCAATCTTAAAGGCGCTTGATCTTGGTATTGCCCAAGATTTCATCTCTGAAATCATCCCAATCATTGCTGAAAACTACAAGGACCTTCCAGATTCAATCCTCACTACTCGTGAAGATGCAATCGCAACTCTTGAAAAAGAAGAACGTGCTTTCCGTCAGACCTTGAACAAAGGCCTTAAAGAAATGCATAAGATGATTGAGAAAGTAGGTTCAAACGAGGGTGGCCTCACTGGCTATGACCTCTTTAAACTTCAAGATACCTATGGCTTCCCATTTGAAGTGTCTGTTGAAGAAGCTTACCACCAGGGAATTAAACTCTCTGAAAACTATAAAGAAGAATTTGACGCAGCCCTAAAGGAACAACGCGAACGCAGCCAAACTGCCTCAAAGGGTATGTTCAAGGGCGGTCTCGAAGACCATGGTGAAACTTCAACCAAATATCACACCGCAACTCACCTTCTTCTTGCCGCAATTCAGAAATATATTAACCCAGATGCACGCCAGCACGGTAGCAATATTACTCCTGAACGTATGCGTCTTGATTTCAATGTTGACCATAAGTTGACCGACGAAGAAAAGAAGATTCTTGAAGACCAAGTTAATGAATGGATTGCAGCCGATCTTCCAGTCTCATTTAGAGAAGTTGAAAAAGACTACGCAAAAGACACTTTGAAAGTTAAAGCAATGTTCTGGGATAAGTATCCAGATATCGTGAAGATTTACGAAATTGGTGACACCGAAAATCCAGTTTCTCGCGAAGTCTGTGGCGGCCCACACGTTGAACACACTGGTCAAATTGGTAAATTCAAAATCAAAAAAGAAGAAGCAAGCTCCGCCGGAATTAGAAGAATTAAAGCGGTAATTGAATAAAAACGAAAGAATGGAGGAAAATGGAACGACTTATTAAGGGATTTAAACCAGAAAATTACAATATTGAGCTTCGTATCAATAAATATACTGAAGAAGTTCAAGGTCATGTCATAATTTCTGGTGAAAAAGTTGGCGACAGCCTCAAACTCCATTCTAAAGACCAGAAAATTATCAGTGTCGTCGTTAATGACGAACGCAAAAAGTTCCAATCAGGCAACCACATTCTTGAGATTTTTGATGTCGAAAACGGCGCAGTTAAGATTGATATTAAATATAGCTTCCATCTTGCGCACGATATGGAAGGTGTTTACCTCTCTACTTATAATCTCGACGGCAAGGAGGAGCGCATCGTTTCAACTCAATTCGAGAGTCACTATGCTCGCGAAGGTTTCCCGTGCGTCGATGAGCCAGAAGCTAAAGCTACTTTTGACCTTAAAATCATCGCTACTGACCCTGAAGATACGATTATCGGCAACATGCCAATTAAAAGCGAGCGCGTGCTTGAGTATACTTCAGTTGACCCAGATGAAAATCCGGAAGGCGGCGTCAACCTCGATACGAAGGTTAAGCGCAAAATTGTTGAATTTGAAACCACTCCAAAGATGTCGACTTATCTTGTTGCTTTCGTGATGGGCCGCTTTAATAAAGTTTCAACTATTACGACTCATGGTGTTGAAATTAATACCTACGCTGTTTTAAATCAATCGAAATCAATGCTTAAATTCCCAAGCCAAATTGCGGCGGAAGTAATTGATTTTTATGATGATTTGTTTGATGTAAAATATCCTTTGCCAAAGCTCGACCAGGTGGCAATTCCAGATTTCGAAGCTGGCGCCATGGAAAACTGGGGACTTGTGACTTATCGTGAATCTTGTCTCCTTGCAGATGAAAAAACGCCAAAACACAAGAGAGATTATGTTGCGACCGTGATTGCACACGAACTTTCACATCAGTGGTTTGGTAACCTTGTGACGATGAAATGGTGGGAATATCTCTGGTTGAATGAGTCGTTTGCAAATATGATGGAATATTACGCAATTGACAAACTCCATCCAGATTGGAATATTTGGGAAGAATATTACACCTACGACTGTCTTTCTGCTCTGATGAAGGACGCTATCCCTGGTGTTCAACCAGTTCAACAAGATATTGACGACCCAGATGAGATTGCAACCCTCTTTGATGGCTCAATTGTCTACGCTAAAGGTTCTCGCTTGATGCGTATGTTGATGCGTATTATGGGCGAGCGCAGCTTCTTTGCCGGTTTGAAGAGCTACTTCAAAAAGCACAAATACGGCAATACTACCGGTGATGACCTCTGGGCAGCTTTGCAACCACATGCTGATTTTGATGTTAAAGAGTTCATGGATGCCTGGATTACTCAACCTGGTTATCCAATGCTCACCGATATGGCTCAGCAGCGCTTCATGATTAACGGTGCAACTGATGATAGTAGATGGCCACTTCCTAAGATTATGGACGATATGTCTGGCCACTATATTATTAACCTTTCTGCCCCAGAATTTGAAGAAAAAATTGCTAGATTTGATAAACTCACGACCGAACAGCGCCTCCGCCTCTTGATTGACCGCCATCTTTTGTCGCTTACCCCTGTTGTTTCAACCGGCTCATTGATGGATTTGCTTCCAAAGTTTAAAGAAGAAACTTCTGAAGCAGTCTTCGATATTGTGGCAAACATTATGGGTAGCCTTAAGGTATTCGCTACACCAGATACTGAGTATCACCCAATCTTGCAACAGTATATATATAATATAGTCGCGCCAAATATTAAGCGTCTTGGTTTTAAGCCAAAACGCGGTGAAGATCAAAATGACACTAAACTTAGAAATATTGTTCTAGCTTTCGCGCTCTATGCGGACGACAAAAAGACAATTGACGCTTTATCTGAGCTCTGGAATGACGATTTAATGGAGATTAATCACGAAATCAGAAGCCTAGCAATCGAGGCAAAATTCAAGCAAACAGATGAAGCAACCTTTGATTATCTCTTAAAGATGCACAATGAAATTGCTGACCCATCTATTAAAGCTGAGATTATTATGGCGATTTCCGATGCCAAAAAGCCTAAAAATGTTGAAAAATTGCTAAATCTCTTGAAAAAGCCAGATATTATCAAGCCACAAGATCACCTCAGATTATATATGTGCATGCTTGCAAATTTCTGGACCAGGGAAAAGGCGATTGATTGGCTCTATGAAAACTGGAAATATGTCGAAGATACTATCTCTGATAAACACACTGATGACTATATTAGGGCCGCTGCGAAGTATATTAGAGATGACGAACACGCCGAAAGATTCTTCAACTTCTTCGATCCAATGGTTGAAAATCCAGTGTTAACAAGGGTAATTAATGTGGCTCATGTAGACGTTGCAGCCCGCATCCGCTGGATTCAGAGCGATCAAGGTGGCATTAGAAGCCGCTTGAGAGCCTTTAGAGACGCCCAAAAAGACCAAAAATAACAGATAAAACCAAGAAAAAACGGCCGAAAGGCCGTTTTTGGACTAAATGTCCATGAAGTTGCCGCTATTAAAGATACTATCGAAGATACTGTATAATGCAGCGAGTATCACCTTAAGCACCAGTAACAAGTAAGGTAAGACTAAAACTCCAGCAACAATTAATAAAAATAATATTCCACCACTCATACTTTTCCCTCCCTTATCGGTATGTTTACGTGATATGTCTATATTATAGCACAAAACGCTAAAAAAGTCAATAATCTACCCCTATTAGAACTGGTTCCAAATAAAATCAAAAAATCTTCAAAAAAAGTCTTGCATTTATCATTTATGCGTGATACAATAAGTATCAAGTTAAACAAGTTAGCTTTGCTAACCTCTGTGAAAAAGAGAAACACTGCGAGGAAATCCAGAAACGGATATTCAATAAACGCTCGCTCGTAGAGATACGTAAGAAGCGTTGTTTTAAATAGTGTTTCATTTAACAATTAGACAACGATGAAAAAATAGACTTGCATCTTAATTAGTATCGAACTTCGATTGCTAGTTAAGTCAATGCATAA
>CAMZAD010000003.1 GCA_947304155.1 uncultured Candidatus Saccharibacteria bacterium
GTACTATTATCACGAACTGCTAGATATGACGCGTCGTTCCACTTTGCAACAGTAGATGACCAGAAGAAACCTACTCTACCTTGAACATCTTCATTGGTATTATATATACGCCCAGTATCTTGAAAATCTGGGATGCCACCCATCAAAGCCCTTGAGTTGTACTTGTTCCACAAGGTTTGAAAATCTCCAGAAGAGGTTGGCATCCTCCAACCCTTCGGACAGATATCTTTTGGAGAATTACCGGAAGTAACTTGGTCGGTACCCCAACCCGCAGTGGCGGTAAAGAAATTATAGTAAGTGCCATAGTTTGAGCTGGTGTAAGCGCCAGGCGTATTATATACGCTGCTTATAGCTGACTTATCGCTCGTCGGAATCGTAAATGATGTATTGGCCGGGAGATTTGAATCCTCATCAGAAATTTCCCAGTCGATAATCGCCAAGTTTTCAGTCATCCAACATTTGCCGTCGGCAAGTTTTTTCACGGTATAGCTTTTGCCGTCGCGCAAATCTTGCAAAGTTGCAGTTGGAGTTCTATCTTCCAAGAATGCCTTGCTGGTTATATTTGCGGCAGTCGCACTAATTGGCGTATATGTCTCGCTACAGTATTCGGCGAGATTTGGGTCTTGCATACTCGTAAGTTCAACTAGGCGGTTTCGATTTGGCTCAAGCGACGGATGTGCTATAGCCGTGAACACTACGGTTTTTGAATAACTGCCCGAAGGAAGTTGGGCATTAATTTTTACGCCGAAATTCACTGTGCTAGTTTTTTCGGCCGAAGATGGATAGTGATCCAGATTTTTCAGTGCGACTTGGTCTGCTAGGGCCGGGATTGCTGCAAAATTCGTAGCGTCCGTTGAATAACCCCATTTATTTGCCGCCATAGTTGAGCTAGTAACGGTACTTGAAAAATCGGATGCAATCACAGATTCGCTCACGAGGCTCGTCATGTCAGTATCAGAATCTTCGGACGAGAAGTATAGCTCATAGCCACCCGTGCTATTCGTATCTACGGTTGCAACGATTGGCGCAGAGTCAAAAATACCAGCAGCGGTCGGTGTGATATCAAAACTTACACTATTTGTATCCAGATTTAAGGAAATGATTGGATTTACATTCACATTTACATCAAGGTCTTTTTCTTCTGCATGAGACAAAAAAGTTGGTGAGTAAAAATATATTGCGGATGTAGCAATTAATAATGAGAACACAAAAATGCCTAGCGTTTTCAGCTTGGATTTTCTATAAACTGAAAAATAGTTCGTTCCCATCCTATAATTATTTTAGCATAAGTAGAATTTTATGCTTCGTATTCATCAAGTTTTACAGCGTCTTCAACTTTGTAGTCGGCGATTTTGGTGCGACGAAGTGCAGTTAAATATGCACCAGTGCCAAGTAAATCACCTAGGTCTTCACCAAGCGTCCTAATGTAAGTTCCGGACGAAACTTTGGTTCTGATTTTTAATTCTGGATAATTATAGTCTAGGATTTCTAGTTCATAAATCGTGACTTTTCTGGTTGGCATTTCAACTTCTTCGCCTTTTCGCGCAAGTTTGTAAGCTCGCTCACCATTGATTTTTACGGCCGAGAAAGCTGGAACTTTTTGCATAATTTCACCAGTGAGTTTTTTGCAAGCCTTAGTGATTTCGTCTTTAGTTGGGACGGTTTTTGAAACTTCTATTAACTCGCCTTCTGGGTCGCCAGTAGTGGATTTTTTACCAAGAAAAACGGTCGCTTCATATTCTTTGTCTTTTTTCAGAAACTCGTTTGAACGTTTTGTAGCTTTACCAGCAAGTAGAATCAAAAGCCCAGTTGCAAATGGATCAAGCGTGCCAGTATGTCCAACTTTAATCTTCTTCCCTTCGCGGTCGCGGAGCTTGCGGCGGACTCGCGCCACTACGCCAAAACTTGAAATTCCCTCTGGTTTGTCAATTAAAATAATCTCTTCCATTAGAGCTCCACGTATTTTTCAAACCATTTTGCGAAGCCATCATACGACTTGTAATATTTCATGTCGTCGTCAGAATCGAAACGCAGGAATTTTACAATTTTGCCGTCTTTAAAAATTGCGACGGTTGGGAAATATTTGATCGTATCATTGATACTAGATTCTTGAGCATAGTCAGACGTGAGATAATAGAACGAAATTTTGTGGTCTTTCTGATATTTTTTCACAAAGTCGCGGAAGCGTGCCGTTTCCTCAGAACAAGCTGGAGTTGAAATTAGCATCACAAATTCTTTGTTTGATTTAATCAAATCTTCCGTGTATTTTACTGGGTCATCCGATTCTTTTTCAACTTCAATCATCGCGCCGTCAGTATTTTTATACTCTGCTTCAATCGCAACTTTTCCAACAAAGTCTTCGCCTTGTTTTAGACCATCAATGATGACTTTTGTGGCAACCAATCCTAACACAAGTGTTGTAAAAACTACAACACCTATAATGATGAATGGTTTTTTGGATTTCTTTGCTTTTTCAGATTTTTTATCTGACATTATTTTGCCTCATGTAAAAGTGAGAAATCGATGACGTGATATTTTGCTTTCCAGAATGCATAGTTTCCGTCTGCATCTTTGATTTCAGTTCTATTGCTGCCGCCGTAATACCAATAGCCACCGACATTGTAGATTTTATTTTCATCCCAACCAAGTGCGACAAGAAGTTTCTTGGTCATGCCAGCATAGCCACCACCGCCACACATCAAGAAAATTACTTTGTCTTTCGGGAACAAATCTTCCATGATTTTATTGGATTCTTTGTAATTTGCAGTGAAAGTGCCGTCTGCGTTAGCCTTGAATAAGGTTTTACCAGTATAGCCTTTCCCTACTGCTTCCGGGAGGCCAGTTGGAGTGTAGAGATATGGCATTGGCACAACTTCAAATCCATCGACAACACCAGAAAGATATGAATCGCCGCCAATTGCTTCGTATTTTGCATCATCTTTAAACATGCGCATGTCACGATAGACTGCGTCTGGGCGATTTAAATATTCATCAATAGTTGATTCGTTGACATTTTTATCAATGCCAAGCTCACCGCGCATGCCTTCAGAAACTTCTGGCTTTGGCAAAGTTTTGAGTTCTTTATAAAAGAAGATTCTGTAGCCAAGCGCCAAGACCATCACGACCACAAAAACCACGGACGCGATAGTGGTCATAAGTTCATACCAAAAAGAAACTTTTTCCTTAATTTTCGCTTTAAATTTTTCTTTCATCTATCCTCCATTTCTAATATTATATCAAAAATGGGGGATTTTTCTTAGGCTTGTGGTGGGATTTGGAAAGCGGAAGAGGTGATGCCAAATTGTTGTGGCTCAACTGGTGGAACTGGTTGAGCTGGAGCAGCTGGCGCGGTTGGAGCTACAGGATTTACTGGAGCGGCCTGAGCTACTGGTTCTGGCTGAGCTGGAGCTACTGGTTGTTGAGTTTGCATTAGTTGAACTGAAATTGGCTCAGTTGGAGGAGTAATAAATGCTGGTGGCATAACTGGAGCGTTAAAATCAATGTCTGGAGTTGGAGCCTGTGGGAGTTCAAACATATCTGGATTAACAGCTGGAGCTGAGGCGATGGCTGGATTTGTTGGAGCAGCTGCAATTGCTGGGTTTACTGGTGCAGTTTGCATCATCGGCTCTGGCTGAGCTGGAGCTGGAACTGGTTCTGGAGCAACCGTGTTAATAGTTGGCCCCATTGGCGCAGCTGGAGCTGGTTGAGCGACTGGAGTTGTGGCGCCATATTCAATATTTGGAATCGTTGCATATTCAGCAGCTTGAGCAGAGACAGCTGGAGCTGAGGCGATGGCTGGATTTGTTGGAGCGGTTTGCATCATTGGTTCTGGCTGAGCTGGAGCTGGTTGAGACTGACCCATTGCTTCCATCAAAGCTTGATCCATCAAAGCACCATAATCTGGAGTAGCATCTTCAATGCCGGTGTTTGGTTGTTGAGGAAGGGCGTTACCTTGAGAAATAATTTGTGGTTCAGTAGGAGCAGCTGGCGCAAGTGTTGCCGGATTATCAAAAGGACTGGTCATCACTGGAGCCGTAATTTGTGGCTCGGTTTGTGAGATTTCAGATGGGACAATTTCAATTGGAGCTGGAGCATCAGCTGGAGTTTGCGCAGCAAGCTCTTCCATGATTGGATTATTCAATTCTTGAGTTTGATTTTGTGCTGCAACTAAGTTTTCGAGTTGTTGTTCAGGAGTTGGCTCCTCGACTTCTGGAGTTGGTTCTTCAGCTGGAGCGCGCTCTGTAATAACTGGCTCGATGACTGGAGCAGCAGGCTCAATAACAGGAGCTGCTGGTTCGGCAGGAGTGATAGGCTCAGGCTCGGTGGCTGGAGCTGGTTCTGAGACTTCAGGAGTTGGCTCGACAATAGGAGCTGGTTCTGGAGCCAACGTTGGAGCTGGAACAGGAGTCGGAATCACTGGTTCCGGTTGCATAATGTTCGTAGAAATGAGTTGTTGGTCGGCGCCGGATTGCATCAACTTTGATGAAAGCGCCATCGTTTCGGAAGTGGTTCGGGCGTTTGAGAATCTTTCAGTTGCAGCAACAATACCGGTAAGGAGTGCAGTTGCAACAGGTTGGGTGTAATTATCATAGCCAAGTTTTTCAGCAAGATCAGCAATCATTTCACAGACCGATGATTTTGAAGGTTCATTCCATTCAAGTTCGGCAAAGCGACCAGCTTCGCCAGTCGTGATATTGATTGCAGTTGCATCGTGCATAATGCGGCCATATTCAGAAAGTGCAGCGTCAAGCAACTCACCCGAGCTAACGTTGAGTGAAATTACGAGGTCAACATTAAAGTCACCTTGTGAAAACTCAAAATCTTTCTCTGTCAAAGTGGTCTTGTACGGCGTAATATAAACTTTAACGTAGTCACCTTCCACTTTGTAAATCAAGTGGTCTGCTTTTTCCTTATCGAGAGCAATAATAAAATCTTGAAGTGAGCTAGTGTTCTTTTCAAAAGTCTCATTTGGACGCAAAAATTCAAGCGTGTTTGGAGTTTCGCCAGAATAAATTGCAGTCACGTGCTTGCCGAGTGAATCAAGAATCATGGTCAGCGCAAGTGCGGCAGAAATTTCGTCAACAGATGGGTTCTTTGAAAGAGCCACCAAAATATTATTGGCTTTGTCGATTTCATCTGCGACCTTCTGAAGCTTATCGCTCAAACGATCCGTGATTGAGGTCGGAGTAAAAGTAGGGGTGTCACTTGAAGTATCACTCACAGCGCTACTTGCAGCATCGACGCCAGGTTTTTTTACAGGCGCATTGCTCGCGTCATTTGTAGGATTTGTATCTGTTGGCATTTTTATTTTGACCTTTTATACTTAAACATTAGCATATTATTAGAGTTTTTGCAAGAGTTTTTAAAATGTGCCCATCCTTAAAATAAAACTTTCAAGCAGCATCCATGGTTCAGCCGAAAACTTACTATTTTTTAGCAATGCATCAATTCTGGCGAGCTCCTTTAGAATCGTGCGATTCTTTGCAGTTTTTGCTTTTTTGAAATTCTTAATTGCGCTCGTAGCCCAAGCACCAGTCATCATGAATGGATCCTCAGTTAGCTCGGCTTTTTTCAGCATTTCGTAGGCATTTTTTGAATTAATCAGGGCTGTATCAAAAATCTTAAAGGCCAAAAATCGATCCACAGTCTCTGGAAGTTTAAACTCTTTCAGTTCGGCTTTAGTGGATTTTTTGAGACTTTTTACGCTGGTCCAAGTGCCATTTAATTTGTTATCTAAAACAACAATTTCATGCTCGGTGTCGAGATATTTTTCAATTTCTTCAAAATTTTCTTTATGCTCGGCGAGACTTTTAATTAGGATTTTACGTTTTTCTTCAAAAAGCGTGGCGCCAAGAAAAATATTTGGCAAATCACTCGGCGTTAATTCTTCTGCGTCAATTACCTCGTAGTTTTCGCCTAGCACTTTTTTCGCCGCAGCGAGTGCAGCCGCACGATTATCCCCATAATAAACGTGAATCATCTTTGCTCCTTCTGGCAACGCGGACAGATATGCGTGCCGCGTCCAGCTACTCTAATTTTAACAATTTCAGTGCCACATTTTTCGCACGGTTCGCCTTCACGACGGAAGACTTTAGCAAAAAGTCTGAGATAATCACCTTTAGTGCCGTCCGCTTTGACGTAGGTTTTCATAGTACTTCCACCCGAATCAATACTAGCCTGCATAGTTTTTCTGGCACCTTCAAGTAGTTTCTCAATTTCATCATCAGTTAGGCTGCCGGTCTCACGTTTTGGATGGACTCCGGCGTAAAAAAGCGACTCGTCTGCATAAATATTCCCTACTCCCGCCACCACTTTTTGGTCCAAAATCGTAGCCTTGATTGGCTGAGTTTTGTGGCGCATTAGATTTTTCTTAAACTCATCAAAAGTCATATCCCAAGGTTCTTTGGCGAGAGATTTAATAAATTTGTCGCTTTCAACTTCAGTCGTTTCAATCACTTTCACAAAGCCGAATTTACGCTGGTCATTAAAGAAAAGTTTGCCATTTTCAAGTTCAAACTCGACACGAGTTTGGTTGTTTGGAAGTTCAGTAAAAAATGAATCGGTTGGATGGCCGCCAGCAAAAGAATCGTTGTCGCTTCTAAAAATCAGTTGGCCGGTCATACGAAGATGAATCATCATCGTAATACCGCCTTCAAGATCAATTAGGAGTGCCTTACCACGACGACGCAGAGCCAAAACCTTTTTCGATTCGACGAGTTCCTTTGGACCAATAAAAGATTTGTCACAAAAAATTTTCACTTTCGTGATTTTTGCATTTTTTATAAACCCTTCGAGCCCACGACGAATTGTTTCAACTTCCGGCAACTCTGGCATGTCTCTATTATACAACAAAAAAGACCCCGTTTATTGGGGTCTTTTTTAGATTTAAGCTTCTTTTTTAGCAGTTTTCTTTGCAGCTGGTTTCTTTGTAGTTGCAGCTTTTTTAGCTGGAGCTTTAGCAGCAGTAGCTTTCTTTGCAGCTGGTTTTGCAGCAGCTTTGGTTGCTGGCTTTGCAGCTGGTTTTGCAGTCTTAACAGCTTTTTTAGCAGCTGGTTTGACGTTAGCAGCTTTAGCGATCTTTACGAGATTTGCTTTGCGGCGGCTAGCGGTGTTTTTCTTGATTAAACCTTTTTTAGCAGCTTTATCATATTCTGATTGTGCCTTTGAAAGATTTTCAGCTGTTGGGTTAGCTTTGAAAGCTTTAAGAGCAGCCTTAATAGCCTTCTTGATTTGACCGTTATGTGCGGTGCGTTTTTCTGCTTGGCGAGCAGCTTTTTTAGCAGATTTGATAATCGGCATTAATTTTCCTTACTCAAAAAATTAGTTAATTGATATTCTTTTGGTATATTATACACATTTTCTCTAAAAAGTAAAGCCTCACCGCTGTTATTCCCCTATTTTCATGGTTTTGACATTACATTTTTGTATAATATAATATCTTTTATGAATATATTTGAATCATTTGTCTTAGGACTCACCCAAGGCGTGACGGAGTTTATCCCAGTTTCTTCGTCTGGACACCTTGAAATAGTGCAAAGATTACTGGGTGGCGGGCGCGCCGAAGATTTCCATCTTTTCTTGGAACTCATTAACTTCGGTACACTCTTTGCGTTGCTTTGGTATTACCGCAAGCGCATCATTAAAATCTTAAACGACATCTTTAAAAAGCACGACTGGTATATGGCAATCAACTTGCTTCTTACCTCAATCCCAGCCGGTATCATCGGAATTTTGCTTTCAAAGTTCATCGAGAGCGCCTCATTCTTCTCATCACTTTGGACCATCGCTACAGCAATTGGTGTAGTTGGTCTTTTGATGATTTTCGTCGAGAAACTTCCACATTTCTCAAAACTTAAAGATGAAGAAAAACTAACCCCAATGCGCGCTCTTGGCATTGGTCTCGCCCAAACTTTTGCTCTCATTCCTGGCGTTTCTCGCTCTGGTTCAACCATCTTGGCTGGCCGCGTAATGGGTATGGATTCAAAAGCTTCAGCAAACTATTCATTCATGGCATCAATTCCAATCATGATTGGCGTTTGTCTTAAATCACTTTTGTCTAGCACATCACGTGCTTACATTGGCGCAAACTGCGGAATGTTAATCTTCTCAAACATCGTTGCATTTGTCTTCGGTATGATTGCACTCACATTTGTGATTAGGTTCCTCGAAAAGAAGAATTCACTTCAAGCATTTGGTTACTACCGTGTAGCACTTGCAGCAATTATCTTTATCGTATTAATCTTGCAATAAAAAAATCCCCCGGCAAGTCCGGGGGATTTTTTATTCTTCTGATTTTATTTTGTTTCTTTTTCTAATGGTCAAGGCAACGAAGACGGAGCAAATAATTGAGCCGAGTGAGAAGGCTGGAGTAGCTGATTCTATCCAGGTGTTTCCAGAAACACCAGTGTTTGGAACATCTGGTGAAAGTGGAACTAACTTAGCACTTAAATAAACATTTGCATCTGGCATTGTAAACTTATTTTGCTGAACCTTAATCTTACGACCTGATGCATCTTTGGCTTCGACAACAATCATGTAGCCTTCAGGAGCTTCGCCAGTTTCAACTGTAATTACATCAGTTTCAACGGCTGGATTTTTTGAAACGCTCGTAATATATTCTTCGCTGCCAGCCTCAATGTAGATATCGCGTGGACCAACGACGTGATACATTTGTTTGTTATTGTGTTCAACTTGAACTTCTTGATAGCCGTCTTTAATGTAGTCTTCTACAGGGAAATCATAATAACCGCCAGAGATATATTTCATTTCAATTTCGTAGACTGAGACGGTACCATCATTAATAGTATTGAAGGTGCCATCTTCAATTGAGATAGTAACAAGATCAACAATTTCTTGTGGGTGGTTCATTGGGTTAGTGAAGCTGAATGGAACTACGGCATCATAGTCACCAGTTTTAATCACGACGTCGATTGGTTGTTTGGTGGTGTGTTGTGCAACTGAGATTGCTGCACCAACTGTAGTTGAGCCGTTGGCGTTGCCTATAACGTAGTATGGACTTGTGACAGTGATATGGACATCATCAACTTCAAGCCTGCCGGCGCGAATTTCAACACCACCAACACCGACAATCGTAGTACCATTAAGTTTTGTTACGCCATTAATTTGTGGCGCATAAATTCCGAGGCCATGTGATGCGATAAGCGTTGCGGCGTTAACTGTGAATTTGGCGTTCGTGCCTTCATTTCTACCAGAGTCGGAACCGTTGCCCGAAATGGCGTTGCCCCATGACTTAATAACTACGCCGTCATTAACTGTAATATCTGAGTTTTTAAAGCCGACGATGCCATTGCTACCTTTATTATCGTCAACGCCATTTTCTGCGAGGATGGTGCCGCCATTAAAGACACCGACTGAGCCATCCTGGAAGCTAACTGCAACGTCGTCATCTGAATTTGTCTTAATAAGGCCATTATTCATTACGAGAGTTGAATTTTCATTGGCCCTAACTCCGAGACCTTCACTTTCAATAACACCATTATTGATGGTAATTTCACCAGCGTGATAGACCGCAAAATCTTTAGCGTAGATTTTACCGTTATTTAGAGTAAGTTCAGTTCCATTAGCGCCGTAAATTGCGATATACGAAGACGAGGTCTCAACCGAGCCGCCATTAATCGTGATTTTATCGCCAACATTCTTACTATAAATTGTGTAAGATGGAGCTGAGATTTTACCACCATTAACCGTAATATCACCATTTATAAGATAAATGCCGCGGTTTTCATCACCGCCACTAGCGATAATTGAGCCAGAGTTAAGCTCAAGAGTGGCATGAATTGCGGCTACATCGGTAGTCCCCAACCTACCAACGCGCATAATGTAGTTTTCGTTATAATTTCCAACGATTTTACCATTTTTATCTGCTGACGAATCAAAAATCACAGCGTCCGTGTAGACAAAGAGACATTTGTTATCTGCAAGAGTCAAGGTATTACCATTAAGGTCGAGATTAATTGGAGCCTTCATTGTATAGCTACCGTTAAGTGTAATATTAGCACCAAGTTTAACGTCGCCACCAGTGCCGGTATTAAATCTGTTCAAGAGCTCATCTTCTGTGGTTACAGTAATCACATCAGCTGCAAAAGCCGATTTTGGCGTGATAAACCCACCCATAGCCATGGCGAGTATTACCAGCACGAGAACGCGTTTTATAATACGCTTCATAACCTCTCTTTTATCTTTTTATATTGACCTTTTATGATTCTATTGTTCACTAAAAGGATTGTTTTGTCAATAGTTTTTATGCTTATTTCGAGAGTAGAAAAGTTTATTTTATAATTGCGAGCGTTTCTTTAACTGACAAGTGCTTAGTTGGGTGTGTACGGAGCCACTCATCTACAGCACGGCTTGAACCAGGAAGTTCTGGATTATTATAATCATGCACAACAATAATTGCGTCTTTCGTCATGCGATTTTCAACAAGTTTCAAGCTAGTTTTGATGCTAGTATAAAGATCGCCGTCAAGGAAGGCGAAGCAGATTTTCTCTGGAACATCTTCGACTGGGTCCAAATCTTCAAAGAAGCCTTTTTTGATTTTTGGAAGTTTAAGACCAAAGCGTTTGAATTTTTCAATCACTTCACGCTTTGTAACAAGCAATTCGCCAGCTTTAAACTGATCGCCCGCGGCACTTTGGTCTTCCTTAGTTTTAGCTGGGAGGCCTTCAAAAGAATCATAAAGCCAAAGGATTTTTTCAGAATTTTTTTTCTCAAGCAGACGTTTAAAGAGCACACTCGTGTCGCCACGATAGCAGCCAAATTCCACCACGTCTCCTTCGAGGTTCAAAGTCTGCTCAAGTAGTTCAAGCAAAGTGTCGGTCTCGATTTTAGTAACTTGTTGTGGTTCATCCGCCTTAGTTTTATGATTTTTTGCCATATATAATATATATTATACAATATTTATCAGTTTTTGCAAAAGAAAAAGCCGCTTTGTTTTGCGGCTTCTTCCCTAACCTTTTTAGATTATTTATCTACAACTTCACCTTCTACGGCGTCATCGTCTGATTTTTTGTCATCAGATTTTTCTGACTTTTCTTCGCTCTTTGAAGCTTCTTGATACATCTTTGCGCCGATTGGCATGATTTTATCGCTCAAAGTTTTTGCAGCTTCTTCGAGTTTGTCTTTGTCGGCGTTCTCATCTTTTAAGACTTCTTTTGCGTCGGCAACGGCTTTCTTGATTGTATCCTTATCTTCATCTGAGATTTTATCTTTATATTCATCAGGCATTTTTTCTGCTTGATAAATAGCATTTTCTAGACGGTTTCTAACATCGATAGTTTCACGTTTCTTCTTATCTTCATCAGCGTGAAGCTCAGCTTCTTTTTGAGCTTTCTCGATATCTTCCTTGCTCATGTTGCCAGAGTTTTGGATGGTGATTGATTGCTCTTTACCAGTGCCTTTATCTTTTGCGGTAACGTTCAAGATACCGTTAGCATCAATGTTGAAGGTAACTTCAATCTGTGGAACACCACGTGGAGCTGGAGCGATACCATCAAGGATGAAGCGGCCGAGAGATTTGTTGTCTGCGGCGAATTCGCGCTCACCTTGGAGGACGTGAATTTCTACTTGTGGTTGGTTATCTGAAGCGGTTGAGAAAACTTCGGACTTAGATGTAGGAATTGTAGTGTTTCTGTCGATAAGTGGAGTTCTGACGCCACCCATAGTCTCGATACCGAGGGTAAGTGGAGTAACATCAAGAAGAAGGACATCTTTCACGTCACCTTGGAGAACGCCACCTTGAATTGCAGCACCAACAGCGACGACTTCGTCTGGGTTGACACCTTGCATTGGTTCCTTACCGAAGATGCTCTTAACTTTTTCAATCACAGCTGGCATACGGGTCATACCACCAACCATCACGACTTCGTTAATATCTTTTGCTTCAAGCTTTGCGTCTTTAAGGGCCTTTTCAACTGGCTCTGCGAGGCGGTCAAGAAGTGGAGCAACGAGCTCTTCCATCTTTGCACGAGTAAGGGTGTATTCGAAGTGCTTTGGACCATCTGCGTCAGCTGAGAGGAATGGAAGGTTGATATCGGTTGAAGTTGCAGAAGAGAGTTCCTTCTTAGCTTTTTCAGCTTCATCCTTAACGCGTTGCATAGCTGCAGCGTCACCTTTAATATCAATGCCAGATTCCTTCTTAAATTCATCGCAAAGGAAGTTAACAATGATGTTATCAAAGTCTTCACCACCGAGGTGAGTATCACCGTTGGTTGATTTAACTTCAAAGACACCATCACCGATTTCGAGGATTGAAACATCGAAAGTACCACCACCAAGGTCGAAGACTACGATTTGTTCTTCATCTTTCTTGTCGAGACCGTAAGCGAGAGCGGCTGCGGTTGGCTCGTTAATAATACGTTTGACTTCGAGGCCAGCGATTTTACCAGCATCTTTAGTTGCTTGACGTTGTGAATCATCGAAGTAAGCAGGGACAGTAATAATAGCTTCAGTGACTTTTTCACCAAGGAAAGCTTCAGCGTCAGCCTTAATCTTTGAAAGGACCATTGCTGAGATTTCTTCTGGACTATATTTCTTGCCGTCCATTTCAACAGCGACACCTTTGCCATTTTCAACAATCTTGTATGGCATGATGTCGAGATCGTGTTTGACTTCTTTATCGTCAAACTTACGACCAATCAAACGCTTGATACCATAAATTGTGTTCTTTGGATTAGTGACGCGTTGGCGTTGTGCAACCTTACCAACAAGGCGCTCACCTTTTTTAGTAACAGCTACGACTGATGGAGTGGTGCGGTCACCTTCGGCGTTTGTAATTACCTCTGGTTTGCCTGCAACCATATAAGCGAAAGCTGAGTTTGTTGTACCGAGATCGATACCAATAATTTTACCCATATTATTTTTCCTTTCTTTTTAGCACTCATATATTATGTTTGCTAATTCTTGCCTATATTATAGACCATTAGCACTCATTATGCAAGAGTGCTAATACAGGGGTGGCACGAGAAAAATAATGGTTTTTTGAAGATTTTTAGAAACTCTAGATTATTTCTTGCTAAGTGGGAAGGCTGCAATGATACCGACGCCGAGAGCACTAACGATATCCCACATTGTGTCTTGGACGCCTGGAGCGATTAATTCTTGCATTGAACCGCCAAAGATTTCGTCATAAAGAAATTCAAAGCATTCCCAACCAGCGGCAGTTAAGGCGACAAAAGCGACAATGAAGAGCCAGGTGAATCTTGAGTCGTAGTGTTTTACTTTGGTTGAACTATTTGTGACTTTTACGGTCATACCATCATAGTTACGATCAAGGATTTCCTTTGCAATCACAGCAGAGACGAGACCAGAAGTTGCGTGGACAATTTTATCGAAGCATGGGTTGCCGAAAATATACCAAGTTTTATAGAGGTCAAAGTCAATACCCATAACCATTGCTAGAGCCAGAAAGAGCACATAGACAGTCTGGAGTCTAGCGGAAGTATTGAACCCGAATAATTTAATGAAGTCCGGGATGAATGGCAAAACAATTGTTACGAGATAGCTGCCAGTTTTTGGCCAAGCTTCTGGCGCAAAAATATGCGCAATAAAGAGCCCTACCCCGAAGAGCGAAATGATAATTTTTAATATTAAATTAATCTTCTCAAGAGTCTTAGTTTTCATACCCTTATTTTATCATATTTATAGATGTAGTCTATTTTTTTAGCCTCCTTACCCCTTTTACTATCTCTTTTCGAAATTGGAAAATCAGAATAAAAATACCAAGGGCCATGATAAAAATTGCGAGGCCGAGCGCAGAGAAACTATTTTCGGCAGTGTCGCCAAGCTTTGGCACGTCGAGCGCATAATCGGCGCCGTCATTAGACTCGATTTTCTTACAACGGTTCGTTTCAGGATTTAAGTATTTCCCTTCCGGGCAAGTTTTCTCGTTACCGACACCGGTTGAAGTGGTTTTTCCAGACGAGTCTTCCTTGTCTTTATTACAGCGATTCGTATCGAGGTTTAGATGATAACCCTCGTTGCAAATCTTTACAACGGTTGCTTCCCCAGTGGCAGGGTCATAGGTAGTAATAGTTTTACCAGTTGAGGTTTCTTCGATAGTTTGAAGATTTTTACAGCGATTAGTTTTTGGATTTAGGAACTTTCCTTCTGGACAGGTCTTAGCCGTTACCTCTGGAATGGAAGTATCAATTTCAGGGTCCACTTCATCGTCTGCCACAACCTGGGCTGAATCGTCTTCGGAAATATTACTAAGCGTTGCCTTGAAGCTGCTAGCCGAGAAAACGCCAATATTCCCGGCTACAGCTAAAGGTGTTTGGACTCCCGCAAAAAAGTAATTTCTGCGGTATATGAGAGCCTCGTCACCCCTCCGTTCCTCCTCGGAGCCATAATCATTCAATAAATCTCCAGTTGGAGAGTTGACGAGCAAATCTAATTTCGGCGGTTCGTTTAACAGTCCAGCATTTAAGTCTATGCCGGCAAAGATGCTAGCGGCCGTCAAAAAGATAGTTAAAAATGTTGCCATAGTATTACCTCGTTTACTTAACGACGGCACTATATCAAAGTCCAAAAATAACACAAGCATAAGCGTCTTATTTTACAAAATAACAGGGGTAATTTCAGACTTTTTTAATTGCCATAAGCGTTTATAAATTAGCATAAGTGTGTTATAATGCGAATATGGATGGTCTTTTATCTGGAGATGGTGTACAGATTTGCATTATTTTTCTGGCTGCGCTAGTAAATGCATCTCTTCAACTTGGACTAGGTTCCCTGCTTTTGCTATACCACGCCAGCCTCGGTAAACACATCAAGAAAAAGACTAAAATACTCGCATCAAATTACATTCTTGGCTCATTAGTCTTCATTGGCTTAATGGTGGCCGCGAGCAGTTTCATTATCGCAACAGTAGCCGGCAGCACTCTCCCAGTAGAAGTTTTATCACTTCTCGTTGTCATCATGTTTATCCTCGCAGTAATTATCTGGTTCTTCTATTACCAAACTAAGCGCTCGACTGAACTATGGCTACCAAGATCGGTCTCAAGATACATTAGCACCCGCGCGAAAATCACCGAAAGCAATACTGAAGCATTCTCGCTCGGTATGCTCGCAACCTTCGCTGAAATGCCGTTCTCAGCCGTGTTGATGGTTGTAGCCGGAAACTCAGTAATCACATTATCTACCAACTGGCTCCAAATTCTCTCGGTCATCGGATACACATTAATCGCAATCCTACCGCTTCTAGTTTTAAGATTCTGTATCCGGCATGGCAAGACCGTGGTGGACATACAAAAATGGCGCATGAAAAACAAAAGTTTCCTAAAAGTGATGTCTGGAGTCGGATTCGTCACACTCGCAACGTTCATTATCGCATTTAAGATTATGGGGTAGTAATGAGAGAAGAAGTCACTAAGGAAAAGATTAGAGACGATATCCTGAGAGAAGCGCGAGTTTTAAAAATTCAGATTGGAACCGCGGAAATAATCGCAGATAAAGTTTCAGAAAAAGTGTTTGGTTGGAGTAAGAAGCGTTCAATAATTACAGTGGATGACTTGAACCATCAAATCGCAAAAGAAGTAGCAAAGTTTAATAAAGATTTGGCATATTTATTTGAAAGCCGAGGAAAGATAATTTAAGAAGGAGGTATATGAAGAAATTTGATTATGATTTAGTAGTGATTGGCAGCGGCGCAGCTGGCGGAACCGCAGCAATGATGGCCGCAAAATCTGGCCTTAAAACTGCGCTTGTTGAAGCTGGTGCGTGGGGTGGTACAAATGTAAATCGCCGCGATATTCCTTCTGCCGCAGCATTGCATTTCTCACAAACCTTCTTTGGCGCAATCGAAATGAGCCGACTTGGTCTTTCTTCAACCGCCCTCAAATATAACTATCCTTCAGTCTTAAACTGGAACCTCGTCGCCCAAAAACGTGCTGGCGCAAACAGCAAAAAAGACTTCGAAGAAGCTGGCATTAAATGTATTTCAGGCTTTGCACAATTCATTTCAGCAAACGAAATTTCAGCTGGCGATGCTGGCAAAATCTCTGCTAAGAATTTCATCATTGCAACTGGCGCAACTCCAATTGATCCAGGTATTACTGGTGCAGCTGAAGCTGGCTGTTTACTTCCTGATGACGTCTTTACTTTACGTAGATTACCAAAGGTTGTAATGGTAGTTGGTGGCGGCAGCACAGGTTGTGAAGTCGCTGAATACCTTGCCGAGATGGGCTCAAAAGTTTTGATTGCAGAAATTTCTGAGCGCTTGCTTCCAAAGGAAGATCCAGAAGCTGGTGAGGTAATTGAAAAGAGATTCTCAAAGACATTAGATATGAAAGTCTTGACCAGTACTCGCGTTGTTGCAGCTACAAAAGCTGGCATGGAAGTTTTGCCATCTGGCCGCAAGACTCAAGTTATTAAGGTTAACTTGATGCGTGGCGGACAAGAAAAATCCGTCAAAGTTGAAGCAGTTGTGCTCGCAACTGGCTCTGAGCCAGCTGTCGACTTAGGCCTTTCTAACGCTGGCGTAAAATTCAGCAACAAAGGCATTAACGTCCTCCCAACTATGCAAACTACCGTAAAAAATATCTACGCAGTTGGCGACGTTGCAAACGTCACAACCGAAAAACGTGCAGACGTAGTTGATATTTCTTCAACCGAGAAGGCAAGCTACGAAGCAGCAACCGCAGCGGCAAACCTCATTAACAAGGCTAAAACAGTTGTAGTTTACAAAGGCTTCGTTCGCATGACCAACACCTTCCCTCGCGTGGCTGCAATTGGCTTAACTGAAGACGAGTGCATTAGTCGCGATTTGAAATATAAGCAAGTACTCGTACCACTTTCAGCTGTTTCAGCTTCAAACACCGAAGACTACCAAGATGGCTTCGTAAAGTTTGTCGTGAACCGCGAAAAGAAAATCATCGGTGCAACAATTGTCGCGCCATACGCCGATTTAATGATTCATGAAATTGCGCTCGCAATGCGCTCTGATCTCAAAGTAATTGAGCTCGCATCTTTGCCACACGTTGAACAAAGCTGGGGCGAAGCAGTTCACATCGCAGCAAGAAGAATTGCAAGAGGCTAATTTGAAACGCACAAAAAAAGACGGTTTTGGAAAACGAAATCGTCTTTTTGATGTGCTTTTCATGGTGATTTTAATCGCGATTTATTCGATTGTTAGTTTTATTAATCTTGGCGACTGGAATTCACCGCAAACTTTTTATAGGTTCGGGACAGGCGAGACGGTAAACTTTATTTTACCAGAGAAAACTGAAGTTTCCAGCATGATGATTTATGTTGGAACTTGTAATAATGATTTTAGCTTGAGCTATCGTTATTCGAGAAAAGATGCCGATAAAAGTAGCGATTTTTCGGACGAGGATTTTTACGCTTTTCAGAGCACTGGAATAAGTGGGCCATTTAGATGGGAGCGGATTGGACTCGGTAAGACTGCGCGAGTTTTCTCAATCAAGAACACGAGTGGGCGCACGATTTACCTTGGCGAAGTGGCATTTATCAAGGATGGCACGCCAATCGGTGGTGTTGATGCACGAAAAATCGTAGCGTATCAGAGTGAGAACGACGACGCAAATGTTTTGACCGACGAACAGAGCTTAGTGCCAGAACAATCGAACTTCATGAATTCATCTTACTTTGATGAACTATATTTTGCACAGACTGCTTACCAATATGCGAACGGACAATATGGCTATGAAAATGTCCATCCACCGCTTGGAAAAATCTTGCAGTCTATCCCGATTACTTTAACCGGGCACATGTCGCCACTTACTTGGAGATTAGCCGGAAACATCGCGGGAATTCTAATAATTCTTGTAGTGTACTTTTTGGCAGAAGAGGTTTTTGGTAGCAAGAGCTACGCGAGACTAGCGGCAGTTTTAGTTTCACTTTGTGGACTACATTTCGTGCAGACGAGGGTTGGGACGATTGATTCACATCTCTGTTTATTTACGGCACTGTCGTTCTTGTTTATGTTGAAATTTATTCATAAGGACAAGTGGCGATATTTCGTTTTGTCTGGACTTTTCTTTGGATGCGCGGCATCTGTAAAGTGGAGCGGGTTCTTTGGCGGAATTGGTCTTGCGATAATGTTCTTCTATCATATCTATAATACTCGCTTTAAGCTAAAAAAGAAGAAAGAAAGTGCCTTTGCAATTTTGATGGGCGCACTTTGTTTTGTGTTAGTTCCGGCCGTGATTTACTTTGGTTCGTATCTTCTTTTCCCTGCCACGACCAACGCAAAGTCGTTTAACGATGTGATTGCGCAAGGCAACCATCTTTACACTTTCCACGCCACACTTCAAGACAATCACCCATCTGCGTCTCCGTGGTTCTCGTGGCCAGTTTCTGGCAAGCCGTTCCTTTACTATTTGAACGATGGTAAGGTAATTAAGCTATTTGGCAATTATGTGATTTGTTATACTTCGCTTCTTGGCCTGGCGCTAACGGCATACTATGCAATTCGTAAAAAGGATAAGAAGTCCTGCTTCATGCTCGTGGCATTCTTGTCGCTACTCTTGCCATACATGTTTATTTCGCGCACAATGTATCTTTATCATTATTTGCCGGCGAGTATTTTTGCGATTTTGATGCTCGTAAATGTCTTTAGGTTAGTGCCGGAAACAAGAAGATATATTTATTATTTCCTAGTAGCCGTACTAGTTTGTTTCATCGTTTCCTACCCAGCGATGACTGGTGTTTAATTATTTAATTTTATGAACTGAAAGATTTGGATTTTGCTCAACGAGCTCATATTTTTCAACCGATTCAAGGATGACTACCTCGCCGCTGCAGTTTACTCTAGTAGAATAGATGAAATAGATGTGGTCATATTTGTCGTAGAAGCGGGCGATAGCGGCGGCGATTTGATCGCTTGTAGCTTCATTAAAGTTTTGGCGCTTTAGAGCATCTTGATCATATTTTAAGTATTTTAGGTCGTTATAGAAAACGTCTTCTAGAATGTCATATTCAGTATAGTCTTTACCAAGAGAGGCACGTGTGGCTGGATTAAAGACCCTGTGACCGACAATATCTCCAACGATAAAGAGCGAGCCTTTTTCGTATCGCTTAACATTAATAGATGAGTTATTGCTGGCGTAGAAATGGTCATTTAAATCTCGGTATGCATTATAAAAACAAGATGGGATTGAGAATAGAATTAGAAGTGTGAGGACGTAGTGGAAGAATGGTTTTTTGAGATTTGAATTTAAAAACTTTAAAGTCTCAATTTTATTTAGGAGCTTCGCAATTTTTGATTCCTTTTTTTCTGGCTCGAGATTAGAAATCCATAGAACGAGGAGCATCTCCAGAAGAAGTGTAGCAAATTTTTGTGGAAAGACGGCAAGGTTCGCATAGATAATTGAGAAGCTTACAAGGAAGAACAAAATGCTACCAATTCCATAAAAAGCGTATTTCAGGCTGTTTGAGATAAGGCTCAAAATAAGGACGACGAAGATGATTACAACCGCTGGAAGCATGATTTGATGATAAAACC
This sequence comes from uncultured Candidatus Saccharibacteria bacterium, assembly GCA_947304155.1. Lineage (GTDB taxonomy): Bacteria > Patescibacteriota > Saccharimonadia > Saccharimonadales > Saccharimonadaceae > Nanosyncoccus. The sequence continues at coordinate 19,481 of CAMZAD010000003.1, forward strand.
CGACCGTCTCACCAATAATTGTCGCAATAAGATCTACAAAATTCTGAAAGATTGACATAGTAAAACTCTGAGTAACAACACCGTGCTCAATTAACGTGCCAATAATAACAGGAACAACCGTAATGAATGATAGAATCTCTGGAATAAGGGCGGTGGCAATATTTGAGAGTTTCTGTTTTTTGTTCTGTTTGGTCTTTATTTCTTCAGCAATGAACCCGAGAGACAAGAGCCCGACGATGCCATACATCAGAATGTGGGTCTGGAGCATAAAAGCGAGCGCTAAGCCGTAAAAGAGTGGCTTTTTGTGGCGATTCTTATAAGCGAGACAGACGAGACAGACGGCAAGTGGGATTAAAGAGTAATCTCTTGCAATGACTGGCAAGAAATAGAAGAAGCAGGACGATAGCAAAAAGAAGGTTTTTGTTGGATACCCGAATGGCGCATATCTAAAGAAAAGGAAGACTGCGACGGCGACAAAGAATAGAGAGATGAAGCTCGCGGTAATTAGGGGGAAGCCGAGCTTAGAAAATGGAGCAAGGATGATTTGCCAAAGCAAAGGATGCGGCTCGACGGCATTTACTTCATAGATATTAGTTGGAGTGATTTTTTCAGAAAGAAGCCAAGAGATTGCCTCGTCATCCCAGGCTTCGTGAGTTAAAACTAGAGGAATGTGAATCAGGACAAAGATTGCCGCAGCAATGATTGCAATAAAAAGTTTGTGGACATTCGCCCAGTCCGCTATCTGTTTTAACCTCCTAAACATACCTAGATTATACTTATACTAGATTTTTTTGTCAAAATATGTTATAATTTATTTAACTAACGTTCTGAGTTACAGGCCGAGATCTTTAAAAATCGAAGGGAGGAAAAAATTATGAAGAGATTGGTGGTTTTTCTTGTAACAATGTTTTTTCTCACTGGTTTGATTTCCTGTACTAATAATGCAGACGAGACTAGTGGGAATATCGCCTCTTCAAGTTCAATCGTTTCTTCTGAGCCTGAGACCTCCTCTATTGAGGTGGCAGGCAGCTCGATTGAAACCATTGAAAGTATTGAAGAGAGTAGTAGTACTGTTGAGACGAAAGAATCAACAGAGGCTTCCACGGAGCCGACCGAGGAATCCACGCCGGAGCCTACAGAAGAGCCTTCTGTAGAGCCAACCACGGAATCTACGCCGGAACCTACATCTACTCCGGAGCCGACGGCAACGCCGACGCCGAAGCCAACCGAGGAACCGACTACGGAATCCACACCAGAGCCTACTGTTCAGCCGACGGTTCAGCCGACCTCTACGCCGACCCCGACTTATTCCACCGCGCTTGAGAGTTACATTGCAGATGGTAATCTTACAGACTCCGAATGTAATTCTTATGCTACTGGACTTGGCGCTACTCGATATGCAATGGGTAAAGATAGTATTCTGTTTATATTTGGGGAGTCCTACACAATGTCGCTTGGAACAAGTGCAGACTCTGGAGGTGTGTATATTGCTATTGGCCATTTCACAACTTTCACCTACGATGACCCATTAATCAACACTTACTACTGTGAGGCTGGAGCCGGCTCCAATTCTAAGCTACAAATCTTTAGTGATGGGACTTATTGCACGCTTGAAGAAGTAATCTACTTTGAAAAGCTTGTTAGTTACATGAAGTCTCATCCTGACCCCTACACAAAACCTTCGCTTGACGGCGTAGAGTGGTGGGAATGGTAATTTAAGTACTCCTAAAACCCTCGTTATTTTAACGAGGGTTTTTAGTGGTCTAGATTTTTGAAGAGGACCACTTAAAACTTGACAAAAATAAAAATATACGATAAAATAAGTGGGTATTTAACATCGCGGGGTAGAGCAGCCTGGTAGCTCGTTTGGCTCATAACCAAAAGGTCGTTGGTTCAAATCCAACCCCCGCCACCACGCAAGAAGTGTAGCAAGCAAAAAAGCTTGCTTTTTTAGTTGCTTGTTAGAAGTTTGATAAGTTTTCTGATTCGCCATTATTGGCATCGCCAGCACAGCCGCTAACCGTACCATTATTGGCAACCCAACAGTTCATTGTCACCCAGAAGAGTTTCTTCAAGGTCGAGTCTTCACCACCAGTAAGATTTAGCTCAAATTCCGGATATGGGAAGGTTGTGTCCGTTAAATCAATGCGAGCTTCTACGCGGCGATACAAATCATTAGCGCGACCGGTTGAATCTACTCTAGCTTGTAAACTTGTGAAGATAAAACGTTCACTCTCATTGAACTCTGAAGTTTTATACATCGCAAGCGATACATCAGTTTCTGGCTCACCGTATGGAAGTGATAAAATCAAGAACGTGGCATTAGTATTGCGCTTATTCGAGTTTTTGAAGGTTTTTGGCAAAGTAATTTCCGCATAGCACATCCAGTCATTATCTTCATTACATTTAATTCTATATGGCTCATTCATACCCTTGTTAGCTGAATTTCCCCATTCTGCGACCGGGACCGAGTTGGTCGCAGCGTTTTTATCTGGCACAAAGTAAAGCATGCCGGTATCGGTTTGGTTTGAAGCTTTTGAAACGGACAACTCAGAAAGATTAAATTCCTCGTCTGCCTGAATTAATCTCACACTAAGTGTGGTTGGCATTTGTTGATCGCCATCGCAAGAACCGGCTCTATAGAAGTATTCTGGACAGAATTTAATTGAATGACCAGCATCTGAATGAGCTTTAACGGCGTTGGCTTGTGAGAACCAACGAATCTTGATGTAAGCATCACCACTTTCAGTGAAGCCAGTAATTGGGATAACTCGCATACGGTTGTTTGAATCAAGTGTAGTGCGATAATCTTCAAGGTTTTCTTGGATTGTAACGCAGGTATAAGACTGGAGCATGTTTGCGTTGTTGCCAGTATCGCTCGAGTTCTGAGTTTCCTGAATCACAACGGCATTTTCGGTAGATTCGTTTGCTTCACGAGTTAAGACATTTTTAACCGTTGAACAATCTTGATTTTTCATGCCTTCGGTCATGTGTTTAATAATCTCACCACAATAACCGGTTCCGGCAACATAACCGCGAGCAAGACAATCATGGTAACGCGTAATTGCGATTTTTGCATCTTCAACACCAGCAAGAGCGGAGTCATAGGCGGACTGAGAAAGGTCGTTATTAGTCGTTTTGGTCGCTTCAGAAATCATTAGTCTCGTGAAGGCGAGAGTAATAATCGACAAAATGATAATCGAGAATACCACGATAAACATTGAAGCGCCGCCACGTTTTTTCTCTTGGAATGCTTTCATATCTCTCCTTTCCTACTTCTTTTCACCGAATGCCTGAATTGCAAAATTAAATTTATTGATTGCACAGTATGCAAAATCTGTCGAGATTCCATCTGGTGGGTCAGAACAGAAGTTGCCAGTAGCGTTGATATTAATTCCACCGCGTAAAGTTGCAAGAACGAAGGCTGCAGAATAAAAACCAGAGCTACTCATATTATGAACGGTTGGAGCAAAGACGGTAAAGTCATACAAAGCAATATCACTCTCAGCATAAGTTGAGCTATTAGTTTGGTCTAGGAGTTCGACGTGAACTGATGGAGTAATTGAAAGTTCATAAATCGGATTGTCGTCATAGGCGTAGGTATTTTCAAGCATATGTTCGCGACATAGTTTTCTATCTACGTCAGTTAACTTCAAAAGTTTGTATTCTTGAGTACTATTGCTTCCGAGTTTAAATGAGCCTCTATAGCTACCAGAGCTAAGATGTTCATAGTCGGTATTATTAATAGCATAAGCTGTGTTCCAAATGTAACTATATTGACCAGTGCAAAGCACACCATTAGTTGGCACATATTCTTCAGTACTACCACCATTAGTTTTAATTTTCACTTTACCATAGCGCTGCTGATAAATTAGTTTTCTAGCGTTGTCATTTATACAACTTGTATAGGCCGTGCTGCTAGCTTCATATTGACTGAGACAAATATTCTGGACGGTACGTGGAGGAGTTGAAGCAATGGCACGAGATATATCGTCGATAATACTACGACCACTCGCGTTGATGGTTTTAATTGAAAGACCTTTTTGGTAAGTCGCGGTAATATGGATTGTCAAAAAACCAATCGTGAGCAGAAGAATCGAAATGAACGTCAATGCAAAAGTAAGCTCAATGAGCGTAAAACCATTTTTTCTTGATGTTTTATTTCTCATACTTCCCTTTCCTTTAATCATTTAGCATTTCTGGATTATACAAACGAATCGTAGTTGAAAGGACAGATGGTGTTTCGTGGCCAGGTGCAAACCAACAAGTTCGAATATGATAATCAATAAATTCTGGAGTTTTGTCTACACCTTTAGTAACATCTCTTGATGCAATCACCCAAATACCTTCGGCCTTTTCTACTGTATCAAAGACTGCTGCATTTTGCATCGTGGCAGTGCCGCCAGTAGCACCACCGGCAGTATTTTCGGAAATTGCACCATCGTCATTAGTTTGGCCTGCGGCGTTCGAGAAAACTAATCGTGGATATACTGGTGCTTCAATGAATTTTTTCTGACCAACGTATTCATCGTCTGCTCTAATAATTGTAAAGTTAATATCGTTTGGATTTAGTTTTCTAGTATTAATCACAAAGGCGTGGTCTTTATAGATATTATGGATTGGATTGTCACTATTGTCTTTATCATAAAAAGCTGAACACTTGGTTGCGTTACTATATTTTGAGATTTCGGTTGGCAAGTTTACAGTACCGGTAGTTGTGCCTTCAATTGTGACGGAGTGGTCACGAGAAATGCGATACCATAAACCTTGATAAGCGCGGTTATTTGGAGCTAGTTTGCTTTCAGAAAGATAGGCATTGTGGATGAAACGAATTGCCTCAGCTTGGGCATCAATTTCATTTCTAGCCATTTCGAGTTCCATCGCACCTTGGATTGCAGCAAGATCTTTATCCATAATTTGGAGCGACAAAACCGAGATTAGTGAAAATACGCCAATCGCAAAAGTCACTTCTATTAAAGTGTCACCTTTTTTAAGCCATTTCTTTACAAAGGACATTTCAACCTCGAATCTTCTTCCATTAATAGCTCAACTGATGTTTCAGACATACCACCTTTATAGGCTGCGCCACTATCATAAAGCCCGGATGAGCTGCTAATTCTAACTGCACGGCGTTGTTCATTAGATTGCAAGTCGTCTGAGCCAATACAGAATTCAGTAGTTTGAGAAGTTTTCATTAAGTTGTTTTTAAGCGCGGTCATTAGGAGGTCATCTTTTCTGCTAGCAAAAGAAGTGCACGATGAGCCATCTGGGAGAGCGGTATTAATATCATTAAGCCATTGTTGAATTTCAAGTGTGCCGGTGCCGGTATATTTAAATGAGCGAATAGTACCAGAAACTGGTGAGCGCACAATCATGATTGCGCCTTTATAAAGGTTTTTGTCGACAGTGGTATCCTCAATTCTTGCACCCCAACGCAAATCATAGGTATTCATATTGCCAGCAAGGCCGACTTTGCAAAGTGATTGATTAGTTTTTTGTGGCCTGATTGTAACGATGTTGGCTTGGACTTTTTCAAGCGCATCAATAGTATCGTCGAGACCACTAATGTCAATGTTATCAACAGAAGCTAGGCCAATAATATCATAGCGGTGGACTCTGCTAGAGTTCTGTTCGCCAAAGGTAACGAGTTGGCCGTAAACTGCACAGTTAGTGCGGCCTGGATAATTATCTGAATCCGAGTTTTCTACGATAGTAGTTGAGCCACCAACAGTTTTATAGGCGCTCGAAATCGTACAATACTTGCTGCTTTCTTCATCTTTCTGACGAACGTTCTCAACGTTTGATGTTGCGGAGTAAGCGCTGCGTAAGTTTTCGACGAGATCGTTTAACGAATCAGTGTAGCGACGATGGCTAACGGTTGATGAAATATTAACCATGATTGCTGCAAAGAAGAGACCAGAAATAGCCAAGAAAAGTGCAACTTCAATTAATGTAAAGCCTTTAGTTTTCATTTGCAATTTTCCTTTCACAAAGTGTTTGGCGCGCGTCATAGTCTAACTCTTCTTCCATAGTCGTGATTTTATATTCATAAATGGCATAGAACATTTCCCTTGCGGTATTGTAGTAACCAATATTACAATAATAGACTGCACTGGCGAGACCATAATAATATTTATCTTTTACATCTCGGCTTTCCCAACCGTTCTTAAGCTCATTTTCGAGTTCTTTGTCGCGGCCTTTCGAATAATCATATTCGTCGACAGTGCGAAGAATCGCTTTGCGATGATAATTTGGGTCGTTGCCAGTGATTTTTTCGCTCACAGCCGGAAGAACCACAAATAACATTGCGACAAATAAGATGCTTAGTGTGATGATTATTTCGAAAAACATTTTTTTATAATTTATCTCATCTTTTTTTGCGGTTTTTTTAACCATTTCGTCTCCTAATACCTTGGGGCAAGCTCCCTAATATAGGTTGCGATTGCTTCGGAGTTGCCGCCAGCTTGGGTGCGGGACCAGATATATGTATCAGAGCGAAGGTTGAAGATTTCGGCAGGGGCAGCGGAACCGTTCTTGCTATCGGCATCTTGAACGTTATCACCGACCGTGCGGTTCAGGACATTTGTGGTATCAGTACCATAGCCGTGGTGAGCGCCAGCCGTACGATTTAAGATAATGTTTTGAGCAAAGACTGGGCCATTTACCATGAGTGTTCTATAACACTTCGATCTCTCCTTAACTGCGGTTATCATATCAAACTGCAAAGAGCCATCTGGATTAAAGCCCACAGTAGAGTCAGCACTGTTCAAGTTAAAGTCTGAACAAGTGTTAACATCAGTTTCAGAGAAGAGCCATGCATCAATACGATTAACGTCCTGAGTGATGTTGATTTTATTTGCAAAGATGAGAATTTGAGGAAGGGTAGCTGGAGCAGTGGTTTTGCTGTTTTTGTAGGTAGATAGTTTTGTAGGATTATAGCTTTGCTCACAGTACTTATTCAACTCACTTGCACCGATATAACAGATGTTTTTATCGATTGTGACAGTACCAGTTGAATAAATAATTAAGGTGTTATCAACAACATTACCAGAAGAAATGGCAGCATCCGACAAGAAGCGCTTTACAAGCATGCTATTATTTATCACAGCAGTATTGTATGAGCTAGCACCAGCAACGGTACCCTTCTTAATTTCTGAAATCTTAAGATCAGAATTAGTGTAAACATATTGAAGAGCAGATGAGGTTGTATAAAGTTTTTTACTACTACCAGTTCCAAGCGACGCAGAGAGACTTGCGGCCTTATCACGATAGCGTGCTTTCATTTTTTCAATCACAGAAGCAACTGAAGTCGAAGCGTTGATTTGACTCTTACCGAGCTCATCTTTATTATCATTGCTAATTGTAAGTGGGCTAGAATTTTGTTTGAAGGAAGTTGCCTCAAGACCACTTTTTGCAAGCTTCAAGTAGTGATAGCCATTATTGTAGCCAAGACTTGCACCAGAGCCGAAGCCTTTTACCGTGTTCCCGGCAATAACGGCATAGTCTGCCCATGAGCCGAAGATAGTTTGGGTTGCACTATATCCAGAAGTATCTTCATCGACTTCCCCCTCGCCACTAGTATCTCCGCCGGTTGAACCATAGCCAATGCCTGCGCGTTTTTGAGTGATTGAAGTATTAATCTTGCCTTCAGTATAGATTGAACCGTTCCAAACTTGGAAGGTTGGTTTTTTAGCAACTGTGCGGCAAGATGCGTTTGAAATATTCCAATACGAACCGCCGTCCATAGCTGAGCCATCGGGATTACTATTAGCAGTATTACCCTTACTATACTGAGTTTTTAGGGTATCTTTAAAGTCGTGAGAATCTGACGGATAAATACCAGCTGCAACACAGTATTTATAACCGATATATTCTTTGTCGTCTGGAATAATTGAGACAAGGTTGCGACTTCCGGTTGTGCCGCCGAGACCAGCCATATTGAGATTTCCCTTAACGGAATCGTCGATAGTATGACATCCGGTTGTGCCAGAATAATACGAACATGGGTCTTTAGTAGATTTCGCGTTACCAGCAATATTGACGCTTTCTTTCTTGGTGGTTGGTGAAATCAAGAATTCAATCAACACAACCTTACTGTCTGCAGGAGTTGATGTGGCATATTTTTCTGAAGCATTTTTTGTAGTGTATTTATTTGCGCGTGGAAGAATCTGCCATGAGAAATTCGTGCTAATTGAAGTGCCTTGATATACGATATCTTCGGAGCTAACTGAGGCGGCGATTGAAGTTTCGAAGTTGTATGGTACGAAGACATCGGCTATTTTTGTTTGGCGAGAGCCAGCAGAGACTGTGGTGTCATACTTGAAGGTGGTCGGGAAGGATGGAGTACCATAGTCATAGCTATCCCAACTACCGCCAATTTTATAACCATAGTCAGTAGCAGAGGACCATTGAGTACAATAATTTGGACCATGCACGCTTGTTGAATTCGTATGCCAGTGTCCAGGAGCACATGCACTAGACCAGTCATTTGTGCCAACATATTCATAGACTCCATTATAGTGTTGCGCGTATGTCCCATAAGTATAAGTATAAGTGCCACACGTCTTTGAAGTTGGACTTTGATTTGGACAGCTTGGTGTTGGCCCATTCATATTGCCGTTATGCGAAGATAATGCACCCGCAACACTGGTATTTTCCATATTACTAATAACTGGTTCTGTTTTAGAAGTTGCACATTGACAGTTTGTTGCAGTAGTATGCTTATACTTTTCATACGCTTTAGCGCTGCTAAACTTATGGAATTGGGAAACATATTGACCTACTACGCTATTCACACCGGTTTTGGCAGCGGAATTACAATATGCTCCAGCAAGGTCAGGGACTTGATATCCACCGCTAATGAAATCGCCATATGCATTACAATCAAAGTCGTAGCTAGTTAGGCTTGGCGAAATAACCGAAATACCATATTCGTCCGTTGAACCCGTAATGTCATTGCCGGTTCCAGTGACTGTAGCAAAGATACCTTTGGCGGTTGTGATGTGGTTATTATATATCGCTCGTCTAGGTGTAGTGTAATCAGAAATTGGACTGACGTGGGTTGTATTGTATTGAGGAATTGGATTTGTAACAAAACTGAAATCATCGCCCGTGATAATGTTATTCGCGCCAATTTCAACGTAGTGGTTCGAGAAAGCTGGAACTATAGTTCTTTTATCATCCGTTACAGCCGAGACATATTCCGTATTGGTATTTGTCGCCTTTCGGACATACCGATCGCCAACGCAAATCTCATGCAGGAAGTGCACACTATCCCCTGGTTTCGCCAGGGTATACGTTATTTTATCACCATCCGTCCAACCAGAGTCGGCTGGATAATCAGTGCTATAACGATATGATGAAGTTGATGGGCCCCAAGTGTCTGATGAAACGTGCTTGCCATCAAGCGTCATGTTCTCAACCGCAATCCTAGTCTTAGTCTCACCAGCATAAGTTGTCATAGTGGTTTTTTCTTTACAGTTGATTGGGGTGATGTTTGTTGTGGTTGTAGTAGTGGTAGTGGTTGCCGCAGCATCAGAACAGAACCAACCAAGCTTCTTACTACTCCAAGTCATGCCACCATTTTGCGGCTTAGCATAGAACTCAGCGTTTTCCATGAATTTTGCCCTCGTAGTATAGTAGTCCGAATACATCGACGTAATCGAGCTCCCAAGTGGCACACCAAAAGTTGTGCCGTTATAGACATACGAGTCAGTTGAAGTGAGCATTCCATAATTACTCAGGTAAGTATCGAGTGTTGATTGTGGGATAATCGGTATGCCATTTGCATCCGTTGAGTAATTCCAGTTGCGTTCATTACCATGCACGTTATAGTTCATAGTTACTGGTCCAACTAGGCCAGAATAAACTTTTTGACCAGTTCCTGAGAAAGTATAATACCTTGTAAAGTAGATGTATGCGTAGCCGCCGCCGGTCTTACAGCCCGTAATGCGGATTTGTTTTCCATCATCGTTAAGCTCGAGGTTTACACCAGGGTTTCTTAGGACGCCATTATATAGCTCGGAGACAGAAAAGTTATCCGACGGAGCAGGAACTTTAAGCCAGAAACCACCGTTACTACTTGCCGTAGTATCGCTCCAGTGATAGCAATAGTGGTGAACGTTAGTGCCTTCTTTACAAGTTGGAACAGCCGAACCTCCTTCGCCGGAGCCACCCGTCTGCGTAGTTCCACCAAAAGTCGTTGAGGTGCTACCGTGACCGTGATTGTTCTCTGCGTAAACAATACCACCAATCGCGAGAGCTGATAACGCAATTAAGGCAACACCAACAAAATTGGAAATAATATGCCCAACTTTTTCTTTATTAATTCTCGGTTTGATTGATTTCATTTTAGTTCTCCACCTGGCTACTATCAGAATCAACTTTTACGAATTTTTTGAGGTCGTTGTCGTAATAATACATGTTATTTTCCCTGTTTTTTCTCCAGGATTCGCAGTACTCGTTGCCTTTTTTGATGTCGCCGAGCTTACCATAAAGCCTACATTTAATGTGGTCATAGAAATATTTTTGCTTGTCATTTAGTGTGATTTTTTGCTTATCAAAATCCTGGATAAAATCATTGGTTTCACTAGTGCAGTCATATTCTATCGCGACATCATAAAGATATAAAGTATAAAGAATTTTATGCTCTTTTGATGGGTTCTTTGTTTTTATTAACGCATTGCCATTATCGATAATTTTGGCGCAGCGTAGAATACTATCTTCGTAGATTCCTTCAATTATTTCAGCTTCAATGGTTGCGCTGAATTTCTTTTCAAGCAATTCGCCACTTGGAATATCGTCAATTTCATAATCGCCAATATTAATATCGGCTGGCTTCTCATAGTTGTCATCGTCAGGAACTGCGATTGGGACATCCTTTGGCGAAGTAAGACAAATTACCAAAAACACTGCGCCAACAATCAAGGCAACAAGAATGAGAAAAATGCCGAGTGAGAGGATTTTGTGTTTTTTAATCCAAAGGTTGCGGGAGTTGCGCCTTGCGTCGCGTTTTTCGCGCTTCAGTCTTTTCTTCTCAAGCTCCGCTTCGGAAGGGGCTGTTTTTTTAGTGTCTGAAGAATTAGCCTCTGGAAAAATTTCCCAAGGATGCTTATTTACCTCATTCACAGGAGGCTGCGAATTATCTTGACCTTCGTTCCCCATACTACTTATGATTATATTTTATGCAAGCAAAATAGTCAACGAAATTACAGATTAAAAAGGAAGGTCATCCATTGGTCGAAATTGGTTTTTTCGTTCAAAATTGCCTTCTCTTCGGCAGTGTTTTCTTTGTGCTTATTTTTGGCTTCGTCAGAATTTTTTGGCAGCGCAATCATCGTCTCGCCTTTTTGCTTTTTGTTCTGCAATTTTCGGGCGGCAAGTTCTTGATATTCTTCTGAAGCGTAGTAATCGTTTTCAAGTTCGTCGTTTTCGACTTGAACCTTCAAATATGCGAGAGTGGTTTTTCGTTCAATAATTTCCTGCTGCAATTCCCAGTTGCGCATGAGCGAAGAAATTGTGCCAATCATGAAAAAGACAATCATCACAGGAATCGCAAAAAGTACCACGCGTTCTGGCGCGAGGATTTCTTGCGTAAGTTTCGCTTTGAGACGGCGAACCTTCGCTTCAAGGCGCTGTTTTCTCGATCGTTTTTCTACCACTTCACAAAACCTGTTATGCTTTAATTAGTATAGCATTTTGTGCTATACTTTTAAAGTACTACTGGGGGCATAGCTCAGTGGTTAGAGCAGTCGGCTCATAACCGATTGGTCGCTGGTTCAAGCCCAGCTGCCCCCACCAAAGTTTTTATATAATTCGGCATTTTCGCCGATTTTTTTAGTGACAAAAAAGAGCCCCCGGCTCTACTACACTAAGTGTGTAAAAGTCGGTAGGTTGGGATATTTAGACGCTCGCCCATACACGGCCTTTTCTACTAAATTTTATATAAGTATTAAGCATAATACAGCATTTTTGTGGTAGGATTATCAGCAGAAGCGCCTGTCTGATTGACTATTTATAGTTTTTATGGTATAATTATAGGTATGTAGCACTTTAACTCATTTTAAAGGGAGGGTTTAAAAATGAAGAGACCAGAAATTAAACAGGCAGTTTTCCAGCCCGGGATGGACCGGGGAATCAACACTATGGTGCTTCGTGAAATCTTCAAGATTATGGGCGTCAAACACGTCATGAACGAAGATAGCTTCACGGCGCAACCGGGATGGGAAGTATGGGGCGTTCGCATCGAGGACAAGCATGACGAAGGTGAATCTACCCCGCACTACATTCTAACCGTCGGCGAAGGAGACTTTTTAGGCTGCAAGGCAAAGATGTACTTTGTCCGTTATTGCGACTATCACTCAACCGAATTGGGCGATATCGAGACGGCCCCTGGGACTTGGCAGATTACGCTCTGGCTACCTTATCCAAGCTTCTTTGATGAGCTCGGTTGCTATTCTGAGTTAGAGAAACTAGCACAGAGAATCAGTGATGCTTATGAGGAAGCGATGATCAAGGCGTTGCCAGATTATGAGATCCTTGCCTCAAAAGTTATGCCTGAAGTAAGGCATGGATAATCTCTAAGTTTTAGTTCTACGGCCTAGGCAATTTGCCTGGGCTTTTTTCTTGCCAAAATTTTTATCAAAATTATTTCAACAATTACAAAACTTTCTTCTGCCAAGATTTTTCGCCACATTTTGGACAGCGAAGATGGCGGGTGCGACCCATGTGCATCGCAAAGAAGACTGGCCAGTATTTCGGCACATATTTATGCCCACATTTCTCGCACTTATAATACCCCGCAATCTGTTCGATACGAAGTCCAAAAAGCATCGTCACGATAAATAGAGCGAAGCCAATACCCATAATCACCAATCTGTTCCACTCTGGCATATCGATAGCTGCGGCGATAATTACTAGAGTAAAGAGTGTAACGACAGCAATGCCGCCAAGCACCCATTCGAGACTGAGCAGCTGTTTATCCTTTTGTTCTTTCTGCCTTGCAAGTTCGAGCAAATTTTCTTCGAGTTTCTTTTCATTATTTTTCATATCTACAATTTCTCCACTGAATAAATCATTAATTGTAATCCCAAGAAGTTTGCAGAGAGCTGGCATTTTTGAAGTGTCTGGTAGACAGATGCCGCGTTCCCATTTTGAGATTGAGCGGTTCGAAAGATCAAGCTCCTCCGCAAGGCTCTCCTGCGTGAAGCCTTTTTCGGCGCGCTTTTTTGCGATGAATTTTCCAATTTTTCTTAAATCCATTAGGCTCCTTTTTGTTAATTGTAATTCAATTTTAGTTACTGGGCGCCAAAAAGACCACAAACTGTAGGTAGAATTTTAAAAAACATAAGAAAAAGAGCCTTTTTGGGGCTCTTTTTACCTAAATAAGCTAAGTCTCTTATTATTTCTTCTTTGAAAGAGTCAAGAAACCGTTGCGTGGGTTCTCGTTAACTTGGCGATCTGCTGGGAGGTCGCAAGGAGTACCCTTAGCGTTGTTTTCAGTCTTTGTGAAGAAGTAAATCGTTTGAGGTTTACCGCCACGAAGTGTAACTTCTGATTTGTGTAAGTAATAGGTGATGCCTTTGCTGTTAGTAATGCTGTAGGCCATATTTCCTCCTTAGTTTATATATTCTTATCTTATGCTAGTTTTAATCTGGTGTCAAGGGATTACAAGGGGAAAATCAAACTTTTTGTGCTTATTTTATAATCAAAAGCGCAATTCTTATTAAAATCCAGGTGATAATCCTATAAATAATGATAATTACAAGGAGTGCAGCGACAATCATCAGAAAGCCAGCAATGGTTGGAGCCCAGACTGGTGAAGCGAAGTCATAACGGAAGAGCGCAGTAGAGGGAATCGTTGCCGCAATCTGTTCAGTAATATAATCCGAAGCTGGATACTTAGCGATTTCAGTAGTCATACAATTCAAGAAGCCCGGGGAATTCCAAGACCAGCGGTTCTTAATCGCAAGTGGTTGGCAGACGGCGTTGGCCTTTGCATAGATGTTACCGTTTGGGTTTTTATCTGTAATAGTTACTGCAATTTCCTTCGCCTTATTAATTGCGATTGCGGCGAGACGGTTATACTGGTGTTCAAGATAAATCGGACCAGTACCAAAAGTGAGGTTTGTGATACCATTTTTCTCGACAAAATTCACAATCGTATGTGATTCAGTGAACTCCTTTAAAGCCTTCATCTTTTCGGTAATATCGGCAGTAATTTCCTCTTGAGTTTTTTGAGTCGTTCCCTCTGGGACTTGGCCATTTTCGTCCTCGCCCGCAAGGTCTGCCTCTACTACTGCGGCCTTCAACTCGTTCATTTTAAGGTGGTCAAAGCGCAAAAAAGTTGCAGTTAAAAAGAGAATTGGAATTAAAACTAAAATCAAGTGCCAGGTGCGGATGCTTTTTCTGAAGTTCAAAAAGTGGTTGGAACGCTGTTCCTTCTGTTCTTCCTTAATTCGTTTCTTCCAGATACCACCCATTGTTATTTAATTATATCACGTTAAAGATTTGGCGAAGCCAGGCATCAGCTGGACCGGCGGTCATGAGAATTACTAGGTAATTGTCTTTTTGATATTTTAAGATTTGTTCTTTTAACTCGTCGTTTAGTTCTGCTGCTTCCCCAACTTCTTTATTTTCAAGCGTTTCAATAAATTCATTTGGGGAAATCACGCGTAGGGAAGAGTCTTCACGAGTAAGATAGGTTGGAAGCCAGAAAATTTTCGTCACTCCGGTGAAGGCGTTTTTATAGTCAGATATCACTTCGTGCTGTCTTGTGTTTTGATGTGGTTCATAAAGCACGACTACGCCAGCTTTATTCAATCTTTCGCATTCTTCCTTGGCAATTTCTACAGTTGCAGCAATTTCCTCTGGGTGATGGGCATAATCTGAATAGATTCCGTCTGCGATTTTCTCGAAACGACGACCAACACCTGGAAACTGGTTGATAATCTTAATAATTTCCTCGTCTTCTACTTCGCGACCTTCATGAGCACACATACGCTTTATAGCTTGAAATGCGGTGTTAGCATCTTCGCGGCGAGCGGCGCCAGCCAAGTTGATTCTTGGGTCAGTGCTGAGACAAACGTAAGTGTTAACTCCGTCTTCAGCAAGGTCGGCTGGGTTATAAGTTACGGCGTCCGCGTTTGCAAAAATCACATTTTTACTCTTAATTTCAAATTCGCGAAAGGCATCTTTATATTCCTGTTCAGTTTTATAGATGTCTGGGTGATCGTATGAGACAAAAGTAATCAGAGAGAGCCATGGCGAGAAGTGAAGAAAGTTGTGGTCATACTCATCGGCTTCATAGATAAAGAATTCGTCACCTTCTTCATAGCTTCCAGATTTAGCGAAGCCAAGGGTGGTGCCAACAAGATAAGCGGCCTTAAGGCCAAGTTTCTTCGCAGTCCAAATAATCATGCTGGTGGTCGTGGTCTTGCCGTGAGTGCCGGCAACAGCAACTAGTTTTAAACCAAGTTGGTCAATCAAAAAGGCAATCAGTTCGTCGCGCTTTGAGGTTTTAATGCCAAGCTTTTTAGCGCGAAGTAACTCTGGGTGGTCACCTGGAAGGGCGGAAGTATAGACAAACCAATCAATCTTATTTTCGCCATTTTTGCGTTCAAAAAAGCTACCATCTTGGGTGCCAATTTCAAAATCAATGCCAGCGTTTTTTAGTTCATCAACAATTGGACCGGCGTTTTTATCGGAGCCAGTAACATTAAGCCCTGCATTTTTTGCCATCAGAGCAAGTGGCCCCATCCCAGTGCCAGATATACCAGAGATATAAATATTCATATATCTATTATAGTTATTTTGCGAGAATTTTACAAACCAAGAGGGCCATCTCTAATCCGTCCGGAATTGGCTCACCAGGGAGAACGATGCCAGTTTCGTGGATTTTTACTAGTTCAGATTCTTCTGGAAGGCCAAGATATGAGCGAATAAAGTCGACGATTTCTGGCTTTTTGATTTCGTTGCCGTTTGGCGCGAACAGAGAAGCATCCTTCCCGTTTTTCCCTAGCTCAATTTCGAGAGTTTGGTTCTCGTCAACAATTCTTACATTTAAGCGGTCGCAGACTGCTTTTAATAATTCGGTTGCTTCACCATTTTTAAGCTTCAAAGCAACTCTTGAGAAATCAGTCTCTACGCGAGTGTCTTTTGAATTTGAGATTGGTCCAACTTTCTTCAAATAGTTTTCAACGTGATCAACATAACGGGCAACAGCTTCGTCATGCAAATCCTCATTCAGTTCAGTCGTGGCAGTTTCAAATCCAGTCTCGGTATTTAGTGCGTGTTCAATTACGTTCACGCCAGCCTGAGTAAGTGGGGTGCCATAGGGAAGACTGCGAGCTTTACCCTCGTAATTCACACCGCCAGGCATACTTGCTTCAAGTCCACCAATCTCCTCGCCGCATTCAAAGATTTCAATTTTAATTTCATCATCTTCAAAATAAATTGCGATGCCGGCATCATATTTAAGCTCAAAGAAAGCCACATTTAAAGCTGGGACTGACAGAGAACCAGCGTCACCATGTTCAACTCCGACTGTTTCCAAAGCTTCCTCAAAGAAGCGAAGTTTTTCTTCGGCTTCTTCGGTGCCATCATGACAAAGTAAAACACGGAGTGGACGTTCGGCACCAGATTCAGACTCGCGCGCGTTACCCATGTATCTTAAGAATCCCATTGTAAGAGCCTGAACGAAACCTGGCGTGATGGCGTCTACCGGTTGACTGATAATTCCATCTTTAAAAA
Source organism: uncultured Candidatus Saccharibacteria bacterium (assembly GCA_947304155.1). Lineage (GTDB taxonomy): Bacteria > Patescibacteriota > Saccharimonadia > Saccharimonadales > Saccharimonadaceae > Nanosyncoccus. The sequence continues at coordinate 36,230 of CAMZAD010000003.1, forward strand.
ACTGAGTGGCCATTATTTCTCCTTCTTTGCGAGTACCAAGATAATTTCAGTATCAATTACAGCGAGCACATCCTCTTTAGTACTACCACGAGAAAGATCTGAAACTGGAGCGTTAAAACCTTGGAGAATTGGACCAGCAGCGGTGTATCCACCAAAACGCTCGATGGCTTTATAAAGGATGTTTCCAGCATTCAAATCTGGTGCAATCAAGACATTGGCGCGTCCTGCTACCCTTGAACCAGGAGCCTTTTTATTGCCAATCGCCTCGTCAATTGCAGCATCAAGCTGAAGCTCGCCGTCAATTGCAATCTCTGGGAAATTAGTGTTCACCTTATGAATGACAGACTTAATGCGATTGATGCTTTCGTCATTGCCACCAGAGCCGAGAGTAGAGAACGACAGCATTGCGATTCTTGGCTCGGTATTTTCAAGGCTGATTTTTCCCTCTTTATTTCTTGCAGCAAAAACGTCTTTAGCGGTTTCATAAGTTTGAATCACGATGTCATAAAGCATGTGCGCGTCTGGATTTTTACAAGCAGCGGCGTCGCCTAAAACATAAATGCTGTCGCCCTTAGTTAAGATAAAGCTGGCAGAAAAAGTCTTCTTCAAAGGTCTGGCAGTTTGTTCGTCATATTCAATAATGTCAGCATTTTTAACGCCGATGATGTCGCGACAGGAAATAATTACATCTTTAGATGGACATTCAATCCCGGCCACCATCGCGTCGGCTTCATGATTTTTCACTTTTTCACAAGCTTGCTCAATAGTGTCTGCAAAAACTGGGACAAATCTGTCACCATATTTTTGGACCGCTTCGTCGATTGCGGCTTTTACAATCTCATTTTTGTATTCTGGAAATACGATTTTTACTGCTACCATACAGTAAATTATACCATATAACAGGTAAGAGATAGATATGAAGGGCGTTTGGAAGCCCAGAGAAAAAGAGGAGAGTAAAGGCGTAGGCAATCACGAGAGTGAGCGTAAAGAATTCAAATTTGATTTTTTGGAATTTAATAAGTGCACAGGTCGAGACTGTTGCAAGCAACACGCCGACAATGCCGGTTTCAAGCAAAAGCTCAAGATACTGGTTTTGAACAATTTCTTTGGCGGTGCCTTGGGTTGGATATTTCTTCAGTATCTCTGTTCCGGCGCTGCCGAGACCGGTGCCAACAAAGATATTTTCCGGCTCATCATTCCAGATATCAAGCGCCATTTTCGAAAGTTCAAGTCTGCGGTTGGTTGACTCTGCGATATATCCGTCAAAGAGAATATCATCTGAAGTGTCTTGGTCGGAGACCTCTGAGTTGGCGCTGCCGAGATTATCAACCTCAGTACTAAAACCAGCATCAACTGGTGGCTCCGAAATAGTTTCACTATTAGCCGTGTCTATGTTTTTATTATCTCTAATGTCGATCTTGCCAAGCGAGAGTTGATGAATAACCTTTGCGACGCCGTCATAATAAGTTTCATTTGTTGGACTCAGCGCCGTGAAAAGACCTTGCATATTCAAGGTAAAGACAAAGGCAAAAACAGAGGTAAATGCTAGCTTTAGAATATATCTTTTATCTTTGAAGAATCTGATAATTATAATAGCTATCATAATCAAGAAGGCAAAGATGGCGCCGCGAGAAAGCGTGAGAAATAGGGTGGAGATAATAATAAATAGTGCCGTGATACTGTGTATTTGACTTTTCTTTGAATTATTATATAACAGGGAATTACAGAGTAGAACTATTGGCGCAAGGAGTAGGCTACCCATAAATTGCGGTTCAATAGTAAAGCCGTTTGGATGCGGGAAGCCGAGTGTAGTGTAAGTACAGCCTGAGCAAAGTTGGGTTACTTCGCGGCCAACGCCAAACACATCTAAGATACATTGAATCCAGCAGAGAACAGAGAAGGTTACGGCCGTGATTAGTGTTATTTTGACAAATTTATTTTTTGTTTTCTTATTTGTCATGTTTTTCGATATTGTCAACAGTGCCAGGGTTAGGCACCAAATTATGCCGGCAGTTAAGATTCCGCGGAGCTGATTACTTGACCAGAGAACTGAAAGCGTAGCAAAAACCGGGAAGGAAATCACTCCTATAAGGAGACTGAATTTAGGTTTTTTGAGGGAACTTCTTATTATATTATATATATCAGGGAAAGAGAGAATAACGAAGGCAACTAGCCAGAGAAGCGGCAGTGAGAGCTCAAAATACATTGAGTCGTTTTGACCAAGGAAAATTATTGGAAAATACGAGCAACAGAGAACTACTGGCAGTGCGTAAATTAGGATATTTAGTATTTTAGAGCGCATTGATTTCCTCCTTTATTTTTTTATTAAATTTATCAGCAGAGAATCGCTGGGCCGACCTCTTTATCGTGGCTTTTCTGAAGCGTTTTTTCTCAAATTTTTTCAAAGCAAGACAAAGGGAATTGACGGTCTGAGAGCTAAAGAATATGCCATTTTTTTCAGGCTTAATATAATCCATCGCGCCGCCTTTTTTATAGGCAATCACCGGACAACCAACCGACATCGCCTCAACTGGGGCAATTCCAAAAGGCTCTTCTGATGTAAAAATAAAACCTTTGGCCTTAGAGGCAATTACAGCGAGAGTCTCCTGATCTTGTGGTTTTAGGAACGTAATAAAAGGAGAATCATGCGCGAGTTTTTTTAACTTTTTATTTTCTGGGCCTTCACCAATTAAAACTAAATGTTTTTTTAACTTTATGCAGGCCAGTACAGCAAGGTCGAGGCGCTTCCAGTTGACTTGGCGGGAGTAGTTGAGATAGAAATGCTTTGGCAAGTTTTCCACAAGTTGAAAAACTGTGCAAAACTTTTGTTCGGAATTCGCCGCTTGACTTTCTTGCATTTTTATTGTTTTATTATGTGATTTATTTGTTTGACATTTCCCTTTTTCTATTTTATAGTTATCCACAGCCTGCGAGAAAGTATCCACATTAACAGGGGGATTTATTACTTTTGCTTCCCTCTTATAATATCTTTTAATTTGCCTTTTGGCATACTCACTAATTGTAATAATTTCAGTTGGATTTTTTGCTGCAGCAAAATCTTTTTTACGTAAAGTCGGCGTAAGTAGCTTAAAAACTGGCCTAATTAACGGGTTTAGAACCCCGAAGCCCGGATTTTTAAGATATTCATCATATTTACCCCAGTAATACTGGGTTGGAACGTGGCAATAACAGAGGTGGACGCCGGTAGTTTTGATGAATTTGGCGTCACAACCAGTGACAGAAATCACCAAATCATAACCCGACAAATCAAGCTTCTTAAAATACCTCTGGCGAAGCGGAACGATGAGGCGGCGAGACGAGGCTGGGAGGAAGTTAAACCAGCTCGTTCTAACATCAGCGTCTTTAAAGCACTTAATTCTCTGCTCTTTATACTGACTAGTATAGATTGGAGCGTCTGGAAAAAGTTTATGAAAGGCCAAGAAGACCTGCTCGGCGCCACCAAATTCAGTTAGCCAATCAAAAACTAGAGCAACTTTCATCTGGCGCCTTTCCCTGTTAAGACAACCTTAATAGTTCGAATTAGGATTTGGAGGTCAAAGCGGATTGACCAGTTTTTAACGTAGTAAATGTCAAGCGCGCGACGTTCCTCAAAGCTGATGTCGCGACGGCCAGAAACCTGGGCGAGGCCAGTAAGGCCAGATTTAACGCTTAGAAGCAACGAGCGGTCGCCGTAGTTTTTAAGTTCACCTGGAATTAGAGCTCTTGGACCGACGAGCGAAATGTCACCTTTTAGAACGTTAAATAGCTGCGGAAGTTCATCAAGTGAAGTTTTTCTAAGGAAGTTGCCAAAACCCGTGATACGTGGATCATCCGACAAGAAATCACCATTTAGGCGATATTTTTTGATATACTCTTTAGCATTCTTAATTATTCCTTGTTTTTGCATCAGGCGGAAGGCCTGCTCTGGTGTCATATCACAGTATTCCTTCTTCATTGAGCGGAACTTATAAATTTTGACTTTCTGATTATAGCGACTGAGGCGAACTTGGGTGTAGAACGCAGGCATTTTTGGATAGGCGAGTTTTTGAATTAAGAAAATAACCGCCATTGGAATTAGTGCCAAAATAAAGAGGACGCTACCAAGAAGAAGGTCGGTAGTGCGTTTAATAAACTTCGCGCCACCCATTAAAGGCGTAGCTTTAACAAGGATGGTTGGCGTGTTAGCAAGAAGCTCAAGTTCTCCCATGTGTTGAGAGAGCTCGGTTTCGGTTGGTACAAAATAATATCTTAAGTGACGTTCAACCGCCTGTCGATAAACATATTCGGTCTTCTCATTGTCAGTCTGAAAAATCACATCGGCATTGGTTTTTGAGAGTGCAGTTTTAAGAGATGAGAAACGCAAATCGCGGAACTTTTTTGGAATAAATTTGGTTTTTGAAACGATACCAACGATACGATAGCCCTCTTCCGGAGAGCTGACGATGTTTTCAATTAGGTGTGTTGTGCTGATATTATCTCCAATAATAACTGCACGAGAAAGACCAATCTTTTTATATAGAATAAATTTTCGGACCTTCTTTATGATAACGCGAATCAAAACTAGCAATACAAAACACGTAATCGCAGCATAGATTGCAATTGGGCGCACTGGAAAAAGATTACCATTAATAAAGAAGTCGACCGTAATAATTGACATGACGCCAATCACGGATGCCGCCGCTAGCCTCGTAAACTCCTGAATATGTGAGCGACTCAGAATAATATTGTGGCTATAAAGCCCGAGCGCCATCAGAATAAAAATCCAAATCGGAAGCAAGAAAATTGCAATTACAAAAAGTTCTGACGGGTTTACAACGAAGTAATATGGCCTGGAATCGATGTGAATGCGAATATAGAACGCAAAAAGAAATGAGGCGACGATTGCGATAATGTCACCAATTATCAACGCCACCCGAAACACTAGTCCTGTCTCTTTCTTGATACTGACCTCCTGTGTGTAATTTTATTATATCACAGAGAGACAACAGAGGACGATTTATGTTATAATGGCCTTATGAATATTGAAGGTTATGACTTAATTGTGGTAGGTGCCGGTTTTTATGGTGCGACCGTAGCCGAAAGAATGGCTAAAAAAGGTAAAAAGGTTTTAGTAATTGATCGTCGCGAACACGTGGCTGGCAACGCCTATTCGTATCGCGATGAGAAGACCGGGATTGATATCCATAAATATGGTTCTCACATTTTCCATACTGAAGATGATGAGGTCTGGGAATATATTACTCAGTTCACAGATTTTAATGACTATGTTCACACAGTTCCAACTCGCCACGATGGCAAACTCTACCCAATGCCAATCAACCTTGATACGATCAACTTGCTTTATGGGACCAACATGGATGCCGAGGAAGCCGAGAAATTCGTAGCTGAGGAAGCGAAGAAAGCTGGAATAACAAATCCAAAGAACTTTGAGGAAAAAGGTATTTCCCTGGTTGGCGAAAAACTCTATACAACCTTCATTAAGAATTATTCTGAAAAACAATGGAGTACTTCCGCAACTAATCTTTCTGCAGATATTTTGTCGCGTATCCCAGTGCGTTATTCTCATGACGACCGCTACTTCATGACCGCTAAACATCAAGGTATTCCTGTAAATGGTTACGGCGCAATCGTTGATAAAATGCTTGATAACGAGAATATTACTTTAAGGCTCTCAACTGCTTTTTCAACAATTATTGATGAGATTCCAGAAAACATTCCTGTAGTTTATTGTGGTCAGGTTGATGAACTCTTAGATTATGAGCTTGGCGTCTTGCCATATCGTAGCTTAAAATTCGAAGCTGAATGGGTTGATGAGAATTCAGACGATGCTTCAGCTAAAGACTCTAAACTCGGTCACGCCGTGATTAACGAGGCTGATGCTGACGTTGCTTACACTCGCACACATTTCTATAAGTACTACCAAATTCACGAGCCAGAAGTACTTAAACAACCAAAGTCTTATGTAGTACGTGAATATCCAGCAGATTTTGTGCGCGGCGGCGAAGCCTACTACCCAATCAACAACGAACAAAACGAAGAGTTATATGCAAAATATGTTGAGCTCTTGCACGAACGTTATCCAAACATTATGCTCGGCGGCAGGCTTGGTGCTTATCGCTACTGGGATATGGACAAGGCTATCAAGAACGCGCTTGATTTTGTAAAAACACTCGAGGTGTAATTTTGTCAAAAAAAGAGGCTACTTTAGTTTCGATTATTGTTCCAGTTTTTAATCTCGAACATGAAATTTCGAAGTGCCTCTTTTCTATTTTGTTTCAAAAATACCAGAACTATGAAGTGATTGTGATTGATGACGGCTCGACCGATAATTCCCTTTCGATTTGTAAGAATTTTTCAAAAAAGGATTCTAGAATTAAAGTCTTTCATCAAAATAATCTTGGACTTTCTGCTGCGAGAAATACTGGAATTAAAAAGACAAGCGGCGATTTGATTGCTTTTATTGATGGCGATGATAATGTTGACCCAACTTTTATTAGTAGATTAGTTGAAGCATTAAAGAAGAGCCGTGCAGATATTGCAGTTTGCGGATACAGCGAATTTCATGGTAATAAATTCAAAAGCTTCGCTCCTAAAAGCAAAGTTACATCTGGGAAAGAAGCACTTTTTTCTCTTCTAACTCGGCAAGAAAATTTGGATATTTTAGCTTGGAATAAGATTTACAAAAAATCGTTGTTTGATAATATTTCTTTTCCGGCTGGCAAAAATCACGAAGATAATTTAACGACTTATAAACTCTATGCGAACGCAAAAAAAGTCGCTTATTTAAATGAGCCACTGTACAATTACATTCGCCACAAAAACTCAATCACAAAAAAGGAGAAAGTTTTAGACCTTCTAAATAGCAAGCTTGATGCGGTTCGTGAACAAAAGACATTCTTTGAGGAGGATGATGAGATACTTAAAAAAGTTAAGTTCGCAGAACTTTTGGCATGGTTCCAATTTGTTGATTATGCACTAATTGGAAAGATTTCAAAAAAATATTACGAAACTTATCGCAAAAATATTTTAAATGAGAAGTTTGAATTTATAGATTTTAAGAGACGAGGTTATCGGATTTTACTTCGTCTTGGTGATGGATTTTTATATAAGTTTTATCGCAAGATTATTCATTAAATAATTTAAAATATGCATCCGCAACTTTACTTGGTTTATCATCTTTAACTATTTTACCGTTTTCAATTAGAATTGCACGGTCACAAAAACGACGCACATTCTCCATATCGTGTGTAACTAGGATGATCGTTTGTTTCCCTTTTAGGTCTTCAAAATATTTATTACATTTCTCTTGGAAGGCAGCGTCACCAACCGCCAAAACTTCATCAAGAATTAGAATGTCACCGCGAGCACGAATCGCAATTGAAAAAGCGAGGCGAACTTGCATGCCACTCGAATAATTTTTAAGTTTTTGATGCATGAATGGAGCGAGTTCAGCGAAATCAACAATTTCATCATACATCTCGTCCATTTCTTTATTTGAGAATCCAAGCAAGGCACCATTCAAATAAACATTTTCTCGCCCAGTTAATTCTGGATTAAAGCCAACTCCAAGTTCAATAAACGGAACAATTGTGCCATTTATTTTGATATTACCAGAATCTGGAACATAGATTTTTGAAAGCGTTTTTAGAAGCGTAGATTTACCAGAACCATTACGACCAACAATACCGAGAAATTCACCTTTTTTAACTTTGAAGCTAATACTCTTCAAGACTTCCTGCTTTTGATATCCTTTGATTCCGCGAAGCCTACAGAAAATCGCCTGTTTTAATCCCCAGGATTTTTCGGTTGGGAGTTTAAATGATTTATTTAGATTTTTTACAACTACTGAATATTTTGCGTTTGCCATTTTAGATTTCCTCCGCAAAATATTTTGATTTTTTCTTAAACACCAAAATCCCGACTGCAAGAATAATAATTGTAATTAGAATCGGAATAAATTTCAGGAAAATATTTTCAATAATTCCCCACCCAGTGATAGTTTCAGGTGTAATCAAACTAAATCTAATGTCCTGAATAACTTGCGCAATTGGATTTAGCATCAAAATTTTTGCAGCAAATTCATTATATGAAACCACAAGTGAAAGTGGATAAATAATCGGCACTGCGTAAAAGAGTGCTTGAAGCAGAACTTCCCAAATACTGCCGATGTCACGATACTTAACGTTAATACTGCCAAGAAATAGTGCCAAACCAATTGATAATAAATAAAGTTCTAAAACTAGAATTGGCACGAGCAGCCACGACAGGCTAAAGCTAACGCCTGAGGCGAGCGCAAAGATAACCACTACAAGAAGATTAATTCCGAGATTTATCAAAGCCGTAGTAGTGGCAGAAAGAACAATAATCCATTTTGGAAAATAAATTTTTCGCATTAAACCCGAGCGAATAATCAATGATTGAATGCCTTGGTTCGTGCACTCAGTAAAGAAACTCCAGAGCACCGTGCCAGTAAGCAGATATACTGGATAGAATGGAATCTCATCACCAAAACGGAGGAACTTAGCAAACACCAAATAAAGAATGCCAAAAAGTAACATTGGGCGAATTAAAGCCCAAAGATAGCCTAAAACCGAACCTTGATAACGAAGCTTAAAATCGGTCTTTGTCAGTTCGTTCAGCAAAATGCGGTTTTTTCGAGTAAAGACCTCCGGCATTTTCATATCTTTATTATACAACAAAAATCCCCTCTATATATTAGAGGGGATTTTCTACTTTTTAATTAGAAGCTGAAGCCGCTAGAAAGACCACCGAGGAGAAGTCCTGCGAAGAGATCTTTAAGAATTACTGTTACGATGAAGTAAGTTACGATGAATGTAACAGTGATAGTTATGAAGTGATAGAAGATTTTCTTATCGCCTTCAAGAGCAACTTCACGATCAATGAGGCTGATCAAGAGTGCGCCAGTGTAAGCGCAAGTTGCGACTGAAAGGATAATTGTACCATCAGTCCAGATGTTACCAAGAAGAGTGATAACAATTGAAAGAATCATGTATGGAACGATTGCTACTGCAACGATACCAAGAAGTTTAACAAAATTAACTTGCTTCTTCATGATAAGTGCGATGATGTATGAAACACCTGCCATGAGAACAATAGCGCCAGCTGCAAACAAAAGACCGTAGCCGATTGCTTGGAGATAGTTGACGTTGCCAAGTTGACCAAAGTCGATTTTAGTTTCGCACTTTAGACCAAGAAGGCTGCAGCTCTTTACGAAGATTGAGCTAATCATTGCGTTGAGGACATTGATGATTGTTGAAACAATCACAATCAAGCCTGCAGCGATGAGTGAAGTTTTTGCATCTTTGAATGCATCAACTTCTTTAGCGTTTGATGCTGGTTTGATGGCAACTTTTTTAGTGATGCCACAAATATTCTTTAAGGTTGCACCAAAGTCAAAACCTTTTGCAGCAGGTTTTGCTTCAGCGGCTTTAGTTTCTTCCATATAAAACCCTTTAAATTAATATTAGTTTCATTATACCACTTTTTTAGTTTTAGCAAAAACCTTATGCATAAACGAGAGTAAAAGGTTCTTAAACTTAAAGATTGGACGCAAGAATACATAGGGTGCCGGGTGTTTAGTACCAAACTTTAATTCATGTGCGCGCTTTTCATGGTCCTTTACAAAGAAATTTGGATTAAACTTTAATTTTTTATAATCCTCTTTTGCAACCTTGGCAAATCTTAGCGCTTTAAAAAGTCCGAGGCGATTTAGATTCCAGTTATACGCCCTAAACCTACAGGCTTTAGCGATTTCTTTGAACTCCGATTTCTGTTTTAAAAACTTTTCAATTTCGTCATATTCAGTTTTGACAGCAAAGATTTTTTGGTCACTTTTTACGCTTGAGCTGTTATTGTCCTTGCGGTAATAATAGAGTGGTTGCTCAATACAATAAACGCTCTCAGCCGAGGCAAAAGTCTTAAAGGCAAAGCCTGCATCTTGGTAACTTGCGCCTGGTGTAGTTAGAAATTTAATATGGTTTTTCTCGAGCATTTCCCTCTTATAAATTGCCGACCAAATCGTTGGTTGGGTTAGAAAAATTTTTTGATTTTCTTTTGGATTAATTTCTACACCTTTTTTCGTGACGCGTGAAGTTGTTTTAACTCCATCCTTAGACGAGGTGATTTTAAGTTCATGAAAAATTCTTTCTGGGTTCGTCTTCCAAGTTTTACCATAAAAATTCATGAAGCCACATTTTATAATATCGGCTTTCTTGCTCGTGAGTATTTTATAAAAATCACGGTGAATAAAATCATCTGGCTCGACGATTCCAATATACTCGCCTTTTGCTAGCTTCATTCCCTCATTCATTGAGTCGCCATAGCCAGTATTTTTCTTATCAATAATTTTAAAACGTTTATCTTCTTTGGCGTATTTTTTCAAAATTTCTAAAGTGTTATCAGTGCTGCCATCATTAATTAAGATGACCTCAAAGTTTTTAAAACTTTGGTTTTTAATACTATCAAGACAGAGTGGCAAAAACTCAGCGACGTTATAAGCTGGGACTAGAATCGAAAGTTTAGTTTTCATTTTAACGCCTAAATTTTACAATTATTTCTGCAACTATTAGTTTGAAGAATGGGGTGTGTTGAAGTTTATGACCAAATGATTGTTTGCTGCGTGCCACAGCGAGAGCATGGGAAACTTTCCAACGTGAAAGCACGCGTTTTAAATATTGCTGTTTCTTTTTACTTGGTTTTTTGCCGGCAAACTTTTCGACGTCTTTGAAGCTTTTAAGCCAGTTTCCCCAGGAGAGTGATGAATCTCCAACAATGCTAGTTGGTGTGCCATAAAAATAATGATAGAGCGGCTCCAAAATAAATTCGATACGAGAATAATGTACGCGATTGGCGTAGTTTAAATAGTTCAAATTAAACTTCACGTCTTCAGCAAAAGACATCGTTTCGTCGAAGCGTAAATCGAAGTGTTTAATAATGTCATTTCGATACATTTTATTTGAAACAGCATAAAGACGACCATCCGTATACATCAAGCGCAAAACAAAATCATAAAAATCTTCATCTGGTTGGCGGAGCTTCACTTCTTTTAGATAAATGTTTTTCTTGTGTTTTGTGCCGAGACGTTCATAACGCACGCCAGAAACCACCAATCCAACTTTTAGGTCTTTTGAATTTAGACCGTCATATTTAACAATTGTATCGTGTAGTTTTTGATAGAAGTTTTTATCAACCTTGTCGTCTGAGTCAGTAAAAGTAATAAGCTTGCCTGTTGATTTTTCAATACCAAGATTTCTTGCAGCAGAAACACCACTATTCTCTTGATGAAATAGCTTAATACTTGGAGAATTTTTGCCGTTAAATTTTAGACTGTACTGACGAACAAACTCCTTAATATAAAGGTAGGAGTCGTCCGTCGAGCCATCGTCAATAATTAAAATCTCAAGGTTTTTGTAAGGACCTTTAATAATACTGAGCACGAGTTTAACTGCGGCTTTGCCAGTATTATAAACCGGGATTACAATTGAGATTTTTTCATCCACTATGCGTTCCTTAGATATTTGATTGTATCGCGCATGGCGTCTTCAACAACGTGTTCAGCTTTCCAACCAAGTTCACGTTCGGCTTTTGAAGGATTTGCACAAAGCATAGCTAAGTCGCCTGGTCGGCGTGGAGCAATTTTATATGGGAGTTTTTCGCCGCTAGCTTTTTCAAAAGCGTTTACCATTTCAAGTACTGAAGTACCAGTGCCAGTGCCGAGATTAAAGACTGAAACACCTTGTTTGCTTTTCTCGAGAGCCAAGATGTGGCCTTTTGCGAGGTCAACAACGTGAATATAGTCACGAATACAAGTGCCGTCACGGGTATCATAGTCGTCACCATAGACATTAAGCTCAGCGATTTCGCCCTTTGAAACCTTCATGATAATTGGCATGAGGTTGTTTGGAATGCCATTTGGATCTTCGCCAATTAGGCCAGATTCATGGTTTCCAACTGGGTTAAAATAGCGCAAAATTGTGATTTCAAAATCTGGATTTGAGACAGAAAAGTCTTTCAGGATTTCCTCAATCATGTACTTTGTGCGGCCGTATGGGTTGGAGATTGTGCGGCCGGTTGGCAAAGTTTCATCAAGAATACCAGATGCTGGCGGTTCACCATAGACAGTTGCAGAAGATGAGAAAATAATCTTCTTAACATTGTGGCTCTTCATTGATTTTAGAATATTGATGGTGCCACCAATATTTGTTTCGTAATATTCAAGTGGTTTTTTAACTGATTCAGCCACTGCTTTAAGACCAGCAAAATGAATTACAGCATCAAAGTTTCCTTCAGCAAAAACTTTTTCAACGCCTTCGGCATCGGTCATATCAACTTGATGAAAGACTGGCTTTTTACCAGCGATTTTCTCAATTTTATCGAGAACTTCAACTTTTGAGTTAAAAAGATTATCTAAAATTTCAACTTCATAACCACGGTTAATAAGCTCAATTACAGTATGTGAGCCGATATAGCCCATCCCGCCTGTAGCAAGAATTTTTCCCATAAAAATCTCCAATTAAAATTATATCTATTATAACATGATTGGAGTTTTTATTGGATTACTTGTAGATTGTGCCGCCAGTGTAGCGTTGATATTTGCCGTCAATCACATCTGAGCGTGGCCAGCCAAAGCGGCCGGTTTCATAGCCTGCTTTTGCCCACTTTTCACGAATCTTACCATAGGAAATATACCAACCTTTGCCGTCGTTTCCTACAATGTAGCCGTGTTCATATTCTTGCCACTTCATGCCGGTGCGGGTATTTTCTTTAATGTCTGAGGTTGGGAAGCCGAGAAGGCCTGCTTCATAGTTATACTTTGCCCAGACGTTACGTGAGCGGCCGTAAGAGATAAACCAACCTTTTTTATCGTTACCAACGATAACGCCATTTTCATAATTCTGCCATTTGATGCCGGTGCCAGCGTTTTCCTTAATGTCTGAGGTTGGGAAGCCGAGAAGGCCTGCTTCATAGTTATACTTTGCCCAAACCTCACGAGATTTGCCAATCGAAATAAACCAGCCTTTTCTGTCGTTTCCTACAATGTAGCCTTTTTCAAATTGTTGCCACTCAATACCAGTTTTAGCGTTCTTTGAGCGGACATTGACCGGATAACCTAAGGTCGCAACTTGAGAATTATATTTCTTGTAAATCGTATTGTCGACATATTTATAGCCTTTATCATCTTTACCGGCGAGCACACCGTTTTCGCATTCAAGAATATTTACGCCACTTTTTGCAACTGAAACAGTTTTGATATTGCCAAGTTGAGCACGGCTCGAGAGCCATGAAAGGTAAATCTTACCGTCTAAAATCTTGGTTTCATTCCCTGCAACATAGGCGAGACCTTTTTCAAAAATCAGAACAGTTTGTTCGGCACCTTTTTCATCTTTTAAATTAATTACTTCATCTTTAACTTCACCTAAGTCTTTAATTCTCTTCTTGTCTAGAGCGTTATAAACTGCTGTTGCTTCAGCTGAGAGAGTTGGAGCTGGAGTTTCTAGTTCTTCAGTAGACTCAGCTGGAGTTTGTTGTTGTGATTCCGAAGGAGTTTGCTCGGTTGGTTGTTCTGGCTCGGTTTGAGCAGGTTGTTCAGGTTCAGGAGTTGATTCTGGTTCAGCAGCTGGAGTTACTTTAGTTGGATCACCAAACCAGTCGCTAAAGTAAATGAAGAAGTTTCTGTTACCGTAGGCACCACATGGAGCCGTGCCAGTATAAGCCCTAAGCGCACCAGCGTTTGGTTGATATGGCGTGTAACGATAAAGTGATGAAGTTGCAAGGTTTTCAATATAAACTACTGAGCCACCACAAGATTTTGAAGGGTTATATTGAATGTAGTTATTGCCAAGTGGATAGTTAGTCCAGCCACCAGTTAAGACGGTGTGGAATAATTTCGCAGCGTTTCGAACTTGGTTTCTGAAGCCATAATACTTTGAGTCACAGGCAGCAGTATCAGGACAACCATAGCCAGTTGCACTACGATATTGAATGTGATTTGGCCAGGTATCCGTCACAAGACCTTGCTCTTTTTGGAGAAGTACAATCAAAACCTGTGGATTAATTTGATAATCTTGGCCGGCTTGCCAAATAATATGTGCAGCGGTTTCCTTATTGCCAGTTTCATTATTATCAAAAAGTTCATCAGCCATACAAACGAAGTGGCCGTTTTCAATGTGATATTGAAGTTTAGGATAATTTCTTGCGCGTTCAATGCCAGTGTCATTACACTTGTTCTTGGATTTAAGGAATATTTGGATTTCTTCTTCGGTCATTGAGTTATAGTCGCTCATTACTTCGTCGGACATAATATTTCCAGGCTTAAAGAGCGACAAATTAGCGGCACTAGTTTCGGACATGTTGTGAGTAAAAATAAAGCTGAAGGTGGCAATCATTGCAAAAACAAAGACCATCAACATGATATAGCGACGATCAGTACGCCTTTTTTGGGCGCTAGCGCTAATCATTCTGTAGATAGTGTTCTCTTTCAATGGAGCCCCTTCTTATTACTTTATTTTGTTTTTGTTTTTAACCTTTATGCTTATAATTTTAGCATATTTTCTTTAGCACTGTCAAATTTTTATATCTTAATTGTGCCAGAAACTTTGCCGGTTTTAGTTCCAGCCTTAATGTTAACTGTGAAGTTATAGGTGCCAGAGCTAATGCCAGAAGTTGGGACATCAAACCCTTCACAGCTACTAGAATCTGCGCCAGAGTTAATTGTGTTGACGGTTTTCTTTACGTAGTCGCCGTTTGAGGTTTTCATCTCTAGCTCGCAAGAGCCAGTCTGAGTTAATAGTTCATATATCACGATCCTAAGTTGATAATTACCATTTGCTACTTCATTTTTAGTAATGCTTATATCTAGCTCATTTGGATTAGTTTTTTCAACTTTTTCATATTGACTTGGGGTTTGAGTATTCTCAACTTGATCGTCACTAATATTAGTTTTCTCGTCAGTGTTTTGTTGCTGTTTTTGCTCAAGCTCGGTGCGGTTTACTACGGTATTAGAAGCAGTTTCCATTTCTGGCTCGGAGGTGCGTTTCTTTGGCGCAAAGACCGACAAAACTAGTAGCGTAATTCCGCCAACAAATGCAATGATAAATAGTGCGTAGAGTAGACCGAGGTTAGATTCTTTCTTTAATGTCTTTTTTCTACTCATCTTCGTCTCCGTTTCTTAATTATTTTTCGTAGAGCCCACTATGTTTTTTGTTGTCGTATATTAAAGTTGGTATGCTTTTAGCGTGAATTACATCGTCCACAATCTTTTTATTGTTTTCGATAGTATTTGCAACTTCTTCAGAATTCATTAACTCTTTAATCTTATTAATGTCTTCGTCTTTAACGCCAAATTCTTTTAGCCATTTCGAGAAGAGGTCAACTACTTCTTGCTCACTTAGGTTGTTATTAAGTTGAACTTGCCAGTCAATTCCCTTTTCATCTTTTTCAGTGAATAGTCTTGTAATAATTTTCTGAGCCAAGAAGTTGTCGTTTTCGGATTTACTTTCCTTTTGGTCTGCATAAACTTGTACTGCAACTAGGAACTCAGTGGCAACCTTAGAGTTCTTAAATCTATAGCCATCTTCATTTTTAATTGGATAGATTAAGACGTAGGTTTTGTGGTTCTTAAAGAAGTCGGTTTTAAGCTGATTGCGATATGACTTCATACAGACTACGCATCCTGGATCAATAATGTCGTAGGCAACGTTATTATTTGTCATTGAATCTTGTGGATTTAAGATCGACAAATGTTTTGCGTCTTTAAAGTCATTTTCACCCCAAGATTTCATACGATCTGGGATAGCACCAAAGATTTCACCCCACTCACCGATACTACGGCCGATTTGGTCAAAGAAGCCGTGGGTTTCACTGGCGTCAATTGAACAGCCCTCGGTAGAGTTAAGACTACAAGCACTTGGTTTTGAAACATTACAAGTACCAAATACCCAGAGTGCGAGGAGTGACTTGATTGCAATCACGATAGACCAAACCGTAATAAGAACAATTAAGACTGAAACAATCTCAATAATAATACTGATTGGTTTAACAAGTTTTGGACGTTTTAAAATAACTTTCTTTAGAATCGTATTCTTAACGTCATCTTTAAAGTTAGTGTCACATTTTTGCAAGCGAATCTTCTTAAAGACACAGTGCCAAGCCTTTTTAAAGACAGCAAGATATTTTTTACCAATCTCGCGCTTAAAGATACTCAAAAAGGCGACAACGATGCCTACTAAACAAAGAATAATAAACGCTGCAACACAGACCATACTAAGATTATACTCCCCTTATGCTATTTTTGAAAGTTCACTAATCACCTTATCTATCTGTTCTGGCGTATTTTGATAGCCAAGAGAAAGGCGGATTAATGGTGGGAAGTGCATTTTATGATCGGTGTAATAGTGAACACAGAAGTAGCCAGTGCGAGCCATGATACCATCTTCAGCGAGCGCCTCGCCTAAGAGATGCGAGTCAAGGTCATCAACATAGAATGACATCGTGGAAGTTGGTTCATAGTTCAAGAGATGGAAGCGGCCATTTGTTCTATTCTTCTCGCGCTGTTCTTTTGTTTTGTCAATTTCACCAACCGTGCCATGCTCTTTGAAGAAGTCAAAGAGTTTTTGCTCATTTTCCTGAAGGATCTTCTTCTTGTCTTTTGGAATTTTCTCAAGCCAATCAATTGCAGCGCCAAGAGCAATGATTTCACCCCAAGCCTGGAGGCCGGATTCAAATTTAGTATAGAGATGGTCTTTATTGTCACTTGAGAGAAGATAAGTTTCAAGGTCAACATCATCAACCATGCCACCACCAATGAAAGAGGTGTCAATTAAATCTACAAAATCCTTGCGAACAATCATGCCGCCAAGAGATGGCGCATACATCTTGTGAGCTGAGAAACAAATTGCGTCGGGTTCGGTTTTCTCGAGAATCTCTTTGCTGTGAGCCATAGCCTGAGCGGCGTCGATAATAATGTAACCACCAGACTGCTTAACTGCTTTAATTATTTCGTTGATATTTTTCAGAGTGCGACCGTCAATGTTACTAGCTGCATTTAAAACAACGAGGGACTTTGAAGGAATATCCTTGATTTTAACGGAGCCATCAGAGTTGCGACTTATAACCTTGCGCTTAATGCCGTGCTTTTTTGCAAAGGTGATAGTCGAGAGAAATGGAGAGTTGTGCTCAATGTCACTAGTGATGACATATTTAATTTTTGCCTTTTTGGCATCAAATTGCGAAAGAAGAAGATTTAAACCGTAGGTAGTGTTGAGAGTGAAGCTAACAAAATAATCTTTCTTTTTTAGTTTCAGATAATCAAGGACCTTTTCGCGAGTAGCATTAACTTTCTCGTCTGTAATTCTTCCCCATTTATATTTCACGCGCTCACCACAAGAGTTAAATTCCTTGTAATAAGCTTCAAGTGCATTGATTACTGGTTCTGGGCGAAGTGATTGGCAGGCGCCATCAAGGTAAATATCTTTCTCATCTAAATAGCTGAAGACATCTTCTGTTTCGGTTTTTTTGAATAATCCCATAGTTTTCCTCCTTCTTATAAGTTTTCCACAATTCCACAGTATCGTGTTCGGGTTTTAGTGTTCGGTTTTAATTTTTTGTTCGGTTTTACAGATTGGACAGGGCACCTTTTTGGACATTTCGAGGTTTCTAGACTGGCGATTTGAAACAATAAATAGTGGACGGTTTTGAGTTTCGGCGTGGATATGTGAAATATAGAGCGCCGTGATTGCCTGTGAGATTAAAACGAGGCCTACTAAGAATGTAATAAAGATTGTCATCTGGACAGCACCATTCCAATAGAGGTGAAGTGGGTCACCAAGAATGTATTGGTTGATAATACAGAACATACCAAGAATAAATGAACCGATTGTAATAAAGAGACCAACATAGCCAAAGATTAGAAGTGGAGTAGTCGACATTGAAATAAAGCTATCTATTGCAAGATTAAAGAGCTTCTTGATGTTGTACGAAGGTTTACCAGCCATACGCTTGCCGTAAGTATAGTAAATATTCTTACAGTTATAGCCAAGCCAGTCTACGAGACCACGGGTGATGCGATTGTGCTCTGTGAGCTGATTATATTCATCCACAACTACACGATCCATTAAACGAAAGTCAGTAGAGCCTGGGACGGTTGATTTGTTACCCATGATTCTAAGCAAGCAATAGAAGAGTTTTGAGCCAAGTTTTGGAATTAGGCCGTGTTTAGTATAGTGGTCACGAACACCGGTTACAACTTCATAACCTTCTTCCCAAGCGGCGAGGAATTCTGGAATCTTTTCTGGCGGTTGTTGGCCATCAGAATCAAGAGTTAAGACAGCGTCGCCAGTAGCATATTTCAAACCAGCTGAGAGAGCCATCTCTTTACCGAAATTTCTGACGAGCGAGACTACCTTAATATTTTGGTCTTTTTCAGCGTAACCCTGAACAATCTCAAGAGTCTTATCCTTTGAGCCATCATTTACAATTACAATTTCAACTTTATATTTGTCGATTTTCTTAAGAGCTGGGAGAAGTCTCTCATCCAAGAAGCTCTTAATCCCCTTTTCTTCATTACAGACTGGTATGACAATTGATATTTTCTTATTCATTTTCGATTCCTTCTAGACCAAGAATTTTGGCGGCCTTAAGTAAGACTGTTTTTTCTTCTTCACTGACTTGAGCAAGTCTAGTTTTAAACAAGCTGGTAGTTTCTGGGAAAGATAAATCAACGATTTCAAGTGAGCGAGCAGAGCCATCATCACCTTTTTTGAGTGCGCCAATTGCAACAAGGTCGTCAATGTGTTCCGCAACAGAGGCAACGGATTTTAGCTCGAGGCCGGCAGCAATCTCACGATAAGTTGGAGAGATGCCATTTTGCTGAGTAAAGTCAGCAATAAAATCCAAAATACGCTGTTTTTTCTTCGTAATTTTCATTCCCATATCTCTCTTATTATATCATATAGCTAGTCTGAATAACCGACGCCAAGGATAATAACAAAGTCTACATTCTTAGTATTTACTCCTGATGGGAGCGTGCTCTGGTCGAGAATTTTAACGCCATAATAAGTCTCTAACTTTTCACGAGTAGCAGTTTTATCATTAACTACATAGACATAGAGTTTTTCAAAGTAGTCACCAGCTGGAGCATTACCAGTTGAAACTGAAGTGAAACCGGCGCCAGTTAATTCTTCTTTCTCTTTTGTAGCGGCGCCTTCAACACCAGAAGCATTTAAAATCAAGATTTTAGCATTCTCAGCCTTCATCGGATCAGCGTTAAGTTGGCTTTTAACTAGCCTTTGAATAGCTGAGTAGTTGGTTTGTCCAGCTGTTGGAAAAGTATAAGAGATACCGTTAATGCGGCCAGTAGTAAAGAGTCGTCGCTGGCTACCATAAAGTTGAACTGGGCGGATTGATTCAATGCCATTTTCAGCAACAAACTTAGCGGCGGCACTAATATCATCTGCCGTGAAGTCAGTACGGATATTATCCCCAAGAATATTAAACATATTAATTAGCCAGCCAATCGAAATCTGCTGAGATGAAAGTTTTTCTTTCATCGCAACTAGAATCTTCTGTTGAGAGTTCCCCCTCGTGAAATCGCCATAATCAGTACCGTGGCGAGCACGGGCAAGACCTAGCGCACGTTCGCCGTTGAGTTTAGTTGGAACGCCAGCTTTAATATAAGTTTTAGTCATATCATCATGAATATTTTCATCAAGTGTGACTGTGATGCCGCCAAGTGCATCAACAATTTGAATTAGCGACATCCAGTTAATATGGACATAATATTGGATATCAAGGCCAACCATTGAACTCACACGATTTCTTAAGGCATCAGCGCCAGCTTTTTCATTACCTTTCTTACTATTACAGAAATAGAGTTCATTAATCTTGCTTGTATTAGTACAGGTATCAGTTTTAAGGTCGCGTGGGAGACTAAACATTGCCACGTCGCGTGTA
Organism: uncultured Candidatus Saccharibacteria bacterium; assembly: GCA_947304155.1. Taxonomy (GTDB): domain Bacteria; phylum Patescibacteriota; class Saccharimonadia; order Saccharimonadales; family Saccharimonadaceae; genus Nanosyncoccus. Next base: position 56,198 of record CAMZAD010000003.1, read on the forward strand.
TTTTGATCAATCGAGACCACCATGATTGAGTCGGTAAGTTGCGAGCCACTGTGGGTTCCTTTACCTTCACTTCCCTTCATATCATAGCCAGAGGTACCAAAGACTAGAATATTAGTGCGGCCGTTCGAGTCGGTCTTAAAACGCTGGTCACCAGGAATTACGATTGAGCGGACTAGGTCCAAAAGACCTGATTGGCCGCCAGTGATTTTCATCACAATTGAATCTCCCCAAAAATATGCCACGAGGCCAACAATTAAAAGTGGAATAACAATAAAGGATAGAATTTTGTGTCTAAAAATAAACTTTTTCTTATGTTTTTTAGTTTTTTTCTTCTCTTTTTTGATATCATCCGAATCAAATTCAATAATCTCATCGTCTTCTTCTATGCCAAGAACGTCACGTTCATACGAACGTTGGCCTGTGGCAGCCATAGTCTTGACATTCTTCTTCTCAAAATATGATTCTTTTTCTTCTTTTGCAACATTCTCAATTTTCTTAGAAATGTTTACAGTTTCAAGTTTTTTTGTAGCTTTCTTCTCACCAAAAACAACTGCTTCAGTGGCGGCGCCAATGTTTCGCTTCCTTGAGCGTGAAGCTAACGGGTCACCAGATTCATAAGAAAAATAGCCAGATGAAAAAATTTTTTGTTTTATTGGCGAAGTTAGCGCTTTTTTCTCAGAGCGCGGCTTAAGACCGTCAATAAACGAGTTGTTGGACATTTTCCTCCGCTTTATTGATTAATTATAGCATAAGCGAGACTCATTTTACAGATATGGTATAATGTTTATATGTTAGCAAAGAGATACCGTTTTCATTCCCGTGGTGGCGTAAACTATACCTATCAAAAAGGCAAAACTATTCGCACGCCAAAAATGTCTTTAGTTTATGCTGACAACTCCAGAAACCACCAAAGATTTGCGGTAGTTATTTCTAAGAAAGTTATCAAGTCTGCGGTCGGCAGAAACCGTGTGCGACGTAGGGTTTATGAAGCAATTAGGTCGCTCTTACCAGAATTTCCCGAGAAGAAAGATTGCATCTTTGTAGTTTATTCAAGAGAAGTAAAAGATATGCCCTTCTCTGAAATTCAAAACAATATCAAAAATCTACTTGAACAATGTAAGATTGCATAAAAAACTAGCCCGAAGGCCAGTTTTTTATTCTTCGTCTGAAGCAACACCTGCTTTTTTACTAATAATAAGGTGACGAGCACGTCCTTCACCTTCTGAGTGAGTCTCAATATCTGAGTAATCTTGGGCGAGTTTGTGGACAACGCGGCGATCTGCAGCGTTAAGCTCAATTGTCATTGGTTCACCAGTTTCACGAACTTTCTTAATCCAGTTCTCTGCTTTTTGCTCAATGCGGTCTGCGCGTTGGCGCTTGTAGTCAGCAACATCAACGTTCACGCGAGTGATTTCTGCATCGCGAGCAACAAGACTCTGGCTAACAATATATTGCAATGAACGAAGATTATCAGCGTTGCGGCCAATTAAAAGTGAGTTTAAAGAAGTTGATGGAACACTAAGTTGAATAACATCATCTTCTACGGTTGACCAGACAGCGACATTAATGCCAAAGAATGACAAGAGGTCTTCTAGATATTTTGTTGCAAAACGGATAGACTCATCACGATTCATTTTTTCTCCTTACTTTCTCCTAGCCTGTTTTAGACTGGGATTTTTTCTTAGTTTTGGAGTTTTTATTTTTCACATCTTTTGCAGTGATGCGGGTGATGCGTGTACCAGTTTTTGCATTTTCAATTACTTCTGCTTCTTTAATCTGTTTAGTCTTCTGTTTCAATTCCTTCAAGATTGCGCGATCAGTATTGTCGTCCATTTCATCATCAACACGATTCAAGATGATGCGATATTGGAAGTTAGAGATAATGTTGCTGAGCATGTAATACAAAATCAATGCACCTTGGAAGTTGATTGTAATCATCAACATCATGAGTGGCATCATAATTGTCATCTGACCAGAGACCATCGCATTGAGGTCTTCTTGATTTGGATCCTTACCACTCTTTGCATCAGCAACCATTTGCTTCCAAGCAGATTTTGTAGCACCTTTCTTCTTGGTTGAGGCGGTTTGCAACTTTGAGGTAAAATATTGAACTACAGCAGAAGTGAGCGCAAAGATTAAGATAATAATTTGAGACATTGAACTGAAGCCTGGCTTTACAGACAAGTCTACCTGACCGAAGAGCATTGGTTTAAAGTCATAAGTATTCTCTTTACTATTCTCAAGATAAGTCTTTTGAAGTTCAATTACTTCATCAATACGTTCAAGTGAAGCGATTGGTGCATAAGCACGTTTTTCAAGATAGTCGCTTGTTGTTGGAGTCACCATTACGCGAATTGCAGTAAAGAGTGCGATGAAGATTGGAATCTGAATAAAGAGCATCCAAATTGAAGCCATCGGCTTGTAATTATTACGCTTATAGAGATCCATCATCTGGAGAGACTCAAGTTGTTTATTTCCATTGCAGCGCTTACGAATTTCGGTTAGCTCTGGTTGGAGCTTGCGCATAATCTTAGTCTGGTGAAGTTGTTTCTTCATGATTGGCCAGGTGATGAACTTTACAATAACAGTAAAGAGAATCACAGCAACACCGAAGTCACCAATAAAGTTATAGATGACAAAAAGAATATTAACGATTGGGTTGACAATTAAAAAATCAATTAACTCAAACATATTGAAATAATTATACTATAAGGGGAGAAAAAACACAAATAAGGATTAAACCATCTTGGTGTGATTAACGTTTGTACTTTCTCCATCATCAATATAACCACCACCCTGTTTTACAATATCCTCATTCTCACTTGCATGAGAGAAGTTAGCAGTGCGGAGCTCACGGTAAAGGGCTGATTTTTCAAACACCTCAGTATTACGACCAAAGGCTGAGACGCGACCTTTATCAAGCACAATTACCTGGTCACCCATCTTCATAATATCTGGGTTATGAGTAATCACAATGATTGTATGGTCATCCTTCAAGTCCGAAAGAATTTCCAAAATACCTGGAACCTCAACTAGATCAATATTTGCAGTAACCTCATCAAATAACAAAACCTCTGCACCAGTGAGTAGGGCGCGAGCAATCGCAAGGCGCCTGAGCTGACCATTAGTTAAGATTTGGTCATCTTCATCAATAATCGTATTAATACCATATGGAAGCCTCTCAATATCTTTATAAATACCGACTCGTTTTAATGCAGCAATTTGATGTTTTAAAGATGGGTCAATTAATGAAAGGTTATCTTTTATACTCATCTTAAAGATGAATGATTTTTGGAAGACACCAGAGACATTTGAAGAATAAACCTTCTTAGTGTAGTTATAGATTGACTCATCATCAATTAAAATTGAGCCAGATTTTATACGATAGAGACGATAAAGCAAATTCATTACCGTAGTTTTACCGGCACCTGGGTAACCAACAATAACAGTTATTTCATTCGGCAGGGCTTTAAAGCTAATATTTTTAAGAATCTTCTTACCCTTTGATTCATAAAAGACATGGTCAAAACGAATAACACCATTAATATAGTCATTATCTACATCGCCATAAGAAATATCACTTGATTCATTTTTAAAGCTTAAGATATGCTCAATGCGTTTTATGCGAACTATGTAATGAGAAATATTTAGGCTTTGCTCAAGAATGTTATCCGTGCGACTGGTTACCATTTCAAAATATGAAATCAAAAGAACAAGCTTATCAAGAGTCATCTTATTATTAAGAACAAGGTAAGACAAGAAGACATAGAGCATAATCTTGCCAATATAGACAATCATTGGGAGAGTGCAATAACGAGATGAGATATAGCTATATTTTTTATCATAGTGTTGGTCATAGCAATAACGATAACGATCGAGTTTTTTAGTTAGATTTGGCATCATATTAAGTGACTTAATTTGCTTAAGACTGCCAAGCATCTGATTTAGAATATCAATAATCTTATCATTGTATTTTCTCGTTCCCTCATAATACTTTGCAATATTCCTGGAGTTATTATTCATCAAATAAAGATAAAGACCATCAATCACGAGAGCAATTACCGCAACAATAATATTTATACTAGCAAAAATACAGAAGATTACCGCCAGTAAGACGAAGCCAGTTAAAACATCAGCAGTAGCATCAACCGCATAAACTACATAGGATATATCTTCTGAACAGGTATCTGTAATTTTACCTCGATCAATCTTACTTATAATGCTGTCATTATTGGCAATGTGCTCAAAAAGATTTTGCTGGATAATATTGTAATAGTGATGAGAAAGATCCACATACATCATATAATTCCACTTTAGAGCAAGACATTGTGCTAAGTAAAATATAATATAAAGGATTACATAAATCCAAATTGCAGAAAATTCACCTTGATTACTTAAAACAGCAATAATACCAGCTGTTGCAATAGGTGGCAGAAGCGTGGTCAAATAATAAAGCATATCGGAAATAAAAAGCTCAATCACTTGAAGCTTCTTCCCCGGCGCCAAAGCAAAGATTGATTTCAAAGAATCAATATAATTTCGCATATGTTTATTTTAACATAAAAATAGCCCTGATGGGGCTACTTTTTAATAAGTAAGGCGTGCGCGACCTTTAATACGACGACGCTTCAAAACTTTTTGACCGTTTTTGGTAGCATTACGTTTCATGAAGCCGTGCTCTTGCTTGCGCTGACGCTTATGTGGTTGATAAGTACGCTTTGGCATTATTACCCTTTTCTTTTATAATATTTGTAATTTATCTAATATTATACCTTAGTTTTCCCCATTTTTCAAGAAGTTTTCCACATAGTTTTTAGGGATACCCTAAAGCCTGTGGAGAACTCCCTTTCCCTGTTAAATTTTTTCATATTATACAATATTTAATTTTTATAGATAAAAAGCTGTGGAAAAGTCAAAATTATCTGCTATAATGTAGTCATCAAAGGTCGGTGGGATTAAGGAGGTAAGCTATGTTTGATGTGTGGAAAAATGTTTTAGCTGAGATTGAACAGCTTATTTCCCGCGAAAAATTCATCACTTATCTTCAAAAAACTACTCTTGAATCAATTGAAGATGGGCATATAAAAATTGGCGTGCCAAATGTGTTTATGAGCACAAATGTACGTAGACTTTTTGATAAAAATATTCGAGAGGCTCTTAAAAACAACAATATTGAGGTAGTTGATACAGAATATATAATCGTAAACACGACCAATAAGGTTAAAAAATCTCGCGAAGTTGATATTAGTAAACCAGAAAAGAAAACTTTTGATACAAAAAAAATCAGTAATACTCCTATTTATAGCACTATTTCCACAGGGTTGCAGCCAGATTACACCTTCGACACCTTTGTTGTAGGTAGTAATAATGATTTGGCTTTCTCGGTTGCTAAGCGTATCTGCGAAGAACCTGGTGGAAAATATAATCCTTTCTTCCTTTATGGTAAGTCCGGCCTTGGTAAAACCCACCTTGTTCAAGCAATCGGCAATGAACTCTTAAAAAAGAATCCTAAATTAAAAATTCTCTATACCCCAGTAAATCATTTTTACGACGACTTTATTAATTCAATTCGTAAAAATCAGCAGGATTTCTTTAAGAAAAAATATGGAAACCTTGATGTTTTAATTATTGATGATTTTCAATTAATTACCGGTAAAGAGAAAAGTCAGGAGGAATTCTTCAACCTCTTTAATGACATGCACCTTTCTAATCGTCAGATCATTATTACATCAGATCGCTTACCAAGTGAAATTAAGACGGTTGACCCAAGGTTAGCTTCAAGGCTAACCCAGACCGGTGCCTATGATATTCAACTTCCTTCTTTTGAGGATCGCTGCGCAATCTTAAGTGCGAAGGCTGAGCTTAATCATGTAAATATTGAACGCGAAGCAATCGAATATATTGCAGAAAACGTTAAAACAAACATTCGCGACCTTGGTGCTGAATATGATAAGCTACTCGCTTATGCTGATTTACGCGGCGTAACCCCACTTGAGATTATTAATTCCGGCTATAGTAACCCATCCACTTCTGTAGCAAGACACAATACAGTTACTCCAAAGAAGATTATTGATAAGACTGCAAAATTTTATAGCATGGAAACTTCGGTCATGCTCAGCAAAAGTCGCGTTTCAAATATCAAGAATGCCCGCCAAGTAGCGATGTATCTTATGCAAAGAGAACTTGGACTTTCTACCACTAAAATTGCGCGCGAACTCGGCATGAAAGACCACACCACTATTATGAATGGTCTTGATCGCATCGAAAGTTCTATGAAGATGGATTTTAAACTCCGTGAAGAGATTAACCAAATAAGAGAAAAAATCTATGAATAATGTGGAAAAGTATGCGAAAAACTTTGCGGAAAAATCGTGGAAAAAATATGGAAAAGTTTTAGTGGAAAACTTCCAAAAAGTCGCTTTTACACAAAAATATCGTGAATGTGGGAAAGTTTTACATAGGTTTATCGCAAAGTTTTACACAACTAAAATCAGCCTTTTATATCTGTTAAATTCGAGTTATACACATTATCCACATAGCCTACTACTATTACTACTAAATTATTAATAAAGGAGGAGAAAAATGGAACTAAACGCAAACCAAAGTAAGCTTGCTAAGGCCCTATCGGTTGTTAGTCGTGTAGCTGCTGGTAGTAAAGCAACTTTACCAATTTTAAACAATGTTCTTATAAGAGTAATCGATAATAAAGTAACATTAACCGCAACCAATCTAGATATGGCTGTAGTTGATTACTTACCAACTTCAAGCTCTAAAAATGGAGAAATCACTGTACCAGCAAGACTTTTAGCTGATTTTGTGGCAAACCTACCTAAGGGGGATGTAAAAATTTCTGTAAAAGACACAAAAGTTACTATCTCTAGTGGAAAATATAAATCAGTTATGAATGGTTCCCTGGTTGATGATTTTCCTGAACTCCCTGAACTTGATGAGAAAAAATCTGTAATCTTTAGAATTCCAGTTGATGATTTTAAAAATGGAATGAATAGTGTTAAAATCACTACCTCAAATGACACAACTAGACCTGCTCTTACTGGTGTATATTTTAATACTTATGAGTCAGGCCTTTACATTGCTGGTACAGATGGGTATAGATTGGCTGAGAAAAAGTTGATTAGTGGTATTTCGAGCGAAGTAAAAGCAATTGTTCCAACGAGTTCAATTAATGAGGTGCTTAGCTCAATTTCCGACGATGTGGAAGAAGTGGAAATTTTATTTGATGAATCACAAGTCTGCTTTAGAATGGGTGAAATTGAAATTACATCAAAGTATATTGATGGCTCATTCCCTGATTATCGTAAGTTAATTCCAGAAAAAACTGAAGTTGATCTTGAACTTAAAAAATCTGAACTTCTTCGCGTAACTAAACTTGCAGCTTTATTTGCAAAGGAAGTCGGAGGTTCAATTATTCTTGAAACTTCAACTGAAAAAGGTGCTTTAGTAGTATCGTCGGTTGCTAATGAATTTGGTGAGAATGATTCGGAAATTGAAACTGAAATTTCTGGTGATGCAAGAGTAGTGCTTAATTCTAGATTCTTACTTGACGCTTTAAATGTGCTTGATGATGAAGATATTAAGGTTGGAATTTCTGGAGCACTTCAGCCAATTCGAATTGAAAATACTAAGAAACAAGATTATATTCACATAATAATGCCACTGAAGGGGTAAAAATTGATTATAAAATCTATTAGTTTGAATAATTTTCGCTGCCACGAGAGTTTTACTTTTGATTTTAAAAAGAAAACTTCCGTGATAGTTGGTGAAAATGGTAGTGGAAAAACTTCGATTTTAGAAGCAATTTATGAGGCGGCATGTGGAAAAAGTTTTCGTGCGGTGGACGCGGATATTTTGAAGCGTGATATGGATTATTATCGGATTGAGCTTCTTTATCTTAATGGTGAAAAAACTATAGTAGTTTATGGTGATGATGGGAATGGCGGAATAAAAAAGAATTTTTTAGTGGGTGGTAAAAAATATTTGAGGCTGCCAAAAAAATATCGCTATCCGATTGTTTTATTTTTGCCGGATGACTTGCATTTAATTAGCTCTTCCCCAACTAGAAAGCGTGAATTTTTTGATCGTATTGTGGCGGAATTCTATGATACTTATTCGACTGTTTTAAATCGTTATGAAAAAGCTTTAAAACAACGAAATGATTTATTGAAACAATGTGCGGAGTATTCTGAAGAAGTGGTGTCACAAATGATTTTTTCATGGAATGTGATGCTTAGTAAATATGGAACGGAAATTCGTGAAAAGCGTAAAAAAGTAGTTGAAGAAATTAATCAAAGGCTTACGGAAACTTATCGCTCGATTGCAAAAAATCAGGATGAAGTTTTTGTGGAATATAAAATTAATGATGGTGAGTGCTCTGAAAGTGAATATCTTAAAAAACTTGAAATGAGTCTTCGTCGAGATTTAATTTTGGGGCACACAAGTTTTGGTGTACATCGTGATAGTTATGAATTTTTGTTTAATGGAACAGATGCAAATGGTTCGGCGAGTCGCGGTGAAGTCCGTTCAATTATTTTAGCTTTAAAATTTATTGAAGCACAATTAATTTTTGAGAAGAATGGTAAAAAACCAATTGTGTTGCTTGATGATGTTTTTTCGGAACTTGATGAAACTAGACAAAAAAGTTTAACGAGAAATTTTAAAGACAATCAAGTTATTATTACAAGTGTTGAAGTTAGTGAGTAATTATTTTTTATAAATTACGTTGTTATTTTGGTCTGTAATTGTAACTAAAAGATTGAACATATCTGATTTTGAGTCTGTAGTTAAGAAATATTTTATTCCGGCGTCTGAAACTAATTCTGCAGTGGTAATATCTTGATTTTCTTCATTGATATTAATAGTGTCTTTAATGACACTAATTCTTTTTATGCCCTCAAGCTTATTAAAATATTCTAAAATGTTAGTTGTTAGTATTTCGTATTGTTTGTAACTAAAACCAATTGAAATAAAATCATCAAAACCAACAAGCTCGACACTTTCTGGAAAGTCACCAATTTCAGATTCTTGATTAATTTTATAGATAGTTTGGCCTGAAAGCGGGTCGGTTTCTTCTGATGTTTCCCCACCAGTTGTGAAAGTGGTGGTGCTTGTAAGGATGAGGATAATTACTATTAAAACTACAATAATTAGAATAAAGAAAACTGGAATGATGAAACGATATTTACGGAGGAAATCTTGAAAATTTAAATTCTTATTTTTCATCTTTTAATTCCTTTGATATTATAGCTTGACATGCCGCTTCGTTTAAAAATGCCATTTACGACAGCAGTAGGATCATAAGCTTTATTTCCTCTTCTTGTAGAGTCGGCGATAAGCCATTTTCCATCCTCGCTTCTTCCGTAAATACCGATATAATGTCCGCCTGTGGAAAATGGAGCTGCGCCGGTTCCACTAGTGTGAATCATCCACCCATCATTTAGTGCTTCATTAATTACATTGACAGTATCACCAATATCACGAACGGTGATGTTTTTGTATTGTAGACCATAATGTTCTGCTAAAACTTTAGTAATACTCCAAGATGAGCCTGCCCAGTTTCCATTGGAGTCTTTAGCATGCTGTCCGGCTTTTCCGGCAACATCTGCGGTATCACTTGGCAGAATTTCCCTGCCAAGCAAAGCGGTTGCTAACATAGCAAAAGAGGTTGGCCCACAACCTGATTCTGAAATAGATGTACCGGTTTTTCCATGAATTCCATCTGGACCATACATAAGATTTCCCCAGCGACTATCACTTTGATAGTATTGTGGAAAATCGCCCGTATAAGGCGATGTACTGTAGGAACATTGAATAACTCCGCCTGTTCCAAAGTCAACTTGGCTTAAGTCTACTGGAGATATACCAGCAGCTTGTTTGGCGTAGTTAAGACGGGTTGTAAAGGCTTTGTAAGCGGCTTTTGATAATTCTGGATGAGCAATAAGATTTGCGTATGTTTTAGGATCTTGTATGTTGTCTACGCCGTCCGCAGTGGTTTGATATGAAGAAGCTGGAGTTTCGTAGTCCCTAAATACAATAAAGGTGGCTTCTTCGAGGCTAGTTGAGTTTAAGCGGGTTCTGTATGCTGTAAGTTCATTATTTAAGAAGGCTAGTTGTACTGATATGTTATTAACTTTTCCGTCATTTGAGCTGTTTGCAAAATCTTGAAGGGCTTTTACACGGCCTTTTGAAGTCCATTGTGCAATGCCAAAGCCACCTTTAAAAGTTTTTTCACCGCTAGTATTGATTAGACGGAAGTTATCATCAACTGTGATATTTTTATTTTCTGGATATTTTTTCTCGAGAGCAAGAGGATTAATGTGGGATTCGGCCATCAAGTTGCCGATGATAGCATAGGCGGCGTTGGTGGTAAAGCCTTTATTTAAAAGAAAGGCGAGGGCAATGGATTGATTGTCGCCATTTGAGTTAGGATTATTTGTAAATGAGAGGTAGGTTGAAGTGGCGCCGTTACATGCACCAAAACCACCTGGGTCGTAAAAAATGATGTGGCTGTTTATTTGTTTGTCGGAGAGACTGTCGACTTTGTTGGCATAAACTGCAGTTGGTGAGATGAGACAAAATGTAAGAATAAGAAAAGAAGAGATAAAAACATTAAAAAATTTTTTGACCTTCATATGCTATTATTATAGCATAAGCGGGTATTATTTCTTATAAACAGTGGTATTGTTTTGGTCTATGATTTCAAAAGATAGCTCAAGAATGCTTTCTTTTGTGTCGGTTTTTAATGTGTAGGTTTGGTTTGTGTTTGTGATGACTTTAGTATAACGAATAGAATCATTGTCAGTATATTCCATACTGTCTTTTATAATACTAACTCTTGTAATACCTTTTTCATTAAAGAAGGTTGAGATATTTGTGGTTAAAAAGTCATATTGTGTGTATGTAAAGCCGGTAGTGATATAAATATCAAAACCAACTAATTCAATATAGGACGTTCCTTCTGGATTTTCATTTTCTTGATTAATTTTATAAATGGTTTGACCTGAGAGTGGGTCGACTTCTTCTGATGCTTCCCCGCCTGAAACTAGTGTGGAATCATTTGTAGGTGAGAAAAATGCAAAGAATACTATAACGATAATAACTATTGGAATAATAAAAAGAATTGGGATAATAAAACGGTGTTTGCGAAGAAAATCACGTTGGGTTAAATTTTTGTTTTTCATAGCCTAATTCCGTTGATGTTTGTGTTACCGTTACTGTATCCAAGAATGCCATTAATAACTATTTGTGGGCTATAAGCTTTATTTCCCCTACTAGAATCGGCAACTAACCATTTTCCATCTTCGGTTACCCCATAGATTCCAATAAAGTGTCCGCCTTCAGAAAATGGAACAGATCCTCTTCCACTAACATGAATCATCCAGCCTTGAGAAAGTTTTTCGGTGATTCTTTGTCCAATCTCACTAGCGTTTTTGGCGGTGATTTTTTCATATTTAAGTCCATAGTGGTTAGCGAGTATTTGGGTAATTTTCCAGGAAGAGCCCTCCCATTTTCCGTTTGATTGAGCGTGCATGCCTGCTTTTCCGGCAATGTCGGCAGTTTCACTTGGTAAGATTTCTCGTTTAAGTAATGCGGTTGCTAACATGGCAAAAGAAGTTGGCCCGCAACCTGATTCTGAGATAGTCGTTCCAGTATTTCCATGTATTCCGCTTGGGCCAAACATGAGATTTCCCCAACGTTTATCATTCTGATAGTATTGTGGGAAGTTTCCGGTGTATGGGGCTGTGCTATAGCTAGAACAATATAATGAGGATGAAGTGCTTGGAGAGAATGAAGATGAGAGGCCGCCAACTTGTTTTGCATACTTTAGACGAGTATTAAAAGCGGAGTATGCTGCTCTAGATAATTCTGGATGAGCCATGAGATTTGTGTATGATTCAGGGGCGCGAATATTATTTACACCATCTGTGGTGGTTTGGTATGAAGAGGCTGGTCTTTCGTAGTCTTTAAATACGATAAAGGTAGCTTCTTCAAGGCTGGAAGCGGTATTTAAATTAGTCTTATGTTGGTTTAGTTCTTGAACCAGAAACTTAGCTTGAACCACAATGTCGTTGACTTTTCCGCCATTTGTATTATTTGCGAAATTTTGAAGATTTTGAACGCGACCAATCGAGGTCCATTGCGCAATGCCGAAACCACCTTTGAAGGTTTTCTCGTTGTTGGAAATTAAACGGAAGCTGTCGTCTACTGTAATGCTTTTGTTTTCTGGATATTTTTTCTCGAGAGCAAGAGGATTAAGGCCAGATTCGCTTTGTAAATTACCAATAACTGCATATGCTGCGTTAGTAGTGTAACCATTGCTAATTAATAAGTTGTATACAATAGAAACATTATCTCCAAAACCTACAGTACTGTTTTCACAGTTGCTGCTGCTTGGGTCGAAGTAGAAAATATTACTATTGTCAAAGAAATCCCAGTCTTCCTCACTTAAGGCGAAAACTTGGAGTGGAGCAAGTGAGAGTGAGAGTGAAAAAATGGCGCTTAAAATAATACGAAGTTTTTTCATACTGCGTAGCTCCTGTTTCTGAGATCAAAGTACTCGGTTTTATTTGGTAGGATTGCTGCAAGATTCTCGAAAGTTGAAGAAAGATTGAATGAAACATTTGTTTCACTCTTCTCTACTGGTGGTTCATACTCTGCAAGGAATTGATAATAATCGATAAGAGCAATAAACTCTTCGGCTTCTTCTTTAGTTTTACCGGTGTATCTTGCGAGTAAGCCAGCCTCACTGGTGTCGATTGGATTTTTCTCGTAGTATTCTTCTTTGTAGGCGGTAGTCGGGTTGACTATATTGCCGTTCTCGTCGGTAACTTCGTCGAGTTTCATTTGAGTAGCGATGCGCATATCTTCGGTATAGTGTTGGAGATAGACGAGCTCTTCGTAGTGTATATTGTTTTCTTTGTCTAGAACACACCATTTACCAGTGGCCCAACCTTCATTTTCTATACTCATGTCTTCAACTGCATTAGCAATGTCAATAATGTCGTTTAGAATTGGAAGATTATCTCCAAATCCGATGCTAGTATTAAGAGCGTTGGCGATATTTGCATCGTAAATACCAAATGGCGAATCACGCTCGTCGCAGAACATGATTTTTTTAGCAAGAGTTGAACCATTTTTTACTTTAATTCTGCCATTCGCATCTTTTACGGTGTTATTACTGATTACTTTTTGATATTCTGATTCATTATAAGTGGTATTAAAGAAGTTTGTATCTGTAGCGGTGATTTCTACGCCATACATATCACAGGCGGCGCCAATTCCATCAAGATACTGGCAGGTTTCTTTGTCTCCAAAAACGGTGTCATAGGCAACTTCGGCAGCAACCTTAGTATTTTCTTCTCCGTCTGCAAACACACTACTGCCGAGATTTGCAAGAATATGGCCGAAGGAATTTGTAGTGATGGTTGAGAATGAGCGAGTGTTAGAGAGGAGTGGATTTTTGCTTGTTATAACAGCAAGTTTGCTGGCAATTGAACCAAGGAAGGTGTCTGGACTTGAAATATCGAACGGACTCTTGTTTTTGCGCTCAAGCTCAGACTCGTAGTTGTTGGCAATGGCGGTGGTGTTGGCATATGCTGTGGCGACGGATTTTGTAGCAAGCATTTGACCTGAGGTGCTACGTGCAATCTTTTTATTTGAGAGAGCGGCACCTTCAACGAAGGTTTCGCCAGCAGGGATACCTGCGAGGCTTTCGGCGGTATTTTCAAAGAGGGTTTTAGCAATTTTTGGTATGAGCGCACTAAGCATACCAGTGATGGTTCCTGCTGCTGCGACATTAATAATTGTAGTTTTAGCAATTGTGGCGATAGATTTTATAAGACCGCCGCTAAGAATTCCAGCTACAATGCTAATTACAGCACTGGTGGCTTTAATGCCACCACAGGCTTTTACGCTTACTTTATTAATAGCAAAAGCTGTACCAGTGGCTAGGAAGGCAGATCCAATAGAGTAATTTTTTGTCTTTTTAATGTCTGGGTTAGCGCCGGCGAGAACATTAGCAAAGCCTTCTGCTTGAATTGGCGCACCGGTAACTGTTTTTTCTTCTCCATCTGTGACATCTACATAGGTTGTCGTGGCGGGCTCGTTAATAAAGTTTAAGAAGGCATTCATATCGGCGGCGTTACCTTGGCCGGCTTTAGTCTTACTGACGTTTTCGATATCACCCATGAAGTAATTGATAGCTTGATAAATTTGGGCAGCAGCAATCGAAACTGAGATCATATTGGCGATTCTTAGTGCCATACAGCCAGCAGCGGCAGTATTGGCGGCATGTCCAGCAACACGGCTAGCTGTGGTATCTAAAAAATTTCTGGCTTTATCCGTGGAGGATAATCTGGAATCTGAAGTGGTGTTACTAATACTTTCGCTGGCTATACGCTCCATAACTGGATTGCCATCACTGTCGAAGCGTGGGTTACCATCACTGTCGAGTGCCTGACGTTCAGAGAATGTGTCCCCTATCCCGGTGCTAGTAGAATTGTCAAAACGAGAGTTGCGAATTTTGTTGTATTCAGTTTTGTCACCAGTTTTGTAATTGCGGTAGATGTTGCGGGAAAGGCCGAGTTTAGTGAATGCAAAGGTGGCGCTGGCATCAAAGAAGTTTGAAGTGCGGCCACGTTTAGCTTTAGTGAAGGCTTCGCGGAAGGCAAGGTTAGTATCGTAGGTGTTTTTGAAGTTTGAAGAATCAATGGTTTGGCCTTGGAAGCTCAAGGTAAAACCCTCAGCTTTTGAACCATTAACTGTGACGCCTTGGGTTTCAAAGCGATCTTTGAGATATTTTGGAAAGTTGCCGCGTTTGCCGGCAAGAAGTTCTTCGGTGATACGGATGCTGTTTTCAGTGTATGAACCAAACATGGTATCGGTTGCACGAGTAATAAGGGTCTCAATCTGGTTGCCGAGTGAACCTACAAAAAGGAAGGCAATAGCAAGACCAGCGAGGGCGCCAATGATGGCGAGCAAAGCTGGAGATTTTTTGCCGAGGGATTTTAATTTGCCGCTTTTCTTTAAGTTTTTACTAAGAGCAGCGGAACGGGCGGCTTTGCTTCCCCGTCCAGTGTATTTGAAAGAATTTTCGATATCAGAAGCAGAGCTGGTTGATTTTTCTGGAGCTTCTTCAGCGGTTTTTTCAAGGTCTTTTAATTCTTTTTGAGCTGAGAAATAAACGTCTGATTCTTCGTCAGAATCTTCTGGCGTCAAAAAGTCAGGCTTAATATTGTCCTTGCCATAATAGACCTTCTCCGACATGGTATTATTATACCATTTTTACGCTTAAATCAAAAGCATAAGAAGCGTAAAATAACAGAGGTAAATTAGCGTTTATTTGGATTTGTAGTAATAAGTGATTCTTCGGTTTCTGAAGCAATAACTTGGATGTGAACGTGGTTCTGGCCAGCAAAGAAGAGACCTTGTCCGACTGGGAAGTTTGCAAGACGTTTCTTTTCTTCTTCGGTAAGTTTGAAGACGTCGGAAAGAAC
>CAMZAD010000004.1 GCA_947304155.1 uncultured Candidatus Saccharibacteria bacterium
AAATCAACCAAGGATGAGACTTTGCCTGGGATTAATAAGGGTGAATGGGAGAATCTCATTAAGAAGTATATTCCTGGAGGTTTGAAGGATTCGGCAGACGAAGATGGCGTTTATAAGATTAAAGAGGTTTGTAAATTTGGCGATACGAGTTGCACAGATTATACGAAGTTGACTTGGGAAGAAAATAAATACCAGATTTATGTGGTTTATAATGCTGAGTGTAAGAGTAATGAGAAAGAAAACCTTGTGGTATCAAGCACAAGGAAACGCCGCGTGATGGTGTATACGATTCTCGAAGGCGACGAAACGTTTGTTTGTACGACAAATTAATTAGAGACTTTTTCTTAAAACTTGAATTTGTCGGATGATGTCGGCGGTTTTTGATTCATCTTCTTCGCAACTCTCGAGTTCGCGGGTGAGCTCGGCGATTTTATGTTTGGTCATTTCCTTTTTATAGCGGATGGTCAGAGCACTAGCCTCTTTTTTGAGATTTTCTTCGCTGAATTTTGAATAGCATTGTTCAAAAATTAATTCGAGCTCGGCGAGACGGGCTTCGTCGGTTGGGATTTCGAGTGGGATTTCGCCACCAGCGGTGCCGCCGTAGACTAAGATTGCTTCAAGCGAATCTTGGAGATTCTTTAGAATTTGATCTTCCTTTTCTTCTGGCTTAGTTTCGGCGATTTTAATTGGTTTTAAGCGGGTAGTTTCGGTTGGGATTTTTTTGGCGAGAAGGTCGTCAACTGTGACATTAATTTTATTAGCGACAATACCCATGTAATGCTTCTTCTCTACTGGGTCTTGGAGTTCGTTAATCATCTTCATGGCGATGTCTGAGAATTCCTTTTTGCCTGGGCCGGTAGTAAGGTCTAGGGATAGTTCATATTTTTTGAGGAGCCAGTCGATGGCTGGTTCGCAATGATTAACACAATCTTGCCAGAGAGCTGGGTCTTTTTGAATGAGCTCGTCTGGGTCTTTGGCGCCGTGGTAGCCAGAGATGATTTTTAGGGAGATGTCGAGTTTTGAAGCGAGGGAGATTGAGCGTTCGGCGGCTTTGATGCCGGCGGCGTCGCCATCATAAGCGAGGCGAATATCGTCGGTAAGGCGGTTTAAAATCTTGAGGTGGTTTTCAGTCATGGCGGTGCCAGAGGTTGCAACAGCTTCTTTGACGCCGGCTTGGTGTGATGAGATTACGTCCATGTTGCCTTCAACGATGACAACAAATCCAGAGCGACGGATGGCTTCCTTGGCTTGGGTGAGGCCAAAGATGAAACGACCTTTATTAAAAAGGAGCGTTTCAGGAGTGTTGAGGTATTTTGGCTCACCTTTTTCGATGATGCGACCAGTGAAACCGATAATACTGCCGGTGTTGTCAAAGAATGGAACCATCATGCGGCCACGGAAAAGGTCGCCGTTATACTGGTTCAAAAGTCCAGCTTCGCGCATTTCGGCGATAGTGAAGCCTTTGGATTTTAAGAAATTAACGAGATAGTCTTTCCCTTTTGGTGCGTAGCCGATACGAAATTCAACGGCGGTTTTGCGATTCAAGTTTCGCTTATAAAAAACGTATTCACAGACAGCTTTGTTTTTGGAAAGACAGACTTGGTAGTATTTACAAGCGAGCTCGATAGCTTGTTTCATGCGAGCTTTTTTCTGGGCGATTTTTTTATCGTCGCCAGAATAGGCTTTTAATTCAACGCCGGCCTGAGCGGCAAGTTTTTCAATAGCTTCGCGGAAAGAGATGCCTTCAACTTCCATGACGAAAGTGAAAATGTCGCCGCCCTTATTAGAGGAGAAATCATGCCAAATTCCCTTTTCTGGGGACACCATGAAACTAGGGGTTTTATCTACGCCCCATGGTGAGTGGCCTTTAAGAGTCCTGCCAGCGCGTTTAAGTTCGATATACTGCCCAACTACATCTTCGACTGGTAGCCTCGCCTTAATTTCCTCCTTGGCATCTTGCATAGTTTTATTATATCATCTCTGTTATTTATTTTTTTAAAAAATAAGTTATGATATAATGTGCTTATGGATAATATGGCCTACTTGCAGCAGATTGCTGTAGAGAAGAAAGCTGCCAAAGATGACAGCGTCTTGAAAAAGATTTTTAACCCGAAGATTATTTTGGGGGTACTTGGGTTTATCGTTTTCTTGGTGGCCCTGGTGCTAGTACTTAAAGTAGTTTCGAAGAGTAGTTCTAAGGATAAAGACTATTTGACGCAGAGTTATTTTAGCGCTAAATATTTGAATGAAAAAACTGTTGCAAATTATGGTAAAAAACTGAGGAATTCAGATTTGCGTGATATGACAGTATCTTTGAAGTCGGTTTTGAATGAGATTTCAGTGGAAGAGGGGGCGCTACTTAAGAGTGAATATGACATGGATCTTAGCGCGGCAGCAAGTGAAGAGATTGCCACGAATGAGCTTGGCATGAATTCGGTTTTGAATGCGACACTGGATGACGGAGTTTTGAATGGTATCTTGGAGCGCGTGTATGTGCGTGAGATGACAATGCAGATTGCATATATAATTTCCTACCATACTGGTTGTCTTGATGCGACAAAGAATTCAAAGGTCAAGACGGTGCTAGAGAAAGAGCTAACGAATTTGCAAAATATCTATGATCAATTTTATAATTTTAAGAGCCCAATGATTTAAGGAGAAGAGATGGCAAAGATAGATAAAAATACAGTTGTGAACTGGGAAGCTAGCGAATATATTCAGCACGATAAGAATGCGGGATGGTATATTGGGATGGCGATTGTGGTTTTGGCACTTGTAGCGGTGTCGGTCTTCTTAAGGTGGTTTACTTTTACTGCTTTGATTGTAGTTGCTTCAGTTTCACTTTTGATTTATGTGATGCGCCCACCTCGTAAGCTTAAATACAGGATTAATAGTGAGGGGCTATTCGAGGGTGAGAAACTCTATCGCTTTGAGGATTATAAATCATTCGGTATTTTGCAGGACGATGCAAATTTTGCAATTGTTTTGAAGCCACGCAAACGCTTTTCTCCAGCTGTGACGGTTTACTTCCCTGAAAACCAGGGCGAAGAAATTGTTGATATGTTTGGCGCAAGGTTGCCGATGGAAGAAGTAAAACTTGATTTGATTGATAAAATCGTCAGGAAGTTGCGTATTTAATACGCTTATGCTAGAATTGGGTAAATATTAGGTCATATTAAAAATTTAAAACAGAAAGAGGTGGGTATGGATGCAAGCCAAACCAATGACGATTTGCAGAATGCAATCAATGGAATAGTAAATGGTGGCGCTACGGGCGCTACTGATAATACAGCTACGGCTGCTGCTGCGACGGATGCGCCAGATTTGGGCGTTCCACCAGTACCAGCAACAGATTTAGTAATGCCAGATTTTGGCGGACCATTGCCAGATTTGACTAATCCAGATCCAGTTGATATTGCTGCTGCTCCAGCTCCAGAGGCCCCTGTTGCTCCTGAGATTACTGCTCCAGCTGCTGAACCAGTAGTTGATTTTAGCGCAATGCCAGAACTCAACGCTACTCCAGCTACATTTTCTGACGTAAAGGAAAAAATGATTCGCGATCTTTTGCCAATTATTGACAAAGTTAACGTTGAGCCAGAGAAGAAATTTGAGCTGTATAAGCACGTGATTAGCAAGACTCACGACCAAGCGATGGTTGCAGATGCTTATGCTGCCATAAAAGACCTTGCTGATGAAAAAGCCAAGGCTGAAGCATTGCTCTTCTTGATTGACGAAGCTGAATAATTTTAAAAAACAAAATAACCCCGGCGCTCGGGGTTATTTTTATCTTAGATGATTTAGTACATCATGCCGTCGTCAGCAGGAGTGGCTGGCTTTGGCTCTGGGACGTTAACGATAAGAGCGCCCATAGTCATAGTTGTAGCAGCAATACTGATGGCATTTTGGACTGCTTCGCGGGTGACGCGAGCTGGGTCAATGATGCCGGCTTTCTTCATATCTTGAAGACCTTTTTCTGGGGCCATGACATCAATACCGAAGCCATCTTCAGCGTTTTCAACTTCAGCAAGGAGAGCCTGTGAATTTAGGCCTGCGTTTTCGAGGATGTGAACTAGTGGAGCCTTAAGGGCATTCTTGACGATTTTAGTGCCATCGTCGGTTCCCTTTAAGGTCTTGGCAAGATTGACGAGAGTGACGCCACCACCGGCGACGATTCCCTCTGCGAGAGCGGCGCGGGTTGCGGAGACGGCATCGTCAACACGATATTTCTTTTCGTCAATTTCTGGTTCGGTTGCGCCACCAACTTTAATGACGGCGACTTTACCAGAGAGAGCGGCTTTGCGTTTTTCGAGCTCGCCACGTTCGTAATCTGAGCTTGAGATAGCGGCTTGAGACTCGATGAGGGTAATGCGGTCTTTGACGGCTTTCTTTGAGCCGGCGCCTTCAATGATGGTTGAATCATCTTTAGTGGCGATGACTTTCTTAGCGGAGCCAAGAACTTCGAGACCAGCTTCTTCGAGCTTCATGCCTTTGTCTTCTGAAACGACGGTAGCGTCGGTTAAGACTGCGATATCTTCCATGATTTCCTTGCGGCGATCACCGAAGGCAGGAGCTTTAAGAACGATGGTATTAAAGACTCCTTTGAGCTTGTTAAGGACGAGAAGGCTGAGGGCTTCACCGGAAACTTCTTCAGCGATGATGACGAGGTCTTTCTTGCCGGATTGAGCGATTTTTTCGAGGAGTGGGAGGATGTCACCTGAAGCGGTGATTTTCTTGTCGGTTAAGAGCACGAGAGGCTTATCCATGATAGCTTCTTGGCGGTTAACATCGGTGATAAAGAAGGCGGAAGCGTAGCCTTTGTCGTAGTTGAAACCTTCAACGATTTCCTCTTCCATGTCGAGACCTTGGCCAGCTTCAACGGTGACGACGCCATCTTTGCCGATTTTACTGATGACATCAGCGATGAGTTCGCCGATTTCTTTGTCGCCAGCAGAGATGGTGGCAACTTCGGCAACTTTTTTAGAATCGCCCTCGACTTTTTCGGAAAGGCTGTCAATTTTCTTGGTGAGTTCGCGGCCAGCTTTCTCGATTCCCTTTCTAAGTTCCATTGGGTTAACGCCAGCGGCGATGAGTTTGTTGGCTTCGGCAAGGATGTTGTAGGTTAGGACTGTAACAGTAGTGGTGCCATCGCCAGCGACTTTGTTGAGTTTTTGAGCGGCAGCCTTGATGAGGTTTGCGCCAACTTTTTCGCCCATGTTTTCTTTAGTAGAGCCAAGGTCGACAGCTTCAGCAACAGTGACGCCATCGTGAGTGATAACAGGGGCGCCATATTCTTTTTCAATAATAACGTTTTGGCCTTTTGGACCGTAGGTTACCTTAACGGCATCATAGAGTTTCTTGGCACCAGAGAGGACTTTGGCGCGAGCATCGTGTTCGTAATAGATTTCTTTCATGATTTCCTTTCAGGTTATTAGAGGGTTGCAAGGACGTCTTTTTCTTCGACGATGATGTAATCTTCGTTTGCTAATTTTACGTTGGTGGTGGAGTATTCTTTATAGATGATTTTGTCGCCAACTTTGATGTTTTTGACGTCTGGGCCGACGGATTCAACGACGGCGTAGGCGGTTTCTTCTTTACCGGTATCTGGGAGTAAGAGACCAGAAGCGGTTTTGTTTGACGGTTTTTCTTTCTTTGCAACAACGTGGTTGGTTAACGGTTTAAGTTTCATTTTCCTCCTTGGTTTACGGTTTACGTTGGCCTTTGTATCTATTGTAGCACATAAATTAGCACTTGCAAGGCTTGAGTGCTAAAACAAGCTTATGTTTACTTGATTTTTTTGGCGTTTTGTGGTATAATTATAGGTAATGGGGGAGTTCTTTAAAAGGGAGGGAAAGAAATGGGAAAAAGGTACGAAAACAATGACCATATATTATTTCTTATTGGAATTTGCCTTATAGCTTTTATGCTATGTCTTCTTATTGGAATTTCGGTTTATACCGAATTTCATAGCGAGGAAATCAATGTTCCTGGTTTTTCCAGAGATGGCAGGACATTTGATTTTAGAGATTTTGCTGTTGAAGAAGAATTAGCTGATTTTGAGGCATATTACCTTGATGGTAAGATGACTCGAGTGCGCTTGTTTGTCTCTGATGGTAAAGAGACGTATTCTGTCTATGCAAATCTTAAGGATGAGTTGATTGGCATATATCTGCACAAGGATCATGATGAAAGTCAGATGATACCGATTGCAGAGATTGACCAAAAAACGGATGCTTATCATGATAATGATGAGATGCCAGTCAAAATTGGCAAATATGGCGAAACGACGTCGGCTTGGGTTCTTTACGAGCTCGATTTTATCGTTAACCAAATTCAAAATGGGCGTGTAAACGCTCAGTTCGCGCGGAACGTGTTGGACACGACTCCAGTTTCGGAGTCAGATACTGGATCTTCGACTCCAGTTCCAATGCCGCATTAAGCGTAGACTTAAAATCTTAAAACTAATCCTCCCCCTATAGCACTTTGTAAAAAAGGACGCAAAATCGCGTCCTTTTTTAATGGTTGATTGAGCTTGTAGTATTGCTTTTTTATAGTAATTATGTTATAATTTTAATCGATTCTAAAAAATAGTTCTTTTCAAGAAAGGGGGAAATTAAAAATGAATAACAATCCAGAATTTGCTTTCCAATCTTTGTCTTATGGATCGAGAGTTGAGGAGGCAGTGCCAGTTGTCACTAAGTATCAGGATACGCTCTTTGATGTTGTTAGGGCGTATGGTGGAGCTGGTCCAACTATGGATGGACTAAGAGCGGATGGAGTTGAGACTATCGAGGACTTAAGATATCAGACTCCGGAAGATTTGGTCCGTCACGGCATTAAGCTGGCGCAGGCAAGAAAGATGCTCGATAAGTATGCGAATGGAGGCTATGTTCAGCCGAAGAGAGTTATTCTCGAATTTGCAGACGAGGTGCATTATAATCAGTTCCTTGATGCCGTGAGGCATAGGACAAATGCGTTTGTAGTTGCAAATGAGAATAATGCAAAGAAGCAGGCTGAGGTCTATGCTGAGCAGGAAGCTCTGCATAGAGCGGAAGCGGATGGATTTGCGGCTCCAACTCATCAGAGTTACACGGATGATGGCAGAGAAAACTGCTGGTAGTATTCGTGGCGGTTTTGTTTGCGTTTGCCCACATGTTGGTTCATTTTTAAGATGAAGCACCTCTACGGGGGTGCTTTTTTCGTGGTATAATTGAGGTATGAGTATAAAAGCAAAGTTGATGGACAATATTCCTGGGTATAATAAGATTGTTTTGCCGTATCATTTTTTGAAGGCTGGTGTGGCGGGGGTGAAATATGGTTTCCCTGGCAAGAAGATGACTGTGATTGGGGTGACGGGGACAAACGGAAAGACGTCAACTTGTTTTTTAATCTGGAAAATGTTGAATGAGGCCGGACATAAGACTGGGCTAATGACGACGGTGGCTTGGGGTGGCGTGCCAGGAATGGCTGGAAAACCGGGCGATTCTGGGTCTCTTAGTGCGGATAGCGACGGGCTTCACAAACAGACGAAGCATATGACGACGGTTGATTCTATGACTCTTAACCGTAGGATGAAAACGATTTATGAGGCGGGGGCGGAGTACTTGGTTCTAGAGGTGACGTCACATGCGATGGTGCAATTTAGGACGCTTGGGATTCCGATTGAGATTGCAGTGATGACGAATGTGACACATGAACATTTGGACTATCACAAGACGTTTGAGAACTATCGCGCAGCGAAGTGTAAGCTGTTTAAGAAGGCGAAATATGGAATTGCAAACGCGGACGACAGGAGCGCGATGTTCTTCATGCATGAGGTGAAGGACGGGATTACTTATGGTGTGACGCGCGGGTCTTTGAAGGCAAGCGATGTAAAGATGAGTGCAACAGGGGTGAGTTATAGCGTGAAGGGGCCAGCTCTCAAAAAGAATTCGAACAAGGCGGATTTTCGTGTGCCAGATTTTGAAATTGAGACGCAGATTCCAGGGCAGTTTACAGTGTATAATTCCCTGGCGGCAGTGGCAGTTGGTTTGAAGCTTGGGCTGACAACAGAGCAAATTCACGATGGAATTTTTGCGTTGAAGTCGGTTGAAGGTAGGATGAATCGCGTGGCGGTGGGGCAAGATTTTGAGGCAATTGTGGACTATGCGCACACGCCGGATGCGTTCCAGAAGGTGTTTGATTCGGTGGCGCCAAATAAGAAAGGCAGGATTATTTCCTTGTTTGGTGGGGCGGGCAGGCGCGACGAGACGACACGCGATGAGCGTGGTGAGATTGCGGCGAAATATTCGGATGTTTGTATTATCTGTGAAGATGATTCACGCGACGAAGACCCGATGGCGATTGCAAAGATGTTCTTAGTTGGGTGTGAGCGCGCTGGGATGAAGCTGGACGAGAACGTGTTTATAGAGATAGACCGCAAGAAAGCGATTGCGAAGGCGGTTGGCATGGCGAAGAAGGGGGATATTGTGTTGGTGCTCGGTAAGGGGCACGAGAAGACGATTCTTCGTAAAGATGGCGCGCACCCGTTTGAAGATTTAGTAGAGACGGAAAAAGCGATTAAGAAGCTACTTAAGAAATAAAAATAAGCCCTGAGGGGCTTATTTTTAGATGTAGCTTAAGCGCTTGGCTGATCTGGGTTGTAGTCGGCGATGCCGTTTTCGATTGCTTCAGTGGTGAAGCCGAGGGCTTCGGCGGTGGCGGCGGCGCAGGCCATGTATGAAACAGTGGTTTCGCCTGGGAGAAAGCTAGCGGTGACGAAGCGGTGGCCATCGTAGTTGAGGTGTGCTTCGCTACCCTTCTTGTAGAGTTTTGAAGATTCAATTAAGAGGTCGGCACGGTAATCGGTGCCGTAGGTGACGGTTCCCTGTTCGCCTTTGAAGGTTTTCTCAAAGGTCTCGTAGTTCTTGTCGTCGCGGTTTAAGATAACGAAAGCTGGTTTCATATCGAAGAGGGTGTTGTCGTCAGCTTCGTAATCTTTAGCGGTGCTGTCTTGAAGTTTTGCTGGGACATAATCGGTGAGGACGGCAGCGTGAATTTTAAGTTCGGCAAAGGTGTCGTTTGCGAGGGATTCGGCTGGAGCAGTGGTGATTACCCAGTTAGCGCCAGCTTTCCAAGCGTCGCTTAAGAATTTATGTAGCATGCCAGTTTTAATCTCGGTTTCAGAAGCGAGAGTGGCGACGCGTTCTTCGGCGTCGGTGAGGATGTGATGGAGGAAGTGTGCAACGGTGGCCTTGCCGGTGGTGCCGGTGACACAGATAAGTTTCATGTCACGAGCAGGGTGGCCATAATAGATGCCA
The DNA here is from genome assembly GCA_947304155.1 of uncultured Candidatus Saccharibacteria bacterium. Lineage (GTDB taxonomy): Bacteria > Patescibacteriota > Saccharimonadia > Saccharimonadales > Saccharimonadaceae > Nanosyncoccus. Next base: position 9,297 of record CAMZAD010000004.1, read on the forward strand.
AAGAATTTGGCTTTCAAGCGGTTTTTAGTGAGTTTTTTCTTCTTTTTTGGGGCAGCTGGCTTCGAATCTTTCTTGGATTTTTCAGACACAGCTTGATTATCGTAGATATTTGCGATTTCAGACTTTTCTTCCGGCATAACTTTCTCCTCACTTTTCTATCTTTAATATAGCACAGGTCAGGTGTTTTCGCAAAGGGTGAGTAATAGGGGTTTTAAGGTGACGGGATTTATGGTAAGATTGGAGATGGAAGCGTGGCCGAGTGGTTGAAGGCGCACGACTCGAAATCGTGTGGGCAGCAATGTCTCGGAGGTTCGAATCCTCTCGCTTCCGCCATTTTTCTTAAAAATGTCGTCAGCGACGCGTCCCAAGGGGCGAACGCTTCCGCCAGGAAGAATAAAAATGAGGCCCAGAGGGTCTTTTTTTGTTATAATATAGCTAGAACATGTTGGTGGAACATTTTCGTACGTTATGTTCCTTCTTGTAGAGTTTGTCGTCCTGAGGAGGTGATTTTTGATGACGAGTTCGTGTGCTATACCGGAAAAGTTGAACTATCTTAATGCGCGCAGGGAGTATCGCTTTGCTAAGAAGAAATGGAAGGTGATATCAAAATTTAATCTTTCCCTGATACATGATCTAGGTGAATTAAGAATTAGGCACTTCCCTTTTAATAAGCAGGACTTCGATGAAGAGAGGTCGATAGTTGAGGACACTATAAAGTGCCATGGCTATCGCATTTCGGATGAGAAGCTGTCGGGCGGAACTAGTGTATATACTATAGAGCCTGTATCGGATTTTGTTGGCATAGTCGCAAGACCGATGCCGCATGTGCGGAATCTTGGCCCGACGTATACCTGGTCCGATAAGAAGCGAGTTTTTCGGCTTTGTGCTAACAAGGTTTTTTGGACTTTGTGTTTTACTCTTAGTCCATCTTATCTTGATACTGGGCTCGAACGCGACAGATATCGACACGCTAAGAAAGAATATAAGTCTTATCTCAGAAGAAAAAAGAAGGAGAAGTAGGTGATGCCCGGCGCAATGCGCTGGGCATTTTCTTGCTATGAAAATACGCGACAGGATACGTTCTTGCTTCGCAAGAACTACGTCGGGCGTCGTCTCCGAAAAATGAAAGTGAACTTTCTTTTTTCGTCGAGCTCCTACGACGTCCGAACCTGCGGTTCGTATCCTTGTCTAGATTTAACAGAATAAAAAAAGAAGGCTTTCAGCCTTATTTTTTTATTCTGGTACACCCGACAGGATTCGAACCTACGACCTTTTGCTCCGCAAGCAAACGCTCTATCCAGCTGAGCTACGGGTGCATATTAAATATATTCATGTAACTCTTGGTGTGGATACCGCTACGAGAGCAGTTTAAAAGCTTGCTTCAGATAGCGATTCCACCTAGAAATTAAATGAACATCGTAGATAAACTACGACACTCGTATTTTATCACATTTTAGCGGTTTTTACAAGAGTTAAAAGAAATAAAAAAGCACCCAAAATTGCTGGGTGCTTCTTTAGGTGCTAGGTTTGGTTCTTGTCCTTAGGCGATGCTTTTGACGAACTCTTCTCGACGCTCGGAATCAAACATGAACTCTAGAGCTCTTATTGCAAGATACTCGCAATTTACCGCTTCTTGTCTGATGCTTGCGGGGTCGATAGAATCCATCAACTGTTTCAACCCCTCTTTATCGAGAGTACTGAAATTTAGATAGACATCTTGTCCATTCTCAATCAGCTCGCGAGCATACTTGTATCCTTCGAAGTATGCCCGGTCTTTCGTAAAGGCATATCCGAACGGATTGCTCGTATCCGAAATACCGCGGAATGCTCTATAAGTGTAAACCCAGAGCTTCTTTGCACGTGCTTCGCCAGTGAGGTCGTCTGGCAAATAACGATCCAACTCGTTAGCCGTCTCAGCAAATGACTTGCCAGAAAGAGCAAGTTTTTCGGCGATTATGTAGTAAGGTACTGGTTCGCTGTCGACACCAATACGTTCTCCCCACATAACGTCCATCACTTTTGCCAGCCCCTCGTAGATTAGCTCATCGTCGAGTTTTAAAGCGCCAATGCTGAGCGCATTAATAGAGCTGCGCCAGTGAGCTTCAATCTCATGGCCAATGAGTTTAACCAGCTCTAGACCGGTCACTACTCGAGAGGTTGGAATGACTATCATTGGCTCTCCGGACGAGTTTTTGTCTCGTACATCGATAGCGCTGGCGTCGTCGGTAATAATGACTACCCAGGGCTTAATGTCCGGATGCCGCTTGCAGTATTCGTGCATTACCCAAAGGAAGGCAATGCGGATTTCTTCTGCATTAAACGTCGTCGTCTTCAGCTGCTCGTAGAACTCTTTGGTGATGTGCATTTCTATTTCACCAGTTTTTCCCTTCTTGAGTTCAAGGGCTTTTGCGACAGCATAAATGCAGATGCTTTCTTCGGGAACACCATACTTAGCCTCAACTGCCTCCTTTAATGCAAGGTCATCGTGGTTTAGTATGGCACGCGCCATTTTGATTGATAACAGTGCGTCTGTTATCGACCTGAGCGTGCGCTCGTAAATAATTTTCGCCGCTCTACTTTTGGCTTCGTAGGCTGCGATAACCCGGAAAGATTTCTCGATGGCGCTCTCCATACCTACGATTTTTTTGAGCAGCTGCTCATTGTAGGTGAATACTGGATTATCAAAGAATCCAGCAGCTGCGCGCTTAATCCAGTCGTTTTTAATCTTGCTAACACCGTCCGGTGTTACAAACTCGACTGGGTTGATGCTGTAGATTAGCATCATGATTTCTCGGAGAATTCTCTCCACTTTCTTTACTGCTTTCTTGCATTCTCGTAACGTTATTTTCATTAACGTTCCCCCTTTCTTTTTGTGTTTTTAGGATGCAAAAAAAATAGAACCAAATTTTTAAAGGCCGAAAGAACCAACCTTATGGCTATATTATATCATAAAATGAATAAAAAATCAAGAGAGAGGAGGTGTAAAAATAAGGGGTGGCACTAGTGCGCTCCCCTCAGAATTGTTTAGTTTAGTGAAAGAGTCTTCTGGATTTCGAGGAATTCGGCCTCTGAGAGCTCGAGAGTTTTGCCGTATGACCAATCTGGATCAAGAGGCATAAGGTGGACGTGAGCGTGAGGAACGTCGGTACCGACGACTTTCCAGAGAGTGCGGGCGCCAAGTTTTTCTTCCATGTTTTTACTGATGCGTTTACAGACGCTCATTAAATGGGTGAAGACGTCATCTTCTAGGTCGTAGATTTTATCGACTTCGATTTTTGGAATGACGAGGGTGTGGCCCTTGGATTCAGGATGGATGTCGAGAAAAGCGAGAACGGTCTCGTCTTCGTAAATTTTATAGCATGGGATTTCGCCAGCTACGATTTTTGAAAAAATGCTTGCCATAAGTCCTCTCTTTAAATTTGTAATAATTATAGCACATTACCAGATAAAAATGACTTTAATTACAGCGTGGCTGTGATATAATGAAATTAATGTTTACAAAGAGATTGGGTACGTTTTTTTCAAATATTGTTGCCATTGTGGTGGCATTTTTGATTGCTTATACCTTCCGCTTCGGTTGGGAACCGGAAGATACATTTAGAAATATTAACGATGCGTTGGTACTTTCGTATCTGTTGTTCTGCTATGTGGCTGTGTTCATGTTCTATAAGAGCTCTGGTGTGACTTCAAGGCGCGGGATTTTGAGAATTTTTAAAGAATCGTTTATTAATACTCTGTTTGTGGCGGCACTTTTTGCAACGATTGTTTACATGACACATATTTCTGATTCGATTCCACGTCTGTTCTTTGGCTATTTCTTTGGATTCTACTTCGGGTTCTCATTTGTGCTTTCTACTTTGGTAAACTTCGTGATGCGCTCAATCCAGGCACATCATAAGAGACAGACTGTGATTTTTACAGATAGAAAAGACCGCAAGGTTTTGATTAAAAATTTGCTTAAAAACGGGGCGGATGATTTTGAGGTGATTGGACTGGCTGACCTTAGTGGTAAGACCGATGTATTTTATAGGGTTGAAACAGAGGTGCCAGAAGAACTAAATACGAAGGCGGCTGAGGCTGGTTTTGTGTCAATTGACCCAGAAGTTTTGGAATATAAGTTTAAGAAAGATGAGAATGACCCGATTTCATTCTTAAAAAACCACAACGTGGATCTTGCAATTATTGCGGTGGACCACTTGGACAAAGATAGGATTAGAAATACAATTGATCTCGTGGGCGAGATGGGTATTGAGTCCATGATGACACTTGATAGCTTTGCGGCAGATACGTTTGATTCAAAGATGGAAGACTTCGGTACGCTTGAAGTGGTACGTTTTGCGCCAAGGATTTTCTCTGAAGCGGAGCTGTTTGTTAAGAGAGTGTTTGATATTGTTGGCGGATTAGTTGGCTGTATTATTTGTCTTATTATCGGGATTTTCGTGGCACCATTAATCTTAATTGAAGATGGTGGACCGGTGATTTTCAAACAGAAGAGAGTCGGTAAGAACGGTAAATACTTCAATATGTACAAGTTTCGTTCAATGTACAATGACGCCGAGGAGCGTCGCAAGAAGTTGATGAAGAGCGGCAAGAACGAGATGGATGGTGCAATGTTTAAGATGAAAGACGACCCAAGGATTACGAAGGTCGGAAAGTTCATTAGGAAGACTTCGCTGGATGAGTTCCCTCAGTTCTTCAACGTCCTGAAGGGCGATATGTCGCTCGTTGGGACAAGACCACCGATGATAGATGAGTATCAACAGTACTCGATTCATCATAAGCGTAGGCTGTCGATTAAACCTGGAATTACGGGTTTGTGGCAGACGAGCGGCAGGTCTGAGATTACAGATTTTGAAGAGGTAGTAAGGTTAGACTGTTATTACATTGATCACTATTCAGTGGCGTTCGATATTAAAATCCTGTTAATGACAGTAGTCGCAGTGATTACAGGTAAGGGCTCAGAGTAAAAGAAGGGAGAAGTTATGAGATTTGCAAGTAGTTATGAACCACAAAATTTTGAAACCGACATTTATGCTGGTTGGGAAGCTGCGGGTAAGTTCTTGCCGGTCAAGGGCGCTACGGGAATGGGTCTAGAAGGCTCTGACGCGAAACGTAAGCGCTTTTCAATCGTAATGCCGCCTCCTAACGCAAATGGAAACTTGCACATCGGACACGGCCTTACAATCGCCCTAGAGGATAGTTTAACGAGATATCACCGCTTACGCGGAGAGAGTTCTTGGTATGTTCCTGGTGCAGACCATGCTGGGTTTGAGACCTGGGTGGTTTATGAGAGAAATCTTGAGAAAGATGGTCACACTCGTTTTGAGTTTTCACGCGATGAACTTTATGCGCGTGTTTGGGATTTCGTCCAACAACAACGTGGCAACATGGAGCTCCAGCTTCGTGCGCTTGGCGCAAGCTGTTCTTGGGAAGATTTGACCTTTACACTTGATGAGAACGTGGTGCGCCGTGTTTATTCTACCTTCGAGAAGATGTGGAAGGACGGCATGGTTTATCGTGGCGAGAAGCTTGTGAACTTTTGTACAAAGCACCAGACCGCCTTTGCTGATATTGAGGTGACACATGTAGATGAAGAGGGCCATCTCTGGGATATCGCATACGAATTAGTTGAGCCAACTGATTCCCTTTCTGAAATTATCGTTTCAACTACTCGTCCAGAAACTTTGTTTGGTGATACGGCTGTGGCTGTGAACCCTGAGGATGCTCGCTATAAGAACGTGATTGGTAAGATGGTGAAGTTGCCACTTACAAAACGTGAAATTCCAATTATCGCTGATGAACACGCTGACCCAGAATACGGCACCGGTGCGGTGAAGATTACGCCTGCACACGACCCAGATGACTATGAGGTCGGAAATCGCCATGATTTGCCACGTATTACTGTGATTGGTTTTGATGGCAAGATGCTTGAGAATGTTGGCGAAGAATATGCTGGACTTACAACTACTGATTGTCGCAAGAAAGTTTTGAAGGACCTTGAAGAGCAAGGGCTTCTTCGTGGTGAGAAAAAGATTACGCACGCAGTTTCACATTGTTACAAGTGTGACACGGTAATTGAGCCACTTCTTAAGGAACAATGGTTTATTGATACAGAGAAGCTTGCAAAGGTAGCAATTGAGCACCTCGAGAAAGACGAGATTAAGTTCTATCCTGAGAATAAGAAGAAGGTTTTGATTAACTATCTTAAGGGCCTTAAAGACTGGAATATTTCACGTCAGATTCCTTGGGGTATTGCAATCCCAATGTTTAAGAAGGTTGATCCAAACGCGCCTGGTGAAGATTGGGTGTTTGATACACGTGTAAACTTGGCTGAGATTGAAATTGGTGGTGTGAAATATCGCCGTGACGAAGATACGTTTGATACTTGGTTCTCATCAAGCCACTGGCCAATCGTTTGTACCGACTGGGAAGAAAATATGCCATCTGAGTTCTATCCACTTGATGTGATGGAGACGGGCGCTGACATTCTCTTCGCTTGGGTTGCACGTATGATTATGATGGGTCTTTATGTGACTGGTGAAGTGCCATTTAAGGAAGTTTATCTCCATGGTCTCGTGCTTGATGCACATGGCAAGAAGATGTCTAAGTCTAAGGGTAACGTGATTAACCCAATGGACCTTGTTTCAAAGTATGGCTCAGATGCGTTCAGGCTTGGAATTTTGCGTGGACGTTCAGCTGGTATGAACCAGGCGTTCTCTGAGAATTCAGTGATTTCTGGACAGAAGCTTTGTAATAAACTTTGGAATATTTCACGCTTCATTCAAGGTATCGTGGATGAGGAAGTTTCTGAGAAGGGCTTCTCTTATGCGAACGTGGATGTGGTGCTTGAGAACGAGGGTGAAGGCGCTGACTCAGCAGTTCACTCTTCTGAATCTGATGAAATTAACCCTGAGCAATACCAATACACGACTAACCACATGGGCGAAGACTGGATTTGTAGAGAATTGAACAACTGCCGCGAAACGGTTGAACAATGTATGAAAGATTATCGTTTTGCTGAGGCGGTTGAGGCGCTCTATTCAACGATTTGGGATAAATATGCAGACTGGTTTGTTGAAAGCCAGAAGATTTACAAGAATACTTCACTTCTTAAGGCAACGCTTGAGTCATTACTCACGATGCTTCACCCATTTGCGCCATTCGTAACAGAGGCAATTTGGCAGAACTTGAGCTGGACTGACGGTATGATTATCGACGCAAAGTGGCCATCAGTGATGGAATATGATGAGATTTCAGCTGAGAACTTTGAACGCTTAAGAGACGTGGTGGCGGAAGTCCGCGCAACTAACGTTTCCCTTTTTAACGTAGCTCGTGGCAAGAAATTCGGTTTGCTCTACGGCGAAGATATGTTGGTTGATGATAACACGCTTCTTGTGAAATATTTGTCTCGCGTGCCATCAATTGCATCAGTTAACGGTGCACCAAGAGGCTTGCATCTTGCTCTTCCTGGACATGATCTTTACTTGGATGTTCCAGCAGAGGTGGTAGCGGCTTACCGTGCTGAGCTTGAAGAGAAAATTTTGAGTATTGGACGTGAACTTGACGGGCTTAACGCTAGGATGATGAATCCATCATACGTGGAGCGTGCACCAGCAGAGCTCGTAAAAGAGACACGTGATGCAATCACAGAGAAAGAGGATATGATTGCTAGATTGAAACAACAACTAGAGGTCATTTAAAAATTTAACAGTCTTTCTGGGCACGCGTCCTTCGCGCCCGTAGCTATGACGCTACGCGTCTACGCTTCCGCGTCCCAAGGGGCGGTCGTCATAGGGCTACGGCGCTCTGCCTCGGTCGTAACCTCCGGAAGGCCCAGTAAGACTTTAAATTTTTAAATAGTAGTTTGTTTTTTAATCTAGAAATTCTTCTGGTGAGTCGCTGAAGTCGTCTAATAAGTCATATCTTTCGTCATCAAGGTTTGGGATGATTACGCGGTGTTTGCGGAGTTCTGCGAATTTTGCAGTTCTTTTTACTGCTCCGGCATGACCGGCTAGGGCTGCGTATGGCGCGAACTGCCCTGCTCTCATTTCGCGGGACATTCTCGGGTGATTTTTGGGTTCGTAGTGAGGATGATTGATTATTTCGTCGTATGTCATTTTCGGTGTCCTCCGATTTGGGCGTTTCTTTCCCTGCCCGTTGCTCCCTCTTCGTAATTTACCCCTGTTAGGATTGCATTTTTGCCGTAGCGCTTTTTTATTGCGAGGATTGCTTCGTTTTTGCGGATTTCTTTCGCGTTATCTTTTTTCTCGTCAAATAGTCCGAGCTGTTTTGGTTCGTTTTCTGCTTCTTCTTCGGTTTTTACGTGATTTACATCGATCGTTATTCGGCGAATCAGAAGATTTTTGTCTACTAGTTTTTCAAATAGATTTTTTACAGCTGTTCGAATTTCTTGGGATGAGCAGCTATGGTCTTTTAGGTTGTAGGTGCCGTGCGCGTGTTTTGGCACTAAGCGGCCGTAGAAATCTGCTTTCACTTCACCGTCGTAGCCATTTTTGACATTTAACACATCGTAGCCGATAGTTAGGACCACTTGGTCTGTCAATAGATGGTGTTTTAGTAAATGGAGGCTTACTTCATCGGCCATTTCTAATGCTACTACTAGGGCTTTTTCGTAAGTATATGGTTCCTTTAGGACTTGGCCGGATGAAAAAGATTTAGTCTTTGGTTTACACTTTTTAATATCGGCGATTTCGCACGGTTCCCAGCCCCAGGCGTGATCGATCAAAAGTTCAGCGTTTATTCCAAATAATTTATACAAGTAGTCTTCATTTTTCTCCGAACAAAGTGCAATGTCGCCCATTGTGTGAAGGCCGACTGATTCTAGCCGTTTTGAGTAGCCGCGACCTACGCGCCAAAAATCGGTCAGAGGGCGGTGAGACCATAGTTCTTTTCGATAGCTCATTTCATCTAGCTCTGCGATTCTAGCGCCGTCCTTATCTGGTTTCGCGTGTTTTGCTACGATATCCATCGCCACCTTGGCGAGATACAGGTTGGTTCCGATTCCTGCCGTGGCAGTAATTCCAGTCTCTTTTAGAACATCCTTCATTATCTTGGTTGCGAGCTCGCGTGCGGTCAGTTTGTAGTTTGTGAGATATGGCGTTGCATCAATAAAGACTTCGTCGATTGAGTAGACGTGCATGTCCTCTTCGGCGATGTATTTGAGGTAGACGTTATAGATTCGCGTGCTGTAGCTAATGTAAAAGGCCATTCGTGGTACCGCTACGATGTAATCGAGGGCGAGGGCTGGATTGTTTTTGAGCTCGATGGCGTCGGTTGATTTGCCGGTTAGCGGTTTGCCGTATTTTCGTTCGCGTTCCTGATTGATTTCTCGGACTTTTTGGACGACTTCATAAAGTCGGGCTCTGCCTGATAGTCCGTAGGCTTTTAAGGCGGGTGAAACTGCGAGGCAGATTGTTTTGTCGGTTCGCTCTTTGTCTGCCACTACGAGATTTGTGGTAAGAGGGTTTAGGCCACGCTCAACACACTCTACTGATGCGTAGAAAGATTTGAGGTCAATGGCGATATAGCTCTTCTGCATACCTCTATTATACACTGTTTATCTCTGTTATTGTTGTGATGTTGACAAATATAATAAAATGTTTTGTAATATAGAACTGGGAAGAATTTACCTCTGTTAGATAGAGGTGCGATAAGTTGTGTAGGAGATTTCTTGGCTGTTTCTTGGGATGTGGATAGGTTGTTTAGTTCCCCGCTAATCAATTTTTTCGAAGCGGAATTTTTGCATAACGCTTGGATACTTTTTGTGATCAACTTCTGAAACGAACATGTTTAGTGGGCGAGCGTAGAGTTTGTAATTCCCTACCGAGTCCTTGCTATATAAGGCTTTGTAAATGACAAGTGGTTCTTCGGTTTCGGTATGGGTGGCAAGGCCAACAATCTCGTAGTGATAAAGGTCTGGTTCTTTAGCAAGGGATTCTTCGGTTTGTAATTCCCTTTTGAAATGTTTAACACGGTCGCCGGGATGGAAACGGCTGTAAAAATCGGATTCCATTTTTCCTTTCAAAAAACTGCGCTTTCGCGTGAAAACGCTTGCGGTTTGCTTCTAAATATGTTTTGACAATAAAATACTTATGCTCGTGGTATAAGCATTTTCTCGTGAAATTTTTTGCGTGAAATTAACATAAGTTTTTTAGCACTTGACAAAATATATCAAATGTTTCCTGCTTATGATTTCACATCTGTTTTGAAAAAATTTCTGTCTTCCCAATTATGCTAAAAACATAATTGTTAAGCTTATTGTATATAAAATGGGTTGCTAAGTCAACAGTCTGCTAATAATACGGATAAAGCATTAGCGAAAAGGGAATTAAAACTGTGGAATTCTTGGTGGAACTCAAAGATTTTAAGACCTAAAAATAGGTATTTTACCCCTTGGGCGCTTCGCGCCCAATCTGCACATTAAAGGTTTACAAGCCTCAAAAAAGGTATTTACCCCCTTGGGCGCCTTCGGCGCCCTATGGCACATAAAATTTTATCTTGTCATTAGAGGTTAAAAGGGAACTATGATAAAATGAGGTTATGGCATACATCCGTAAATTTGAAACTGCTTCTGGCGCAACAGGCGTGCAGGTTTGTTATAAGGAGCAGGGAAAAGTGGTGAAGACAATTCATGTCGGTTCGGCGGTGTCGGAGAAAGGGATTACAAAGCTTCTTCATAAGGCGCAGGAAATCATCGATGGAGATAAATCGCCGCTGTTTGATCTTGATAAATACAACAAAAAATAGACCAGGGAAGAGGTCTATTTTTCTTTCTTATTTTTTAATTTTTCTAATTGTGCGGTTTACTTTTCGCATAGCGTTGTAGAGTTTATATTTGGCTGGTTTTAGAACGATATCGTAGGTGCCGCAGTATGTAACGGGGAAGCCGCCGAAGCTCTTCTTGAACTCAGTGAAGCCGGCCCATGGGTGATTCTTTGGTGCATCATCTGGTGCGATACCCCAGAAGTCAAAGTATTTAAGGCCTTTTTCCTTGGCATCGAATAGGGCGGAAGTGAGGAGGGTGACGGTTGCAGGGAGTTTGCGGAAGTTGTAATCGCTGGCGGATTGCATATAGAAGCGGGTGTCTTCAAAATCAAAGAATAGGGAAGCAGCGATGATTTTATCTTGGTTGTCTGCTGGATCGGTGTAATGAACGAGATAGAGGGAAGCGAATGGCTGCTCAAGCTCGGTTTTTAGATATTCTTCAGAGAAGGCGTTGATGCCTTTGTCTTTAGCGACTTGGTGTTGAAGACGGACGAGCTCTTTAATTTTCTCAGTATCTTTCGTGACTTCAACAGTGAGACCTTTTTTCGGGCCTTGGTTATAACGGGTGCGAGTACCTTGAGAAAAGCCGGAAATGATAGCTTCTTTTTCAGTAGTAATATCAAGAACCCAGGTATGTGCTGGATTTAGGTCTGTAGACTTCTTAATATTAGGCAGTTTAAGCAATTCTGAGGCGTTCTCAGGGCTTTGTGTTTCAATTCTGATAAAGCTTACGTTTTTCTCGGTCGCGAGCTTCTGGAGTGCTTTCAGGGCCTTAGAAGCGGCTTTTTTATTTGCGAGTACTGGGCCGTAAGGCAGGTAAAGATAATTTCCGAATTTAGTTTTCTTGAAGATTGCGAGAAATTGAAAATCATTTTCATTTACGAAAAAGGTGGACTCACCGAGGTCTTGCTGTAATTTCTCCCATTCTTTGCTCTGTTGCAGAGGTGTTTTCATGGGTTAATTATAGCATACTTTTTGGGTTTAATTCTGGAAGTGCTTATGGTAAAATAGAACAAAGAAATGGGAAGTTTCTGTATTAAAAGTATAACTGCGAAGAAAAAGGCGACTTTTGGTGTCGGGATTTTTTCGTCGTCACTACTTTTGGCTTTTTCGGCGATTTGTATTTATTCGCCAACTTTTGGTTCACATGCGGATGAGTCTAAAAAAGTAAAAGTTTCTGCGACTTTAACGCCAGTGGTTTCGTTGTCGCTTGATGCAAGTGCTTTAGATTTTGATATCACTCCAACTGCGAGTGGTGTGTTCTCGTCTAAATCGGTGACTGCGACTGTGGACACAAATAGTTCGGGTGGGTATGAATTATATTTCTCGTCCGAGGATAATACAACAAATATGACTTCACTTGTGAGTGAGTCGGTGATTACTTCTGATTTTAATGATGCAGTGACTAGTGCAAATATGGCTTCAAATAGGTGGGGTTACTCGCTTGATAATACGAATTTTTCAAAGATTCCGGCATCATCTAGTGTGGCGACAATTCGCAATTTGAGTGAACTTCCGACTTCAGCAGAGAAGGTGACTTCAGTTTATCTGGGTATGAAGCTTAATTCGGATTTGCCTTCTGGGGCATATAGTAAGACGGTTGTATTTTCTGCGATTGCACACCCAGATCCAAACGTGAACTGGTTGGCACGACTTGAGAGTATGCAAGATCCAAACTTGGCGAAATATTGCGCAAATACGTACACTCCAACTAGCGCTGCGACTTTAAGAGTTTATGATAGGACTTTCTATGGTGATAGTGTTCCAAGTGCAGTACTTGAGGACTTACGTGACCAAACTGAATATACTATTTCTAAATTGGCAGATGGCAGATGCTGGATGGTGCAGAATTTGAAGATTGCAGGAGTCGAGCTCTCGAGTGAGCTATCTGATTTTACGGGAAGTGATACGTTTACTGTTCCTACGACTGGACCGACTGATAGTTATAGATATCCGTATTCAACTGCATTGAATGGTACATATCTAGATACAACTTACGGAGCATATTATACGTGGTATACAGTTACGGCTGGTCATGGAGATTCAACCATTACAACTGGAAATATAGATTCCTCCATTTGTCCAAAAGGTTGGAGATTGCCTATTGGTGGCACCGGCGGTGATTATTCTACTATCTATAATTTCTATAATAGCCCTAACCTTTTGATGGGGGCGCCTGGTTTCCAACTTGGTGGCAATGTTTATGCGGGGTTAAGTAATACTGAGCAAGAAGCGGAATATGTTTCTTCTACCTCATATTCATATAATCAGGTATTTGTGCTTGGTTTTCAAAAATATGAATCTTCTTATGAAGGGGCAAATTCTGCTTATCAATTCAAGAATGCTTACTTTAATGTGCATTGTATTGCAAGAGATTAATTGATTGCTGAGCGAGGCATGATGTTGAGTTTGTAAGGGTCGGTTGGGGCGACGCCGGATTTGATTTCAAAGTAAGCGGCGGCTGCAACCATGGCGCCATTGTCGCCAGAGAATTTTGGTTCTGGGAAGAAGACATTTGGCAAACGTTTTACGGATTCTTCGCGGAGTGCTTGGTTGGCAGAAACGCCACCAGCGACAACAAAGGATTTTGTTTCTGGATACATTTCGTAGGCTTTTTCAAGTTTTTCTAGGAGATAGTCGACAGCAGTTTTTTCAAAGCTGGCGGCAAAGTCGGAAATTTGTTGTTCAGATAAATGATTTTTAAGATCGTAAGATGGGTGCGAAATTGGAAGGCCGAGTTCGGATTGGACAGCGCGGAGAACGGCGGTTTTTAGGCCAGAGAATGAAAAATCGAGACCATCAACATTTGGTTTTGGAAGTTTGAATTTGTTTTTGTCGCCAGAAAGACCAGCTTTGGTGATGGCTGGGCCACCAGGGTAAGGGAGACCAAGGATTTTTGCGACCTTGTCGAAACACTCACCAACGGCATCGTCACGAGTGGTGCCAATAATTTCAAAATGATTGTGAGCGTTCATTCTTAAAATCTGGGTGTGGCCACCAGAAACGACAAGAGCGAGTAATGGGAATTCTGGAAGGGAATCAGCATTAATCCAGTTGGCGTAAATGTGAGATTTTAAGTGGTGAACGGCGTAGAGTGGTTTGTTGTGAATGATGGCGAGAGTGCGGGCAGTGAGGGTGCCGACAAGAAGGGAGCCGAGGAGGCCTGGGGTGTGAGTGACGGCGATAGCGTCAATGTCGTCCCATGTTTTTCCGGCATCTTCGAGGGCTTTTCTGACGACTGGCATCATAACCTCAAGATGGTTTCTGGCTGCGACTTCTGGAATGACGCCTCCATATTCGGCAAAGATATCAATTTGAGAAACAACAACGTTGCTCAAAACTTTGCTTCCGTCTTCTACAACGGCAGCTGCAGTTTCGTCACAAGATGTTTCAATACCCAAAATTAGCATAATGATATTATAACATAACAGGGAAAGAATGCGAGCTTAAGCGCTATCTTAACTAGTTGGATTTTAGAGAGTCAATTGGGTTTCTGAGAGAAGCCTTGATTGCTGGATACATGCCAAAGATGGTGCCAACAATGATTGGAACGAGGATTGATGCTCCAATAATGACGAGGTCAATGTATGGCCCGAATGGTGTGACGGTTGAAAGAAGGAAGGCGAGGATGTAACCAAAGGCGAGGCCAATGATACCGCCAAGACCACAGAGAATTAAGCTTTCGAAGAGGAATTGGAGGAAGATGTTGAGGTTTGAAGCGCCAACAGCCTTTCTGATACCAATTTCGTGAGTGCGTTCTGCAACTGCGACGAGCATGATGTTCATGACGCCGATACCACCAACGATGAGTGAGATGCCAGCGACAATTGTCATCATGCCAGAGATAACATCGAAGAGCGCGCTAGATGGGTGTGTAATGTAATCACCGTAAGTAACAGAGAAGTTAGTGTCACCATTTTTAGCTTCGGTCAAAATTTCGCCAATTTTATTTGCGGTGCGTTCAACTGATTCTTCGTTTGCGAGACGGACGTCGATTTGTTGGATTTGAAGATTTGATTCAAGATTCTTTAAGTGATTGATGTTGATAATTACGGTGTTGTCAAAATCAACGTTGTTGTAGTTGATTGGGAGATTTGCTTCAGCCAAGATACCAACTACGATGAATTTTTCGCCAAGGATTGTGAGGGTTTTGCCAACTGGTTCGGTAGTACCGAAGAGATGGAGTGACAAAGTTTTACCAATTACAGCGGATTTAACGACGCCTTCGCGGAGGAAGGTACCAGTCTTAATGTTTAGACCGACGAGATCTTTGAATGATTCGCTCGTACCGAGGACGCTGCCAGATTTAACAACACGTTCACCAGCTGTAAGAGTATATGTGTTGATTGAAAGTGGAGCGACAGCGGTGATTGGGAATTCGGAATCGGTCGCGTTCTTTGGATTTATTGCGGAAATTTTTTCAACATCGGAAAGGTTGAGACTGGAGTTGTGATAGTGGTTGACGTTGGCAAGTTCGCCAATGATGCCATCAAAGCGATCCTTGTCGTCGCTTGGGCGGACAACGATAAGATTGCCACCGGCGGTGTTGATTTGGTCTTTGATGATTCTTTTAATGCTACCCATGAGGCTAAGAATTAAAACGATGCTAGCGATACCAACAGCGATACCAACACAAGTAAGAATTGTGCGACCACGGCGCTCTTTTAGAGAAGTGCGTGCAAGATTGAAGTGTGTGCGAATAAGAGCTCCCATTATTTATTCTCCTTTTTCATGAGGTCATCAAAAGTTGGTTTTTTAGCTGAGCGAACGCTTGTGTCAACAGTGTTCGAATCTTTACCTACGACAGGGAAGGTAGCAGAAACTTTGTTAGATTTTTTGGTAGATTTTTTAGATACTTTTTTAGCTGGCTTAGCTTTTGGTTTCTTAGAAGATTTTTTAGCTTTTGGCTCTTTTGCTTCTTCGTCAATGAGGTCGCCAAGAGTTGTAGCTTCTTCGTCTTTTTTGAATTCTTGTTTTTTTAGAGCTTCAAATTTTTCGAGGTCAGCTTCTGGTTTGTCTTCTTTTATGACGAATTGTTCTGGTTCAGAATCGGCCGCATTATCGCGTTCGACGCGGTCGTGAATTGGAACTGGCAAATCTTCATCGGAAACAGTCTTAATATCTTCATCAATGCCGCCATCGAGCATATGAATTACGCGAGTTGCGTAAGTGGTGAGGTTAGGGTTGTGGGTTACCATGATGATAGTGTTGCCTTCAGAGTGGACACGGCGAAGCTCTTCCATAACGATATGAGAACTACGAGAATCAAGGTTGCCAGTAGGCTCGTCAGCGAGGATGATTTCAGGTTTTGAAATCAAAGCGCGAGCGATAGCAACGCGTTGCTTTTGGCCACCAGAAAGCTGGTGTGGGTAATAGTATTCACGTTCTTGAAGATGGAAGCGAGACAAGGTATCAGAAGCTTGGATTAGACGGTGAGTCTTAGAAGCGCCAGAGTAAATTAGTGGAAGAGCGACGTTTTCAATGACGGAAAGATTTGGGATTAGGTTAAAATCCTGGAAAATAAAACCAATGTCTTTTGAGCGGATACGTGATTTGCCTCGACTAGACAAGGTGTTAACTTTTTTGCCGTTTAAGAAATACCTACCGGCGGTTGGTTTATCTAAAAGACCAAGGACGTTCAAAAGCGTGGTTTTACCACAACCCGAAGGGCCCATGATCATAATAAATTCGCCACGTTTGACGGTCATCGAGAAATTTCTTAGAGCAAATGACTCTGCATCTCCGTAGCCGTAGCTGCGGCAAATGTCTACTAATTTAATAAGCTCGTTTTCAGAGCTTCTCTCATCCTCACTTTTCATTAATTATTATTATAGTGCACAAAAAGTGCAAAAATCAAGGTTTGAAATTAAGGATTTTATATGTTAAAATGGTTATAATTAAAAAAAGTGGAGTTCAATTTTTATGGTTAATAAGAAGGTTGTTGCTTCTTCTAGAACAGGGAGTGACAAAACAGTTAAACGTAGTGGTGTGGTTGACCCAATGATGGTAGCGAGGCCAAGGGCAAAAAGCCGTGCGGCTGCTGATGCTTTTTTGAGTGATGAAAGCTCATATAATATTGACGATCTCTATGATGAGAACGGCGCATTGATTATGGATGAGGCTGACAATGCTCTTAAAACTACTGCAAAAACTACAACCCGTAAAAACACTCCAACTCTAGTTGCTAAGCAAACAAAAAATGTAAAGAAGGAAAAGATGGCTAAAGATTTTGACGAAGAATTTAGTGACGAATTTGATATTTCCGACGATGATATCGCCGCAGTATTAGATGATGGTGACACCGATAAAAAAGGTAACAAGAAGAAACTAAGCAAGGCCGAGCGCAAGAAACAGAAAAAAGCTGAGAAGCGCCGCAAAAAAGAGGAGAAGAAGGCTCGTCGCCGTACTCCACTTTGGGCAAAAATTACAATTGTCGTCTTGGTTTTGATTATCATCGGCATTCTTGGCGCAGGCGCATATATTTATATGATTTTGACAAAGACTTCAGCTGTGTTTGAAGGTAACCCAATGGATATCTTCATTAAGGCTCCACTTGCAAAAGACGATTATGGCCGTACAAACATCTTGGTCTTCGGTACTGCTGAAGATGATGAGGGCCATGGTGGCGCAATGCTTACCGACTCAATCCTCGTGATTTCAGTCGATCAGGAACGCAAGATTGCTTCAACCTTCTCAGTTCCACGTGATTTGTGGGTAAACTACACTGTTCCTGGTGAAAAAACTCTTGCTTGTACAGTTGGTTATAAGGGTAAAATTAACGCAACTTACTTCTGTGCTCGTAGAGCAAATGGTGATGATACTGAGAAAGCTTCAATCTACTTCTCAAAGAAGATTTCTGAGATGACTGGCCTTAATATTCAATATTATGTAGCAGTAGACTTTAGAGTTCTTCGTGATGTGGTTAATATCCTCGGTGGTATCGATGTCGATGTTCACTCAACTGACGAACGTGGTATCTATGATATCTGTATGCACAACTTGAAACTCAAGAAAGGCATGAACTACAACCTTAACGGTGATATCGTACTTGATCTCGCTCGTGCTCGTAACGCTAAGGGTGGCTATGGTCTTGCAAACTCAAACTTCGACCGTGAGATTAACCAACAGAGAATCATGAACGCAATTAAGGCAAAGGCACTTAACGTCGGTATTCTTGCAAACCCAACCAAGGTTCTTTCAATTCTCGATTCAATGGGTGAAAACATCAAGACTAACGTATCGATGGCTGAGATGGGTACATTTATTGATATCGTGCTTGGCATGGAAGGTGATGTTACCTCAATCAAGACACAAAGGTTATTCAGAACTGGTAGAATTGGTAATCAAAGCGTAGTAGCACCAGCTGGAGCAACAATGGATGTAACCTCAAGTTCACTTTACAACTACCGCTCAATTACACTTTATCTCCGCAACCAAATCGATGATGCAACCAAGGCATACGACAAGGCACAGGAAGATAAGAAAGCTAAAGAACGCGCAGAAGCATCAAACTAATCTGAAAAACGCCCTTCGGGGCGTTTTTTTGAGGCTGGCGTTTAAGGTATAGTATATGATATAATCGGGAAAGTGGAAGTGTGTCCGAGTGGTTTAAGGAGCACGCCTGGAACGCGTGTAGGCTCGCAAGGGTCTCGGAGGTTCGAATCCTCTCGCTTCCGCCATTTTTGTGTAAAGAAAAACCACCCGTTTGGGTGGTTGTTAAGTGAGGGTGGTTAGTCGTCGAAAGCTCCTCTGCCAACATCAATGTCGTCATGAATGGCTTGATATCCGATGATATCGTGCTTTTTATAGACGGCTTTTTTAAATGGCATTTCTAGATTCGTATTGACTACTTTCAAATTTACAGGGTCTTTCACTATTTCTCCATACTTAACTTCTCTCGCATTAAAAATTGTGGCGCGGCCATCACACCAAGCATCGTGATAAAGTGTTATTCCGATAATTCCAAAAACTGGTTTTGGGACAATCGGGCGATCAATATGAATTAGGAAATACCCCATCTCGTCGTATTGGCCAGCAAGTTCATCAAGATACTTCTGGTCATCCGTTAAGAACTTTTCTCTCGCGCTCCATTCAGCTAGGGCAAAAATACTGAGCGCTGGTTGATGAAGAGAATTCACGGGTTCACGATCTACAACTGGGACGGATTTTAATGGGAGCCAGATAAAACAACTGGGGCCCAACTCGCGAAATTTAAAACTATTAACATTGATATAGTTCATACTGCCACCTCCTTTAAAGTACGCCTCACTTATCTGTTATTTTAACATAATTTCAGGCTTTTGTAAAACAGGGAAGTGCTAACGCTTTACCCCCATTAAGAGAATGTGTTATAAATATGATAGATGCTCGTAAAGAAAAGGGAGGTGATGATATGGGCAGGATCTTTAAGTTAAAGGGGAATTTTACCCAAAGTATGAAGTGGGCTAATGAAAGAAGCCCGGCGTTTGTTGGTGAAATTGTGATTGAAGACGACGGGACGTTCCATGGATATTGTGATGAGTTGTATGAATCTGACACTGTCGGTGAGGACAGAACAAGATATCTTGCAGGAATGTCCATGGGCGATGGCATTGCGTTCTACAAGCTATCTAATTTGGAGCCGCAATTACCACTGTTTTTCCTTGTGCCAAATGTGGAAGAGACCATTGGTTACTGGGCAACGTTTAGCGTGCACGGATGCTTCAAACAAGGTGCGGCCGTGGTTGCGCTTGAGGAACAGCCGTATAGCAAAGAGAGTGAGGATGTAATCAAAGGTATTTTTAGTGATGTAGATAGGACTGTTAATCGTAACTATGAATATCTGGATGAAGTGCATCGTTGCCAAGATGTCTTGGATTGTAGTGATACGTCTGAAATGCGTGAGATTCTGAGACGTTACCAGCAAGATGTGTGGTAGGTTCCCTAATAGAGGTCGCGAAGTTCGCGGCCTTTATTTATTGGGTAAAAATGATATAATATATATAGTGTTGTCTGGTGGTGAGACGAAGTACGTTAAGTATTAGTCTTATTTTTTATTATGGTCTCATTTTGAAAGGGGGTGACCAAAAATGGAGCGCCAAAGAGATTTTTTGTTCAGGATGCTGTTGGAAAAGACATCAGAACTTGGTCATCAAGTCACCTCCGAAGAGATGACTAGTGATAAGAAGATGCCGAAGCCGAACGACTACGCTTATTACTTTGGTTCGTTTGTGAATGCTGCAAGAGAAGCTTGGAGACAAGTGAATTCTGATTTGAAATCTGGAGAAAAAAACAAGGGGGTGAAGGCATTGAAAGTTATTTCAAAAGATGAGAAAGAGAAGGAGAACTACGTCATTTCAGAAATCGTTAATATGTATATCGAGTTGGGTGGCACATTGCCATCTACGCGCGATATCAAGAAGAACTCACTAATTAATGAGGATGATGTAGCAAGACTTCGGCGACGTGGCTTAATCTCGGAGGGGAAGATTCGAGAGCTGGCTGAGGAAAGAACTGGTAAGAAGTATTTAACTCCTTACAAACGTGCAGCAAAAAACCGAGAAGAACAGAGAGAGCGCGAAAGGGAGGCTATGAAAATGAAGGAAGAGAAACAGAAGGAGACGGAACAGAAAGTAGTGCAAGAGGTGAAGCAGGAGGCGACACAAGAAGTTGCACAGGAGGCGACACAAAAAGTAGAGCCCAAGGCGGCTGAAAATGCAGTGCCCGTGGAGAGAAAAGGGAAGATGAAATTTTTGAAGAACCCTTTGTATACTTACGAGTATTGCAAGGATATACTCTATAAGGAGTGTAAAGCTGTTGGTTACGTTTTATCGCAGGCCGAGATTATCGGTATTAGTACTACTACGGATAACTTTCCATCTTATCCGACGCTCAAGAAAAAACTTGGGCCTTGGTGGGGTTGGAGCAAGCTACTTGACTTACCCTTTAAGTCTGAAGCTATGGCTCGGCAAGCTAGGCGCGCAGAGAAAAGAGCCAACGGTGGCTTACTGCTAGCTGGATCTGAAGGTGATGCTGCTCTAAAGTCTGAGATGCAAGATGCGAAGGACGTAGCAGTAGTACCGAAGCCTAAGCTGGCTAAAGCAAAGCAGAAAAAGGATAAGAGAAAGTCCAGATACAGCTTCGACTATTGTAAGAAGCAACTACTTATGGCAAGTACGAGTGTCGGGCACGTTTTGACTCAGGATGAAATTTTGAAAACAAAAGTTCATTTGAAGGATTTTCCGTCTGTCCCGACGCTTGAGAAATATCTTGGTCCATGGTGGGGATGGAGCGAATTGCTTGGTTTGCCATTTAAAACTGAATCTCTCGCTAAGCAGGCCTATATGGCAAAGATAATGGCTAAAGGAGGAGCAATTAAGGTTGTTGAGCCTGAGCCTGAATCTGTGCCTGAGGCGGAAGTGAATACTGAGCCCGAGGTGGAGCTCGAGCTGGAGTCTGAAACTAAGGTTGAACCTGAGGCTGAAATGGTGAAGATGCGAGAAATTCCGTTTAAGCTGCTCGTGCCGGAAGGCGTAAGTGGAACTGTAACTATTCAAATTAATCTCTAATCATAAGACTAATCAGGTGCCCCCGATATAATATCGGGGGTATTTTTTTGTAAAATTTTCTTTGAAAAAAAATTTGGTTGTGTTAAAATGAAATAGATATAAGAGGTTTGACTATGGGAAGGTTGTTTCTGTAGTTAGTTTAATAAAATAAGGATGGGCGAAAGGAGAGGTGCCCAATGATAAATAAAAATAAAAATTGTAAATATATCTTTGTAACGGGCGGCGTTCTTTCTGGTGTCGGTAAAGGGATTACTGCCGCTTCGATTGGCGCAATTTTGAAAGCAAAGGGATATCGTGTGACGATGCAAAAGTGTGATCCATATCTTAATGTGGACGCAGGGCTTTTGAATCCAGTTGAGCACGGTGAATGTTATGTAACTCATGACGGTGTAGAGACAGACCTCGATCTCGGGCACTATGAGAGATTTTTGGATTTCGAAACTAACAAATATTCAATTACCCTTTCCGGTTCGGTCTTTAAAGAGTTGATTGATAAGGAGCGTGCAGGTGGATTTGGTGGTAAAACTGTTCAGCTTGTGCCACATTTCACAAACATTGTCCAAGAGAGAATTGAAAAAGCTTCAAAGGATTCGGACATCCACATTGTTGAGATTGGTGGAACGGTCGGGGATTATGAGGGTTTGTCATTCCTCGAAGCGATTCGTTTGTTTGCAAACAAAGTTGGTCGCAGAAATTGTTTGTACCTTGATGTGGTTTATGTCCCTTGGATTAATACTTCAAAAGAATTCAAGACTAAACCAGCACAGAACGCCTTAAAGGACCTTCGTGGTTTTGGTATTATTCCAGATATCGTTTGTGTTCGTACAGAGAAGCCAGCAGGCCGTGAGATTTGTGAAAAGATTGCGCGCTTTGCGGGTATCTCGGAAGATGCAGTAGTGAACTTGCCAGATATTAATTCAGTTTATGATGTGCCATTTAACGTTTTGAAATCTGGTGTGCTTTCAATTTTGAATGACTTTACAGGTGATGACATTGAACCAAATATGACTCGTTGGGAAGATTTCTCAGCTCGTCGTGCAAAGACTTACGACAAGACTGTAAAGGTTGGTTTGGTAGCAAAGTATGTTGGTAATGAAGATACTTACATCTGTGTAACTGAGGCTTTGAAAGCTGCAGCAGCTTGGGCAGAAGTTAATCTTGAGATTAAATGGATTAACGCAGAAGCACTTGGCGACAAAGATGAGAAAACAATTAAGGCGCTTGATATAGTTGATGGTTTAGTGGTACCTGGTGGATTTGGTGTCCGTGGTACAGAGGGCAAAATTGCTGCGGCAACTTATGCACTCGAAAATGATAAACCATATCTTGGACTTTGCCTTGGTCTCCAAATGGCATGTGTAGCAGCGGCTAGAAGAGCAGGTCTTAAGAAAGCAAATTCAGAAGAGTTTGACCAAAAGACTAAAGAGAACGTGGTCTATATCATGGAAGATCAGAAGGGGAAGGAATCAACCGGCGGCACGATGCGTCTTGGTGATTATCCAGCAGTTCTTAAAGCTAATACGAAAACCGCAGAAATTTATCGTAAGGCAATTGATAATTTGAAATCTGGAAAGGTTGCTGGTGCTGAAGGATGGTGGGGCACTTATCTTAAAGACGGTACCGTGAAGACAATTGAGCGTCATCGCCATCGCTATGAAGTGAATCAGAAGTTCTTGAAGGATATTGAGAAGGGTGGAATTGTTGTTTCTGGTACATCGCCAGATGGTAAGTTGGTAGAATTTGTCGAAGCTCCAGGGAAGAAATTCTTTGTTGCAACTCAAGCTCACCCAGAATTTAAGTCTCGCCCAATTACTGTTCATCCACTCTTTGTTGAGTTTGTGAAGAGCTTGAAGTAACTCCTAGTTTAGATTTTTGCTTACGCTTTAATTCATCTTAGAAAAATGTTATAATTTTGATAATTATGGATGATATAAAAGCGAAACTCACTACTGTAATTTCCGAAATTTTTGGAATTGATGCAAATCCAAACGTGACGGTTGCACCAAAAGATTTTGATGCCGATTATTCAACTAATGTGGCAATGGCAATCTGTAAACAGGTAGGGAAGAATCCGCGTGAGGTGGCGAGTGCGATTGTTGATGGCATGAAAGATTCAGGCTATAAAATCGAAATTGCTGGTCCAGGTTTTTTGAATTTTAAATCATCCGATGAATATTTTAAAGAAAAAATTGCCGATTTTAGCACTAATTTTATGGCAAATATATCACAGGATGAATATTCTGGTCAAACTGTGATTTGTGAGTTCTCTGATCCAAATCCATTCAAGGTGCTTCATGTTGGACATCTTTACACTTCAATTGTGGGTGATTCGATCTCTCGTCTCGTAGAATTTGCTGGCGGTAAAGTGGTGCGCGCAAACTTTGGTGGCGATGTTGGTCTTCACGTTGCAAAAACACTTTATGCAGTTGAAAAAGACAACGTCGGCACGGATGATATTGAGACAATTGCAAAGAGTTATGTTAAAGGTACGGTCGCTTATGAGGATGATGAAGCAGCACACGCTGAAATCACAGACCTTAATAAAGAGATTTATGTAATTGCGGCAAGTGGCCCAGATTTTGAATATGGTGACCCAGAAAAAGCTAAGCTCGCAAAACTCTATTGGACTGGTCGTGAAGTAAGCTATGATTACTTTAAAGATTTTTATGCACGTATTGGTGTGAAATTTGATAAATATTATCCAGAATCAACCGTGGCGCCAAAAGGCCTTGAAATGGTGAAGGCGCATGTGGGTGACGTCTACGAAGAGTCGGATGGTGCGATTGTTTATAAGGGCGAGAAAGATGGACTCCATACTCGTGTATTCATTAACAAGAACGGACTCCCAACTTACGAAGCGAAGGATGTTGGTCTTTTGTTTACGAAGTATGATGATTTCAAATTTGATAAATCAATCGTGATTACTGGTAACGACATTATTGACTATATGAAGGTGGTTTTGACTTCGGTTTCGAAGTACGCGCC
The DNA here is from genome assembly GCA_947304155.1 of uncultured Candidatus Saccharibacteria bacterium. Classification (GTDB taxonomy): domain Bacteria; phylum Patescibacteriota; class Saccharimonadia; order Saccharimonadales; family Saccharimonadaceae; genus Nanosyncoccus. Next base: position 33,614 of record CAMZAD010000004.1, read on the forward strand.
AGAACTGGTTGAGAAAACCTTGCATATCACACATGGCAACGTGAGACTCCCAGGGAACGCAAAGATGTCTTCAAGGAAGGGCAACTTTATTAAGGCCGTGGATGTGCTTGATGCAGTGAGAACTGCACTTTCAGAAAAACATGATTCAAAAGACGAGAAGGTGATGCTTGGCGCAACGAAGTATGCCTTCTTAAAATATAAGGTTGGCGGGAATATTATCTTCGAGCCAGATGAGTCAGTTTCGATGACCGGAAACTCTGGTCCATACCTCCAATACTCAGCAGTGCGTGCTTCAAAAATCATTGGCAACCTCCTTCAAGGTGGTGTTTCGGCACAAAATGAGGCTTGGGAATTAACTGAGCGTGAGCGCGAATTGATTAAGAAAATCATTGCTTATCCAAATGAACTGAAGGCGACAGTGAAAGAACTTGCACCAAATAAACTTTGTACATATTTATATGAACTTGCACAAGAATTTTCAAGATTTTATGAAACAACAAAAGTTACAGGTAGTGAATTTGAGTTCGAACGTGGACAAATTGTGCTCGCTTATCTTAAAACTTTGACTCATGGACTTAGCTTACTTGGCATTGAAGTTCCAGAAAGGATGTAATGAAAAAAGCAAAATTACTTTGGGTTGATTTGGAAATGACCGGTCTTGAGCCGGAAAAAGACCGTATTTTGGAAGTGGCGGCAATTGCAACGGATTGGGATTTTAATGAAGTTGCACGTATGACCGCAATTGTAAAAGTTCCAAATACTGTAATTAAGAAGCGCATGGTTGGTGAGTTCTGGGAGAAGAACTTTGAATCTTACGCACAGCTTGTTTCGCAGAATAAGAAGGGCGAGAAGTCAGCGGAAGTTGAGAAGAAATTGCTTGAATTTGTTGATAAATATTTTGGCGATGAAGTGATTTTGGCAGGAAATTCAATTCACCAAGACCGCAGGTTTATTCGTCATGAGTGGAAGAAACTCGATAAGAGACTTCATTATCGTATGTTTGATGTGTCAGCTTGGAAAGTTTATTTTGAAAATGCACTCGACATTAAATTTATTAAGCGCGATGAGCACAGGGCACTAGATGATATTGAAGGCTCAATTGAAGAAATCTCATATTACTTAGAGCGCGTAAAAGGCTCAAAGTTTGAGAAGAAAAAGAGGTAGGATGGACTTTGACATTGAAAAAGTTTCTGGAATTGGTGAGTATGCCAAGAAGAACTTATTAGAAGATGGCGAGAAAAAAGGAATAGTTTTTCAGGCGCCAAACGAAAGAGCATTCGCAGTCTGGCATTTTGGCAAGACTTTGGAAGTGCGCACGGATTCAAATTTGGCAAAACTTTTGACAGAAAAATATGAGACCGTGATGCAGTCTAGATACTTCGGTCGGGGTGGAATTGAAATAGTTTTGTCTGGTCAGATTCCAGAAGAAGAAATATACGATTTAGTTAGATTATCTTATAACTTAACGGTTGAATAAAAAATAGCCCCGAAGCCGGGGCTATTTTGATTATTTCTTGAGTTTTTTGTCGATGCTTTCGAGAAGAGCGATAATCTTTTCGTTGTCGGTTGGACCTTTTCCAACTACTTCAGCAGCTTCTTCTTCAGCCTTTTTGAGGCTGAGCTTGTTAATGAGCTTTACGAAGAGGAAGACACAGAAGGCAACGATTAAGAAATCTACAATGTTTTGGATGAAGACGCCGTATTGAAGTACTGCACCTTCACCTTCGCCGATCCATCTTGGAAGGGTGACGTAGAGATTTGAGAAATCAAGACCACCGATAATAACACCTACGAGAGGCATGATAATGTTGTTGACGAGGCTGGTAACAATTTTACCGAAGGCGCTACCAATGATAACACCTACAGCTAGGTCAACGACGTTACCGCGGTTGATGAAATCGCTGAACTCCTTAACGATTTTTGGTTGTTTTTTCTTGAGGGCGATTGCTTTTGCTTTTGCAGCGCTAGCACGCTCTTTTGCTGACTTTGCAGCATTCTTAATAGTTTCTCTTGCCATGATAATCTTATTATAAACTAATTATACTTAAAAGAGAAACATAAGCTAGAAGACGAGAAGGTGTTTTATAATCCAGTCGCTAAGAAGAAAAATGGCGATGAAGGCAGTAATTAAAAATGGCCCAAAAGGAATTTGGTGGTCTTTTTTCTTGAGGGTAATTGGGACCGAGGCGAGACAAGCGAGGAAGTTTGAGAGGAAGAGCTCGACAATGGCGAGTTCTGGACGACCAAGGAAAATCGCGATGGAAAGACAGAGAATCCAGTCACCGCCACCAACCCACTTTTCTTTAGAGAAGAAATAGAGAAGGTAATAAATGCCGGCAAGAATACCGACGGCCATGAGGGTTCGGAGCGGGTCACCATGCATGAGTGCGAATTGATAAAACAGGGAAAGAGCGACTAAAACTAACATTGGGAGGACTGGAAGTTCGCCCCATTTTGCATCGTAGATTAATAGAATCCAAAAGAGAACAGCGGAGATTAAGACGATGATGGTTGGGAAAAAATAGAAGAAGTCGTTAGAAATAAAAGCGTAAAATGAGGTTGCGTCGCCGTTTTGGTTAAAACAGAATGGTGAGATTAGTTTAAGGCCGATGAGAAGAAAAGTTAGACCAAGAGAAAGCTCGGAGAGAATTTCGGCTTTGCCGATTTTAGCGTGGCAGAAACGACATTTGCCACGAAGAAGAAGCCAACTTAAAACAGGGATATTGTCATACCATTTTAGCTGCTTGTTGCAGGACATGCAGACAGAGCGGGAACCGAGTTTTTTATGTTCGGATTTGGCGTGGATGCGCCAAGCTTGGCAACAGGCAAAAGAACCAAAAACGGCACCAAAAATGAAGAGTGCCGCTAAAAGAATGATAAATTCGATTACCATAACCTAATTATAGCACGGGTTAATCTTTTGTTTCGGTGTGGAAGCGCTCGTGAATCTCGCGGAGATGTGGGTCGGTGACGTGAGTGTAAATCTGGGTAGTAGAGATATTGGCGTGGCCAAGAAGGGACTGGACCGAGCGGAGGTCGGCACCATTCATGAGAAGATCAGTAGCGAAAGAGTGGCGAAGTGTGTGTGGGGTGATATGTTTGGTGATGCCGGCTTTTCTGGCGTAACCTTGAACGATGCGTTCAATAGAACGAGGGGTGAGACGGCGGTAATCACCAGAAGTGGAAGGGATTTGTTGGTTTTGGGAGTTGTTTAAAAAGAGAGCTGGGAGGGAATCGGTTCTGGCGTCAAGATAATCCTTGATACGGTCGGCGGTGGACTGGTCAATGAAAATTGGGCGGTCCTTTTTGCCTTTACCACGAACTACGAACTCGCGGCGTTCGAGATTGATGCTGTCACGGTTAAGATTGCAAAGTTCGGAAACACGAAGTCCACCCGAGAAGAGAAGCTCAATGATGGCGCGGTCTCTAAGGCCAGTTTCAGTGTCGCTTGGAATCTCGGCAAGCATACGCTCAATTTCGTCGTAATGCAAGAACGTGACCTGTTTTTTAGCGGCGCGTGGAAGATCTACGAGGCTTGGGTCCAGGGAATTAATGCCGCGCTTAGCAAGGTATTTTAAGAATCCACGAAGAGCAATAAGGTGATAGCTCTGGGTCAGAGCGGAAAGACGTTCGTGGTTTTGGTTGTCTTCAAAACGATTTAATTTTAGGCGATATTTGCGAAGCATCTCTGGGGTAATGTCGGATGGTTTAAGATCGTCATCGCCGTTTAACTCTTCGGCGCAAAGGGTATAAAAACGGTCAAGATAAAGGCTGTAATTGTCAATAGTTCGGGTTGAGCGGCCTTTTTCAATTTCAAGTGATTCAAGAAAATCGGAAATTAATTCAGATACATACATATATATATTATAGCACGCGGGTGATAGAGAAACGCTTGTGGTATAATATAAGATATGAGCACTAAGGAACAAAAACAAGAAATGAATGATAGTGCTTTTTCTGATTTTAAGGTTGACGAGACTGCTAAAAAAGATGCGGAGCAAGGCAACCAGATTGTTGAACCTTTAACTGGTAGCGCGGTTTTAGTGGAGCCAAAAGCTGAGGCGAAGGCGCCAACCAATGGTTTTCCGATTGGCTATGGTCCAAACGCACATATGACGAAGATTGAAAAGCCGAAGAAACCGAAACTAGGTGAACGTTTGAAGTATGCCCGCAAAAAGATGACAAAAAAGCAGAAGATTTTGGCAATCTCAATTCCGGCTGCGACAGCGGTGCTTGTTGGTGGTTTTATTGTGCTCGCGTCTGTGACGGGAATGTTCAAGATTGATTATTCAACAATGTATCAGTCTGCAAAAGAGTTGAAAGGCGAGATGCAGAAACTAAGGTCTGATGGTAGCTGTGAGAAGGTGATTGATTATTTGGATAATCAATATACTACAATGAAGGTCTATTCTAGTTATGTTGAAGGTTGTAAAACAGTGGGCGAAGGCGTGACGGCCGGGGTGATTAATGCAGTGGGGAACACAGAAGGTGTCTTAAAAGACGATGAGGTCCGCCAAAAGTACAATGCATTCAAGATTGTGATGGACGCGTCAAAAGACGGAAATAAGCGCACGAACGAGACGCTGGATATTTATACGGTTTGGCATTCTTGGGTGATTGCGGAATCGTCCGGGAATTCATCGCATAATGACTGGCGTTGGACAGAAGCTGACCTTAAAAATGCAGCAGAAATTTTGACGAGTTCGGAAGTGCCAGAGTTTAAGAAATATGGTGAGGAATGGTTAGCGAAGAAAAAAGCGGCAGCGGAAGTAACGAATGCTTACTTTAACCATGCACTTAATACGGCACAGAGTTTGAAGGAATTATACGACCAGATGATTCAGGCACAAACTGAGTTTAATGATTGGAAAAAGAATAATGCGATTAACGTGTCTGAGCTCTATCCTTTGGAGATGGTAGATATGAATAAACTCTATAACAAGTTTGAGCAGATGTATGATTACATGCGCGAAGTGTATCAAAATAATTACAACCCGAAAGCTGGTGGTTGTAAAGAGCTGGTCGGTTCAGTAATTTGCGACTAAAAAGGGAACAAAAAAGTGGAGCTTCTCGCTCCACTTTTAATTTTTTAATTACCAGTTACCACGGGTGTATTTTTCAGAAAGATCTTCGTAGTCGTAGGTCTCGTCTGGCTTGAACCAGAGTTTGACTTCTTCTTTAGCTTCTTCAACTGAACCAGAAGCGTGGACAAGGTTTGGAACACCGATACCTTTTGCATCTGAGTAGCCAAAGCTCATGTGGCTGAAGTCACCACGGATAGTGCCCATAGGAGCTGATTTTGGTTCGGTTGGGCCAACGATTTTTCTAACGAGCTCGACAGCTTCAACGCCTTCAAGACAGATAGCAATGACTGGACCAGTTAGCATGTAGTTAAGGTTGTAGCGGAAAGTTTGTTCGCCACGACGAGTGATAAGTTTACCAATTTCTTCGTAGTGTTTTTCGTAAAGGTCTGCATCTGGTGAAACCATTTTGATACCGACGATTTTGAGGCCGACACGTTCGAAACGTTGGAGAATTTCACCAACGATACCGCGTTGAACAGCATCAGGTTTACAAAGAACTAATGTGCGTTGGACAAGATCTTTTTCTTTTGTCATTAGAAAACTCCTTACTTTTTCTGATTATACCATAAAAACAGGGAAAGTCTATAATGCCACGAAAAAATGACCGCAAGGTCATTTCTAGTGGCGGATCCGACGAGACTCGAACTCGCGACCTCTGCCGTGACAGGGCAGCGCTCTAACCAACTGAGCTACGAATCCATTCACTGTTAGTTATTATATCTTAAATTTCAAAAATATGCAAGAGGAAAACAATTTTTTGATGGTATAATTAAGGTATGAATGAGAGTAAAACTAAAAAGGCACATATTTTTTCAATGTTCATGCCAGTTTTTGCTGGTGTGATATTCTTCGTGCTCGCACTGATTAATATTAACGGTTCAATCTGGTTTGATGAGTCATATTCAGCTTATTTAGTGCGTGGCGACTATCAACAAATTTGGGGTTTGACGGCACTTGATGTGCATCCACCTCTATATTATTACGCATTAAAAATATGGTCTTCAATGTTTGGCACAGATATTGTGGCAATGAGGATGATGTCAGTCTTGTTTGGACTTATCGCAATTGTCTTCATGTATCATGTAGTGAAGCGTTGGTTTGGCGTAAAAGCTGCATCTGTTAGCTCAATCGTGGTGGCAGTTTCGCCAATGTTTATCCGCTTTGGACAAGAGATGCGCATGTATACGATGGCGCTCGCGATTGTAATGGCGGCAACATATTTCTTAGGTTTAGCTCTCGATAACATCAAAAATAAGGGTGGTAAAAAATATTGGATAATTTATGCTGTACTAGTTTCAATGGGAATGTGGACACATTACTTTACGGCATTCGCATGGCTAACGCACTTGGGGTTAATCGTATATTATCTCGGTGGAGTAAAGAAGGTTTGGAATAACAAGGCATATGTTAAAACAATTGTTTTGACTTATGCTGTGGCGGTGGCGCTTTATTTACCATGGTTGCCATGCTTCATTGGCCAGGCAAAGATGGTTCAAAATGGTTTTTGGATTCCAGAAATGTCAATGGTAACACCTGTGAATTACTTATCTGAAGCGTTGGTTTATGCTGAAGCCGAGGATGTGATGTCTTGGGTGGCGCTATTTGCTTGTGCGCTGATGGTGGTATTTGTCTTTGCTTATCTTAAGGTTAAAAAGAGTACAAATACTATTACAAAGAAACGTTTGACGTTTATTTTGACGATGGCAGTACTTCCAGTTTTAATTATGGCAGCCTTGTCACTTCCTCCATTTAAGTCAACCTTCTTGAATAGATATACATTATATAGTATTATTTCACTTTGGGTTCTATTCGGTATTGTGATTGCACTTTTAAAGAATAAACGTTTACAAATTGCGATGGTGGCACTGGTATCACTTGTGGCATGGTTTGGAGTTTGGAATGTTGAGAAGAGGGAACCGGCTGGTTACATCAAAGACATTATGGCGGAAGTGTTTATTGATGCAGATGAAGGTGAGCCGATTATCGCAAATACGTTCTGGATTTATTACGATGCAATTTTCTATTCAAGCGAGAAATATCCAGTGTATTTGTTTGCGGAGGGAATTACGTATGACTGGGGTTCACTTGAGCCAATCAAAGAATATCATGTGAATCTAGTCGACAAGCCAAGTGAATTCTTGAAGGACTATGAGAAAGTTTGGCTTATCGTGGACACGCCAGAGAAAGACGAGGGGATTGAACTTCCGGAAGTGTTTAAGAATTATCGCATTATAAATGAGATGGCACTCGAACATCACACGGCGTTAGAACTGATTAGAAAATAATATTTATGGTAAAATAAAGGGTAATATGAGTAGATTATTTAAGAGAACAAAAATTTTGGCTACGATTGGGCCAAGCGTATTTACGCAAGAAAAAATCGAAGAACTTATTATGGCTGGCGTAAACGGCTGCCGTTTGAACTTTTCTCACGGTGATTATACTGAACGCGATCAACAAATTAAATGGATTCGCGCTGCAGCTGAAAAGAAAGGTCGTTCTGTAGCAATTTTGCAAGATTTACAAGGTCCAAAGATTCGTCTTGGTGAGCTCAAGGATAATCACTTTGATGTAAAAACTGGTGATGAATTGATTTTGGATTCTGCTTTGACTGAACATGATGGCTCAAATATTTTGCCAGTCCAATACAACCTTGCAGAACGCATGAAAGTTGGTGAACCACTTTATATGTTTGATGGTAAAGTGAAGTCACACGTAATTGAAATTGTTTCAAAAACTGCAATCAAGGTAAAAGTTGAGAATGACGGCTTCATCATGAGTAAGAAGGGCTTGAACCTTCCTGATACAGATTTTGGTGGCGATGTGATTACTGATAAAGATATGGCTGATATTGAGTTTGGTGCAGGTCGTGATTTCGACTATGTTGCAATGAGCTTTGTCCAAAGCGCTGATGATATTGATAAGCTCCGCCAAATTTTGCTTTCACACGGTTCAACTGCACAGATTATTGCAAAGATTGAAACTAAGAAGGCAATTGAATCTGATGAGAAAATGGAAGAAATCGTCAAAGCAACTGATGGTATCATGGTGGCACGTGGCGATATGGCTGTTGAAGCTGGAAACGAAGTTGTACCTATCGTTCAACGTAAACTTATCGCACTTTGCCGTCAATATGGCAAAATCGTGATTGTTGCAACCCAGATGATGGGCTCAATGGTTGATTCTCCAGAACCAAGCCGTGCAGAAGTTTCTGACGTAGCAAACGCAGTAATCCAAGGTGCTGATGCAGTGATGCTTTCAGATGAGACTGCAAATGGTAAGTATCCAGTTGAAGCTGTGAAGCAAATGAAGAAGGTGATTCTTTATACTCAGAACAATTCAAAAGTTGCACCAATCTCACACGAAGTAATTGGTGAATACCAGAATTACGATGCAGTGGCACACGCCGCAGCTCGTCTTGCTGAAAAAATCGAGGCCGACATTATTATTTGTCAGACTTCATCAGGTGCAACCGCAGCATCAATCGCAGCACAACGTCCAAATGTTCCAATTATTTCTGTAACTTCAAACGCACGTGTGGCTGGACAGTTGGCACTTACTTATGCAAACTCAGCATTTGTGCGTCCATACTCTGATACTTATGGTCTTGATCTTGCACAGGAACTTTCAGCTTCAGATTATTTGAAGAAGGCTGAAGGTCGTGACTACATCTTGGCGGTGATTGTTTCTGGTCAACCAAACACGGTTGGTGGAACTGACACGATTCAAATTCGTAGAATTTAAGGAGGTAAAAATGAAAACTTTGTCTGATGCTGATGTCCAAGGCAAAATTGTTTTGGTGCGCGTTGATTATAATGTGCCAATTGTGGATGGGGAAGTAGAAAGTGATTTAAGAATTCGCGCGAGTATCCCAACGCTTAAGTATTTACTTGAAAATGGCGCGAAGAAAATTGTTCTGATTTCACATCTAGGACGTCCAGATGGCGAGAAGAAGGCGGAGTTTTCATTAAAACCAGTGGCCTTGGAACTTGAAAAAGTTGCAAAGAGTGAGGCGGTTGATGCTGAAATTAAATTTGTACCTGACACGATTGGTGAGATGGTTGAAAATGAAGTTTTAAACGCGAAAGACGGTAGTATTGTTTTGCTTGAAAACTTACGTTTTTATCCTGGGGAAGAAGAAAATTCAGATGAATTCGCAAAGGCAATAATTGCAGCAACACATGCTGAAGTATTTGTGCAAGATGGCTTTGCAGTAATTCATCGCGTGCACGCTAGTACTTCAGTAATCACGAAAGATTTACCAAGTTTTGCTGGATTTTTAGTCGAGAAAGAAGTTAAAACTTTGAAAAAGGCGACAGAAAATCCAGAAAAGCCAGTGTTAGTAATTATTGGCGGCGCAAAGGTCGATGATAAGAAGCCTTTGATTGAAAAATTCTTACCAATTGCAGATAATATCGTAGTGGCGGGGAAGATTGCGGCAGATGGATATGTGCCAGAATCTGAAAAGATTTATGTCGTGAAAGATTTTGTATTGGATGAAAATGGCGATAAACCTGATATGGGCGAAGAATCTGTTCAGAAAGTAATTGAAATGATTGATGCAGCTAAGACTGTAGTTTGGAATGGTACAGTTGGCGTAACTGAAAGACCACCATACGACAAGGGCTCGAGAAGACTAGCTGAAGAAATTGGTAGAAGAGACATGACGTCAATTATCTGCGGTGGCGATACGACTGGGTTCGTATTAAAGGTACAGAAAGAGCAACCAGATTTGAAATTCACTTTGGTTTCAACTGGCGGTGGAGCAAGTTTGGAGCTTTTGTCTGGACTTGAACTTCCGGGCTTAACGGCGCTTGAATAAGATTTAAAAAATCCCTAGGGAAACTTAGGGATTTTTTGATGGTAATAGGGGTGATAAGAGAGAAAATATGCTACAATAGAGGTAATACGAGAGGTTACCTATGTCCGATATCAAGATTCTAATTGCCGCGCATAAAGAGAGTGAATTACCGAAAAATGAACTATTTTTGCCGATTGAAGTTGGTGCGGCAAATAGGAAACAACATCTTAAAGGATATCAGCGAGATGATATCGGGGATAATATTTCGAAGAAGAATCCAAATTATTGCGAGTTAACGGCGATTTATTGGGGATGGAAAAACTTAAATTGCGACTTTCTTGGTATTTTTCATTATCGTAGGTTTTATTCTTTTTCGGAAAAACGATATCCGGTAAGTAAGGACGGGCGAAAAATGATTCGTTGGCCAGCAGCAACACAAGGTCGTTTTTCTGAGTTTGGATTACTTGATGAAGAAAAAATGCGCGAGGTAATTGAGGCAAATGATTTAGTGGTGGCGGAGTCACAGAATGTAAGAAAGATTTATACACCAAGAAATCGTCGTCGGGGAAATGTTTTGAAACATTATATCGATCATGAAGATTGCATTATTAAGATGCGAGATTTAAATTTGGCGCTTGAAATTGCGAGCGAGAAATTTCCGGAGGTGGCACCATATATTAATAAATATATGCATCAAAAAATGTATCTTGGGTATAATATGTGGATTGCGAAGAAGGCAATCTATGACGAGATTTGTGATTTTATGTTCTCGGTGTTGTTTGAAGTAGAGAAGAAAATTAATATTCGTCATTATGGGGCGCAGATGTCGAGAGTGTATGGATATCTCGCGGAGGTGCTTTCGAGTGCGTATATATATTATATACGGCAGACGCGTGAGATTTCGGTGGCGGAACAACAGATGATTTATATTGAGGACACGGAAAAAGTAACGCCGATTCTGACGGGTAAGAATGTATGTTCAGTGATTTTTGATTTGACGACGCCTGTAAAAACGCAGTATCTTCCGATGTTGTTTGAGCCGTGCTTTGAAAAGTTTTTAATGACACTAAATAAAAAACAGAAATATAATATAGCGATATTTTATAATGACGATACGACGCCAATTACGCAGAATGCTTTGGCGGCGATACGTAAGACAGTAGGGAAATATAAAAACTGTAGCTTGAGTCTGCTGGATTTGAAGCTGGAACTTAGCCGTCAGGATGAGAAATTTGACCCAAAGAAGAGTCTGCTTGATTATCTGGACATTCTTCCGATTGAATGTGAGAAGGCGGTATATTTTAAGTGGAGCACGATTGTTAATGAAGATCCGGCGAAGTTGTTTAAACTTGGAACTAGGAAGCCAATAATTGCGACGGCAGATTTATTGGAAGAAGGGAAAATGAATCAGTTTAAGTCTAAGACTTTGGCTAGACTAAATGAGATGGATTTGACTTACGCGGATGTTTTTGAGCCAAGTGTGATGCTGATTAATCCGAAAAAAGCGGGAACTGTGATTTATAAAAACAGAATTAGTGATGAGTTTAGGCGAAAAAATAAGCTAAGTGAGAAGGAAGTATTGTGGTTGACGTTTAAGGGGGAGTGGGGAAGGTTGGCACAGGATTGGAACTTTAGGGTGCCGCTATATCCGGGTGATGAATTTGATATTACGTTAGCGCCAGCGAAGGATTTTTTGAAGCGACCAACTATGGACAAAGCGAAGGTGGTGAGCTTTGAATTTGAAAGCGTGTGTGCGGTGGGGACGAGCGAATTTTATGGAAAGTATTTTGAGCTGATGAGAAAATCGGCTGCGTATCCATATTATCTTGGAACGGTGATGCAACAAAAGAAGTTTGATTATATACATAGTATGGTGATGACGGGAAAGTTTCCGGTTGGTTCGCCAAGACGTGAACTATTGTCGAAGATGTTCCCACACGGAACGAGAAGGCGAGATTTGATTAATCGGGTGATTAGAATATTTTTGCACTAGGGATTTGCTTGACAAGAATAAACATAACTGATATGTTGTAATCAGAATAAGGCCATATATAAAAACTAAAAACAAAAAGGAAAAATATGAAAAAGCGCTATATTGTTCCGTCGGCAGTGATGTTTGCTGTGAGTGTATTTGGTGGAGTAGCTTTTGGTGCTCAGAATACGTATGCAGAAGAGCTGCCAAATTGTGTTGCCAGAAAATATATTCCAATGGCAGGCGATAATCAATATGCTGAGGTTACATCTCCAATATCTTTAACAGAAGATACGATTGCATCCTTTGTGGTTCCAGATCAGGATACGAGATGTAAATTTGAAATTAACCTAAACGGCAAGAAACTTTCGGGTGCTGCTACTAGTAATGGTTCTGATGAAAATGTTCGTCCAGCAATTGAGATTGGTAATAATGTTGAAGCAGTATTGGAAGGCAATAATGGCTCGATTGAATATATAGAGCCAAGTAATTCGACGACAGTTTTTGAACTTGCAAGTCAGGTAGTAGTAAAGAGTGGTGGCTCTCTTACTATAAATAATGTTTCATCAATTGTACCAGAGTCTGATAGTCACTTCTCTGGATATGCGATAGAAAACAAAGGCAACGTAGTGATTAACAACTTATCCACTGAAAGTAATATTTGGAATGAAGGTGATATTACAATTAATGACGGTACGTATGGTGGCCGTTTATTGACTGCTGGTAGCAATGCACATGCGGTGGTCAACGGTGGCTCATGGGGTTCATTTGCAGCCCAGGCTGGTTCAAAGTTGGATATTAGAAATGCCAATGTGAATGATGCCGTAGTTGTGAATAGGATTCATTATTGTGAAACAAATACAACATTGGGTTGTCCAGCGAATTTAGAGTTTGATGAAGCTACTAATAGCCCATATGATCCAGATATTGCGATGACTGATAATATTACTATATATGACGGTACTTATAATAATGTTAGGTTCATTGGAAAAGTTAACATCAAGAATGGTACATTCACGAATCCTGAATTTGAAAATGGCGCAATAATAGAAAATGGTACATTTAATTCTCCTATAATTAATGATATTGCAGAGATATCTAATGGCGTATTTAAGAATGCTACGATTGAGAAGGATACATCTTCTTCTTCATATGGTAGTGCAGCTAATCCTTCTAAGATAAGTAGAGTGACTGTTTCTGGTGGCACCTTCGATCAAACGGCAGTACTTCCTGGTGGTACGCTTAATGTTTCTGGTGGTCAACTCACTAATACAATGGTTGCGTCTGGGGCAATTATGAATACTACTGGCGGAACATTGAATATAGTAGGTGTGTTTGATGACGGTACACTTAATGTTAATGGCGGAATATTTAAAGGCGTGCAAGCATATGGTGGCACATATGGTATTATCGTTGATGAAGATGGTGTGGTAAATATTAGTAATGGAGCAGTTACAACAATTGACGTGATTGATGGAACGGTAAACATTACTGGTGGTAGAGTTGAAAAAATCAATGCTGAAGATGATGGCGAAGTAAATATTACTGGTGGTAGAATTGGTGCCTTGAATGTACCAAATTCAAATCTCAATATCTATGGCGGCACATTTAGTGCAGCTCCAGAATCTGATACTATGCCAGATGACGCAGTGGTGACGCAAAACAGTAACGGTACGTACACAGTCACGAGTAGCGCTTCGACAAATCATCCAGAAGACAGCGTAGATGATGCTCCTAATGATGTTCCTGATGATGACGATGATGATACGGTTGGTGCGCCTGATACTGGTGCGATGTTCCAATTTGAGACAAGTGGGAAGATTGCACTTAGTATCGCAGCGGTGCTTGCAGGAATTGTGGTATTTGCTAAACTTGGCGGATATGCACATGAACGTGCACGTGCTAAACGCGTAATCGATTTCGATAAATAATATATATAAAAAATGGCGGTTAAAGCTTTAATCGCCATTTTTTGTGCGCTTGAAAGAAAAAATAAATTTCATTATAATGGTTTATTATGTTCAAGATGATGAGGTTCATTCGTCCATATACTTTACAGGCGATTTTGTTGCTTCTCGCAATTGGCCTGCAATCATGGGGAACGCTTAGACTTCCAACTTTAATGTCTCGTATTGTGAATGACGGTATCGTTAAAAATGATATGGGATTTATTTTTGGTACTGGTGGGTTAATGTTGGCGTGGGCTCTTGCTTCGGCTCTTGCGGCGTTAGTCTCGTCGTATCTTTCAGCTAAAATTGGTGCAGCAATTGGACGAGATATTAGGGAAGAACTATTTAAGAAAATCTTGTCATTTTCAGTGACGGAAGCAGATAGTTTTTCAACAGCATCTTTGATTACGCGTACAACAAATGATATTTCAACTGTTCAATCAACTCTTTCAATGATGCTTTCGATGATGCTTAGGGCTCCGATGATGGCAACTTTTGCAATTATTGAAGCGGTGGCATTGGCACCAGACATGACTTGGATTCTTGCGCTTTCAGTTGGCATCTTGATCTTCTTTATTGTTTTGATTTTGTCATTCGTGATTCCGAAATTTATGCTTTATCAAAAGTTGGCAGATAAAGTAAATTTGCTTACACGTGAGAACTTAACTGGTCTTCGCGTGATTCGTGCGTTTAATAACGAAAAATATGAACAGAAGAAATTTGATAAAACCAATACGACGATTCTAAAAACGGACTTCTTTATTTCAAAATTAATGTGTCTTGAAGGTCCGTTGATGATGTTGATTTTCAATGGTACGAGCTTACTTTGTATCTGGATTGGTATTTCGCATTTGACTCTTGATGCATCGTATCTTGGTAAAATGATGGCATTTATGCAGTATGCAACTCAGGTGATTTTGTCATTCTTGTTTATTGCAGTAGTGTTCGTGATGATTCCAAGAGCTTCAGTTTCGGCGAAACGTATTAACGAGGTTTTGAAAACTAAGCCAAAAGTTGTTTGGAAGAAGAGTGGCGGCGAGAGCGGGGAATTAGTTCCGTCTGTTGAGTTTAAGAAGGTTTCATTTAGGTATGATGGAGCGGATGAGGATGTGATTACGGACGTTTCGTTTGTAGCAAAAGCTGGTGAAACGACAGCATTTATCGGCTCAACTGGTTCTGGAAAGTCAACGTTAATTAATTTGGTGCCAAGATTCTATGATGTGACGAGCGGTGAGGTTTTGGTGGATGGAAAGAATGTGCGTGATTATTCGGCTGAGGGATTAATGAAGAAAATTGGATATGTTCCACAAAAAGGATTCTTGTTCTCTGGAAGTGTGAAGTCCAACATCTTGTTTGGTGTGGATGATGAGGACGAGAAACGTATGAAAGATGCGGCAAAAATTGCGCAAGCTGATGAGTTTATTAATAAGCTACCAGAAAAATATGATGCAAAAATTGTTGAGGCGGGAACGAATGTTTCGGGTGGACAAAGGCAGAGGCTTTCGATTGCGCGTGCAGTGGCAAAGAATCCAGAAATATATATTTTTGACGATGCATTTTCGGCGCTTGATATGAAAACGGATAAGAAATTACGTGAGGCTTTGAGGCCGGTGACGAAGAATTCGGTAGTTCTCATCGTAGCGCAACGTGTTTCAACGATTCGTGACGCAGAGCAAATTGTAGTGCTCGATAAAGGTAAGGTAGTTGGAACGGGGAATCACCTTGAACTAATGAGAAAGTGTAAAGTTTATCAGGAGATTTGCAAATCACAACTTTCGGATGAAGAATATGAGAAGGAGGTTTTAAATGCCGGGGCCTAGGAAGGGTGGCGAGAAGCCAAAGAATTTTGAGAAGGCTTTAGGCCGATTCATGGTTGAAGTGAAGCCTTATAAGAAAGCGATTATTTTTGCGATTATTCTTTCGGTCGTGGCGGTGCTTTTGACGGTCTTTGGACCAATGGTGCTCGGTTTAATGACGACGAGTGCAATCACTTCAGTATCAGAAGGAAAAGGAATTTTATGGGATGAAATTACTTTTCTTGCAGTGTTACTTTTGGTGCTTTATGGCATTTCTGGAATCATTAATTATATTAAAGAATTGATTTTGATGCGAACGTCGGCAAGATTTTCGAAGGCGATGCGCGCGAAGATTTTGGAGAAGATTTCGAAGTTGCCGATGGATTATTTTGATAAGGTTAAAATCGGCGATATTATGTCTAGAATGTCGAATGACGTGGATGCAGTTTCAATGGAGCTTGCATCAACAGTTTCAAATATTGTGACGAGTGGCGTGACAATTATTGGCATTCTTGGAATGATGCTGTTTATTTCAATTCCACTTTCAATTGTGGCGATCGTGGCAATTCCAGTTTCGATGGTATTTGTAAAACGTGTGGCTGAAAAAGCGCAGAAACACTTTAAGAAACAGCGCGCGATTTTGGGTGAGCTTAATTCACGTATCGAGGAGGATTATACTGGACAGTTAATCATTAAAGCAAATACACACGAAGAAAAAACTTTGGCGGAGTTTGCTGAGAAAAATAATGCGCTCTATGAGGCAAGCTGGAAGTCGCAATTCTTTGGTTCGTTGCCATTTCCGATTACACATATTTTTACGCATCTTGCATATATATTAATATGTATTTTGGGCGGATCATTTGCGATTGCAGGGAAGATTGCGATTGGTAATGTTCAGGCATTCATTCAGTATGTCGGGCAGTTTAACCGTCCAATTACAGAAGTAGCGCAGCTTTCGGCAACGATTCAACAAATCATGGCGGCAGCAGAGCGTGTATTTGAATTCTTGGATGCAGAGGAAATGGCAGAGGAAGATGAAGTTGTCTCGGAAATGCCGGAAGCAACAATTGGTGAGGTGGAATTTCATGATGTGAATTTCTCATATGATAAAAAGAAGCCAATTATCAAGAACTTTTCGGCAAAGATTCTGCCGGGAATGCAAGTTGCGATTGTTGGTCCAACGGGTGCTGGAAAAACCACAATTGTGAATCTTTTGATGCGTTTCTATGAACCAGATTCTGGCTATATCACGATTGATGGCAAACCAATTCGTGAGATGAAACGCAGTGAAGTTAGGAAGAAATTCGGTATGGTGCTTCAGGATACTTGGCTATTTTCTGGTACGATTTTGAATAACTTGAAATATGGAGCAGGAAAGAATGTTCCGGATGAAGTGGTAGAAAAAGCGATTAAAACAGTTGGGATTAAACATTTTATTGATTCGTTGCCACAGGGACTTTTGACGGAAATCGATGAGGATTCAGATAATATTTCAGCAGGCGAAAAGCAGCTTCTGACGATTGCACGCGCGATGGTTGCAGAGCCACCAATGATGATTTTAGATGAGGCAACTTCAAATGTTGATACACGTACAGAACAAATGATTCAGAATGCATTTTCAAAATTGACGAAGGGTAGAACGTCATTTGTGATTGCACATAGGCTTTCAACAATTCGCAATGCTGATTTGATTTTAGTAATGAAAGACGGAAATATTGTTGAGCAAGGAAAGCATGATGACTTGTTGAAACTAAACGGATTTTACGCGGAGTTATACAATTCACAATTTGCTGAGGATTAGACGCCGGGAAATGTCCCAGGTGATATAATTAGAAAAAGTGAGGTAATATGTCTAAGTTATATTTTAGGTACGGGGCAATGGGGTGCGGAAAAACAATGCAGCTACTTCAAGTCGCATTTAATTATGAAGAACGTGGGCATCAAGTTTTGGTGATGAAACCAAAAACCGATACAAAAAATGGCGAGAAGCTTTTGACTAGAATTGGACCAGAAAGAAAAGTTGATTTTTGTTTTAGCAAAACGGATAATGTGTTTGATTTCGTGTCGAAACATCTTAAAAAAGGTGGCAAGAAGATTTCTTGTGTGCTGATTGATGAAGCACAGTTCTTGACGGCAGATCAAGTAGATGAATTAATGCAAGTTGTGACGGAATTTGGAATTCCTGTAATGGCATATGGCCTTCGGTTGAACTTCCGTTTGACCGATGGTGGTTTTGAAGGTGCAACGAGGCTACTTCAAATCGCGCATGATATTGACGAGATTAAAACGATTTGTGAATGTGGTAGAAAAGCGACTTGTAATGCGAGATTTTTGAATGGAAAGTTTGTAGCGGACGGGCCGGATATTTTAATTGACGACGGAAAAACGGAGATTGAATATCGCGCGATTTGTCCGAAATGTTTTGCAGACTACAAGGCGGGGAAAAAGTAATTTGGTGCTATAATTTAAAGAAATAACAGAGAGGTTTTCATGCATATTGTAATTGAAGGACAGGATGCGACAGGAAAAGATACACAGGCAAAGTTGCTTGCAGAATACTTACGCTCGAAGGGTAAAAATGTGGTACATTATGCGGAGTCTGGAACGGCGAGTGAAGACCCATTTGTGGCTGAAATTGCGAAACTGACTTACGGTTCAAAACAGGACATCGATCATCGCACTCGTGTGATGCTTTATCTCATAAATCGTTATGAGCAATGGCGAAAGTTGGCAGAGCCAGCACTTAGAAATGGTGACATTGTAATTACAACGCGTAGCTGGTTTTCGACTTTGATTTATGAAGGTTATGCAGCTGGTGTTTCAAGGAATTTCATTAAAAAGTTACATAAGACCGTGATGCCGGAAAGTTATTTCCATCCAGATAAGCAGGTAATTATGACGCTTTCTGATGAGGCACGTGCAAAGAGACTTGGCACTCAGGCAAAAGAACAAGGCAGAACTGGTGAAGTTTGGAAGTCTCAGCCGGATGAATTCCAACGTAAAGTTAACGCAGGTTATCTTAAGGTTGCGAAGGAATTTGACGTGCCAACGCTTGATGCGGCAGGAACGATTGAAGAAGTATTTGAAAGTCTCAAAGAGTTATTTGAGCTTTAAATGGAGTGCGAGATGCACGAAAGTTGGAAACCATTTTTGAAATCTGAATTTGCGAAGCCGTATTTTGTCGAACTGAGTAAGTTTTTGCATGATGAATATGAGAAGAAGACGATTTTTCCGCCGAAGCAGTATGTTTTTCGAGCGTTCTCGACGGATTTAAGTGAAGTTAAAGTGGTGATTTTAGGACAAGATCCGTATCATACACCTGGCGTGGCAGACGGATTGGCGTTTTCGATTTCGGCGAAGAATAATTATATGCCGCCAAGCTTAGTTAATATTTATAAAGAAATTGATGCGGATTTAGGAAAGCATGCGAATTCGAGCGGTAGTTTAGTACCGTGGCAGGAGCAGGGGGTGCTACTTCTTAACAACGTTTTGACGGTTGAGGCACATAAGGCTGGTTCACATCGAGGAAAAGGTTGGGAAGAGTTTACGGAAGCAGTGATAAAATATTTGAATGCGGAGCGAGAGAACTTAGTGTTTATTCTTTGGGGAAGGGATGCAAGAAATAAGAAAAAGTTGATTGATACTTTAAAACATTTAGTCTTGGAATCGGCACATCCATCACCGCTATCGGCATATAATGGGTTTTTTGGTTCGAAGCCATTTTCAAAGGCAAATGAGTATTTAAAAGCACATGGAAAACCTGGAATAAACTGGTAGCTTTTAAGATTAAAATGAGAATAAAAGCGTGGCGCTAATGCTTGAAAAAAATGAAAATGTAGGTATAATTTCTTGTAATGGATAATACTGATGATGAAATTTTGACGGGTTCTTTTGAACCTCAGGAGCCGGGCCTTTCTGATTTGACTGATGAGGAAGAGCTCACTGATGAGGATCTTGAGATCACCGCAGAAAACGTAGACCAATTTGCGGACGATTCTGTTCGTATGTATCTTCGCGAGATTGGTAAAATTCCTCTTTTGTCTGCAGAAGAGGAGCAAGAATTAGCTCAAAAGGCAGCAAAAGGTAACAAGAAAGCAAAAGATAAAATGGTCGAGGCGAACATGCGTCTTGTTGTGTCAATTGCAAAACGTTACTCTGGCCGCGGCCTTGATTTCTTGGATTTGATTCAAGAGGGAAACACTGGCCTTCTCCGTGCCGTAGAGAAATTCGATCCTGAAAAAGGTTTCAAGTTTTCAACTTATGCAACTTGGTGGATTCGCCAAGCTATTACTCGTGCAATTGCTGACCAGGCTCGTACAATTCGTATTCCAGTGCACATGGTTGAGACAATCAACAAGGTTCTTCGTGCTTCAAGAAAACTCACAGCTGAGCTTAATCGTGAGCCGACTATTGAAGAAATTGCGGAAGAAATGGATATGGACGTCGAGAAAGTCGACTATGTAATGCGCATTAAACAAGATATCGCATCACTTGATGCTTCAGTTGGCAAAGATGGTGATGATGAAGATTCTGTGCTCGGTGATTTCGTAGAAGATGAAGAGCGTGTTTCTCCGGAAGATGCAGCCGCAAGTCAGATGCTTAAGGAACAACTTGCTGAGATCATCGCAACTTTGACAGATAGGGAACAGAAGATTATTAAACTTCGCTTTGGTATTGGTGGTGGTCGCCCACATACGCTTGAAGAAGTTGGCGCTGAATTTTCTGTAACTCGTGAACGTATTCGC
Organism: uncultured Candidatus Saccharibacteria bacterium; assembly: GCA_947304155.1. GTDB lineage: Bacteria > Patescibacteriota > Saccharimonadia > Saccharimonadales > Saccharimonadaceae > Nanosyncoccus. The sequence continues at coordinate 53,961 of CAMZAD010000004.1, forward strand.
CAAATTGAGGCAAAGGCGCTTTCAAAATTGAAAAAGCATAAAGATACGAAGAAACTTCAAGAGTATTTACGCTAAAAAAATAACTATGGTACAATAAAGATATGGATATAGAAGGTATTCTTACGGTTTTATCAGTTAAAGCGGAACAATGTCATACTGCGATTTTGCATTTTGATTGTGGAGATGGTGGTCAGGCTATGTTTGATTTGTTAGCTCTGGTAGTTAATATTTTCTCATATGGCATTGGTGCGGCAGCTGTGATTGGTGTAATGATTGCTGGTATTCAATATATTACTGCGCGTGAGAACCCAAATGCAGTGGCAAAAGCAAAAACTCGTTTATTCCATATCACTCTTGGCTTAATTGCTTGGGTATTCATGTGGGGTATTTTGCAGTTCTTGCTTCCTGGTGGCTTGTTTGCAAATAATAGCGCTAACCAAATGTAATTTCCTCGTTGGAAGTGGGCAACTAAAGTGGATTTTTCAAAGGTACTAGAAAAAATCAAAAAGCTGATTCAGAAAAATGAGTCAGTTTTTGTTGGTAATAAACCACGCGTAATGTTGATTTATAATCCAAGATCAACAAAAGCGAGTTTGGTTGAAGAAAAAGTTATAAAGCCTTTAAGAGAATTTAAAGGGATTGTTTTTGGTAAATACGAGGTAAAGCCAACTAATGTTGACGATAATGCAAGCTCACTGGCTAAAGTCTTAAATGACGGAGATATTGTTATTGCAGCAGGTGGGGATGGAACGGCGACGATTGGCCTAAACGGCGTAGTTCTATCTAAAAAGGAAGTTTATTTTACGGCGGTTCCATTTGGCAATTTTAATGATATGGCTAGGACTTTGAAACGTGCGAGTGGCAAGAAGATTTATCCACTTGAAGCTGTAGTGAATGGGAAACACTTTAGATATGCAGCATGCTATTTTACGATTGGCATGTTTGCAGAATCGACCGAAGTGTTCGACGAGGACAAGAATCGCAAACGTTTGCGCAAGAAAAAGAAGAATTTCTTCTTCTCACTTAAAACTTTGTTTAAGTGGTATTTGAAGAATAAGCGAAAGACGTTTATTCCAGAGTTTGAGTTAATTACTTGTAAGGTTGTAAACGGTGAAATGGATGAGGAACGTAAGGTCTTTAGGAAGGCATCTGATTATATTGCCTCAAATGGTGCAACTGTAGCAAAGTTAATGAAGGGGAAGAAGGGAATATGTTCAGATGATGATACGTTCCTAGCAACCGCGAAATCTCTTAGAAGTATTTTTGCGCTAGGCATGTTTATGATGAAAAGCGTACTCTTTAGAATTCCTGGCGAGATTGTGGTTTGTAGTAAAATGTATTTTGACGAGCCGGCGAAGGTTGAGATTCAAGCCGAGGGGGAATATAAGAAACTTGAAAATGTTGAAAAAATTGAAATTAGAAAAGTTGATAATCCAATAAAAATCTTGTAATTTTGTTATTCATAAGAACTTTTATGATATAATCATAAGTAGTATGAGTTTATTACATGGTGTGGGCGATTTCTTCGCATTAGATGTCGGTACAAATTCAATCCGTTTAATACAGCTTTCTGGTAACACGGAGCGTGGTTGGACTCTCGAAAAATATGCTTATGTGCCAATCGACCCAAAAATTGCACTAGATGACTCTGAAATCGGCCAAAGAAAATTAGCCGAGACTATTTTGGGTGCAAAGGAACAGGCTGGTATTACAACTAAGAACGTTGCGCTCGGTTTGCCAGCAAGAAAGACTTATACTTCTATTATTGAAGTGCCAAATGCACCAATGAAAGAGATTAAGAACACGATTAAATATGAAGCTGACCAATATATTCCAATGCCAATTGACGAGGCAAAGGTTGATTATGCAATTCTTGGTGTTTCACCAAATGATGCAATGAAGGCAGAAGTTTTGATTTCTTCAACAGCAAAAGAATATGCTGAAGAGAGAATGGAACAAGTAGAAATGCTTGGTCTTAACGTAATTGCTCAAGAGCCAGAGCCAATTTCAATGGCTCGTGCACTTGCTCCAATTGGTATGACCGACGGTAGAATGCTGATTGATCTTGGTGAGAAATCTACAGATATTGTAGTGGTTTATCAAGGCGCTCCACGTTTGGTACGTTCAATTCCTGGTGGTCTTTCTCAGTTTGTGACGACAATTGCTGATTCATTATCTGTTAGACCAGATCAGGCAAAGCAATTCATTTTGAAATTTGGTTTGGCACAAGATAAACTTGATGGCCAAGTCTTTAAGGCACTTGATAATTCGCTTGAAACTTTTGCAATGGAACTTTCGAAATCTGTTCGCTTCTTCCAGACAAAATATGTTGGCGCACAAGTTGGTGGAATTATTCTCTCGGGTTATGCCGGTGTGATTCCATTTATCGCAGAATACATGGAAGTTAAAACTAATATTCCAACAATTCAGGGTAACCCATGGCAATATGTACGTGTTACACCAGAGCAACAACAAGCATTGCTCCCGGTGGCTTCTGAATTCGCGGTAGCAATTGGCTTGGCGGAAAGGAGTAATGAGTAGTGGCAAAGAAATATGATTTTAGTTCAATGCACCTTTCTGATATTCCAGGATTTATTGGTGCAGCTGTAACTGGTAAGCTTGGTGATACTGGTGAAATGATGACCACTCAAACTGGGTTTTATGAGATTAATCTCGTGCCAGATATCAAGAGTGAGATGATTAAGACTCAGAAGATTAGAAATATTGTTTTCTTCGTTTGTATCATTATTGTACTTATCGCTGGGGCGTCGGTTGGTGTACTTGCATCAATCAAAGGTGCACAGGACATTACGATGGCTAGCCAAGATGGACATCTTAAGAAGTTGTCTGATAAAGTGATGAGTTACTCTGATTTGACAGAATTTTTGACAATTCAGAACCAGCTTAATGGTATTGCTAGTGTTGAGGATCAACTTAAGGTGATGCCACGTTCAGTTTTGTACTTGAAGTCTTTGATTCCAAATGGTCCTGATACGGTTCAGGTTTCTGAACTTAGTATTAGTCTTGATGAATCAACTTTGTCGTTCGATGCACAAGCAAATGCTGGGACCGAACCTGATATCGACTACCGCGTGCTTGAATCGTTCATTAAACGTGCAAATCTCATGACCTTTGATTATGGTAGATACGTTGATGATAAGGGAAATGAAATCCCGACTCGTTGTATTGTTGAATATGATTCAAATAACAAGATGTTCCAAGAAAATGGTAGCATTTACGCAATTTGGACACGTGGCCGCAAAGGTTGTGACCCAGGACGTGATGACTATGAGGTAATTGAGGGTCAAAAGATTAGCTTCATGAATGCAACAATCGAGTCAACTAATGTGTTGTCAAATGAGTCAATCTTAAAGATTAAGAAGAACGATGCTGGTGAAGATGTGAGCATTCTTGAGTATACTCCAAGTGAAAAAATCTATCGTACACCACAATTTACAAACTGGTATAAGGGTGTAGAACAGAGCACTGCAAAAGATGGAATTGAGGATGACGTTAAAGTTATTCCTCCAACCAGTAGCACCTTGGTGAATATTACTTACTATCGCTACACTCCAGAAATGAGTCTCTCTGGTTCAATCTCGGGCGTGCCGCATTTTGAAAGTCAATGTATTACTTACAGTGGTACAGAAGAGGAATCTGATGGCGAGGTTAAAATTAAATGGTCCGCATCAAATGAATGTATGTTGATTCCTGATGGAATCACGGTAAACGATTCTTCAAACGGTCGTGACGCAGATGAAAACTTGGTTTTGCGCTTCTCGGCAGTTGTAAAACTTAACGAGGATGCTTTGAAATATAGAAACAAACATGTGATGGCAATTGGTCCAAACGGCCAGAACGTGACAGACTCTTACGTCCAGCTTAATAAGATATTTACACAACCTGCACGCGCATGTTCTGCAAACGATACAACGTGTAACAACACGCCAACGAAAGGAGATAAATAATGGCTGAAGTAGCAGTTGGTAAAAGAATCAGAATCAACAAGCTTCAACAGCAAATTATGTTGGCTGTGCTTGGCGCATCGTTGGCATTTGGTGTTTGCTTAGTGTTGGTGATTTTCTTAACGAAGTTCATTATATTCAATACGAAAGTCATTTCAGAAAAAGATAAGGCGATTGATAGCTATTATAGTGCAATTAAAAATGTTGGTATTTGTATCGACAATAACAAAGATGGTAAATATACCGATAATGAACTTGATAAATGTCAGCCAAACGAAATTGATGTAGCTGATATTCCTGGAACATTGCGCTATAACGTTCTCGTAAATATGACAGAGAATAACGCGCTTGAATCGGTCGCACGTGATAGTCATTCAGATTGTTATGATACGAGCGGAAATAAAATCGATTTTGGCAAACGTTATGATGATGCAACTACTGATGAAGAACGTGAACATAACATGTACATGTTTAAAGTTTGTTCATCACTTAGGGTGATTCCGGATGCTTTGCCGGCATCATATAACGCGGAGGCTTTGATGTCTTCAGTGAACAAAATTTTCTTAATATCTGGTTTGCAACCTGATGGTTTGATGCCGGATAGTGGTGGTGCAAGTTTTAGCAATAATGGCGTATCACTCGTAGCAATTCCAATTACATTAACCGTAAAACAGCCTGCAACTAAGGCACAGGCTTTGCTTGATAACTTCTATAAGTCAATTCGTTTGTTTAGCTTTAAGTCAGCAAACTATAAGTGGAGTAATCAACTTGAAGTTTCTGCAACTGGTGAAGCATATTACACAAACCAAGTGAAGGCTTCAGAAACAACCAAGACAGTTTATGCCTCAAAGGAAGCTAGAAAGCAAGCTTCTGGAAATGCTGCTTTAGTCAATAACACAGTTGATGATGTTGTCAACGGAGGAGGAAATTAGTATGAAACAATCAGATATTTTCTCAGTGATTATTATCGCAGTAGTTGGAACATTGGTAGCATTCTTTGTGACGAATTCGTTGCTTGGCGATCCAGATATGCAATATGTAACATTTAAAACAATGAATACAATTTCTCCAACTTTGATTGAGCCAGACATTGAGGTGTTTAACCCTGACGCAATTAACCCAACGGTTGAAGTTTATGTTGGTGATTGCGAGGACGTAGATAAAAACGGTATTTTGTCTCCAGAAGAAATGGCAGCTTGCGAAAAGGCTGAAGGAGATTCCAAAAACATAAATGCTTTGTAATAATCTTTTAAAGGAGATTAGACAAGAAGGGTAAAAGTGGCATTACTAACTAAAGAATTACAAGAACAGGTTGTAAAGCTTCTCGTTACAGAAGGGTTAGTTTCTGCTGCGCAAGTTCAAGAAGTACAGGAAGAGGTGCTAAAAACACGTCAGCCAATTTTGGCGTTTTTGACATCTCATAAATATACTGATGATGAGACAGTGAGTCATGCTACGGCTTCTGTGATGGGTATCCCATATGTGAACTTGAATAATGTCAGAATTGAAAATGACATTCTTTTGAAGATTCCTTATGACGTGGCGGAACGCACGATGGTGGTGCCGCTAGGCGAGAAAAATGGACAGCTTTATGTAGCGATGCTTGATGCGCAGAACGTGCAATCAACAGATTACATTTCTACACTCGTGCAAAAGCCGGTTCGCACGATTATGTCGAGCGAAGCTGGGATTCGTTTGATTCTTGCGCAATATCAGGGTGATTTTACGGCGGTTAAGGATGCTGTTAAGACGACCAACCAAGAGATTTTGGCAAGTGAGCAAAAAGCGGACGTAAAAACAATTACGCAGGATTCGCCAATTTCAAAGGCACTTGTGACGATTCTTGAATATGCTGCAAAAACCAAGGCATCTGATATTCATATTGAACCGCTAGAAAAGTCGCTAGTAATTCGTTGTCGCGTGGATGGCGTGCTTAGGAAAATTATGGAGCTTCCAAAGACGATTGAGCCGGCACTAGTTTCACGTATTAAAATTTTGTCTAATCTTAAAATTGACGAACATCGTATTCCGCAAGACGGCCAGTTTACTGTGATGGCAGCAGGGAAAGAGATTGACCTTCGTATTTCAACTTCTCCAGTGGTTTGGGGTGAGCAGGTTGTGATTCGTCTTTTGGACAAGAGTGGTACAACGCTTGCAATTGAACAAATGGGTATGACTGGTCGTGTACTGAGAATGGTTGAAAGTGGCATTTCAAAACCAAATGGTATGATTTTGACATCTGGTCCTACTGGTTCTGGTAAAACTACGACGCTTTACGCACTAGTAAATAGAATTTTTGATGAGAAGATTAATATTGTGACACTCGAGGATCCAGTTGAGTATAAGATGGATGGTGTAAACCAGATCCAAGTAAATGTTGACGCTGGTCTGACATTTGCGGCTGGGCTTCGTTCAATTTTGCGTCAAGACCCTGACGTAGTGATGGTTGGTGAGATTCGTGACTCTGAGACTGCAAACTTGGCAGTGCAGGCTGCACTTACTGGCCACTTGGTGTTTTCGACACTGCATACCAACTCAGCAGCTGGTATTTTGCCACGTCTTCTAGATATGGGAATTGAGCCATTCTTGCTTGCCTCGACACTTAATACTGTGATTGGTCAGCGCTTGGTGCGTCGCGTATCGGATAAGAGGGAAGCATATACTTCAACTGAACTTGAAACAAGGGAAATTAATGAGGCGCTTGGATATGTTTTGCCAAAGACACAACAAGATGTGGCGATGGTGTCAGAAGATTTGGGCTATCCAGGCTTGCCGATTGCAAATAATAATGGCTATACGCTCGTAAGAGGGATTGATGACCGTGATACCCCGGGCGGTTATAAAGGTCGTGCTGGTCTTTATGAAACGATTGAAGTGGATGAAGATATTCAAAAACTAGTCACAACGAGGTCAACTTCAGCCGAGATTATGAAAGTTGCAAAAGAAAAGGGCACGTTAACGATGAAGCAGGATGGGATCCTGAAAGCTCTATCTGGAATTACAACGATTTCCGAGGTTAATCGTGTGGCGTCAGACCTTGCTTAGCAAAAATTCTTATGGTAAAATTAAATAAGTATTAAGGGTAGGTTTTAAAATGCAAAACGAAAATCCAGCAAACACAAACCCAATGATGCAACAACCTGCACCAGTGGCACCAAATCCAGTTGCGGCTATGCCGGCTGCTCCTGCTATGCCTACCGTTGAGCATTCGGCTATGAATAATGGCTCTGAAGCGGATGAAATTGCTGTTCCAACAACTGCGTCTCATGCGGCAGCAGCTGCTGCAGCGGCGACTCCAACCGCAGTTCCTTCATCTGTTAGAATTGAGATTTTGCTTGAAGAATGTATTAAGAAAAATGCTTCAGACCTTCATATTCAGGTTGGACTCCCTCCAATTTTACGTATTGATGGTGCATTGCAACCAATTCCAAACACTCCAGTTTTGACTGAAGATATGGTTGAGAAGTTGATTTTCTCAACGCTTGATTCAATGCAACGTGAAACTTTGTCAAAAGATAAAGAGTTTGACTATTCATTTGCATTTGGTGATATCGCTCGTTTCCGTGCAAATGCCTTTAATGAAAAAGGGAATCTTGCAGCAGCATTTCGTCTAATCCCAACTAAGATGCCAACAATTGAAGAACTTGGTATGCCACAAGTTGTATCCACATTTGCAGATTACCCACGTGGTTTGGTGCTTGTGACTGGTCCTACTGGTTCCGGTAAATCTACGACTTTAGCAGCACTCGTGAATAAAATTAATATGGAAAAATCAGTCCATATTGTGACGATTGAAGACCCAATTGAGTTTACACATAAACCAAAGCGTTCAGTAGTGGTGCAACGTGAAGTTCACTATGATACCTTCTCGTTTGCACGTGCTTTGAAATCTGTGCTTCGTCAAGACCCTGATGTGGTATTGCTCGGTGAGATGCGCGATCTTGAGACAATTTCATCTGCGATTACAATTGCTGAAACTGGTCACTTGGTGCTTGCAACGCTTCATACTAACTCGGCAGCACAATCGGTTGACCGTATTATTGATGTGTTCCCAGCAGAGCAACAACCACAGATTCGTTCACAGCTTGCATCAGTTCTGATGGCGGTTTGTTCACAACGTCTCATTCCAGCAATTGGAGGTGGACGTGTAGTGGCAGCCGAAGTGATGGTTGCAAATTCAGCTGTCCGTTCAATCATTCGTGAAGGGAAAACCCACCAGCTCGATACGACGATTCAAACTGGTGCAAACGAAGGTATGCAGACAATGGACCGCACGCTTGCTAAGCTCGTGCAACAAGGTACGATTACTTATGATAACGCGCGTGAATGTGCAATCGATGTAAATGAATTCGATAGATTGGTAAAGGGAATCTAATAGATGAAGCGTTTTTCCTACAAAGCAAGGGACTCGAAGACCGGAAGGTCAGTCAGAGGCGCAATCCAGGCAGAGAATGAACGAACTGCCGGAAAGCTTTTGATTGAGCAAGGTTTTACACCAGAGTCGATTGTTGAGGAGGAAGAGGGCGGAAACTTTTTAGATAGATTCCGCAATAAGATTAGAGGGAAAGATAGGAACGTCTTTACGAGGCAGTTTGCAACTTTGATTGGTGCAGGTTTGCCACTTTCTAACTCTTTGCGTGTAGTGGCAGAACAGACTACTTCAAAGCCAATGAAGAAAGTAATTGAAGCAATTTTGGCAGATGTTGAAGGTGGTCGTACTTTAACGCAGGCATGTTCAAAGTATCCAGAGGTGTTTAATAATTTGTATATTGCACTTTTGAAAGCTGGTGAGGCATCTGGTACGCTTGATATGTCACTTGTGCGTTTGGCTGACCAGAACGAAAAAGACGAGAAAATGATGTCTGACATTCGTGGCGCTTTGACGTACCCAGCAATTATCATGTTGGTCATTATTGCAGTGTTGGTATTCATGGTGATTGTGGTGGTGCCACAAGTTGAGAACTTGTATCGCGACCTTAAAAAGGATCTTCCTGGCGCAACGGCGTTCCTTGTTGGAATTTCAAACTTTATTACGTCATATTGGTATATTGTTTTGGTAGCAGTGGCGGTATTGATTTGGTTCATTGTACAATTTGCGAAGACCGATGTTGGTAAAAGATGGATTGCGATTGGTAAATTGAATGTGCCATTGTTTAAGGGGTTATTCTTAAGGCTTTATAACTCACGTTTTGCACGTACGGCACAAAACTTGCTTTCGACCGGCGTTTCAATCCAGGATGCTTTGAAGATTTCTGGTGAAGCAGTAGGGAATATCATGGTGCAAGAACAAATTGAAATCGTAATGGAGAAGATTAAACAAGGTAAGCCATTATCTGATTCAATGAAGGAACGTGATTATATTTTGCCACTTTTGCCGCAGATGGCAAACATTGGTGAACAATCCGGTAAGATTGATGAGATGCTCGGTAAGGCTGCGACGGTCTATGAGAACGAGCTTGATGAACAAATTCGTACGATTTCAACTTTGATTGAGCCGATTTTGATGGTCGTAATGGCTCTTCTCGTTGGGTTCATTGTGATTGCAGTTTTGATGCCAATTTATGCAATCGTTTCTGATGTTCAAACTGGTTAAAGTAGTGTATAATAAAAACAAATAGGAGGTAACGTGAAGAGTAAGATTGAAAGAAAAACGAGGATTATGCCGCTTGTTGGTATTTTTTCGGGTTTTTTCTTGCTCGCGCTAGTTACTGCATACTTCTATTCACCAGTGAAGAAGAGTTTTGCTGATAACAAAACTAGCAATTATACTTTTAGTGTTGATGTTTTACCAGCTCTCTCGTTGTCTGCAGTTGATGATGTATCGTTTAGTTTTAATAATACCACGAGTGGTGAGTTTCAATCTAAGCCAGCAAGTATTGTTGTCACGGCTAATATGCCAATGGGGTATAATCTGTATTTTTCGACGATAGACAAAGGAACTAGTTTAGTGAATCCAAAGTCTCCAACTCAAATCGTTTCAGACTTCACTAATGGCATTACAAGTGCCAATATGCCAGATAATAACTGGGGTGTTTCGGCTGATAACGAAACATTTGATAAAATTATGGGTCTTGATAACGCTGTTGTCGTTAAAGCGATGGATGTGGCAAGCTTTGAGTCTGAATGGACCCAGAATTTGTACTTTGGCGTAAAAGTTGGTGCTTCTTTGCCACGTGGTTCATATACTAAAAGAGTAGTATTTACAGTGGTTGCAAGCACTGATACATTTGATTTTGAAGGTGAAGCTGAAGAGGAACCTGAACAACCTGCATTAGTCTCTCATCAGAATAGACTAGTAGAGGCAGTGAATATGCAAGACCCAAATCTTGCACAATATTGTGAAGATACGTACACTCCAACAAGTGCAGCAACTTATGCTACTTTGGATGCAGCATTTTATAATGATTTAATTCCGCGTGCTGTCTTGACAGATGTCCGTGATGGCAACAAATATTTGATTTCTAAACTTCCGGATGGTGGATGCTGGATGTCTCAGAATTTGGGCTTAAGATTAAGTAATTTTGAGCCTTTGACAAATAGTACAACCGACCTAAATACGAAGGCTTCTTGGACGCCAGACCATGAGACCCAGCTTACCGCAATGAATACAAATACATGGCCTACTGATGAAACAGCAAGATCATTTAAGCCAGAAAGAGATATCTATTATGTTGGAGGTACTACATTCGCTTATAAGCCAACGAGTTATTCAGATGATTATTTGTGGGAGAAGAGTGGCGCGTCATACAACTGGTATGCAGCAAGTGCTGGCACTACGTTTGTACTTGACTATGATAATGAAAGTATTGTAGAGGATTCAATTTGTCCAAAGGGCTGGAAGATGCCAAGCTATTATGATTTTATGGGGATGGTTGGTTCTGTCGGTACGACTGATAGAGCACACCAGGTTCCATTTAATGAGATTATGCAGCATCAAACTGGAACAATATCTAACCTAGAAACTACTACACCTTCAAACAGTGGCTTGTGGTCTTCAAAGGCTGGAACGGTATTACGAATTTTCATGAATACAACGGATGGGATAAAAACACTAAGCCACAGTCTTTACACTGGTGAAGTTTATAATACAAGTTATGCAAGCCAAAGAGGCTATGCAATTCGATGTAAATTGAGATAGTTTGATAAAAAATCAGAATATATTATAATATATTTATGATTTTGATGGAAAATATAGCTTCCGAAGAGGAAATGTTTAAGTTTGGCTTCGAGTTAGCTAAAAGAATTGTTTGTCCGGCAACGATTGAACTGATTGGCGATGTTGGCGCAGGGAAGACAACAATTACAAAGGGAATTGCACAAGGACTCGGCGTGGAGGATGAAGTGACGAGCCCAAGTTTTACGTTGTCTAAAAAATATTCTTTTCCAGGTGGAAATTTAGTGCACTATGATTTTTACAGATTGTCTGATCCAGGTATTATGTGTGAGGATTTGGCGGAGAATATTGCTGAGCCGAACACAGTGACAGTAGTGGAATGGGCGGACACGGTGGCGGATTTGTTGCCGGAAGGCCATAAAAAATATTTGATAAAGATTAATGATGATGGAACGAGGACGATAGAAGAATTATGAAAATGTATTTAGATACATCGACGTCAACGACGATTTTGAGGTTAGATGACAAGGAATATACTTGGGATTCTGGCAAGGATTTAGCTGAGAAGATTCACGAGTTTATTCGCGATAAATTGACAGAGAATGGCGCTTCGTGGAATGATATTGAGGAAATTAGATTTATGGCTGGACCAGGCTCGTTTACGGGGCTTAGAATTGGTGCAGCGGTGGTAAATGCCCTGGCAGCTGAGCTTAAAATTCCACTTTATGACCATGAAGGAAATAAGGTGCAAGTGATATTGCCACAATATGGCAGACCGGCAAATATATCGGCGCCAAAGAAATAGAAAATTCATAAAAATCCCCCTAGTATGATACAATAGAGATGCAGGGGGATTTTAGTTTTATAAAATATTAATTTTTTACTTTTGTTAATCCGCTAGTATAAGGAAAATACTGGCAAAATACGTTTAGCGTATAAACAAAAAGAGAAAGAGGTAAAATGGAAGTCATTATTCCAATTATTGCTGCTGTTGTTGGCTTAGCTGGCGGCGCAGGCGCAGTTTTTGCGTACAATAAAAAGAACGAAAATGGCGGCAAAAACAAGGCTGATGATTTAGTCCGTAAGGCTAAAAACGAAGCATCAGACATTGTTTCGAGTGCTCGTAAAGAAGCAGCTGACATTGCACAAAAATCAAAGGCTGACGAAGATGAACGTCGTAAAGAATGGCGCAAAACTGAGAATCGTCTTTCTGAGCGTGAGAACTTGCTTGACGGCAAACTTGACCAGCTCGAGAAGAAGTCTGAGAATCTTGTAAAGCAAGAGAAGGAAATTGAAGAGCTCAAGTCTGAGATTCGTGATATCCGTACAAAGCAACAAGAGAAGCTCGAGAAGATTGCTGGACTTACTAAAGCTGAGGCTAAAGATAAGTTAATGGCAATGACTGAACGCGACATTAAAGACGATTTGGCTGGCCTTGTACAAAAAGAACAAGAGGCAATCAAACACGATGTAGAAGAAACTGCACAGGCAATTCTTGTAACTGCAATGGAGCGTATGTCTTCAGAAGTTACAGCAGATAGAACGATTACTGCACTTAAACTTCCTGATGATGAAATGAAAGGCCGTATTATTGGTAAGGAAGGTAGAAATATTCAAGCTCTTCAACGTGCAACTGGTGTTGATATCATGGTTGATGATACACCTGGTATGGTGGTGCTTTCATCGTTTGATCCAATTCGTCGTCAAGTTGCTCGCTATGCGCTTGAACGTTTGATGAAAGATGGTCGCATTAATCCAACATCAATTGAAGAAGCAGTCGCTAAGGCTGAACGTGAGATTGATAAGGAAGTGATGCGTGCTGGTGAAGATGCTGCTCGTGAAGTTGGTATCGTTGGTATCCCACACGAAATGCTTCATCTTCTTGGTGAACTTAAATTCCGTACTTCATACGGACAAAATGTGCTTCTTCATTCAATTGAAATGGCACACATTGCTGGCATGATTGCAGAGGAAATTGGTGCAGACAAGCGCATTGCAAAGACTGCAACTCTTCTTCATGATATTGGCAAGGCTGTGACTCACAAAATTGAAGGTAAGCACGCTGAAATCGGTGCAGAGCTTGCAAAGAAATATGGTCTTCCTGACGAAGTTGTTCATGCGATTGCTGCTCACCACGATGATATTGAGCCAACCACTCCAGAAGCAATTATCGTAAAGATTTGTGACGCACTTTCAGCAGCTCGTCCTGGTGCACGCAATATCTCAGCAGAGAACTTTGCAGAACGTATGAAGGACCTTGAGAATATTGCAACTTCATTCCCAGGCATCGATAAGGCTTACGCAATCTCAGCTGGACGCGAAGTTCGCGTAGTAGTTGAGCCAAAACAAGTTGATGACTTAACTGCACTTAAACTTGCACGTGATATTGCTGATAAGATTGAAGCAACAATGAGCTATCCTGGTGTGATTAAGGTCAACGTTATTCGCGAAACCAGAGCAATTGAATACGCTAAATAAAAAAATAGTCCCTTCGGGGGCTATTTTTATTTAGCGTTGTTTTTTGATATAATATAAGTGATGGATAAAGAAAATAACGAGGTTGCATCTAATCCAGAAACAGTGATGGAACCCGTGGTGGAAATGCCAGCTCAAGCCCCGGAAGAGGCTGCGGTGGTTCAAGAAACTCTAGAGGTTCCAAAGGAGAAGAAACAGCCATCTAGACTGCATGGATTTTTAGTTATTTTCTTTGCGACTTTAGTTACAATGATTGTAACTTTTTTAGTGGTGATTGTATCAAATATTAATTTGGCAAGTACAGTAAAGACAGCGAAGGAAAATGCGAACGAATCATCTGATAAATATCAGGATATCAGAATGACTTTTGTAGATGGAAAAATTACAAAAGAGTATTTATCCGAAGATGAGATTAAGGCTGAGAATGAAAGAATTGCAAAATTAGAGGCGGAGAAGAAAGCCGAAGAAGAGGCAAAGAAGAAAGCCGAGGAAGAAAAGAAAAAGGCGGAAGAAGCTAAGAAAAAACAGCAGAGCCAGAAGAAGAGTAGTAGTAATGCTAGCACATATAAAGTTCCATCTGGGGCAAAGATTGTATACTTGACGTTTGATGATGGACCGGGGCCGTATACAAGCAGACTTCTTGATGTATTGAAGAAATATAACGTAAAGGCGACATTCTTTGTGACGTGTAATCGTGCACAATATCGCAATGTGATTGCGAGGGCATACAAGGAAGGCCATTCGATTGGAGCACATTCTTGTTCACATGATTACGCAAAAGTATACAAAAATGACGGTGCATTCTTTAGTGAGCTTCAAGGCGTCCAAAATGTGATTAAGTCAGCGACTGGTTCAGAGACAAGGTTGTTTAGGTTCCCAGGCGGCTCATCGAATACGGTATCTAAGAAGTATAATAAAGGAATTGTATCGCGTGCGGCAAAGGAACTTGGAAAGAGGGGATATGCATACTTTGACTGGAATGTTTCGAGCGGTGATGCGGGTGGTGCGAATAATGCTAATGCCGTGTATAATAATGTTGTGAGAAACTTGAAAGGAAATTATTCAGTAGTGTTGCAACATGATATTAAGAGCTTTTCGGTGGACGCGGTAGAGCGAATAATTCAATATGGCTTAAAAAATGGTTTTACGTTTAAGGCACTCGACACGAGTTCACCAACAGCGCACCATAGAATAAGTAATTAGAAAAATAATAAGGAGGTAAAATGGATCCAACTCAGAATCCACAAATTGGTACTGTGCCGCCAGCAGCGCAGCCAGCAGTGCAACCAGTAGCACAGCCAGTACAGCCACAGCCAGTAGCTAATACGCCAGCTACGGCAGGTGGTAAAAAATCTAAGAAAATTATCCCAATCGTGATTATTGGTGCTTTAGTAGTGGCTGGCGCTGTTGGCGGTGGTATATATTTCTTTAGTAATAATGGCAATAATGGTGGGGGTAGTGGTGGTGCTAGTTCTGCAAGTGTAAAAGACGCTGAAGATTTGATTAATAATAACAGCCATTTTACAATGACCAATTATGTCGATCCATATCATGGAATGATTGTAAAATACCCAATCTATAACACAGGAGAGCTTTATGGATATGAATCTACGGTTCATGATTATGGTGCACAAAATAACCATGTGATACTTAAATCAATTTTGGGTACATTTAATTTTTCGATTCTTTTCCCATCGGATGAAGATAGATATAATGACCCTGCTGAAACTAACTACAAAGATGTAGGCGAGTTCTTTGAATCATATTATCTTCCAGCCGTAAAGAAAAAAGTAACGACTTATGCAACTTATGATGGTAACGTTACAACTTATACAGATTACAAGTTTAAAGATTATAAGAGTGTTGGTGAAATTAAAGCCAATGATTTAACTTGGAAAGAGTATCAAGTTACAGCTGAAAGAGAAAGCAATTCTGATACGAAAGAGGTAGATGTTTGGATGACTGTTCACAATGGCACGCCAGTCATCGTAAAATTCTTCAATGCAAATAAAGAAGAAAATCCATTTGCTAAGTTCACTATTGAGAAGAGTAGACTAAGTAATGAGGATTGGGCTAAGGTTGTAGAGAAAGAAAAGGCAATCAGACGTTATATTATTGAAGGAATTAGTTTTACGGATGATTATGCGAAGATGCTAAATACCAGAGAAGCTTCGGTTGTTTCATGTAATGGTGGATGGGATGTCAGTACTATCTTTGGTCTTTCTGGTAATAAGATTTTGTATCTACCAAACTGTACTGCTGGAATCACAAAATTTAGGGAAGCGTATACTGGTGCATTCTCTGATAATACAAATAAAATTACCATAGCTGCTGCTGCGGAGGCTTTGCAAGGCGATCTTGTTTCTAGGTTTGGTACTCTGAAAGAGAAGAGTGACGTCTATAGTTTGAAGAACCCATCGCTCAATAACTATGAGGTTCAAAGATACACATACATTAATGCTAGTGGCGTTCAACACGTAATATATGTAGTTCGAAATGATGATATTTATGGTTGGGTTGGAACCGGTAATCATATTGAAGATTACTCTGTTGAGACAGTTGGTAAACGTTTAATTGTAAACAGCTTAGATTTTGCCGTAAAGAATATAAGATATTCTAGCGATAAATGGGACGGTGAAGGGTGGGCAAAATAAGCTCGTCTAATCTAGCGAAATAAAAAGAGCGTCTTGCAGTAAATGTAAGACGCTTTTTAAAACAAAAATGGAGC
>CAMZAD010000005.1 GCA_947304155.1 uncultured Candidatus Saccharibacteria bacterium
TCGCTGTCTTCAATGATTTCTTCATTAACACCAAGGACAATGGTTTTTGCGCCTTCGCCTTTTGCAGGAGCAGAAATAACAACTTTTCTAGCGCCAGCTTCAATGTGTGCGCGAGCTTTAGCTGGGTCGGTAAAGAGACCAGTAGACTCAATTACAACATCAATGCCCATGTCTTTCCATGGCAATGCGGCTGGATCCTTCTCTGATAAGACGCGAATTTTATTTCCGTCTACAATAAGATTTTCGTCATCAAACTTAACTTCGCGATCGTATGTGCCATAAGATGAATCATATTTCAAAAGATGTGCAAGCGTTTTTGTATCTGTAAGATCGTTTACGGCAACAACTTCTACATCGCGACGTTCGAAAGCGATTTTGAATGCATTGCGACCAATGCGTCCGAAACCGTTAATAGCAATTTTAACCATTCTGCCTCCTAAATATACTTATGTTTATTATATCACAGTTTTACAAGTTTCAAGCTCTATCTTTTATGGGATTCATAATGCTTGCGTATTTTTTGATTTTATGATATAATTAACGGATGGACTAGTCCGAATGGGACTGGTCTAAAAAATTTTACAAGGGGGTGTCCTTATGATGAAAGGATACAAATTTCGGGAACAATACATCGTTCCCACTGGGACAGTGGTAGACAAGGCAGTAAAGATTGCATTCGAAGATTTCTTTCCCGATTGCAAGCCACAGAAGCTGAAGCGCGACACTATTGATGACGTAGTTGTAATCGTCAACGAAATCGTCGGTAGAGGCCTGGTTGATGACATTCAGCCGATTTGCGAGGAACTTGAGATTGATTATTACGAGTTGCTCCGCAGATTAAATAAGGCTGGAATCAACACGTGTCCGAAGAAGAACAAGCGCTATTCAATTTCACCACAGACGTTCATTTATGTCTGTTGCATTGATGCATTGCGTAGCGGGATGTATCTTCGACGCGACCTGGTGAATACTGTTTGCAGGAGACTGGATGACTATTTAGTCTACCAGCACTATCCGACGACATTGAGAGATACTCAGGTATGGCTGATGTTGGTGAAGTATTTCGCCGACTGCGTAACCTTAAAGGAAGTGTTGCCAATGAGGAAGTACCTCGAAGGAACAGACGTTTCTATCCATTCCTTCACGACATTCCTTAAGGAATCCTACCTAGATTGCCACGCGCATGTTATTGCCGGTGCAATCTGCGAAAATCTCTTAAAAGAAGTTGGCATCGCCTGAATCCATGTTCCACCCCTAGTACCACAAAAATCCCTGCAGTTTTCGCTGCAGGGACTTTTTTATGTTTTCTTGCTTGATTAAGCGCGAGCAAAGTGTGCGAATGCACGGTTTGCTTCTGCCATACGGTGGCAGTCTTCCTTCTTCTTGAAGGCTGCGCCAGTTTCGTTGTAAGCGTCAACGATTTCACATTTCAAACGATCTGCATATGGCATACCTTTGCGTGCACGTGCAGATTGGACGAGCCATGAGAATGCGAAGTGCATTTGGCGGTGTCCAGCGATTGGGAATGGAATTTGGTAGTTAGCACCACCAACACGGCGTGATTTAACTTCAAAATCTGGAGAAACGTTTGCGATAGCTTGTTCGAGAACTTCTACAGGGTTTTCTGAATTAAGTTCTTTAGCAGCTTTTTCGATTGCAGTGTAAACTGCGCGTTCTGCAGCTTGTTTCTTACCATCAAGCATAGACTTGTTGATAAGGCGTTGAACCATGATTGATTGATACTTACGATCTGGATTAACTTTTCTCTCTAATGAGGTAGTAGTTTTACGTGGCATTACTTACTCTCCTTCTTAGCACCGTACTTTGAACGGCCTTGTTTACGACCTTGGACACCTTGAAGATCAAGAGTACCACGGACAATGTGATAACGGACACCTGGAAGGTCTGGAACACGACCACCACGAACGAGCACAACTGCGTGCTCCTGGAGGTTGTGACCTTCACCACCGATGTATGCCCAAACTTCCTGACCGTTAGTCAAACGAACACGAGCGACTTTGCGGAGAGCTGAGTTTGGTTTCTTTGGAGTTTTAGTAGTAACTTTGATACAAACACCACGCTTCAAAGGAGCTGGTTGGTTGTAATACTTAGTTTTCAAAGTATTAACAATTGAGCCAAGTGCTGGTGCACCAGACTTTCTTACAGCCTTTTTGCGAGGCTTGCGAATCAACTGATTAATAGTTGGCATTAAAATTTCCTCTTAAATTAACTTTTAGATGCGGCCGTTTCAGATTAAAACGTCCGCCCGTTCGACAGCTGGTAAGGCTATCTGTTGCTAGTTTTTGTACAGCAATAAAAACTAGCGAGAAACTCTTGGGAGTATTTTACCTCATTTCCCCTAAAAAATCAAGAGTAAAAAAGGCCGGGCTTACGCTCGGTCTTTTTTGTAGAAAAGGGGGTGAATATGATTAGTCAAAATCAACTAGTTATTTTGTGCCCGGTTAAGAAGCGTGAACGGAATGACTGTGCTGCCATGTCCGTTATCTGGAAAATCGTCTCCGTAGTCTTCGGCTTCCATGGTCTCGTCATCAAACGAGCCAATCTCGCCGGCTTCATCATCTGAGTCATCAAACTCCTCATCGAAGCTGACGCAACCCGGATAGGGCTCGATATCTTCGGACTCATCTTCGCAGTAATATCTGCGATGATCGATATCCTCGATCTTGTTTTCCAGGTTCCTACCAAGTTCAAGGCAGAGCTCCTCGATCGACTTCTCGATGTCTGTGGTGACACGGTAACCCATACCGTAAATGACATCAACTAGTCTCCATGCTTCCTTGAGATTTTTCTCGCGGATTGCAGTTTGCAGATCAGCCATTTTCGCCATAGCACGACGAAGCTGGGCAATTTCACGAACACGGGATTCCGCTTTCTTGTGGTACTCCACGTAAAAATCGAACGTGCAGCTCTTCTTTACAAGCTTCAGTTCGGTTTGGAGCGCCGTAAGTTCGCCAATAATGCCGGCAAGCGTCTCCATATCGATGTTCGTCAATGGAATCTTTTTGAGATGACGAGTTTGAAATGCCTTCTTCGCCCATCTCCCGGTGTACTTGATTTCTGAAAACAAATAATCTTTCATCTTTTCCCTCCTTCTTTTTCAAGGTACATTAGAACCCGTACCCACCCTTACGTTAACCCTTTTATTATACTACATTTCTGTCAAAAAGTCAATACTCTTATGGTAAGGTCATCTCTATACAACATATAGTTTACCCCCTGTTACACGTGCCATCAAAAAATCCCCTGCCAGAGGGGATTTTTCGTGTTTATTTACTGTTTACTTCTACTAAGAAGTCCAAGGTTTTTTCAATCGTTAAGCGGTTCTTAATATCTTGGCGGACGTTTGGGTCCTTGAGATTTTTAAGAGCTTCTTTTGAGTTCTTGTAGATTTCTCTGAGTTCAGCAACTTTTGCGTCAACTACATCTTCATCAACGGTGATTTTCTCGTCGCGAGCGAGGACTTGGAGACAGAGAGAAGCCTTTACACGCATCTCTGCAACAGAGGTAGCGGTCTTTTCCCAGTCTTCACGGGTTTGGCCGGTTTGGGTAAGATAATCTTCAAATTTCAAACCTTGGCGAGCAGCGTTGGCAGAAATATCATTCTCAATCATCTTGAGTTGGTCTTTAACTAAGATTTCTGGAGCAGAGACCTTTGAAGCCTTAACAAGGGCGTTTACGAGGTCATCTTTATATTTCTCTGTAGTCTTAAGGTTGTTTTGAGCCTCAAGATTCTTCTTGATATCCTCTTTGAGCTCATCAACAGTCTTGAATGGACCACATTTCTTAGCGAGTTCGTCGTTAAGTTCTGGTTTTACAATTTCATTAACTTGTTTCAATAAGACATTGAAATTAGTTTTCTTACCAGCGAGTTCTTCAGCGTGGTAGTCTTTAGGGAAAGTAAGCTCAAGATCAAAGCGGTCGCCAGATTCGTGACCAACGATTCCCTCTTCAAAGCCAGGGATAAATTGGCCAGAGCCGAGGCCGAGTTTAAAATCTTTTGCTGAGCCGCCCTTAAATTCGACGCCATCTTTTGAACCAACAAAGTCAATCACAACTTCGTCGCCCATTTCAGCTTTTTTCTTAGCAACTTTTTTCTCTGCATAAGAGGTGCGGATGTTTTCAATAACTTCGTCAACGTCTTTTGCGGCAACCTTAACGGTTTCCTTCTTGACGCCGAGTTTCTTGAAGTCGCCAAGCTTAATTTCTGGCAAAATGTCAGCAGTTGCAGTGTATTCTGCGGTTTCACCTGGGACAAACTTTGTTACTTCCACGTTTGGAATTACAAGTGGAGCGCTCTTTGACTCTTCAAATGCTTTTGGAACAGAAGTTCTAACAGCGAGGTCAAGCGTAACAGATGCGAGATCATTAGGATTAATGTGTTTTTTAGCTACATCAAGTGGAGCTTTGCCTTTTCTAAAGCCTTCAACTTTCACTTCTTTTGCAAGACGAGCGGTAGCTTTTTCTTCAGCGATTTTAAGGTCTTCCTTCTCTAGAACAACCTTAATTTCAACCTTCGTATCAGATAATTTCTTAGTAGTACATTTCATATGCTTGATTATAACAAAAAACTCCCCTGTTTTCAAACATAACTACTAAAGTAAAAACTATTTTACACCCTGATTTTCAGAAGTGCGCAAGTGTCTGACCACGTCTTCAAGATTTGCGCCAAGTTTGGTTTCTGGGTTCATGAATTTATTTGGGTCAAAGATTGACTTTACGCTATCGTAAAGCGCGCGCTCGCGAGTAGTGAGTTCAGAGGTAGAAATTAAGCCTTTAACGCGTCCTTCTGAGCGGCCACCAGTGAACGAACCGCCACTTTCACGCACGATTTTAGCAAAGTAGCGCAAGAATTGCATTGCACGTTTTCGGGCACTTATATCAGAGAGGTCAAAGTTCGGACGAACTGAATAGACGCTTGTAGCATAAGAACCAAAGATTGGAAGCGGTTGTTCCAAAGCCTTTTCAATCATTTCGAGCTTCTGGACGAAGCTAACTAGGTTTTCACCACTAATCCAGAATTCATCAACGAGGCTGGTGCGTTCCATCGAATTCTCATCATTCAAATAACAATCAACAAGGGTGTAAATCTCTTTAAAGTCATCAGCATTGATATTGTTCTCAGCCGTAATTGAAAGTGCATTTGCGCCAATTCCGAGACACATCCTGACCTTCTTATTCACAGCAAGCCAGCGGTCGTCAAACGATGCGAGCACGTAATAGCCCTTATCAATCAGCGGCTCGAGTAAGCCAATCGTCTTGCCATGTGAAGCGGCAACCTCAAAAATTCTGACATCGAACACATCAAGTGTGGCTGGGCCGAGGCTACTAACTTTCTTCATATATTCGTTAGCTTGCTCAAGATTTGAGAAGGCTGCAAGCACGCGCTTTGACGGACGTGGAATCGCCTCAACTCGTAAAATTACCTCTGTAATCACGCCAAGTGTACCTTCAGCACCAAAGAAGAGCGGCATCAAATCAAAGACGTGCTGGTCTTTCTTCTTGACCTGAGCAATCATGCCATAACCCGCGCGACTACGGCGAGCTTGGTCAATATTCTCGACTACGTCTTTATTGTTATCAATCAGTTCATTAACTTCGCGGTAAATCTTACTTTCAAAAGTTTCGCCTTTTGTGACGTTTCTCATGCCGTGGTCAGTATAGCTAATCGTTTGGAAGAGGTCGCCATTAGACAAAACTACCTCAATCCGCTCTACAAAGTAGAAAATGCTACCATATTTTTTAGCATATGGGTCAGACGGGAAGGTGGAAATTAGCCCGCCGATTGTTTCTTTTGGATTAGCTTTAATTGGTAAACAAAGATTATAAGCTGCAAGAACGGCATTGAGTTTTTCAAGGGTGACACCGGCTTCTACGCGCACCAAACGGTCATGTTCATCAACTTCCTGGACTTTATTCATCTTTTCCATTGAGATGACCATGCCTTCGCTAAGACATGCACCAGTCTTACTTGAGCCAGCACCGCGAACAGCAACAGGGAGATTGAATTTCTTTTCAGCTACATCATTAGCAAAACGGAGCAAAAATTGAATGTCGTCAGCATCAGCAGGAAGCGCCACGAGTTTTGGCATCACTTCAATCACGCTATGGTCGCGCGAATACGCCTTCAAGATTGATGGGCGATCAAAAACCTGACCATCGATATGCTGATTCAGATATTTTGTGATTTTATTCAATTTCCACCCTTTATTACTTATTTTAGTTTAACATAAGCAAATTAAAAATACTAGATTTTGGCGACGTTTTTTATTTCAAAACGACTGCATTTTCGCCGACGACTTTCTTTAGTTCACTCTGTAATTCGGCGGACGCTTGGACTTTGAATGGCATTCTTAGAGGCTTTTTCCCGGTCTCATCTTTCAGGACCAGAATCACTTCCTGAACGCCGAGATTTTTGTCGCATAGTTGCTTAATTTTTGTCAAAATTTCAACGTTGTCTGGCTGCTCAACCAAGATGTAAAGTTTCTGTTTTCTCGGGTCGGTTGGCGGCGTGATACTGTGGTAAGATTCTTCTTCGGCTTGATGTTCATTCGGAAGAGCTTCTTTCTTTGGACTGACGCGTTCGGCCGAGGTTTTTGAACGACGACGTGGCACTGGTGCATCTTCAGGTTCTTTCAAATGTGTGCCGGTTGGCTCATAGTTTTCAAGTGTATCATCCGCAATCACATAAACATCATCCGCAATAATCTTAATATCGGAAGTTGGGTTGCCGTCCTTGTCTTTAGCGTTGATACGGCCAGGGATTTTGACGATGTTATCAACTACGAATTTACCACCATTTTCTTCAAAGAGTTTCGGAAAGACTAGAACTTCAGCGCTTGCGGTCTTACTTTCAATTGTCACAAACGCCATCTTAGTATTACTCTTTGTGAGCAAGGTTTTAACGTTCGTAATAATACCACCAATAATCACCTTCTTGCCGTCATTTTCGGCGTTAATATAAGAGTATGGGTGGGTTTGCTCTTCAAAGTAAGTATCGTATTTATCAAGTGGGTGCGCCGAGAGATAAAGACCCATCAAATCGCGTTCCCAAAGCAAGCGTTCCTTGTCGCCAATCTTAGTTGGAGCTGGGACAATTTCTGGTTCTGGGATTTGCCCAACGTCACCCATCAAGCCAAAGAGGTCGGTCTGACCATTGGCGCTATCTTTTTGCATCTTTGAGCCATAAGCCTGGATTTGTTCAAGATTAAAGAGTAAATCCGAGCGATCGCCAAAGCGGTCAAAGGCACCGGTTTTAATTGCAGATTCCCAAGATTTCTTATTGAATTTCGTAGAGTCAACACGTTTAGCGAAGTCACAAACTGACTTAAACGGACCGTTCTTCTCGCGTTCAGGAATTACCACCTCTTCAATCAAAGCCTTACCCATACCTTTAATCGCCGAGAGACCGAAGCGGATTGTATTTTCGCCACCCACGATAGCGAAGTCGGCATAAGACTGGTTAATATCTGGGCCAAGTACTTTAATTCCCATGTTTTTACATTCGCTCATCTCAATTGCGAGACGGTCAGTTGAACGCATATCGGAAGTCATGAGTGCCGCCATGAAGGCATCTGGATAGTGAGCTTTAAGATAGGCCGTCCAATAAGCGATCAAGGCATAACACGCAGCGTGAGACTTATTGAAACAGTAGTTCGCGAAGTCGAGCAGCTGACCCCAGAAGGTTTCAGCAATCTCCTCGGTTGCACCACCAACCTCAACGGCACCTTTAATAAACTCTGGTTTCACCTTATTCATAAGGTCAACCTTCTTCTTACCCACAGCCTTACGTAAAGTATCAGCCTGGCCTCCCGTGAAGCCACACCATTCCTTTGAAATCTGCATGAACTGCTCCTGATAAATCATGATGCCGTAGGTCGACTTCAAAGAGTTCTCGAGGCCTGGATGAAGATAGGTGATTGGTTCTTCACCATGTTTACGACGAATGAAGCTATCAATAAACTGCATTGGACCTGGGCGATAAAGCGCCACCATAGCGATAATATCCTCAAAGCTTGAGGCCTTCAGGTCTTTCAAATAGCGTTTCATTCCCGCAGATTCAAGCTGGAACACGCCAGTAGTCTGGGCTGATTGCAAAAGTTCATAGGCCTTCGGGTCATCAAGTGGCACCGAGTAGAGATCAAGGTCGTTTTTATACACCTTACGAATCATACGGAGAGCATTGTTAATCACAGAAAGGTTCATGAGACCCAAAAAGTCCATCTTAAGAAGCCCTAGCTCCTCAACCTGAGTTGATGGGAATTGAGTTGCAAGCGGGCCCTTGGCCGAAACTTCAAGTGGTAGGAATTTCACAAGGTCGTCTGGCGCAATCACCACACCACAAGCGTGCACGCCGTGGCTTCTAATTGTCCCTTCAAGCTTAATTGCGAAATCAAGCACCTCTTTTGCGACTGGATTATGCTCGTATTCACGTTTCAAATCTGGTGCTTCTTTAATTGCGCGACTAAGTGGGACATGGTGGCCCATTTCCGGGTCTGGCACCATTTTAGCGAGACGGTCAGCATCGGCGTATGGTACTTCAAGTACGCGCGCCACATCGCGTACTGCCATCTTACCCATCATCTTACCAAATGTACAAATGTTAGACACACGGCCTTTACCATATTTTCTCGTACAATACTCAATCACCTCGTCACGACGAGTATCCTGGATGTCGGTATCAATATCTGGCATGGAAATACGGTCTGGATTCAAGAAACGCTCAAAGAGAAGGTCATACTTCAAAGGATCAAGCTCTGTAATACGAAGAGCATAGGCTAGAATAGCACCAGCCGCCGAACCACGACCTGGGCCATAGACAATACGCTGATTCTTACCCCAGTTAATGAAGTCCTGAACAATCAAGAAGTAACCGTTGTAACCCATTTTATCCACGACGGAAAGTTCATAATCAATACGTTCAAGCACTTTTTCTGGCAAAATCGCACGACATTCTTCAACCGTCATTTTAGCGGCTTCTTCCTGAGTCTTGCCGCCATAGCGGAAGGCGAGGCCTTGGAAGACGAGTTTATCAAGGTAAGATTTTTCAGTTTCACCTTCTGGCACTTCATATTTTGGAATCAAAATACGGCCGAGCTCAAGTTTTGTTGTACAGCGGTCAGCAATCACGCGGGTATTTTTAACGGCTTCCGGAAAATCATCTTTCCAGCGGTCAATAATTTCTTTTGGTGGAATGACGTGAAGCTGGAAGTCCTTCAAGGTCATACGATTCGTATCAGAAAGGTTAGATGCGGTACCGATACAAAGTAAAACTTCGTGTGCATCTTGGTCGTCGTGTTTCAAATAGTGGCCATCACATGTCACAACTAGCGGCAAACCAGTCTCTTTGGCGATTCTCTGCAAACCTTGGTTAATTTTATTCTGAACATCCCAGTGGGTTGGTGAATTTGGGTGACCATGATCCTGCATCTCAAGGTAAAATCTATCGCCATAGACTTTGTGATACCACTCAACCAATTTCATGGCGCCGTCATAGTCGCCATTTTTGAGACAAACTGAGATTTCAGAGCTAGCACAGCCAGAGAGACAGATAATTCCCTCGTTATATTGTTCCATGATTTCGTGGTCAATACGAGGTTTATAGTATTTACCATTGACTTCTGCTTCAGTAGCTAGGCGACAGAGGTTCTCAAAGCCCTTGTCATTCATCGCAAGTAAAGTAATATGGAAGCGTTCCTTATCGTGAGCCGGGTCCTTATCCATACGACCGCGCGCCGCAACATAGGCTTCGCAGCCCAAGATTGGCTTAATTTCGGCCGCACCCGCCTCCTTATAAAGCTCAACGAGGCCAGACATCGTGCCATGGTCCGTCACGGCCACCGCTTCCATTCCTTGCTCCTTCACATAGTGAACGAGGTCTGGAATTTTAGTTAAACCATCAAGGAGTGAATAATGAGTGTGATTATGAAGATGCACAAAATCTTTTGGCTCAAGTTTGGAGCCATCAACATCTTCGCGTTTTAGAAAAATCACCTCCTTGGTCATGTGTTTATTATAGCACAGAACTACCTGGATACGCAGCGGATTGGAAGGCCGTAGTTGCGTGGATTACCAGCCTCAGCCGCCATGACCGCATATGAGGTTTCTGAGTAGTGCATAATTGAAAGTATTGAGCGATGGGTGGAGTTATATGAATAAGTTAAAGTCCACCATGCGCCGGATGGCATTCCAATAAAGCTACCAGAGGCAGAAATGTTACCAACTAGACTAAAGTTGAATGGAGCGGTGGTTGCAATTTCATATCCAGTTTGGTCGCTAGTAATACTATGTGCTGAAAGAAGGGTGGCATATTCTGAATAAGTTGGGAGTCTCCAACCTCTTGGACAAATTGAATAGTCGTCCGGTGTAGTATTGTCGGCACCCGTAATTGTGCCAGCCGAAGCGGCCGCGAAGTTGTAATAATAAGTGTCTGTTGATGAAACATAATAGATTTGCGGGACATCATATGAATCAGCTACCCAGCCTGCCGACGAAGTAACTGCAACAGGAACCGTGAAGCTAGTGTCAACATCTGAGTCGCGTGGAGTAAGGACTCTGTCGCCGCCGCCCGTAACAGTGCCATCAATCGCAAGGTCATCCGACATCCAGCATTTACCATCTTTAGCTCTAAAAATTGAATAAGTTTTATTGTCGCGAGTGTCGGTCAAGGTTTTGGTGCCGCCCTCGTCAGTTGCAGTGCAGATTGCTGTGGTCATTTGTTGCATGTTTGTTAGGTTGTTGATGGTTGCGACTGGCGTGGCGTGTGCGACAGCTGTAAACATAATATTCTTCGTATAAGTACCAGAAGAAAGAGCTGTGTCAATTTTCATACCAAAATAAACGTCGTTAGTTTTTTCGGCTGAGCTCGGGGCGTGATCAAGATTGCGAAGTTGAGCTGGGCTGTTTAAAAGCGGGATTTTCGAGAAGTTCGTATTATCGGTGCCATAGCCCCATTCATTGCTCGCCATAGTCGCGGAAGTCACAGCAGAATTAAAATCAGAGGCAATAGTTGATTCTGAAGTAAGCGATATCATCGCATTAGCATTGTCATCGGAGGACATATAAAGCTCATAGCCAGCACTACTGTTAGTTGTAACCGTAGCAGTGACTTTCTTAGACTCAAAATAACCCGCACTAGTTGGTGTGATATTAAAATTCAAGGCATTAGTATTAAGTTCAAGCGAAAGAACGGAGCTGTTATTAACCTTAACTTCAAGGACGCGCTCGACCGCATCAGAGAGATTAATTGGAGCAAGGGTATTTATAAGCAAGAAACCAAAAAGACAACTGACAATGCCAGTGCAAGCGTAGATTAGAAGCTGCTCGTGGCGTAGCGTCCTCTTAAGCTTCAATTTTGCCTCCTTATTACTTATGATTATACATCGCCAAGTTGGCGTTGTAAACTAACCTCTTAAGACATTTAACAACCAGTCAAGCAGAGTTGTACCGATTGGTAAATGGCTTGAGAGCCAAGCCAAAAGGAAGACCACAATGGAAACAATTACGGTACCACCGAGAAAGGTTCCAAGGCCAAAGAAAACCCCGCGGAAAAAGTTGATGCGATAGATTCGTTTACGATTCTTGTAGCAATCATAAAACAAATCCTCTATCACCTGATATTTCACGACATCCATTTTTCGTTTTTCGCTCTTAGTGAGCTCTGGCTCGGTGTCGGTTTTAGCACTAGATTTCGCGCCGGCTTTTTCGTCGGCGCTAGTTTTATCTTCAGGTTTTGCAACTTTTTCGCGGGGCTCGTCCATCATCTAATTATTTTCCAGCGACACGCTTAGCTGATTTCTTTGCTGCAGCAACAGTCTTTTTAGCGCGAGCAGATGAAGCCTTAGCCTCTTTCTTTGCAACTTTAGCGACGTTTTTTGCACCTTTTTCGTCAGCTTTTTTATCAGCTTTGATGCGGCATGAAAGCTTCTTTGCTTCACATTTTGCCTTGCAAGCAGCTTTGCCAACTTTTTCGCGGTTTTCTTTCTTTGATAAGAATACAGCAGATGCACCAGCACCAATCCCAAGGATTGCACCTAGGAGAAATCCACCTTTTTTCTTTTTCTGAGCTTTTTTAGCCATTTTCCACCCTTTCTAAAGTGAATATTAATTTGACTATATTTTAACACAAGCGGTTAAACAATGCAAAAATCCGGGCGAAAAACCCGGATTTCGTTTTCTGATTTATTTTAGCGACGAGCGGTCTTTTTTGCAGACTTTTTAGCGGTCGTCTTTTTTGCAGCTGTTTTCTTTACGGTTGCAGCTTTTTTAGCTGGAGCAGCTACAGCTTTTCTAGCTTTAGCTTTCTCGGCGTTTTCTGCTTTAAGTTCGCCGGCTTGGTCGTGGTTGTGAACACCGTAGATCAAGTTTGCTAGGCCATAAAGTGACATGTAAGCACCGAAGATTTTAATGAATGTTGGAGCGTTTGCTTCGACCACTGCGTTACCTGAGTTCAAGATTACGAAGCCCATGATTGCGCCACAGATACCGGTGATAACCCAGATGAATTTGTCGGTTTTATCATCAACGGCTTTAAGACCGATGAGGATTTCAAGCGTACCGCGAGCAACAGTGTAGCCAGCAATCATTGCAAGATGCCAAACTGCGTTCTGATTTGAAGTGAAGAGTAATGCAAAGGCGATTGCAATTTCAACGAGTGCTGAAACAAGAACAAAGCCCCAGGTTTCGTTCAAGTGAGCACGGCGAAGCAAGTTAACAAGCTCGATAATGCCGAGACCTAGAAGCAAGCTTCCTACGATTACAACGAGCGAGCTCGCGTCTGATAATTTTGTGAAAAGTGCAAACCAGCCAAAGAGCAAAGCAACTGCACCTTCAAGAGCGAAAATAAGCCAGTGGCTATCGACATATTTTCTTTTAATTGACATACAACTCCTTAAAGTGTTAATAATTCTTATGCTTATTTTAACAAAAATTTGAAAAAACACAATAAAAAGGAGCCGGTAAATTACACCGGCCCTTTTTAAAGAAAGGAGGGACAAGACGTGGAAAGATTAGTTGTCATCATCTGAGAAAAACGGATTAGTAAATGGTACATCATAAGCGTCCTTATACGGATCAAAGTCTGGCTCAGTTATGCGATAGGATTTAATCTCCTGTTCCACACGCTTATGCCAGTCAAAAATCTTATTAGGACGATATCTTATGGCGGTCTGCATTGGCATATTGCCAACATCGGCAACCATTAAGCCACAACATTTGTGGTGATTTGGAAGACAGGCATAGGCATTGAACGGCACAAGTAGATGCTCATACTCATTCGTCGCGGGATTATGAATGCTTTCGACAATGGTTTTAAACTTTCCATTCATCATTACTACACAATATCCCGGAACATCAAACTTACTGGCATATTCTCGCGCAAGAACAAAGGCTTCTTCATCCTCAGTTAATCTCTCAAAGGACTCTACATTATACCCACTCGAGAAGATACTGAATTTTTCGTTAGACGGCAAAACCTTCTTACCACTCTCGATCGTGTATTTTCTGATCTGACTAATGTCACACGGCGAGAAGTAGGGTGGATAGGCATCCAGATTAGCATAATGCCCCTTCATCTCTCCTGTAGCCTCGTCAATTTCAGCTGGTATTTCCAAGAGGATAGTTTCCTTCTCGTGATAACACTTGCCACTATACCAGTACTCCTGTTTGTCGGCATAATAACCGTCATCCGGCGTAGTTTTTGCATCACCTGGCTTTGGTTTATTAGTTGGCTGATTTGTTTTACAGTTTGCAATATGCTCAGAAATCTTTTCTTGAAGATTATCTTCATCTACTCTAATCGGCTCAAATTCTTTGGCATGTCCGCAGGCCTTGGCGATTTTCGCAAATCTCAGATAGGTATTTACCTCAATCTCATAAGCATTTTTATCACCGTTTGTTATCATAATCTTTGATTCTTCAGGTCTATGTTTCTTTACTTCATCAATTGGAATTGCTGCAATGGCAGGAATGCGTACCCTGAGATATAGATCAAGTTTTGCTAGGTTTTCCGGATAAGCAATTTTCACTAGCTGTATAATTACGGTAACTGGTTTTGCATCACTCTTTAATTCGATGTCGTGGACAATCCTAAAGCCATTCTGGTCAATCTCTCTAGTCAAGATTTCCTGAATGTCTCTATCAGCATCCGTGAGTTCAGTACTCTCTTCAGGCTCTTCTTCAAGGCCAGGCATTTCGCCATTTTGAAGCATCTCAAGAAGCGCTTCCATGCCACCAACATCAGCCAAGATTTCGGCCATCCACTCTTTCACTGCACCTTCTGGAAGTTCCTCGTCTTCTTTCAGACCAAGTTCCTCGCGAAGTGCAATTACCACCGTTGCAATATAGTTAGCAAACTCAGGCGGATAATCAGGTTCGTCAGGACTTTCATTTGAGAGAGTCTCTGTTTCAGGGACCTTGTTAACGGTTACGTTTTGGATTGAATCGTTTAAACCTTGCTTTGGCTCTGGCTTGGTTGAGCCAGTCGCATCAGAGCCGGTTTTTAGAGCCGTCTTTTTCTTGCTTTCATCTTTTTTTCCATTCTGGTTTTTTCTCATAAAAACCACCTCCTATCAAAGTGCTCAACGGTTGACAACAGTTGCTATTTATATTTTACCATATTTTGTCAAAAATAGCGCCATATGCTATAATGAAGTCTCAAGGAGAACTTATGAATTACAAACTACCTACTAAGGCTATCATCACCGATGCTGGTTTTGCTAGTCGCTATTTGCCAATTACAAAAACAGTTCCTAAGGCGATGCTTCCACTTGGAAACCGTCCAATCATGCAACTTGTAGTTGAAGAGTGTGCAGAGGCAGGAATTAAAGAAATTATCATCGTTGCCACCCATGAAGGTAAGGCAGTCTACGAAGATTATTTCAACAACGCTTGCACCAAGATTAAGAAACAACTTCACGCTCAAGGCAAAGATGACCGCTATGCAGCTATCTCAAAGGTCCTTGATATGCCAAAAATCACTGTGATTGAACAGGACCCAGCTTATCCTTATGGTAACGGTTCCCCAATCGCATCTGCTCGTAAGTTTATCAATGACGACGAAGCTTTCGTAGTTGCTTACTCTGATGACGTAGTATTCGGTAGCTCTGATATTAAGACTTTGATTGAGTCTTACAAGAAGCACGAAGATGCAAAAGCAATTATCATCTCACAAGAAATGCCACGCGAAGTTTTGAACAAGTATGGCATCATCCGCTTGGCTGACGAAACTAAAATGACACTCGACAACATCGTTGAGAAACCAGCAATTGAAGATGCTCCTTCAAATCTTACTTCATACGGTCGCTATCTTCTTACCCCAGAAGTATTTGAACACCTCGACCCAAAGAACACCGGTCTTGATGGCGAGCTTTGGACAGTTGATGCAATCACCAAGATGGCAGAGTCTGGTAACGTTTACGTTGAAAAGACTGAAGGCCGCTGGATGACTACTGGCGATCCAAAGAACTACATGTTCGCCCTTCTTCGCTACACTTTGGACAATGAAGACTTTGCAGACGACGTGCGTGAATTTGTAAAGAATAACTAGGGAGGTAAAAATGGTAAATCATTTAAACGTTGCAGAGTGGATTATTGTAGGGATTTTAAGCTTCATGCTTTTCCTCTTCCTACTTCTTGCAGTGATTCTTCTTGTTAAATTGATTAAGATTTCAAACCAAGCTAAGAAGATTATGGAGACTGGCCAGTCTATCGCCGAGAAGACTGAAGATGTCGTAGATAATGTTAAAGATATGACTTCAGTTGGCGGGCTCGTTAAGGGCTTCACTAAAGAATATGTTGGCCGCAAGTTCTTTGGCTACGAAGACAAGAAATCTCGCCGCAAAAAAGACGACGACGAGGACTAATCTAGCCCTATCTTGACAAAAACGTCAAAGTATGCTATAATAGTAACATATACAAAAAATCCGGCAAATCGCCGGTTTTTTGTTTCTTCTCTATTTTTGACGCTCTTTAGACGTGGCGGACCTTGCGGCGGATAGTCTCAATTACGTAGGTTTTAGTGTAATATTTAAATGGCTTCAAAATTAAATCTTGGGCTGGAAGATAGCGGAACTCATCAACGCCAAAGCCGCGTTTAAAGACTGAGACGCCATAGAAGCGATGCTTTGTGTCATTCTCATCAACAATGCCCCAGAAGTTATAGCGTTCAATGCCACGCTTTCTAGCATCACGCATAGCTTCCATGTGAAGTAGTGGCGCACCAGAAAGTTTTGTGCCGAGTTCTGAACTTACACCATAGTGGTAGCTAGCTTCGTTGCCGTAGAAAATCATAAAGTTCTGAGCCAAGATATTGCTTTCGCCTTCGGCGCCGAGCTCTTTTTTCTTCTCATCGGTAATTTTTGCGGTGTAGAGCACAGCTTCGCCGTTTGGTGCAAAGGCTGCAAATTGCTTCGTCAAGAAGTCTTCTGAGAAGGCATAGAAATCGTGACGCTTTGCGGTCTGAAGTTGAATCTCATAAAAAGTATGAATATCTTTTGGATCGGTTGATTTTTCAACGATGATGCCGTTTTTAGCGGCCTTTCTCAAGGCGCGGCGAAGACGTTGGCGCATACCAACCATAATTTCCTCTTCAGATTTTCTAAGATCTAGGACGCCAGCAAATTCAACCGAAAGATACATTGGAGCTTTTTTGAAACCGTAGTTTCTAAAAATTCGCTCATTCATCAAAGAGTTTTCGCATTGTGGACGGACGCGAACAAAGACACAATCAAGTTTCGTAGCCTGTTCCTTCATATCATCAAAGACGGTTTTGACGATAGTTTCGTCTGACCAGTCTAGAATTGGACCACCAGCCACTGCGAGATGGCGACCGCGCTTTGCGTGCTCAACCTCACCCGCGTAAGCTGCGATAATCTTATTGTCACTATCAAGCACGATACGTCTGACGATTTCCTCACCACGACTCTTATGAAACTCGTAAAAATCCCAGGACTGCAAGAAGTTAGCACTCTTATGTGAGGTAATAAACTCATCCCACTTAGCCTTATCTTCGGCGTCTTTGACGGTGGTTTTTAGAATCTTATTTAGACTCTCCTTATTCAACTTGTTTTCTTTTTTCATGATAAGTGCCTTATTTTCTTTCTTACATTCTCAATGATTTTCGTTTTCTGATAGAGGATTTTGTTAATGACGAGGTCTTGGGCTGGGATAAATTCAACTTGTTCGCCACCAAAGCCCGTCTTAAAGGTCGTAACCCTAGCATAGCGGTGATTTGGCTGGTTTGGCGGAGCGATTCCCCAGAGATTAAAGCGTTTAAAGCCTTTCTTCTGATAATCTTTCATCGCTTGCCAGAGCATCGCGTAGGCGCCTGGAACCGTGTGGCCAACCAAGGTACTGGCTGCTTCAAAATATTCTACTTCGTCATAAAGGCTAATGAAGAGGCCGTAGCAAATCACTGTGTCTTTTGGAATAAAATCACCTTCTGGCTCGCCGTCGATAACCTTCTTGCCGTCAGCGGTGATGTTCTTAGTGGTTTTAGCGACGTAGATATTTACGTTGTCACCAAAGATTTCACGGTATGCTTCGAGCTCATCCATGCTTGGTGGAATAAAGTTCTGACGGGCAGCGGTTTCTTTTTGGACGGCGTGGAATTCTTCAAATAATTCTTTAGAATTGCCTGAGATAGCCTTAATGCCAAGTTTCTCAGCGCGGCGAACCTCATAGCGAGTTTGGCGACGCATCTCGGCAAGTAAAGTATCCTCGCTTTTCGTTAAGTCCAAAATTACAGTATTCTGAGCGTGAAGATGAAACGGAGCATGCACGGCGCCAATTTTCTTCATGATAGCCTGATTTTCGGCAGTATTTAGAAGCTGTGGGCGGAAGCGTACAAAGGTACACTTATTCTCCTTGGCGGTTTCGCGGATTTTTTGGAAATCCTTTTCAACTCTTTTCTGGTCCTGCCAGTTAATCAACGGTCCGCCTGGAATTTCAAGATAACGGCCACGGCGGGCGTTCTTGACGATTGCGAGCGCCTTGTCGCCGCCGTCAAACTCAATTTCAATTGCTTTGTGGCCAACTTTTTCAGCTACGCTTCCCCATTCTTCAGATTGGAGAAAATTTGCTTCGGCGTGAGCTTTATAAGTCTCGTTCGACATTATTTTCCTCCTTTCATTAAATGTTTTTCGATAATTTTACGGGCTTTCACTAATTTTGTGCGTGGGTAATGGTTTGGCAGATTCACGATATGTTTTGCAATTTCCATAGCCACTGGACACTCGTTTTCTGGGTAGCCGACCTTATTGTAATATCGGATTGGCGAGACTGGGACATCATACCAAGTGTCGTTCATGATAAAACCAGCCTTTTCGAGTTCTTTTAAGGTCTCGTCGCGGTCTTCAACTAAGAAGAATTCACGAATTGGCGGACGGTTTTCTGGAATCTTTTCAAGTTGCTTCAATGCGAGCTTAGCTTGCCAGTGAGTTAGGCGGGTTTTAAGATCAAGCGTGGCGTCAGCTGAGCGCTTAATAAGATGAAGTTTCAGAAGCAGGCTAGTATAGAGCTTGCCGAGGTGAATACGATATAAGATTCTGATATCAAGTCCGAAGCTTGGATAAAAACGATCCCTAAAGCGGTCACCAAATTTTGGTTTTTTCGTTGGTGCTTTTGGTAATTTTACGATTTTAGTTTCGTAGCGTCCGCGCTCAGTGCGATAAGTAATTTCCTTTGAGCGAATAACGAGTGCGCCACCAGAAATTGTGTCGATCGACTTTCCCTTACCAAAGCTCAGCGCTGCAAAATCACCAATCGTGCCAGCTTCGCGGCCATCTTTATAGGAGATGCCAGCACAGTGCGCCAAATCTTCAACAAGGACAAGATTGTGTTTTCTAACGCTTGCCTCAATTGATTTAATATCACATGGCATGCCGAGGTTATTCTGAACGATAACAGCTTTGACATTTTTGTGCTTTCTCAAGGTTTTTTCAAGCGTTTCGCCGTCAAAATGCAAAGTGTTTGGCTCAATATCAGCAAAGACTGGTGTAAAACCAGCAGATTTAATTGCCTCAACTACAGCATAGCAAGTCAAGGAAGTTAGAACGACACCTGGGTGTTCGCCATTTTTCTTTGGCACGGTAGCGCGAAGGCCAGCCGAAAGAGCCGAGCGGCCATTATGGTATAAGAAGACGTTCTCCTCGCTAACTTTGTAGCGCTTTGCGAGATGCTCCTTCAATTTTCTTGAAGACTTTTTTGTGCCGACAGCAAAAGTATGGCGCACAGTGTCCCTAAATTTATAGTTTGCGGCTTGCCCCAAGAAATACATTATTTAATCGTCTCCATAATTTTATTAATTGCGCGCGCAAGCCCAGCTGGGTCGGCGATATATGGCGCATGAGTCCAGTTTTTATAAGTGACCAAGGTCGAACCTTCAATCATTTTGTGCATTTTCTCAGCTTGGCGAAGTGGCGTGACAGTATCTTTCTCACCCCAAAGAATTGAGGTATTAGTTTTTACCTTTTTAATATCAAGTTTCTTATCGGAGCTCAACATGTTAGCGAGAGTTTGTTTCATATTCTCTGGCGCACGGTCATAATCAGAGGCACCAACGAGTTTATGGAAGACTTTGCGAAGCAAGGCGGACTTTTTTAAAGGAGCAAAGATTTTGCTAAGCCTTCTTGAGATGTCACGTTTTGCGGATTTTTCGTAGACACCAGCAGCGTCAAGCAAAATGAGGTGCTTTAACTTATTTGGTTTTTCAGCGCAAAGATTCAACAAGATACGGCCGCCATTACTGTGGCCAAGTGCAATACTGCCGTTTGGAATGTTTTTATCGGCCCAATTTTTGTAGCCTTCAATATCCCAAACATTTTTACTGCCAGTAGTTAAGCCTGGCACATGAAGCATTTCAACTTCAATATCATATTCGCTTTTAAGTAAGCTAATTGTCCTCGCCCATGGTTCAACGGTATAAGTCCAACCGTGAATTACATATAACTTTTTCATCCGCACTCCTTTTTTATTATGAATCCAACCCTCGTTTTTTCCTTCGGTTAATCGCAGCTTTTTCACGACGTGGCAATTTCTTTGCATCTTCCGGATTCTTGAGCAACTTTTCAATAATCCATTCAAGATATTGTGAACCCTTAAAGACTAAAGTTTCTTTCCCGGTAGTATTGTCTTCGATATATTTCAAAGCTTCACGTGGTTCGAGCGTTGAGAAGACCTCAAACCCCATTTTCTTTAACTTTGGCGCGGTATATTTCTTAGTGCGGCGACCAATCAAGATGATTCTTTCAGGTTTAACGTCAGCCAAAATATCTGCGAGTTTGCCATGCTCTTTGCCTTCGATTGAACCTTGGTCGACAATATCACCAATCACGAGCCATTTATGTTTCACATCCATATCTTTGGCCATGCGCATGATTGACTCAACGGAAATTAAATGAGCATTATAAGATGAATCAATTAGTTTCAAGCCGTTCTTGCCCTCAAAATAGGAGCTGCGGCCTGGAGGAAGTGGCATGCCAGAAAAATCGGTATTAAGTTTAACTTTCAAGTATTCACAGAGCTTCTTCAATTGAACTAATTGAATCGCGAGATCGCGTGGCATTGGATTATAGAAGTGGAGCTTCGTGCCAGAGACGGTAAAGTCAGTATAATCTGGCTTGATTTCATATTTTTCACATTCTTTCTTAAAGCATGGAACAATTTCGGCGGCAACATTGTGATGTTCCTTAACTTTTTGGCAAGCGCGGACCATTAGAGGGACGTCGCCGTCAATATAGACGCGACCGGTTGAATATTGTGGTAACATCGCAAATTCATGGGTAATTGCTTTATCGATATTCTCAAAGGTGCCATCTTTAACTTGGCCCTCAAATTGCACAGCGTGTGAGCGGCCGAGCGCTACCCAAAGCGTCACTTCAGGCTTGAGCCATTTTGCCAAAAACTCAGTCTCGTGTGGCCTTTCGCCATCGATTTCTACAACATAAAATTCTTCGGTGTGGCGGAAGAAAAGTGAGCGAATTGGTACGGCAAGAATCAAATAAAACCAGCGGAGTTTCGAACCGGTAATGCCGCGAAGTCCGACTAAATCAAAAGCAATACCAAAAGCCGAGTTGGCATCGTGAGAATAGTGAGCCTTCTTACCGAGTTGTTGTTCAATCAGATGAAGCATAGTCGTTTTACCGACAGAGCCGGTAATTGCAATTACGCGTGGATGCCAGCGCTTAAAAGCGTGGTTCGAAAAAAACCGAAAGTATCCGGCAGCAACAAAGTAGAAACGTTTCTTCATTCGCATTACAAACGTCATATCTATATTTTACCACGAAAAAGCTCCGCCAGTAAATATCGGCGGAGCAATTTTTAATCGTCATGTGGGCCATCAATTGCACCCTTTTCATCAAGCTCGAAATGAACGATTTTTAGTCCTTTAAACGGACATTCATTATTCGAGCCGTCTTCCGGCAGGTTTTCGATGAGCTTTTTTAGGCTTTCAACTACTCTCCTGTCGTAGGTAAAAGAGGTTGCGGTATCCATAATAATGTCAGTTGATTCTTGTTCTGGAACGAGGTAAATTCCACACATATCCTCAACTCTCATTGAAGTATGAACACCGTCGTTGCCATATCTTGTAACTAAGAGGATTTTTTCGCCCTTAATTTTAAACAAGATAGCCTGGCAAAGCTCACCGTTCTCTTGGTAAACGTAACGCTGAAAATCTTTTGCGCCACGTTCTTTAAGATACGATTTTAAATCAATTGTGAGTCCATCCTTATCTGGATAAAGCTCGTCAGCGTAGTGTAGACCCGACAAATTTGCTCTGTGCGGGTCGTAAAAGATTAGTCTTTCCTCCTTTTGCATTTGCTTTATGTATATTGTCAGCATTACAACAATACCAGCAAAGTAAATAATAAGCATCCACAAAAGTAGGGTGGTAAATCTAATACCATGCCTTTCTTCCATGACTATCCCCCTTTCTGAAAAGTTCCGTGTGATTCTTTATATTATACCATAAAAAGTATAATTTTTCAAGCTTGAGCCGCTTTTGAACGATTTTTAATGAGAATTTTGAAATATTTTTTGCCAAGAATAAAGATTGTGAAGACTACGACATTAAAGATTAGGCGGCAAACGGCCGAGAAGTAGGCTGATTTAAGCGAGCCGGTGCGATAATCCCAAACTTGTTGAAGAAAAACCTCGTCTAGGCTATGGAGAATTAAAAACGTGAGCGTGTTTTGCCCCAGAAAGACCAGCACATTTGCGGCTTTTTTGGCGACTTTACCGGATTTTTTCAGTGTTTCCTCGACAGCCATCGCAAGATTTGCCATCACAAAACTACCCGCCACCGCCTCAAGTGCGCAAAGTTCATATCCAGCATAATAGCGCGGATAAAGCTCAATATAACACCAGCGTATCAGCATCGAGAACCAGAACGTAACAGAGACGAGAAGTAGGATTGTGGTGTATTTTTGGATGATTTTTTCGTATTTTCGCCACAAAATTCCAATCTCAATAAACATTGTCGCCACGAACGCCACATCAACATAAAACCAGAGCCAGCGCTGCGACACCCCGAGAAAGATTCCAAGCGCGCCAAGCAGGAAGAAAATAATCCAGTTTTTGTCGCTTTTTATCACGACATTTACAAAATCCATAATAGTTCTGGCAATAAATAGCACCACTAAAAACCATAAAGCGGCGATATTTCCAAGACAATTTGGCTCAGCGTTAAGCGCAAATTGCGTAAATGTATCGCCGGCGACCTTCGGAATTGCACTTAGTCCGCCGTCATGCAAGATTGCTCGTCCAAGAATAAAGATGATAACTGTGACGATAGTTGGAATAATGAGATATAAGAAGTTCTTTTTGAGATGTTTTTTGAAGGTAGTAAAGTCCTCGGCCAGCTTCATTGTGAAACCTGAAAGGATAAAAAACAGCGGCATATGGAATGAGAAAATGAAGTTACGAAGGTAGGTGTCGAGTTCAAGTGTATGTGAAATCGGCACAGAAAGAATCGCGAGTGCTTTCGCGATGTCCACCCACAAAATTCGCTTTTTTGCGGACTTCAAAATAACCTCCTGTTCCTTATTATTATAGCATAGTAAAATAGAACAGATCTTTTTGCGTGGCTTTCGCCGTTGCTCGACCCCGTCGTCACGGGACGAGCCCGGCGATTCTCGCTCGTGCGCTGCGAAGAGCCCCCTCAAAAAGACTATTCTATTTTACTTAATGACACAAAAATAGCCTCATGCGAGGCTATTTTTAATTACATCTTGATTTCTGCATCAACGCCACTTGGGAGTGAAAGATTTTGAAGTGAATCAATAGTCTTTGGAGTAGCGTTTGAGATATCGATTAAGCGCTTGTGAACTTTCATTTCGAATGCTTCACCGCCGGTCTTGTAGACGTGTGGTGATTTAACAACTGTGAAAGTTGAGCGTTTGGTTGGAAGAGGTACTGGACCGCTAACGGTTGCACCTGTGCGGATTGCGGTATCGACGATTTGCTTTGCGCTTTGGTCGATAACGCGGTGATCGTAAGCCTTGAGGCGGATACGAATCTTGAGACCTTCAGCTTTTTTAGCTTCTGCCATGATTTGTGCCTTTCTTATCCGATAACCTCGAAAGAATGGAGTTTTTCGGATTTGATATTAATTTTATATAGATGATATTTTAGCACAAAAAGAGGGCTCTGTAAAGCCCTCTTTCTTAGCGTCCGTTATTATTTAACGATAGCGGTTACAACGCCTGAACCGACGGTACGGCCACCTTCGCGGATAGCGAAGCGGTCATTGTTGTTCATAGCGATTGGTGCAAGAAGTTTAACCTTGAAGGTTACAGTATCACCAGGCATGACGATTTCTTTGTCTGCTGGAAGTTCAACTTCACCAGTAACATCGGTGGTACGGAAGTAGAATTGTGGCTTGTAACCCTTTGAGAATGGAGTGTGGCGACCGCCTTCCTCTTTCTTAAGGATGTAAACTTGGCCTTCGAATTCGGTGTGTGGGGTGATTGAACCTGGTTTAGCAATAACTTGACCACGTTCGATTTGATCACGCTCGATACCACGGAGGAGAAGACCTGCGTTATCACCAGCTTGACCTTGATCGAGAGTCTTGTGGAATGCTTCGATACCGGTTACAACTGATTTTTGAGTGTCTTTAAGACCAACGATTTCAACTTCGTCGTTGATTTTGACAACACCTTGCTCGATACGACCGGTAGCAACAGTACCACGGCCTTTGATTGAGAAGACGTCTTCAATTGGCATCAAGAATGGCTTGTCAAGATCGTGTTCTGGAATATCAAAGTATTCATCCATAGCGTGGACGAGTTCCATGATAGCATCTTCGTTAGCTGGATCGCCTTCGAGAGCCTTAGTTGCAGAACCTTTGATGATTGGAGCGTTGTCGCCATCAAAGCCATATTTGTTAAGAAGTTCGCGAACATCCATTTCAACGAGCTCAACGAGTTCTGGATCAGCAAGGTCCATCTTGTTGAGGAAGACGATGATTTTTGGAACGTTCACCTGGTGAGCGAGAAGAACGTGCTCACGAGTTTGTGGCAATGGACCATCGTTTGCAGCAACTACGAGGATAGCACCATCGATTTGTGCAGCACCGGTAATCATGTTCTTGATGTAATCTGCGTGGCCTGGCATATCAACGTGTGCGTAGTGGCGTTTTTCAGATTCATACTCTTGGTGTGAAGTTGCGATAGTAATACCGCGAGCTTTTTCCTCTGGAGCGTTATCAATTTGGTCGTAAGCGACAGCTTTGTTAACGTCTGAAGGAAGTCTTTTTGCGAGAACGTTAGTAATCGCAGCAGTAAGAGTGGTTTTACCATGGTCAACGTGACCCATGGTACCAACGTTAATGTGTGGTTTTGAACGGTCAAATTCAGCCATTCTTAATTTTTCTCCTTTTATTATAATGTCTTGACGAGCACTAATATTAAACCAGCTCGCAAGATCTGATATCAATATAATATCTTATTTTTGCCAACTTGTAAAGGGGGAAATTGGGCATGAAAAAAGCCTGACAAAATACGTCAGGCTTCCTCACTTTTGTTGGATTTTACGAAGTCTTCCAAGGAGTCTTTTACTTCCTCCTCTTCAGATTTTTGGTGCTTTTCTTTGCGGTGATCAGATGTCAGGCTTACAAACAGTGCCAGTAAAGAGGCACCGACGAGGCTGAAGAGCCAGATAACCAGTGTCGGTTTAAACGGGATATTAATTTTTCCCAGTCCTGAGCCAACAGTGGCAAATAAACCGGCCCAAAAGACAAGTAGCCAAAATACAAGCATCATTAGCACCCCTCCTTTCTGGTTTTACCATCTTCCTTACCAGGAAGAAGGCAACTAAAGGACTTACCCATCAAGGTAAGTATAACAGCCGTGGAGACTGCCGCGAGTGCCATCCGTGGAACTGGAATGTTCTCATAGCATAACCCCATAATAAACATGGAGTAAGAAGATGCTATCCAGAACCATAGGGCTTTTCTCATGACATCTGGTGTCTCCCAGTCTATGGTCAACATTAATGCAATAAAGAGAAAAAATAGCACGATAGAGAACAGAACTATGATTTCACTCCTCGTCATAATCTTCGCCCCCCTTTAATCTTCTGCAAATTTGCGCATTGCCGAATAGAGTATTACTGACACTGCGCTAATTAATAGTGTCTCAACCATGAATTGACCAACAAATACTATGGCCAGGATGGTTGCGGGAAGAAAGAATGCTCCCCAAATTGTCAGGATACGACGTCTTTTCTTGATACTAGCGCCGTTATCCACTGCCCGCGTAAAAACGAAGGCGCCAATAAAAGTTACTAGTAACCAGATCGTTAGAAAAACAACATCTTTTGTAATAATCATGTAGTTTCCTCCCCTTCTTCCTTGTCTGCATTCATAAGAATATGCTCATGAACAGCACAGACAGCGACCGAAATGACAAAGGTAGCGATAAACGGTACCAAGTCATCGACGACATGCCACGCCATCACGTTTAGTAACGCGAAGGCAAAACCAATCGAAAAGATTATA
Source organism: uncultured Candidatus Saccharibacteria bacterium (assembly GCA_947304155.1). Classification (GTDB taxonomy): domain Bacteria; phylum Patescibacteriota; class Saccharimonadia; order Saccharimonadales; family Saccharimonadaceae; genus Nanosyncoccus. Next base: position 26,015 of record CAMZAD010000005.1, read on the forward strand.
AATTCCAACATGCGAGATCCCCCTTTCTCTGATATTAATGTACAATATTATCTTCTATTATACCATAAAATGCTAAATTTTTCAATAGTTATTATGGTTATCTCTTCCCCTGTTAGCTTAGGCATCAAAAAATCCCCTGTTAGAGGGGATTTTTTTAAAATTATTTAGAATTTCTCTTCTCAATAATTTCTTGTGCTACGTTTGGTGGTACTTCCTCGTAACCGAAGAGTTCCATTGTAGATGCAGCACGACCTTGGGTCATACCACGGAGGTCACCAGTGTAACCAAAGAGGTTTGCGAGTGGACAGAAAGCCTTAATAAGCTTTGCGCCACCTTGGAGATCTTCCATTTCATCGATGCGGCCACGGCGAGAGTTAATATCACCAATGACATCACCCATGAAGTCTTCTGGAGTGGTAATTTCAAGTTTCATCACAGGCTCAAGAAGAACTGGGTTAGCTTTCTTGATACCTTCGCGAGTTGCGAGTGCACCAGCGAGGGTGAAGGCGAGCTCTGAAGAGTCAACATCGTGGTAAGAACCATCATAGAGGGTAGCTTTGACGTCAACTACTGGGTAGCCAGCGATGACACCGCCAGCGAGAGTATCTTCAACACCTTTTTGAACTGGTTTGCGGTATTCCTGAGGGACAACACCACCTTTAATCATATCGATGAATTCGAAGCCCTTACCAGTTTCGTTTGGTTCAAACTTAATCCAAACGTCACCGTATTGACCACGACCACCAGACTGTTTGATGTGTTTACCTTGTGCTTCTGCGGTACCACGAATAGTTTCACGGTAAGCAACTTGTGGAGCACCAGTATTAGCTTCAACGCCATGTTCACGTTTCAAACGGTCGATAATAATCTCGAGGTGAAGCTCGCCCATACCTGAAATAATGGTTTGGCCGGTTTCTTCATCAGTGTGGACACGGAAGGTTGGGTCTTCTTCTGCCATCTTAGCAAGACCGATACCCATTTTTTCCTGATCTGCTTTAGTCTTTGGTTCAACTGCGATAGATACAGGTGGTTCTGGGAAGTCGATTGATTCAAGATGAATTGGATGTGCTGGGTCACAAAGTGTGGTACCAGTAATGGTATCTTTAAGACCTACAACAGCTGCGATATCACCAGCGGTAACTTGGTCAATATCATCACGCTTATCAGCGAACATACGAACGATACGGCCAACGCGTTCCTTATTACCAGTAGTTGCATTAAGAACGTAAGAACCAGATTTAAGAACACCAGCGTATACGCGGATGAAGATAAGTTTACCAACGAATGGGTCGGTTGCAATCTTGAATGCGAGAGCGGTCAAAGGTTCATCATCTGAAGCCTTGCGGACAATTTGGTCGCCAGTCTTTGGATCAGTACCAATGGTTTGACCTTGATCACGATCAAGTGGGCTTGGGAGGTAGTCGGTCATGAGGTCGAGAACTTTCTCAACGATAACACCACGGCCATCACCACCAGTTACAAGGTAGAAGTCGCCATCGAGAACACGCTTACGAAGAGCGCTCTTAAGTTCATCAATAGTGATTGATTCTTCACCTTCGCTAAAGAATTTCTCCATGAGGACTTCATCAGCTTGAACAGCTTCCTCAACGAGCATTGAGCGATAGTTTTTAGCTTTTTCAACCATATCTGCAGGGATTTCACCAACAGTAAGTGAGTGGTCAGCGTAATCTTTATAGGTGTAAGCCTTCATATCAATAAGGTCTACAACACCGCAGATGTCTTTTTCAAAACCGATTGGAAGGTGAATTGCGAAAGCGTTCTTTGAAAGGCGCTTGTGAATTGAATCAAGAGACTTGTAAAAATCACCACCAATTTGGTTAATTTTGTTAACGAAACAGATGCGTGGAACACCGTACTTAGTAGCTTGGCGCCAAACTGTTTCAGACTGAGCTTCAACACCCATCTTACCATCGAAGACAACTACTGCGCCATCGAGGACACGGAGTGAACGCTCCACCTCAGCGGTAAAGTCGATGTGGCCTGGGGTATCGATAATATTAATTTGGTGACCTTTCCAGTAAGCGGTAACAGCAGCAGAGGTAATGGTAATACCACGTTCCTTCTCCTGTTCCATCCAGTCGGTCGTTGCACCACCGGTATCGCCTTTAACAAGGTCGATTTTGTGCTTTAAACCGGTACGGTAAAGAATCGCTTCTGATGTAGTAGTCTTACCAGCATCAATGTGGGCGATAATACCGATATTGCGGAACTTTGCGAGATCCTTAACTTCAGACATATTTATCCTTTATTATTTAATATTATTTGTCTTTAAAATATTCCTGGACTTCTAGATTGCCCACGAACATTTCCCTTTTACTTTCACGCAAAAAAGATAAAGACCTTGGAAAAATTCTAGCATATTTTAGAGGGCTTTTCAAGAGAAAACCCCCAAAATCTTTGGGGGCCGTGAGTATTAGTTAGTCTGCTTGGACGAAGCAAAGATGTTTTGGATCAAAGATGTTGTAGTTTTGGACAAAATCCAGTGCCACGATAGCACGCCTACCTTTGACATCTAAAACATTCTTTCTAACTAACCTAAAAAATGGGATTCCATTGCGCCCGGGGCTTGGTTCCTTTCCCTTTACCACTACGCAATATTCATCTGATATGCCAGAAAGTATCTGATCTTCACCTACAAGATAGAACACTTTCTCTTCCATGAATGAATCCGGGAAGTCTTCCCTTTTGACTGGCAGCAATGTAATCATATTGCCATCCATGTCATAGGTCGTGACTTCATTTGCTGTTAAGTTTAGAACAATGTGCTTTTCATTCAAAGCAAAATTGTAGTTCATTCCCATTACCTACATGCCCCCTTTTTTTTGAATCAAAAAATTAAACTTCAGCTTTATTATTATAACATAATTTTGTTATTTTGACAGCTTTTTCTTCAAAATTTCACTAACAGCGCCAGGGTTTGCCTTACCCTTTGATTCTTTCATAACCTGGCCAACCAAGAATCCAAGAACTTTCTCTTGTCCAGCTTTGTAATCAGCCTGAGCCTGAGCGGTAGCTGGGTTAGCCAGGACGGCGTCAACAATCGCCTCGAGCGCACCGAGGTCATTCTCTTGGAGTAAGTTCATTTCTTTTGCGATAGTCTTTGCATCGCGCTTGCCCATTTGTGGATCGAAGAATTTCAAGAAGACGTCTTTTGCGCCGGTGCTTGAAAGTTCATTCTTCTCTACCATCTCTGCGAGGTCATCAAGTTGCATTGCGGTTGGCAAATCATTCAAATATTCAGCCGATTTTTCTTCAGCAAGTAATACTGAAGCAAACCAGTTTGAAACACGCTTCACATTTTTAACTTCTGCGAGTTTTTGCATCAATGGGGCATAATCAAGCAAGATTTCCAAGATATCGTCCGCGATAACACCCTTAAACTTCTCTTGGTAGTCTTTTGGCATCATTGGAAGTTTAGCTGATTCAGTATCAATAAATTCTTTACTCAAGTTTATTGGTGGAATATCCGGTTCTGGCATGTAGCGATAATCTTTCGCCTCTTCCTTGCTACGTTGGCCAGTGGTTTCGCCAGTAGCGTCATTCCAACCACGAGTCTCCTGGATCACTTTTTCGCCAGCATCAAGCAACTTGCTTTGGCGCTTAATTTCATATTCAACTGCGCGTTCAACGCTTCTGAATGAGTTCAAGTTCTTAACTTCGGTACGAGTACCAAGCTCAGTTGAGCCTTCAGGAGCAAGTGAAGTGTTTACATCAAAGCGCATGTTACCGTTATAAAGGTCGCCATTCGTTACGCCAGCATAGCACATCAAGCGCCAGAGCGCCTTACAATAATCGTGCGCATCCTTAGCTGAATGAATATCTGGCATCGTCACAATTTCAATCAATGGCGTATCAACACGGTTCAAATCGACTAATGAGTAGGTATCAAAGTGAGTTAATTTACCAGCATCACCTTCAAGGTGGGCGTGTTCAATACGAACCTTAGCGCCGCTTGGGAGCTCAACATAACCCTCACCAATAATTGGGTGATAGAACTGAGTAATCTGATAACCCTTTGGCGAATCTGGATAAAAATAATGTTTGCGGTCAAAGCGAGATGAAGCGTTGATTTCACAATTCATTGCGCGGCCAGCACGGATAGCAAGTTTAATTGCTTCACCGTTAAGGCGTGGCAACATGCCTGGCAAAGCGTAATCAACTGGAGAAACACATGAGTTTGGCTCTTTATTTCTAGCGTCATTATCCACTTCAGAAAAGAGCTTAGTTTTCGTGTTAAGCTGGACGTGACATTCAATACCGATAGTTGGATAATATTTCATTAAATTGCTCCTAAATCTTTAAGTGCTTGGCGATAAGCTTTAAGTGCGTGATTGGCTTTTAAATAATCAATCTTAAAATTACGTTCGTGTGCAATCATATTGCGCATCTTGTGAGCATACCAGATTGAGTTGTTCTGAGTGAAGAGATTACTTGCGGCCTTCATGCGTTCACCCATGGTTTTACCTGGAAGGTCCATTTCCATCAAAGCCTTATCAAGTAATTTATCCGCCTCAATCACAGCCGCATTAAAAGTTAACTCATTATCTTTTGACAAGCTGTTTTCAATTTGCAAAAAGTCTGCTTGGTATTCTTCCTTATCAAATTCATAAGTTTTTTTACCGGTAAGTGAAATACCAAGAAAGACCAAAATCCCAACGATGATGATTGAGATAATTAGAAGTACTACTGGTGGCATTATTTTTCCTCCAATTCTTTAGCAAAGTTAATAAGATTTTTATCGCTGCGGCGTGGGCCGACAATTTGGAGACCAATTGGAAGACCAGCTTTGGTTTCGCCAGCTGGAACAGCGAGTGATGGCACACCAGCAAGATTAATTGGCACACTCATGACGTCTTCGAGGTACATTGCGACTGGATCATTAACTTTTTCACCGAGTTTGAAAGCTGGGTTTGGTGCGACTGGCGTCAAAATATAGTCAACCTCAGAGAAGGCCTTGTTATATTCTTCAATAATCTTAGTACGAGCTTTTTGCGCTTTCAAATAATATGCGTCATAGAAACCAGAAGAAAGCACGAAGTTGCCAATCATGACACGGCGTTTGTTTTCTGGCATAAAACCGTCGTTTCTAGATTTTGCAAAAATTTCAGAAAGATCCTTTGCTTCTTCTGAACGATAGCCGTAACGAATACCATCATAACGTGAAAGGTTTGATGCAACCTCGGCTGGGACTACGATGTAGTAAACTGCAAGTGCATATTTCAAAGTTGGCATACTAAGCTCAACAATTTCATAGCCCTTACTTTTCAGGAACTCAGTTTTAGCTTTCAAGGCTTCACGAATTTCTGGGTTAACTGCGTCGTTATCAAATTCTTTAATAACACCGATTTTCTTAGCTGCCTTTGGCTCGGTAGTACTGTAATAATCTGGCAAAGTAGTCATATCGTATGGGTCTTGACCGCTTGCGATTTCCATCAAGAGATCCATGTCGTCAGTGTTCTTCGTGAAGAAGCCCATACAGTCAGTTGATGAAGCCATTGCAACTACGCCATAGCGAGAAACCGTACCATAAGTTGGCTTAAAGCCATAGACGCCGTTAAACGAAGCTGGCTGACGAATTGAACCACCAGTATCAGAACCGGTTGCAAATTCAACAATATCAAGCGCAACTGCCACGGCTGAGCCACCAGAAGAACCACCAGCAACACGCTCAGTGTCTTTTGAGTTTTTGGTTGGACCAAAATATGAGTTCTCAGTTGATGAACCATGAGCAAATGCATCCATATTGGTGCGGCCAATCATAATTGCACCTTCATCTTCAAGTTTCCTTACGACAGTAGAAGTAATTGGTGATTTAAATGGAGCGAGGATTTTTACTGAAGCCGTAGTATTTCCTTCACGCGAGAGGAAGTTATCCTTCAAGGCATACGGCACACCAGCGAGGCGACCAACTGGCTCGCCTTTAGCGATTTTTGCATCAATTTCTTCAGCTTTTCTTAAAGCGTTTTCTTCATTTAAAGACACAAAAATGTTATAAGATTCATATTTCTTGGCTTTCTCAAGCGCCTCTTTAACCATTTTTACGGCGCTATTTTCTTTACTTGCAATCTTCATTTCTACAACACCTTTGGTACTTTAATTTGATCTTGTCTTTGTTCTTTGGTAAGGGCGAGTAAATCTTCACGATTGGCTTCTTGTGGCTGGATTTCATCGTCGCGCCAAACGTTTTCCATTTCAAAAACTTGATATGTTGGCTCAACACCTTCCGTGTCAAGCGAATTTAATTCTGAAATATATCCAATGATATCTTCCAGATTTTTGCTCAAACCATCAATTTCCGACTCTTTTAGTTCAAAATCTGATAGTTTTGCAAGATGTAAGATTTCCTCGCGTGTAATTTTCATGGATATATTATAACATGAATTATCAAAAATAACAGTTTATTTACCCTGTAAAAATTGTTTTATGATATAATCTTTTAAAGTTTGACTTTGAGACTTTTAGTAACCCGTCAACGCACCTTCAAAAAGAGAGGAGATGATATTATGAGCGGCCTGTACGAAATTGAGCGCCGAACTCACGAAGAGGATGTTGAATATTATACCGAACTCTCGCGTAAAAAATTCACATTCCTACGTGGTGTTTGCTCGGATGGCAAGCATCCAAACACTAGTATTGCGCTTAGTCTAGCTCGTGAACTTCATGCTGGACAAAAACGCGATTCTGGCGAGCCCTACATTATCCACCCATTGTCACTAGCTTGTGATGCAGTCGGCATGTTTTTAAATGACGACATCATGCTTGCAACACTGTTGCTTCATGACGTGCCGGAAGATGTTGGCACGATGGTAATGGACTTGTCGGTTGACGACGAAGTGAAACGCGCAGTCGAGTGTATGACTATTCGCAAAAATAGCGATATGACAAAGCTCGAAGTCAAGACTCACTATTTCAAGAACCTTATGACGAATAAGTATGCTTTAATCGGCAAAGGTCTTGACCGTAGAAACAACCTATCAACTATGGCAACCGCCAAAGGCAAAGTATCAATCGTCAAGAACTGTTTTGAGACTTGCTTTCTGCTAAGCCCGCTGCTCAAGGAGGCAAAAGATATCTACGCGCAGTACTCAAACCAGCTTCATACGATTCGCACTGATTTAAACACCAGTGTACGTGATTTATCGGCATTAGTTCGCATCGATCCATTGTCCTACAAACATCAGCCAAGCGACGAACTCATGAATTTGATTTTGTCAGCCAAAACTGAAGCTGATCTCGAACAAATAAACGAGATCTTTATCCCCTAACATCTCCAACTAAACAGCCCCTGGATTCTGGGGCTGTTTTTTATTTGATTTCAAAAGTTTTTTGCTTAGAGCTTCCGCCACGAACTAGTGAAATTGAAGTTTTTGAAACGTTAAAATATTCTGCCAGCGCTTCGACGACGGCTTTGTTTGCTTCGTTATCGTGCGCCCTAGCGTGCGTCCAAATCGTCAAAGTTTTTTCGCCATCAACTTCCGTTTCGGTGATTTTAGCTTGACTTGAACCTGGCTTAACATTTACCTTTACAATCATTTTTCGCTCTTAATCTTCTCAATTAAGTCCCTAAGGTCCGCCGCCTTCTCAAAATCAAGGTTGGCAGCCGCGAGTTTCATCTGGCTTTCAAGCTCCTTAATAAGCTTTGGAATCTCATCTTCTGGCACCTTTCTAAGGTCAAGTTTATTTTCTTTCTCTTTTTCTGGAATAATTGCACGAAGGCCAGCCGAAATCTCCTTTTGAACTGAAGTTGGTGTAATGTTGTGCTTTTTGTTATATGCTTCCTGAATTTCACGACGACGATTTGTCTCAGAAATTGCGTGCTCCATGCTTTCAGTAATATTGTCGGCATACATAATAACGTGGCCTTCAACATGGCGAGCAGCACGACCAATTGTCTGAATTAAGGCGGATTCAGAGCGAAGGAAGCCTTCTTTATCAGCATCCAAAATCGCCACGAGCGACACTTCTGGTAAGTCCAAGCCTTCACGAAGAAGGTTAATACCAACAAGCACGTCATAAACTCCGGCACGAAGATCCCTTAAAATATCGCCACGCTCAAGCGTATCAATATCAGAGTGAATGTAGGCAGTTTTGACATTGCGGTCCTTTAAGTGTTCAGTCAGATCCTCTGCCATACGTTTAGTTAAGGTCGTAATCAAAGTACGTTGACCCTTAGCGATGCGACGGTCGATTTCTTCCATCAAATCATCAATCTGGCCTTCGGTTTTTCTAACTTCAATTTCTGGGTCCAAAAGTCCGGTTGGGCGAATTACCTGCTCGGCTGGTTTTGGTGAGTGTTGCAATTCATAATCACCAGGCGTTGCGGAAACATAAATCGCTTGCTTGATATGATCTTGGAATTCCCAGAAAGTGAGTGGGCGGTTATCAAGCGCACTCGGCAAACGAAAACCATATTCAACTAGCGTCTCTTTTCGGGCATGATCTCCATTATACATGCCACGAACCTGCGGCAAGGTCATATGAGATTCATCAACCAGTAAGAGAAAATCTTTCGGGAAGAAGTCAAGCAAAGTTGCAGGCGGTTCGCCAGCTTTACGACCATCAAGATGACGTGAATAGTTTTCAATCCCCTTCACAAATCCAGTTTCAGCCAACATTTCAAGGTCATATTTGGTACGCTGACTGAGGCGCTGCGCCTCGAGGAATTTATTGTGTTCTTCAAAATATTTCAAACGCTCATCATATTCAACTTTAATAGTCTCAATTGCACGGTCAAGCTCATCTTTTGGTGTTGCGTAGTGAGTATTCGGGAAGATATGAATCTGGTCTGGTTTTTCCAAAACTTCAGCCGTAAGCGGGTCAATGATTTTGACATTTTCAAGATTATCAAAGCCAAATTCAAAACGATACGCAACTTCGCCGCTCGCTGGAAAGACGTCAATTGTGTCGCCCATCACACGGAAATTACCACGTTCAAACGCAAGGTCGTTTCTATGATATTGCATTGCCACGAGATAAATCATGAAGTTAGTTTGCGACAAACTATCACTTGTTTGAGTCTTCACATTTACAAGTGATTGTTTCTGGTCGAGGCCGGCAATTGTAGCTGAAGCGAGTGTAGAATACTTCGTTTCCATCAACTGCCAGACGCCATCCTTCTTAATCATCGGAAGTGACATCTCAGTGTAATGGTCTGGCGAGCCAATACCATAAATACATGAGACCGACGCGACAATAATCGTGTCTGGACGCGTTAAGAGGCTAACCGTAGCAGCATGGCGGAGGCGGTCAATTTCTTCATTAATCGCTGAGTCTTTTTCAATATAAGTGTCAGTGCTGGCAATATATGCCTCAGGCTGATAGTAGTCGAAATACGACACGAAATAATGCACTTCGTTTTTTGGGAAGAATTCGCGGAACTCCGCATAAAGCTGAGCAGCCAATGTCTTATTGTGTGCCAAAATTAACGTTGGCTTCTGGACAGCCTGGATAATATTCGCCATCGTAAAAGTCTTACCAGAACCAGTGACGCCAAGCAAAGTCTGCTCACGTTCGCCTTTTTTTAGGCCATCAACAAGCTGCTTAATTGCGGCCGGCTGATCGCCGGTTGGCTGGTATTTTGAGACTAATTCAAACTTTGGCATTTTTACCTACGCTGCAGTGTAACCACCATCAACTGGAAGGATTGCACCTGTCACATATGAAGCCTCGTCGGAAGCTAGGAAGACAGCAGCAGCATCGAGTTCACCAGCTTGGCCGTAGCGCTTCATTGGGACGTGATTATTTGCATAAGCCTTGAAGAAATCGGTATTTAGAACATCAGTTGTAAGCTCGGTATAGAAGAAACCTGGGCAGATTGCATTGACGGTAATATTATATTGAGCAAGTTCGCAAGCAGCAGCACGTGTAAAGTTCACGACTGCACCTTTTGAAGCATGATAAGCGATAGTTGGAATTTCAGCATTACCAACAAGACCGTAAATTGATGCAATATTAATCACACGGCCAGAATTGTTTTTCTTCATAATGTTTGCGAAGGCGCGAGTCATCTTAAAGACTGAGGTTTCGTCGGTGGCGATTGTGAAGTCCCACTCGTCATCGGTCATTTCAAGCACGCCTTTGTCTTTTGATGAACCAGCACAGTTAAGCAAGATATCAACCTTGCCAAATTCTTTTTCAACTGCCTTGGCGGCTGCATCAATATCTTCTGTGCTTGTAACATCACATTTTACAGCAAGAACTTTGACTTTAAATTCATCTTCAAGTTCTTTTTTGAAAGCCTCAAGTCTTTCGACACGGCGAGCTAGAATCGCCAAATTTGCGCCCTGACGAGCAAAAGCTCTAGCCATTTGTTGTCCAAGACCACTGGAAGCACCTGTAACTACTGCAACTTTTTCTTTTAAATTAAACATAAAAACTCCTATCTTCCTTATATTATAGCAAGTCTTTGATTATTTTTCACTTATTGCTGATTAGTTTGTGGAGTAGAAGGTTCAGCTGGATTTTCAGATTGTTCCATTGGGATAACTGGAGGCTGAGCAGTTGGTTGTTCTGGCGGAACGACAACGGAAGTTGGGACATAAGATTGGAATCTACCATTTACGAGTTTAAAGTCACCAAAATTGATGTCGCTTGAAGTTGGACCAAGAGTATTCTCGTCATTATTACTGAAAATATCGTAACGATATTCATCTTGAGCCTGCTTTGCTTGTTTTTCTTTCTCGGCAGCTTCTTGCTTTTTAGCTTCCTCGGCTAGTCTTGTTGCTTCAGCTTCTTCTTGAGCCTTACGAATTAATCTAGTCTGTTCAGCAGCAGCCGTAGCAGCGCGTGAAACCATTGATTCCTTGGCAATCACACCATCGTTCATGATTGAAGCTGGAGTAGCAGCATCTTTCAATAAATCCTCTGGCATCATAGTGCGAAAGTCATTCGTAAAGGCAGTGTTGCGGCCCTTAACATATTGGAATTCATAGTTACCAAAGCCAAAGAGCGGATAAGCAAAACATGGGAACAGAGCGGTAAATAATTGCATATCAATCCTCTGGTTGAAGGCCTTAGCAAGAGCAAAGCCAAAGACCATCATTGGAATATAACCAATTACCGGAATGAAGAGTAAAAGTGATAAGACTGGAGCTATACCAACGGCGCGGAACAGTTGAAAGAAGCCATAAAATGGAATAATCGCCTTCCAGCCTTTTCCTTTGCCAAAGACTTTTTCGCCAATGCCGTATTTGCCAATAATAATCAAGAATAGGATAAAGATAAGAACTGAAACTACAATAATATTAGCGCTGAGCACCTGCTCGAGCGTCGGTCTAACTGTCGTATAATCACCACCAGCGATGAATTGGTAGATAATATCAAAATCCATACTGGTATAATTTTACCATAAGTTCAATAAAAATGCACCCACCAAAAAACGCGCCATAAGACGCGTTTTTTAGTTTTTTTATTTTGTAGCTTTAGATTTAATTAAGTTGAAGTTTACGCAAATTAGAGTTGCAATTACACCGAGTGCAACAGCAGAGAGTGCAGTTTCAGCTGGGCCAGTGTGTGGGATATTTGATTTATTAGAAACTGTAGTAGTTTGAGTTTGGGTTTGAGTTTGAGTTTGGGTTTGTTCTGAAGTAGAAACGGTGGTTTCTGAGACTTGATATTCGGTAGTTGTTTTTTGTTCGTCAGCTGTATTTATTTCGTCAACTGCTTCAGCCTTGGCAGTAGTTTCAATGGTAGTGGTGCCTGTGTTTTCAGTTTTCTTGCGTCCAAAAACAACTGAGCATGCCCAGATTAATACTAAGAAGATAATAATACCTGCGATGATTGAAAGAATTAAAAGTTTAATTCTACGTCCATTGGTGGTATCGGTTTTTTGCATAAATAACTCCATTTGCGGTCAAACACCACCATAGACCAATTAACTTATTTTCTATATTATATCACATTTAGTGAAAAATGGAAATACGTGCAGCGGCGTAGCTACGAGTTGATTGAAGCTCAGCATCAACTACATGTGGATCAAAGTTTGCAGGATGCGAAAGCAAGAATTTCTGAGTTGCCAGTTTACTTAGATTCGTGAAAATATTTGGCGACAATTTATTAATCAAATCATACGGAGGGTCGGCAACTACAAAATCAAACTTTTCGGTGCTATTAAACTTTTCAACTGGCTCAGCCACAATTTTAGCACGGTCGGAGAGATTATATTTTTGAAGGTTTTTCTGTAAATTCATAACTGCTTTATGGTCTTTTTCAACGAAAACCACGAACGCTGCGCCACGCGACAAGGCCTCGATCCCAATTGCGCCAGTCCCAGCAAAAGCATCAAGCAAAGTTGCGCCAGCAATATCTGGACCTATTAAATTCATTAAGGCCAAGCGCTCACGCGAGCCCATTGGATGAGTGGCCTTCGTTTCCAAAGAATTTATTTCAGCACCACGCAACTCACCACCAGTAATACGAATAGCTGAAAATTTATTTTTCATTCTTCCCTCTCGGCACACTTGCTAGCCAGCAAAGTGAGACGGCTTTAATAATTTCTGGAAGTAGAACTTTTTTAGTTTCAATTGCAAGATTTGTAGTCCAGCCGTTTTCACAGAATCTAGTATACATATCAAGGTCTGCTACTTTTTGAAGTGAGTCATAAAAGGCTTTGTGGAGTTCTGGATTTTTAAGCTCTTTTGGCGAGATTTCTGGGCGAACCTGTTTTTCAGTTAAGGCAGTCATCGTAATTGCGACGCCATACTCAAAGGCAATATGCTTACTCATGTAGCCATTGGTGCCCCAGTAAAGCCAGTTATTACGCAGAGTTTCGAGAGCGTTGTGGCCATGCATAATTCCCTTAATTGGAATGCCAAAAATAGTAATGAAATCTTTTTCGGTCATCAACTCTTTTTGAGTTTCAACTAGCGGGAAGTGGTGAGCTGGAGTTAAGCCATCCGTCACAGCATGTGCCATCCAGGCCGCCTCAAAAGCTGCACGAATCGTATCGCCTTTTTCAAGTGCCTTCCTGAGATTAAATTGGTGATCTTCAATCATTTTGATTAATTTCCCATCATCATTTCCAGGAATAATAAAATGCATTGGTTCGTCTTTGCCTGGCGATTTACGCTTCAAACCATCTGGACCGCCCAAACCTTCAAATTGTAAGATTTCTTTAATGGTTGGAAATGTTACACCTTTTGGCAAGTTTTTGGTGACAATTTTATAAGCAATCTTATCGATCTGCTGATGCGTGCCCATGATTTTGCCGGAGTTTTTTGTTGCTAGAGTTGAGTACATATTAATTAAGAGTTGTTAGTTGTTGATACTTTTTAATTTCAGCATTAAGTTCTTCATATTTTAACATATTTTCTGGGTTTTTAGCAAATTCAGTCGCATCCTTCTGGGCGCGTTCAATCAAACGAGTGTCGCCAAGTGTGGCGATTTTGAGATTCAAAGCACCATGCTGAAGTTGGCCATAGATTTCACCTGGACCACGGAGCTTTAAATCTACTTCTGCGAGATAAAAACCATCATTACTTTTTTCGAGCTCTTGCAAACGACGAGTTGGAGCCTTATCGCCTGGAGTAATTAAGAAACATTGACTTTGTTTGCTTCCACGACCAACGCGACCTCGGAGCTGATGAAGCTGAGCTAAGCCAAAACTCTCAGCATCCATGATTACCATTTGAGTTGCGTTTGGAACGTCAACACCAACTTCAACTACTGTAGTTGAAACTAAAATATCGGTCTCGTGTCTTTGGAAACGCCCCATCACTTCATCTTTCTCGTCCGGCTTCATATGACCGTGTAAAAATTCAACACGAGCGTTCGGGAATTGTAACTTAAGTTTATCGGCTTCTTTCTTGACGTTGGCTGCTTCGCTGCGTCCGGTCTCTTCAATTAACTTACAAATCCAGAAAATTTGCTCACCTTCTTTGATTTTTTGATTTATAACTGGGTACAATTCTTCCTGCATACCAGTCTCGGCTAAGATTTTGGTTGCGACCGGTTGACGCCCCTTTGGAAGTTCAGAAATCGTACTAACATCAAGATCACCAAAAATCGTTAGTTGCAAAGAACGTGGAATTGGTGTTGCGGTCATCGATAGAAGATGCGGAGCCTTATCGCCAGCCTTCATTAAGAGCTTTTGGCGTTGCATCACACCAAAACGATGTTGCTCGTCAATCACAGCCAGCGCCAAATTATTAAATCTAGTATCATCAGTAATAATTGCATGTGTGCCAACTACCACATCAACTTCACCATCTTTAATCCGTTTTTTAAGGTCATCTTTTTTCTTAGTTGCGCCAATTAATAATTCAACTTTTACACCAAGTGGCTCAAGAATTTTACGCAAAGTTGCAAGGTGCTGAGTAGCAAGGATAGCGGTTGGCGCGAGCAATGCCGCCTGATAGCCAGCCTTAACTGCTTGGTAAATTGCGATTGCTGCAACCACGGTTTTACCCGAACCAACATCGCCCTGAAGTAAACGGTTCATTGGTTGGTCATTTTCAAGGTCTTTCAAAATATCCCACGCGGCAGATTTCTGAGCGTTGGTGAGCGCAAATGGCAGGCTTCCGACTAATTCCTTTGTATTCTCGGCTACAAATTTTAGTGGCTCGGCTTTTAACTTTGAGTTCTCATTTTTATTGAGCTTTGCCGCTAGAATGAGTTCAAAAAGTTCTTCATAGGCAAGGTATTGTTTAGCTTTTTCTACGTCTTGATATGATTCTGGAAAATGAATGTTTACTAGCGCATCCGCTCTGGTTCCGGCGGCCACGGTTGGGAGAAGGTCTGGCGCCTTTGCGAGCTCCATTTTCATATTTTCGAACATGCGTTTAAACCAAATGGATTTATATGAGCCCTTCGTAGAATATACTGGTTGATAACCATTACGGTGTTCAGCAACATCAGCAGCCGAAATCACATTTGGCGAAGTAAGTTGATAACGATTGTATTTAAAATCGAAATTACCAGAAAAATAGTACTCGGTATCTGGCTGGAAACTTTTGATGCGATATGGCTGATTATACCAAACTACACGAATCTCACCCGTATCATCATAAATCACGCCAGAAGTTACGCTAAAATGACGACGACGAACGTAATTTGTCATTAACTGGCAAATCTTTCCTTTTACAACTACTTTTCCTGGCTCGAGGTCTTTAATTTCAGTAGCACGATGATAGTCTTCATAGTCACGCGGAAAATAATACGCTAAGTCTTTTACGGTTAAAAAACCATATTTCTTTAGCGCTTCGGCGGTTTTTGGGCCGATTCCCTTAATATCCTCCACTGGACTCATAAAACTCATGAGTATATTATATCAGAAGATTACGGACGCGCGATACAACGGATTGGTTTTCCTTGTTTCTTAACAACTATAATACCGAGTTTAATCTCACCTCTGTCAATCTTAAAGACGTGTGCACTGTTCCCGTTTGCGCGGCTCGTCCAGAGCGTAATATCGTTTGATGGTTGCCCCAGAATTCCTCCTCCCGATTGAGCAGAAATCTCGCCTACGTTTGTTGGATATGGAAGATTCAGCTCTTCGACTAGTGATGCCACTGTTAAGTATTGGTTTACGAGCGTCTTATAGTCATTCGCTTCCCAATATTCACCAGATGGAAGGTCCCAACCACTTGGACAGATTGACGATGGGGCGTCACCGCTCGAACCACCAGTTCCCGCTGTTGCAGTGTAATATGTATAGAATCCACCATCAACATCATCGACGTAGACGGCATTACTATTATCGCCACCGAAGTTTGCGAGGTTGCTCACAGGAAGATTGAAGTCTGAAGTCACATCAGAATCCTCACTCGTCAATTTCCTACCAGCAATGCGTAGATTCTGATTCATCCAACAATTACCATCAAGAAGCCTTGTCACATTATAGACATTCCCATCGCGTGCATCAGCAAGTTCAACGGTTTTATGAATATTAATTTGCGTACATGTAAAACCTTGCATTGTTGGAACTGGCGTTTCATGTGCGATAGCGGTGAATTTTACAGTCTTTGAATAATTACCCGATGGCAAGTCTGAGTTAATCTTCATACCAATATTCACGGTATTAGTTTTTTCTGCGCTTGTTGGAACGTGGTTGAGATCTCTAATCGTCACCTGATTTGCAAGGGTTGGGATTTTACTAAAGTCAGTATTATTTAGAGAATAGCCCCACTTATTTGCGTCCATAGTCGAGCTTGTAACAGTTCCATCAAAATCAGAGGCGATGGTTGCCTCAGTTAGTAGACTCGTCATTGCGGTTTGATTATCTTCAGACGAAAAGAAAAGCTCATAGCCACCAGAACTGTTTGTATCGACGGTCGCAATGATTGACTTTGAATCAAATACACCAGCAATGGTTGGTGTCATATTGAAATTTAGCGCATTCACATCAACGGATAGCGAGACAATCGGATTAATTGTTGCACTAACGACAACTTCTTGTGTTTCGTCGGCGTGAGACAAAATAATTGGAGAAAAAGCTAGAGCAGAGAATACTCCAATTGCAAGAAATGAACCAAAAAGAGTCGAAGTCTTTATTATTCTATTCTGACTTTGTATTTTCATCTTTTTTCCTATTATCTCGCTACACAGCGAATCTTATATCCTTCGCCCTTATAACCGTCACCAGATGGTGTTACACTGTTATTATTATCAATGCCCAAAACATATTGGAAACGCTCACCATGATTTGTTGATGAATGATATATACCGTAGTTGGTATAAGACAAACTACCACTCGACATATAACCAGTTTTGGTAAAGTGCGGCAATTCGGCCGTCACAAAGTCACTGTATTGCTGGCTGAGCATATAAAAATCGCCAGAATATTGATAGCCAGTTGGAAGCCTCCATCCTTTTGGACAGATTGACTTTTCTGCTGCTATATTATTTTGTGTCATACTTCGAGTACCCGTACCAGCTGTTGCGACGTACCATGTATAGTAACCACTGTTATTTACAACATATGCATTTTCTAATCCAGTGTGCGGATTAAAGCCTGTTGACGAGCTTACTGGAATATCAAAATCCTCATCAACATCAGAATCTGCCGATGTTGCTTTATAGTTCGCAATTTTAAGGTCCTGAGTCATCCAACATTTGCCGTCTTTTAATTTTGCGACAGTATAAGTATTACCATCACGAAGATCAGTCAAAGTTCCAGTTTCATGAGTAATAGAGTTTGAGCATACTTCAGATGTGATTTGTTGCATATTATGAAGCATACCAATCGTAACAGTTGGAGTTGCATGAGCAATAGCTGTAAAGGTCACTTTCTTAGAATAATCACCAGACGGTAGCAGGTTATTAATCTTTACTGCAATGTTTACAGTAGTATTAACTTCAGAAGAGGTCGGGAGATGGTTAAGATTTCTGAGAGCAACCTGGTTTGCTAAGGTTGGGATTTTGCTAAAATCAGTATTGTCGAGCGAATAAGCCCATTTGTTCGCACCCATAGTCGAACTAGTGACAGTCCCAGTAAAATCCGATGCGACTACGGAGCTAGATGTAAGACTTGTCATATCTGTAGTATTGTCTTCAGACGAGAAATATAGTTCATAGCCGCCAGTACTATTTGTGTCTACAGTTGCAATAAGAGGCTTAGATTCAAACACACCTTCTGGAGATGGCGAAATATCAAATTGAAGGTTACTCGTGTTCAAAGTTAACGAAATCATCGGATTTACACTGACATTAACTTCAGCAGTTTTATCGACAGCGTAAGAAAAAGTTATCGGCGCAAAAAGATTGAGTAAAAATGCACTAAAAGTAACTACGGATACGAAGGCCCCTGCCTTTTTAATAGTTTTTAGATTATGGTTCATCTTCAGGCCTCAAGACACAGCGAATAAACTCACCATCACCCCTAGATTGACCTTCATTAGTGTTAGCACCTTCTGCATAATGTACAGACATCACAACTGTACAACAGTATTGTTCACCATATGCCCAGCATGGGCCCCTAGATGATGACGTAGAGTAAACAGCCCACTGTTCAGCAGAAGCAACATCAGCTTGTGGACCAGCGTAATTGCCTGCAAGCAAGAAGTTCAATGGATCCTGAAGAACGGTGTTTTCATCTGGATTATATAAGCTAATTAAGTTTTTATAGCTTCTAGTATCATTTGCATCACCTGTAGCAAGCTGCCACCCTTTTGGACAAATTGAATCATTCACTTCCGTTAAGGTGTCATACAAGCCCGTACCAGCAGTTGCCGCATTCCAGTTATAATAGTTTCCGGTAGATTCCCAGAGATATACATCAGTATTAGCGGTTGGAGTATCAGATTTTACTTTACCTCCCCTATAATACGCACCAGAACCAGTACCTGTTGGGTGATACGAGAAGTCATATGGGCCAATATCAGAGTTTCCCGTACTCCAATAAATACCGACTGCAGTTTGAGTGTCACGGACTGGAGTCCAGCTAGTTTTAGTATTAAGGTCAGTTAGCTCGTTAGTCAAAGTCACGTTTGTTGAGAGGTCGAGCGCCAAGTTTTGGCTCATCCAACAGTTGCCATCAGCGAGCTTTGAGACGAGGTAGTCTTTATTATCACGTTTATCACGCAACTTCTTGCGTGGAACATAAGTGTCGTCACCAATATGTTCACCAGTCCAGTCAAGCAAGGTCGAGTTAACATCTGGAGTAGTTGAGGCAGCACAGATTTCTGGAGTCAAATCTTGCATGTAGGTCACAGAGTGGAGTGCTGGAGTCCAAAGCGCAGTTAATGTTACACTTGGAAGGTCGCCAGCGTTAATATTTACGGAGAGCTCTTCGCCAGTAAAGGTATTAGTACCATCAGACCATCCACCAAAGAGATAACCAAGGCGAGTTGGTTTATAAGTTAAGAGATTAATAAGAGAATCATAAGCTTGTTCTGAGCTGGTATAGGAAACACCAGAAGCACCAGTGCCACCATCAAGGTCCCAGTTTAATGTATAGGTGAGACAGGCTGGTTTTACGGCGAGGGTATAAACAATGTCGTTTGAATATGAACCTGATGGGAGGTTATTGTCTGTTTTAATACCAAATCTGATACTTAAACTATCTGGGTTAGCAGCAGCCGAAGAATCATAAACTGTAGCTGCGGAACTTGAAACTGGGACTGGATAATAATTCGTTCCGTTATTCAATGAGTAGCCCCAAGAGTTGTTTACGAGGGCTGAGCCTGTAGTAGCACTAATTGTCTTGGTTTCTGAATCAGTTCCAATACGAGTAAGATTGTTGTCTGAGGCGGAGTTGGTTGACATCGTAACAGTAGCACCGTCAGTACATGAGTTGATAATACTGAGCGTGTCTGTGCCAGAGAAAACAGTTTGAGTATTGGTTGGAACGATAGCAATTTCCGAGGTAGCAGAAGTCGAGAGAGCAAGGTTATAGTTTACAGAACGAGTACCGCGGACAGTGATAGTTTCAGCATTAGTGCCAAAAGTTGGTGAATATAGCCAGACTGCTATGGCCGAGATAAGAAGAGTAGCCGAAAAAATACCAAGGCTAGTTACACCCCTATTAAACCTACCTCTCCTTACTTCAATCATAATATGATTATAGCATAAGCCGAATCGTATTTACAACAAAAAACCTCCAAATTTGGAGGTTTTTTCGCGCTGATGCGCGCCCACCCTGGGGCACATTGTTTTGTTTTAATCTGCTGTTTGTTTTTGAAATCTCCACACTCCACTAACTAATCAGCGGAACCCCTGTGAAGCGTATCAGCTTATGTTTATTTTAATATATATTTTTTTGTCGGTCAATAGTTTTTATGCATAAAATTAGGCAATTTTTTCATGTTCTTTGCGCCACTTATCCACCTCTCCATGGTTACCGGAAAGTAGGATATCTGGCACTTTCATACCACGAAAATCATATGGCTTAGTATATTGTGGGAATTCAATATTATCCCCGTCTGAGAATGATTCAATAATTGCAGAATTCTCGCCACCAAGCACGCCTGGAATAAGGCGGACAATTGAATCAATTAAAATCAGGCTTGGGAGTTCGCCACCAGTCAAAACATATTTACCAATACAGAACTTTTGATCAACAATTGAAAGAATGCGTTCATCATAACCTTCATAATGTGGACAAAGGATAATAATATGAAGTGGTTTTTCAGATTCCTGAGCTTTAGTCGCAATTTCTTTAGCGTCCTTCTGCTCCCAGATTTTACCAGCTGGGGTTGGAAGGTAGACTAAGGCGTCCGGACTATCTTTTTTAACAGATTCAATTGCATTAAAAACTGGCTCACACATCAAAAGCATGCCATCACCACCACCATAAATTGTGTCGTCAACTTTTTTATGTGGACCAAGACCAAAATCGCGAAGATTCACAAAATCAAACTCGGCAATACCGTTTTCTTTTGCTTTCCACATCATTGAAGTATTAAGATATGGTTTAAGCGTCTCTTGAAACAATGTAATAATCGTGAATTTGATTTTTGGCATAAGTATATTATATCATATTTGATACTCTCTGTAAAACATGTTATAATAATAAAAATACATTGCAGAAAGGAGGGCAAGCAATGAGTACGTTTGATCAGGCGATAATTGATCATATCGCCAAGTGCACGAAGGATGTCACAAGGCATTACAAGCATAACTTTGACGAGACGAAACAGTGCAACTACGAGCTCTGTAAAGAATGTGGAGGCAAATGTTGCAAGTGTTGTGGCTGTCATTTCTCGCCGGATGATTTCTCAGATCTCTCTTTTGATGGCTTACTTAAGGAGATTAAAAAGGGCTACATTACACTTGAGATTATTGACGGCGAGCATTATGCTATCAACGATATACTCTGGTTAGTGAGGATGCGCAACGTGAATAGTCCCGTAATTGAGCGGAGAATTTACGAGCGCGAGCGTGCAGCTTGTGTTGCCTTAAAAGAAAATGGATGTGCGCTCGATTTTGCACATCGCCCATCCGGTGGCAAACTATTAATCCCCGCTAAGAACCGCGAGTGTACTAGTTCTTATACTGTTAGAGAGTCACTCTTAGAGTGGCGAGTCTACAAGGATATCTTAGTTAAACTTGTAAATTTTATAGGCGAGAAAGATTATCCGTGCACAATTTAAAAAGACCTCTTTCGAGGTCTTTTTTCTTTAGTCGTCCCAGCCTTCAACTAATGTGAAGCGGTGACCTGAGATTTCAATAATGTCATCTGGGCCAGCGCCGCGTGAAGTAAGTTCGGCGCGAATACCAAGTTTTTTCATAATATCGCGAAGACGGTTCAAAGATTCGTAGTTATCGTAATCGGTGCGGCGAGCAAATTTCTCAATTTTTTCACCAGTAACGCTAAAGTGTTTAGTGATATTTCCCTCTTCATCCTCAAACGGTTCAAGTTCAATCACTTCCCAGTTGTTCTTCACATTCTTTGGATTAAGTTTAATTACTGGAAGCGCATCAGTTTTTGCGACTGGAGAGTTTTCAAATGATTCTGGAGAATCAAGTGAAATATGAGCGATCCCCTCTTCATCAAAGTTTTCTGGAGCTATTACTACTGCTTCGGCTGCACTTTTTTCGGCATTTTTCTTAGATTTTTCAATTTCATCTTTCAAAGCGAAGAGCAATTCATCAAGACCCTGATGGGCAGCGCTAGAGATTGCAAAGACCTTTGCATTTTTATTTTTTGCGAGAATAGCAGATTCTTGCATTTTAATAATCTCCGGATCCAAGCCTTCGCATTTTGTCAAAGCAACAATTTCTGGACGGTCTTTAAGGTCTGAATATTTATTAAGTTCGTTTCTAATAGTTTCATAAGCCTTGCCAGCATCGTCATTATAAACATCAATAAGGTGAAGCAAGACTGCAGTGCGGTCAACGTGACGAAGGAAGGCATGGCCGAGACCTTTACCTTCTGATGCGCCTTCAATAAGACCAGGAATATCGGCAATTAAAATGTCACGTCGGTCTTTTGAAGATGATGAACGACCAGTGGAACCAACCGTAGCGACGCCAAGGTTTGGTGTGATAGTTGTAAATGGATAATCAGCGATTTCTGGTTTAGCGTTCGTAACGACAGAAAGGAAGGTTGACTTACCTGCATTCGGAAGACCAACGAGACCAACGTCTGCGAGAAGTTTGAGCTCAAGTTCAGCTTCAAAAGCTTCACCTGGCTCACCCACTTCATGGATGATTGGAGTTTGGCGAGTTGAAGACTTAAAGTGGGCATTACCAAAGCCGCCGTCGCCACCTTTGGCGATTACAGCTTCTTCTTGGTCACGGGTAAGGTCGGCAATAACAACACCGTCACGCTTAACAACTGTGCCGATTGGAACTTCAATAATCAAATCTTTACCGGCACGACCTGCAGAGCGGGTGCCTGAGCCGTTTTTACCATCTTCGGCTTTCCATTCTGGATTAAAACGGAAGTCTAAAAGTGTGTTTGTATCTTTGTCTGCACGGAAAATAATTGAACCACCTTTACCGCCATCGCCACCATCTGGACCACCTTTTGGAATATAAATTTCATGGCGAAAAGAGACGGCACCATCACCGCCTTTACCGGCTTGTAATTTCACTTTTGCAGTATCAACAAACATATGCCCTTATTATATCACAAAATGCTTATTTTTCAAGGTTTAGCCCCTGTTATTTTCTGTGGATGAAGTTCCATTTACTCCAGGTAGCTTTGGCGATTGGACCAGTCCAAACGCGGCCCCAACCAGCCTTACCGTTCATATCTGAAATAGTAATTGTACCATCTGAGTTGACTGATTCAACATAACCCACGTGACCATAGTAGCCGTTATTGTTTTGGAAAATATCGCCTGCGCGAGGAGTTTTATCAACTCTGAACCCAGCACGAGCAGCGTTAACACCCCAAGAGCGAGCGTTACCCATGTTTGATGGCAAATCTGGACGACGTGACCAGGCATACCAAGTACACCAACCATAGGCGTAGCGGTTTCCAGCAGCATACTGTGCGTGATATGAAGATGAATACGAAGCGTATGAAGTTGGTTTTCTAGTTGGAGCAACATAATCTGGGCGTTCAGTTTCAGGAAGAACACCGTTTGGAATCAAAATATACATGTTGACTTTGAGAGTTGAATCAAGTTCAAGTGAGTTTGCAGCAATAATTTCATTTGCATCAGATTTATATTTCTTTGCGAGGCTTGCGACAGTATCGTTTTTCTTAACTTTATAGACGAAGCCGGCACGGCTTGGGACGAGAATTTTTTGGCCAGCCTTAACTTTAGCGGTGGCCTTGAAGTTATTAGACCAACGAATCATTGTCTCGGTTACACCAGAGCCAGAGTATTTACGAGCAATTGAAGCAATATCTTCACCGTTTGAAACCACATATTCAACCACACCAACAGCAAGATATGAAGTATCAATCACAGTTGGCTTGTCGATTTTGTCGGCTGAAGTAGATGATGCATAAGATAAAGCAGAGATGATGGAATCGTAGTTGATTGTAATAACAGATGCAGTAGAAAGATTCATTGAAGTTGCAAGATCTGACACGATATACATCTGAGAAACTTGGTCAGCTGAAGCCGAGAAGTTATTCTGAGCGAGCGCACGCATATCAACATTAATACTTTCGCCGCCAAATTTATTAATTGAGCCAAAGAAGACGAGAGCTAGAATTGCGACAGAATATACGATATATGGAAAAACACGGCGAAGGGCGTTTGCTCGTGCCGTTTTTTTGGTTTTAGTTTTTCCTTGTTTTGCTGTCATAACTAGCTGAGACCCCACTATAAGGCTACGTTGCAGAGAATTCGGCAATACTTTCGGATGTTCTGATTGTGCCCTGCCTCAGTATCACTATAATACATCTTTCCGTCGTCCCCTGTCAAGAAATAGTACATTGACTTCTTCGAGCTATCAGGATCAGCAACAGCGAGTAGAGCGTTAAGTCCAGGGTTTGAAATTGGGCCTGGAGTTAGGCCGGCACTAACACGTGTATTATAAGGAGATTTATATCTAATAATGTCATAGTTTGAAACTAGTTTCTTACGCATTGGGTCAACAAGATCGGCGGCATAAGTAGCAGTTACATCTGAGCCAAGCATCATACCAACGCGGACGCGATTAATAAAGACTTGCGCAACGCCTTTCATGTCGGCTGCTCTAGCTTCCTTCTGGACGATACTCGCCAAGATAATACCCTCTCTCAAACTTAGTCCTTGAGCCTTAAATTTTGCTTCAAGGTCATTTTTCTTAACGACATTTTCTAGAGCATCAAGAGTTGTGACGATAATTTTATCGATTGACTCACCATTATAGAATTGATAGGTGTCGCCAAAAATGTAGCCTTCGAGTTGGACTGCGATTGGCTGAGCAGAGCTACTTAAATTACCATTCTCGCCATAGAGACCCTTCAAAATTGGGTGGTCGTATTGTTTTTCAAAAGCAATCTTAATTTCTTCTGCAGTGTATCCCTGTTTTTCGAGCTTCTTCTTAATATCCGCAACGGTTTCGCCAGGCAAGAAAGTAATATTAAAGACATTATCATCTGCCACACCTTTAATAAATACATCTACGATATCAGCAGTGCTCATAGTTGAACGAAGTTGATATTCGCCAGCCTTGATGTCGCTCGCCGTGCCAGATAGTTTTGTATAAATTTTCATTGCAAGGTCGGACTTAATTAAATTCGCATCCTTAAGATTTTTTGAAATTATCGCAACGGACTCATCATTTGAGACCTTAAAGTGGACATATCTACATTCTTCGATCTCTTCAGACTCTTCACTTAAAGCCGCTTCTTCAGGTGTTTTGAATTTACATTCTTTGACATTGACTGGTTTTAGTGAATAGGTATACCAAAAGTATGCAAGCCCACCGAGCACAGCCCCAAGCAAGACAATTGAACCAAAAACTGCGCCAAGGACGGTCCCGAGTTTATGCTTGTCTTTTTTGGATTTTGCCACTTTTTTGATTACTTTCTCACTGTTATTTTGACTGTCGTTCTCTTTTTTAGCATCTTCTGAAGTATATGGTTTTGTATCAGGTCGGCCATTGGTAATTAACCGTTCAAGGAAGTCCTGCAAGATAATGCTAGCAGCTTCGGCATCAATATCGCCTTTTTGATAACCCTTTTTACGCTCTTTCAAACGTCGCTCTGCCTCAACTGAAGTTAATGATTCATCCTGGAAATAAATATTCGTATTTGGAATGCTCATTGCGAGTTCGCGTGCGAACTGGCGCACGTATTCACTCTGCTTCGTTTCTGCGCCTTCATTATTGCGTGGTAAACCCATCACAAAAGTTGAAGTTTTATTGAGTTTTGCGATGCGAGCAATTTCGGCAAATTCTTGACCGTTAACTTGGACTACGCCATTTGGGACGGCAATTTTCGTAGCAGAATCAGCCTTCGCGACACCAATGCGTTTAGTGCCGACATCAAGTCCAATCAGCTTCATTAGTCCTCCGTCTCGGCTTCAATTTTAATCTCTACTTTGTTCTCGTCATTTGGAACACTGTATACCCATGGGAAGCTTACTTCAGTATCAACCTTGTAAACGCCACGTGATAAATCTTTAATTAGTGCTTTAACCTCGCCGATTTTACGTCCTTTAATTGTTTCTAGGATTTTCTTTTCAGAGATTTCCGGACCATATTTTACATTAACTTTAATCTTTGCGGTGTAGCTAGTCTTATCATTCTCATACACACGATCAAAGTGAATATTGCTATATGAGTAGATTACGTCATTATTATCAAGTACATTTGCTGTTGTCATGTAATTCTTAGAGTAGTTTTCAATTGCTACACGGTCAACAACATAGATTGTATAGGTAGTTTTTGCAGTCAGTTTAGCTTTTTTACCCTCTTCTACAACCTCATTTTTAGCTGGCTTAGAGACAGGTTCCTTAGTTTCAACTTTATAGGTTGATTCGATTTTGACCATATCGTTATCATTGATTTGTTCAATGAGTTTCTGCTTTGCTTCTTCGTTGTTTTCAAGTTGAGACTTTGCGTCTTCAATGTCTGATTCAGTAACAACTTTTACCATCTTATCGGTACCACCAGTGATTGCTGAGTCAGTATAAGCAAGCAAGGTTCGACCTTCGATCTTCCAACCAGTATTCTTTGCACTTTCAATATTGTATTTTGTACCAGCTTCAGTTGCTACAACGTCGGCGCGGCCATAAATAATACATCCACCATCCTGTAAAACGGTTGTCTTATTAGCACAGTCTGAATTTGACCAAGTTTCTTTAAGTGTAATTGTAAGTGCGTCTTTCGTGGCATAACTTAAATCACCGTTAGTAATAACAGTGCCAGCTGGGACAACAACGGTAGCTGAGTTTGCAAAGACTGCGCCAATCACGATTGTACCGGTGGCTTTTTCTCCATGGTTTGCTGTCCCGGTTGCGTCAAATTCAACTGAAGATTCATCTTCATATTTAACTTGCTCAAGCAAGAATTTACCTGCGTTTATGTCAACGTCTTTTTCGTTTTTTACGAGTGTAGTATTCTCGGAAATCTGGTATGAAGAAGCGCTAAGTTTCACGTTAATCTTTACGAATGGAGCGATTACAAGCGCCCAAACTAGGAAGACAATAAGGAGCATAAAGACGGTTGCGCCGATGATTATCCATTTGCGATATTTATCAAAGTTAGGGATTTTTGAAACTTTGTTATCTTTTTTCTTCTTTTTATCTTTCTCTGCGTCATCTATCTCGTCAGAGTCAATTTCTACGTCATCTTTTTTTGCTTTTACAGCAGCACCAGCCACCTCAGCAGATTCTTCACCTGCTTCAGCTTCAGTGGATTCTGTCTTTTCTTCAGTATTCTCTCCTGCTTCTACGGTTTCAGGAGCAACCTCTTCAGCCTTTTTCTCAGCTTTTTTGCGATTTATAAACTCTGAAGGCAAAATTGGGCGTGAGTTTAGATTCTTTGAGATTGGTAAGCCAGCCATAGCCGACATTTTAATCAGGCTAGTATCTGTTGTAATAATTACAACAGCCTTATCACTAGCTTTGGCAGTTTTTGCAATTAATTTTACGTTCACAGCTGAACGTAACACACCTAACTTTTTAGGTGGAACAAGTGCGACGACTTTTTGTTTCGCAGTTTTAATCCGGTTAATAATATCTGTGATATCATCTTCCGGCTCAATATAGATGACGTCTTTATTCATACATCAATTTTACCATATATTTTTGAAGATTCCTAAAGTTTTTATGGTAAAATGAACTCAATGGGTATTTTCAGTAGAAATAAAAATTCAGGCGTAGTAGCGGGTTCAGGCATTACATCAGGAACTCAGGGTGGCGCCGAGCAAATGTTGCTCGCTAGTATGGTGCTTGACTCAATTTCCGAGGGTGTGATTATTGTTGACGCACAAAATATTGTGCGTATGATTAACCCTGCTGCGCTCGCGATGGTAGGTTATAATACCCCAGATGCAGTGATGAATGTAAATGTTGCTGGTCTTTTGACTTTTGAAAATGGTGAAGGCGTAAAGATTGAGGATTCCGCAAATGAGGTTTTTGCGGCACTCGCCAAGAATCAGGAATTCACTACACGTTCTTATGTTCTCGTAAATGTTTTGCAACAGAAGAAGGCTGTAGCTATAACAATTACCCTTTCAAAGACTGGCCGTGGCGAAAAAATTATTTCCATGCGTGATATTGCAAAGGAACTTGAAGAAGAGGGTGAGCAGGCCGAATTCATTTCAACCGCCTCACATGAGATGAGAACTCCAGTCGCTTCAATTGAGGGCTACCTTGGTTTGGCACTTAACCCACAATGTGCAACTATTGATGATCGCGCTAGAAAATATCTTGAAGAGGCGCACGCTTCATCTCAGCATCTCGGTCGTTTGTTTAAAGACTTACTTGATGTAACTAAACTTGACGACAAAAAAGCTAAGGTCCATCTTGTTCCAACGGAGGTAAATAGCTTAGTTCGCGAAATTGTTAGTGGTCAGATTCCAATGATGGGTCAAAAGAATATTAAGTTCACTTTTGGCGCAAATGACGGCGTTGATGGTTCAACTAGTGGCATCCGAACAATTGACCAAGTTTCGTACGCTTTAGTTGACGTAGATTTCATGCGTGAAATTATTAATAACTTAGTTGAAAATGCCATTAAATACACCAAAGAAGGCGGGGCAATTTGGGTAAATGTTCGTGGCGATGGTGACCGTGTTTTGATTAATGTAACAGATACTGGCATTGGTATTTCGCCAGATGATTTGAAGCATATTTTCCAAAAGTTCTATCGCGTAGACAACTCACAAACTCGCGAAATTGGTGGCACTGGTCTTGGGCTTTATATTGTAAAGATGCGCGCTGAAGCGATGGGTGGCAAGATTTGGGCTGAAAGCTCATTTGGCGAGGGCTCAACTTTCTATCTCAGCTTGCCAAGGCTTACTTTTGAAGAGTATGAACGCAGAAAACAGATTATTGCAAACACCGAGATGATGAGCGTAAATAATGTCGCAGCTCAGACTCAGGCACAGGTGCCAGGTCAACAAATTACGACTCCAATGCAACCAGCAATTCCACCGGTTCAACCGACTGTGATTCCTACCCAACCAGTTCAACCAGTCCAGGTAGCAGTTCCAACTCAGCCAGCTCCGCAACCTGCACCGGTTCAGCCAGTTCCAGTGCAGCCAATTCAGCCTGTTCCAGCGCAGCCAATTCAGCCTGCTCCAGCGCCGCAAACACAACCAGGAATTCCAGGTCAAATGTAATTAAGGACTTTCAAAATAACGATAAGTAGTATAGAATAAGGTTAGTATGGCAAAGATTTTATTAGTTGAAGACGATCAAAGTTTAAGAGAAATTTACAGCATTCGTTTGACTGCTGAAGGCTATGAAATTATTTCTGCCGGTGATGGTGAAGCTGCACTCGCTTTGGCTGTCCGCGAGAAGCCTGATTTGATTTTGTCTGATGTAATGATGCCAAAAATTTCTGGTTTTGATATGCTTGATATCTTGAGGCAAACTGCTGAGACTAAAGATATTAAGGTAATTATGATGACCGCGCTTTCTTCAGAAGACCAGCGCGAACGTGGCAATGCGCTTGGTGCAGACCGCTACCTCGTGAAGTCACAAGTTGGAATTGAAGATGTTGTTAATGCTGTACATGAAGTTTTGAATGATACTGGTGCCGCCGCTCCAGCTCCTGCTGAAGCTCCAGTAAATCCTGTCAGTACTGGTACGGAAGGCGTTGAACAACCTCAAATGCCAGATACCGCTCCAGTTCAGCCTAACCCTGTTCAACCTGAAGCGCAACCAGTAGCTCAACCTGAGACACAACCTGCCCCAGCTCCAGAAGCACAACCTGCCCCAGAGGCTGCCCCTGCTCCTGCCCCAGAACAAGCTCCACAAGCTCAGCCAGCAGCTCCACAAATTGACCCTTCACTTTTCAGCTTCCCTGGACAAAACTAGTATTTTGTGATATAATATAAGAATGGAATACCGCTTAAATAAATTCTTAGCCGAGAAACTCGGCCTTTCTCGCCGTGAGGCAGACAACGCAATTGCAAGCGGTAAGGTTTTGGTGAATGATAAGCCCGCTATTTTAGGGGCTAGGATTACCGATGCCGACAAAATCTCTTACTGTGGCAAAGATATCGATGCAAAACCAGTTGAATACACTTATCTTATGATGAATAAGCCTGAAGGCTATGTTTCTTCTAGAAAGCGCCAGGGCGACACACCTACACTTTATGAGCTCTTGCCAGAAAAATATCAGAGTTTAAAGACGGTTGGCAGGCTTGATAAAAATAGTTCCGGATTAATCATTTTAACTAATGACGGTGACTTTGCTTATAAGCACACGCATCCAAAGTTCTATAAGCTAAAAACTTATGTTGTGACATTAGACCACGCGCTTGAGCCGCTCCACCAACAAGAAATTTCCGACTTTGGCATCCAACTTGAAGATGGTCTAAGTAAACTATTCTTAACGAGATTATCCGACGATCGCCTTACTTGGCAAGTCGAGATGAGCGAAGGTCGCAACAGACAAATTCGTCGCACGTTCGCTGCGCTCGGATATGAGGTTAAAAAACTTCATCGTATTGAATTTGGAAACTATAAACTTGGCGATTTAAAGCCTGGCGAAATAGTTGAGATAAAAAAATAACCCCGAACTTGGGGGTTATTTTTTTGATTTTTATTCTTTGGTAGCTTTTGCTTTTGATTTAGATTCAAGCTCGTAGCCACGTTTGAAGAGGTATGCACCAATAAATACTGGAATGATAGTTGAGAATGTACCACTACTGACGTGAATATTGAGAGAGTGCTTAAAGAATGCGCTCGCCATAATGTCGATTACACAACCAAGGACAAAGATGACAATCTCATAAATAAAGATTTTATCAACATATTCCAAGTTCTCTTCTGTAAATGGCGTTTTCTCTTCTGCGATACTCTTGAAGAGATTTGCGACGTTATTCAAACAGACTGCACTAAATACTACCGCAACTGCGCCAACCAACACTACGATTGAACCGAAACTCAAATCATGCTGCAAGTCATTGCTGATATAGTTTTTGATATCGTTTGCAGCTTTTTCGTCCAAAGTAATACTGAAGCCGTTATCAAATTTAATGGTTTGAGCTTCAATTTTGTAGTTTGTACTAATACCAAAGGCTGACATTTCTTGAGTTTCTGGATTAATCACGATATTGTGAGCCGTGTAGGCCATAGCAGATGCGCCAAGCACCATAAACACTACGCCAATCCAAGCAAAAACGCTGCCGATGCGAGCGAAGATGCCGATAATTCTCGACACCGTCTTAAAAGTACTATCTTTGAAGTTTTTTAACATTATCCTCCTTTTTTAATTTTGTAATAACTTAGCAATTTTTGCGCGAAGTCCAGTCGGTTCAGTCGTATCAGTCATCGTATCAAGCGCCACACGAAGAAGTCCGAAGGCGGTAATATATGAATAGTCCAAATCTACATCTGTAGTGTTATCAATTCCAGGGATATCAATATCATCTAGAAGATGCACAACTGGGCGGCGCGAGAATGGAAGTTCGGTCCACCAATCTTTAGTTGCGAGCGCTTCTTGGAGCGCAACTAAGCCAGCGCCACCGCCACAAAGCAGAATTTTGCCTGGTAGTGTGTCGGTAGTAGTAAATTCTTCAAGCGCGATTTCAATTCCAGAGAGCCAAACATCAATGTTGCTATCAAGTGCTTTATAGATTGCCTGTTTTTTATCGCTATTTTCAATGTAGGTTGCAAGCTCGTTTGCCGAAGCGGCGTCAGCAATGGTTGTAATTGCCGGGTCAGACAAAAGGTCGCGATCAAGATTTAATTTCAAACGTTCTGCCAAATCAAAATCAATATCAAGTTGGTTAGCAATTTGATGAGTGAAGCTACGGCCACCAATGCCAAACATCTTAGTTCCTTCAACTCCGCCATCGTCAACTACAGCAATGTCAGTCGTACCGCCACCAATATCCATCACAATTGCCGAGAAGTTTGCGTCCAAATCATCACCAAGACAAGCACGACAGACCGCAAACGGTTCTACGGCCACCGCGAGCAAATCAAGGTTAAGCTCCGTACAGACCTTTTCAATTGCCGAGATATGCACGAGCGGCGCGAAGGCAGTATAGAATTGAATAATAAGTTCAGAACCTTTAAATCCGACCGGGTTGCTGACTTTATATCCATCAATCGTAAGGCTAACAATCGCAGAGTTTATTAAGCGAACTTGAATATCCGGATTATCGGTCTCATCGGCCAATTCCCTCTTAGCTTTTTCGCCAGCATTCTCCTGGATTTTCTGAACAATAAGTTCCATTTCCTGCTCAGTAATTGGCTTGTTACCATTTTTACGACGGTAGTGCACGGTGTTAGTCGTGCCTTTAACGAGTTCACCCGCAATACCGACTACAGTGGTTTTTGAAACCACGCCAGCCTGGTCTTCAGCCTGACTCAGAGCCTTTTCGCAGACAGAAATTACACCTGGAATATCAGCAATAGCACCATCATACATATTGCCCATCGATTGATGAGCCTTCCCTACTCCGATAATCTCGAGAGTATTATCTTTTCCTTTTGCGGCAATAACAGCTTTTACGAATTCGGTCCCGATATCAAGGCCGAGGATAATATTCTCTGGATTCACTTTTCTTTTTGGAACTTCTTTGTCTTCCATCTGTCTTTATCCTTATGTTTATTATAACAGAGCTTGACTCAAATGACAAAGTTTGCTATACTATAGGTAAGAATCCGACCTGAAGAAGGCCGGATAATTTTAACTAAAAAGAAAGGTAAAAAATGGAAGGACTTGATCTTAAATCCATGACCGCGATGGTAAAAGTCATCGCAGAAGAAAAAAACTTGACTGAAGATACTGTGCTTGATGTAATTCAAACCGCAATTGCTGCTGCTTGGCGCAAAGAGGAAGGCGAGAAGGACATGAATGTCCGCGCAACTTTAAACCTCAAAACCGGTGAAGCATTTGTCTTTATCGACCGTGAAGTAATTGAAGATGGTTTGGCATACAACCCAGCTACTGAAATTCCACAATCTGAAGCTAAAGGCAAAGAAATCGGTGAAATCGTTGAAGAAAAACGCGAAGTTAAAACCTTCGGCCGTGTCGCTTCAATGACCGCAAAACAAGTTATCGTTCAACGTCTTCGCGAAGCAGAACGCGACTCAGTTCTTTCAATGTTTGAAGACAAAGTTGGTACAATCGTTACCGGCGTAGTTTCACGCGTTGAGCCAAAAATCGTTCGCATCGACCTTGGCAAGGCTTCTGGTATCATGCCAAAGAGCGAACAAATCGACGGCGAATATTACTCTGTTGGTGCACGTATCAAGGTTCTTATCAAAGAAATTGAACGCAATGAACGTGGCGCACAACTTATTCTCTCTCGTGGCTCTGCAGAGTTCGTCAAACAACTCTTCATCCAAGAAGTTCCTGAAATCGAAAACGGCACCGTTGAAATCCGCGCTATCGCACGTGAAGCTGGTCGCCGTACCAAAATCGCTGTTATTAACACTGTTCCTGGCGTAGACCCAGTCGGTACCTTCGTCGGTGGCCGTGGTGTTCGTGTCCAAGCTGTGATGAATGAAATCGGTGAACGCGAAAAAATCGACATCATCAACTGGAGTGACAACGCTTCTGAATACATCCGCGAAGCTCTTTCTCCAGCTGAAATCATGAAAGTTGAAATCGAAGGCAAGCACGCTAAGGTCTTTGTCACTGAAGATCAACAATCTATCGCAATTGGCCGCCAAGGTCAAAACGTCCGTCTCGCTTCTAAGCTTACCGGTTTCGAACTCGACATCGAGCTCGCCGAAGCTCCAAAGAAGAAGAAAAAGACTAACGTCGAAGATTCTCTCTTCTCAGCAATCGAAGAATCTGAAGAATAATCAAAAAATCCACCTCGTTTGGGGTGGATTTTTGATGCTTTTTATTTTTCGCCTTCGTCTTCAAGTTCAATCGTGACGTCGGAAATACCAGTGCTTTTTAGTTGTTTTCGGATTTCTTGCTTAATATTGAAGCGATTTGGCACACTATTTTCAATAAAGACACCGTCCACAATTTTACCGTCAACTACGACGTGCATTGTAGCATACATCTTCGTACCATCCATGCTCCAAAGATGGAGATGGTGGACTTTTTTGACGTGTGGGATTGCAAGCACTTGATACTTCACAATATCAACCGAGATGCCGTTTGGAACTTTTTCAAGGAAGAGCTCCAAGACTTTCTTAAAGCTGCTGATACTTGAAATCATTAGGTAAACTGAGATAACAATTGACATGATTGGATCGAGCCAATTCCAGTTCGTCACTAGCATTACAACAGAGCCAGCGAGTACTACAATCCAGCCAATCACATCTTCAAGCACGATTTCATTTACAGTGCCCTTCGAGATAGCCTTTACGATATTAAAGCGCCCATCTGCGGTTCTAAAGGCTGCAATTGTATTAATCAAAAGCCCAATTACAGATAAGATTATCATGAGCTTGACATCTATGTCGGTTGGAATAATAAGTTTTAGAATCGAGACATAAATCATAAAGGCAGCACCGACAACGAGCACGACAGTCGTAACGAATACGCCTAAAATTGAGAATCTTGAATAGCCGTAGGTGTAGTTTTTATCTGGGCCATGTTTAGACTTTTTGCCGAAATAAATTGCAAAACCAAGCGAAAGTGCATCGCCAAAATCATGAATTGCGTCTGAGATAATTGCAGCAGACCCCGAGAAAAGCCCGCCAATTAGTTCAAAAATCGCAAAAACAAAGTTAATAATTAACCCAGAAAAGACTTTACCAGAGATATTTTGCCTCTTTAAGAAGCCTCTAATTCCCCTCTTTTCGCGTCCATAAACAGCATTTTTAGTATTTGCGACTGCAAGTTTTGCGCTTTCTACAGCAACTTTTTGAGCCTTAATTTCCGCCTTTTTCTGTAATCTTTTCTGTTTACGGAAGTTTTTTAGCTCGTTTCTTTTGCTCTTAGAATCAATTCTAGCAGCGCGATTGGCGTTTCTTTCCGCCCTTTTCATGCGCTTTCTAGCACTTTTAATATCTCGGTTAACCATAAGCATATTTTACCATAATCAACAAAAAACTGCCACAGACGGCAGTTTTTAAGATGAAACGAAAACCCTCCTTTAAGGAGGGTTACCGTATAATTTGGCACCTTGCTAGTTTCCCGCAATTGCAGTATAATCGCCGCGACTGGGCTTGACTTCTGTGTTCGGAATGTAAACAGGTATTTCCCCAGCGCTATGGGCACCAATTACGCCGGTTAAAGTCTTTCTATAAAGGTCGGGATGCGATAAATGCGCCATCCATGCAATTATTATAGATTTACTTTAAAACTGCGAGTATTGATGTCCATTCAGTGTCAAACGAATTGTAAAATAAACTTACACACGATACTGTATCCAGCACCGATTGCTAGTTAAGTGTATCAAACTATCCACATTCATGCAAGCATAAATGTAATAGTTTGAGCATAAAAAGGCAATGCCTCTATTAGTATGCTTCGGCTCCACACGTTACCGTGCTTCCACCTTGCACCTATCAACCAGATCTTCTCTCTGGGAGGTCATAGGGAATTCTTATCTTGGAGTGGGCTTCGCGCTTAATATGCTTTCAGCGCTTATCTCTTCCGAACATAGCTACTCGGCAATGCAGCAGGTGGCCACAACCGATACACTAGAGATTCGTTCATCTCGGTCCTCTCGTACTAGAGACAAATCTCCTCAAAATTCCTAACGATCATGCCGGATATAAACCGAACTGTCTCACGACGTTCTGAACCCAGCTCGCGTACCACTTTAACCGGCGAACAGCCGGACCCTTGGAAGGTGCTCCCCCTCCAGGATGTGATGAGCCGACATCGAGGTGCCAAACCGCGCCGTCTATGTGAACTATTGGGCGCGATCAGCCTGTTATCCCCAGGGTAACTTTTATCCGTGTGCGCTGTCTTTCCCACGTAAATTGAACCGAAGTTCTATACAGCGGGTCATTTGCTCCCACTTTCGTGTCTGATTGGGTTGTAGCCCTCACAGTCAAGCTGGCTTTTGCGCATACACTATCACTACGATTTCCATCCGTAGTTAGCCAACCTTTGAACGCCTCCGCTACTCTTTAGGAGGCAACCGCCCCAGTTAAACTACCCGCCATGCACGGTCCTCTTGGCAGTTAATGTCAAAAGT
>CAMZAD010000006.1 GCA_947304155.1 uncultured Candidatus Saccharibacteria bacterium
TCTAATCGTACGCAGGCCAGTCCCAAACCGGATAAATCCTTTAATCCGAAGATCATATGCGGTATTAGCACACCTTTCGGTGCGTTATCCCTCAGTTTGGGGTATGTTCCCACGCGTTACTCAGCCGTCCGCCGCTCGTCAGCAGCTTCACTGTTCCCTCGAATCGAACAACCTACGATAGCACGCTAGGTGTGTCAAGGAAACGGTGAAGCCCTGTTACCGCTCGACTTGCATGTATTAGGCACGCCGCCAGCATTCATCCTGAGCCAGGATCAAACTCTCCATTAAGGACTTCTTTAAAAGAAGTCATAAATTCAAATTTGATTACTCAAATAAAAAAACTGACGATGATATTTTAAAAACAATTGTTTCTAAAAAATAAATTGCACAACTAAATTGTTAAGCTTCTGTTTCAAACACTACTAAAATAACCTCTCGCAGCTGTTTGATATTTCCTATCTTATATCAACTAGATAATTTCGTCAAGACTTTTTTTGGACTTTTTTTGACTTTTTTATGATATTTTAGCCAAGTCCCCGAAAAACGCCATTTTTACCGCGTTTTTCCCTATTATTTTAGGCAAAGTTCGATCGCAAGCGCAATTACTACACCAATTACAAAGCCAACTGCCGCCTGTGCAACCGTATGTCCTTCCACTAATTTCAAAGGTTTTGCTGTCTGACTGTCAAAATTACTAGCGATTTTATTTAATAATTTTCCTTGTTGACCAACCGCATAACGTACATTTGTAGCGTCATAGATAATAATTACGGTATTACATACTGCAAGCGCAAAGAGTGCTGAGTCAAATCCACATCTAAAGCCAATCGTAAGCGATGCAGCAGTAAAACATGCCGTATGCGAAGATGGCATCCCTCCAGATTTCATCGTTAGCTCAATTAATTCCTTAAATGAGACTTTTCCCTTCTTCATAATTAAGGTAATAATAATCTTTGCAGATTGTGCCAAAAGCCAACCTAAAAAGAATGCAATTAAGACATAAAAACTATCCATAACTACATTATACACTATTTTGGTGCTCCCATCCGCCAATAGAAACTTTCGATTTTAGAAGTTATGAAATTATGACTATATCATGACCAGATAAAAGATGGGAGCTTGATTAAGGAGAAACACTATTTCAGAGGTGGAGAAATATTGTTTCTGCTATTCTTCTCTTAATGTACACCTATTTTTGACCAACCGACACCTGAGAAAGGTTTAGCCTTAGGGAGATAAGCTATTTTTGAGGGTGTCGGCGAGTGGGTTGAAAGATTATTTCACTCGAGAGTCCTTTACTCTTTTTATTGTCAGAAATAGGAACGATGTTAATATTGTGCCGCTACAGAAGCCAATCAGGAACCAGTTTAACCAGCTGTTGTCCTCTTTTGCCTCTGTTTCTACCTTACCCAGAACCGGCACATCTAGCGTAGTTTCACCTGGGCCTTCATGACTTTCATTATCTGTTTCTTCCAAGATACTATTATCAATAATTATCTCTTTCTTCCTGTAACTATCATCTATGACAATCTCAGAACTTAAATCCGTATTCTGATTATCAGATCGTTCTTCAGTAATTTCCTCGGTCTCTTCAGTATTTTTCTCTGTTTCCACCCTCGTTTCATTATTGTCTCCAGATTCATATTCAGATTCAGACCCAGAACCAGATTCCGTTTCGGAGTTCCCTGTATTTTCAGATTCCTCCTCTGTTTCATCGCTCCCGGTTTCAGCCTCATCAGGCTCCTTCTCTACCGGAATCTCAACTACAACCGTCTCTATTATCTTCTCTGGCGGAACATATCTCTCTGGTGCTACCGCCATCGAATAAAGCGTGCTGTTTACTTCATTTTTAATTACGAACCCCGCTTCATAGCAATCCGCACCCGGCTTCCAAAGATTCTTACAAATCTTATAATCTATCTTATCTACCCACGTTTCGCCACTCTCGAGTCGAACAATAAACATCATTTCGCCAATTTCATTCTCTTTTAAATCATAAAACGCATCTACAATATAACTTCTGTAGAAGTTGACCATATCAACGTAATAATCTTCAAAGTTTTCACTGTTTTTAAAAGCTGTCTTTACCCCTTCCATCTCTGATAAGTCATATTCTAGGAGCCGCTCTTCATCTACTCCATCCGGAAGATACAAGAGTTCCACCTCTTTAATCTTTCTACTTCCAACCATTAGACTGCTGACACGAAATTCTATCTGATTATTCGTCATGTCTATTCTTGCCACATGAATAATTGGAATATTGTAAGGTTTTGGTACATATACTACCCCTGTTTCCGCAAAGACGTTACTCGGAAATAACAGAGATAGCACTGCTACCACCGACAAGATTTTCTTAACTATTTTACCGTTCATTTTAACTCCTGTTCTCTTGATTTGCGCGCACTATACCAAACCAAAAAAATAATACAAGCATAAGCACGTTATTTTCTTCAAAAATCTGATTTTAACAGGGGTAATTTCATCAAAAAATCCTCAAAATTTTAATCATGCTAATGCTTATTTCCCATAAAAAGTGCCAAAAATGCAATTCTGCACACAATTAACAGAGATAAAACCGTCCATTTTCGCATTTTTAACCCCAAAAATCATCAAAAAATCCCCAGTAAAGTGGGGATTTTTCGTTTTAAAGCTCTTATTTAGCTTCAGTTTCAGCGGTAGCTTCAGCAGCTTCGCCGTCGTCGTCTTTCTCTTCTGGCAAGACAATACCGAGAGAAGCAACTGTATCACCTTCAGCCATCTTCATGATGCGAACACCTTGAGTTGCACGTCCAAGTGTTGGAATTTCCTTCACTGCTACACGGATTGCCTGTCCCTTGGTTGACATCATAATTACCTCTGATGCTTCTGGATCGAGCGTGTGAACTGCTACGATATTACCAGTCTTCGCTGTTACAGCTGCGACCTTAATACCTACACCACCACGCTTGTGGATTGGGAAGTTAGAGACCAAAGTTGCTTTTCCATAACCGTTTGCAGAGACAGCAATCAATTTTTGCTTTGGATCAGTTACGATGTCCATACCAACGACTTCATCTTTTGGACGGAGCCTGATACCTCTGACGCCCATTGCTGAACGGCCCATCGCGCGTACATCTGCTTCGTTAAATCTGATAGCCTGGCCAGCTGAGGTTGAGACGATGATATCGTTCTTACCTGTTGTAGCCTTCACCCATTTAAGTTCATCACCTGGATCAAGCTTAATAGAGATGAGACCATTTGAACGAACGTTCATGTATTGCTTGATTGCGGTCTTCTTGATTGTACCCTTCTTGGTGCACATAAAGAGGTAGCCATCTTCAGCTGAAACTTCAGAATTCTCTTTAATCACCTCTGTAACTTTCTCGTCCGGGTGCATGTTAAGGAGATTCACCGCTGCCGTACCCTTAGCTTGAAGTGAAGCTTGAGGGATTTCGTAAGCTTTCATCCTAAACATACGACCTTGAGAGGTGAAGAATAGCAAGAAATCATGAGATGAAGCAGTGATAATCTGTGAAATCACATCTTCTTCCTTAGTTGTCATACCCTTCTTACCTTTACCACCTCTGTTCTGGCGGCGGAAGTCGTTCTGAGAGACACGCTTTACATAGTTCTCTGCTGTAAGGAGAATAACTGACTCTTCCTCTGGAATAAGCTCTTCCTCAGAGAATTTACCGAGTTCGTGATTGAAAATCTTAGATTTTCTTTCATCACCATATTTCTCTTTAAGTGCAAGAAGTTCCTCTTTTACGACTGCCAAAATCTTCATTTCATCAGAGAGGATATCCTCATATTTAGCAATCAATTCATGAAGCTCTTTGAGTTCTTCCTCAATCTTATCGCGTTCGAGACCTTGGAGACGGCGAAGTTGCATTGCAAGGATTGCTGCAGCCTGAATTTCAGAGAGGCCGAACTTCTTCATGAGTTGCTTATCAGCATCATCGTAAGATTCACGAATAGTCTTAATCACCTCATCGATGTTATCAAGCGCAATCTTCAAACCTTCGAGGATATGAGCGCGTTCTTTAGCTTTTCTGAGGTCATACTCTGTTCTTCTACGAATCACCTTCTGACGGTGCTTAATAAACTCTGCGAGAATCTCTTTAAGACCCATCACACGAGGCTGAATACCATCAACAAGCGCCAAAACGTTGTAGTGGAATGTGGTCTGGAGATCTGTTAGCTTAAAGAGTTGGTTCAAAATCTTCTTCGGGAAGGCATCTTTCTTAAGTTCAACCACCACACGCACCTTACCACGAGCAGATTCATCACGTGCATCAGCAATATGAGTGATTTTCTTATCAATTACGAGCTGGCGAACCTTCTCAATAAAGGCCTCCTTGCTCATACCATAAGGCACCTCTGTAATTACGATGTTATAGCGGCCACCTTTACGCTCCTCGATATTAGCTACAGCGCGGATTGTTACTGAACCTTTACCTGTTGCATAAGCCTGTTTCATTGGCTCACCACCGTAAACTTCAGCACCAGTTGGGAAATCTGGACCTTTAATATGCTTCATCAAGCCATCAAGAGAGATATCAGGGTTATCAATCTGAGCAACTGTTGCATCAACTACCTCTGAGAGGTTGTGTGGTGGAATATTTGTTGCCATACCAACAGCGATACCCATCTGGCCGTTAAGGAGAATATTAGGGAGAGCTGCAGGAAGCACTACTGGCTCCTTCTCTGTACCATCGAAGTTATCGCGGAAATCAACTGTTTCCTTCTCAATATCAGCGAGGAGCTCTGCGCCGACCTTATCCATCCTAGCCTCGGTATAACGGGAAGCAGCTGGTTCATCACCATCCATCGAACCGAAGTTACCTTGACCTTCAACTAGCGTATAACGCATCTTCCAAGGTTGAGCGAGGTTAACCATAGCGTCGTAAATTGATGAATCACCGTGTGGGTGATATTTACCCATCACTTCACCGACGATACGAGCGGACTTAACTGTTGCGTGTGGCGCCTTCCAACCGTTCTTCTGCATTGCGTAAAGAATACGGCGGTTTACAGGCTTGAGACCATCACGTACATCTGGGAGCGCACGGTCGACAATCACTGAGAGAGAGTAACGGATGAACGAATCCTCCATCACGTTCTCAACAGTCAGCTCTTCTACTCCGTCTGCACCTTCGTGAGCGGTCAAACCACCAATCTTAACGATTTCCTCTTCTACCTCTTCAGCTTCCTCTTCGCGAGTACCGCCTTTAGTAAAAGTTTCATCAACACCCTGGTCGTCTGCGCTATCTGGTACACCAGTGTTTTTGCTTACATCTTTTTCGTCTTCTGGGTTTACTTTTTCTACCATTTTTTATCCTTTCCTAGAAGTCCAAGTCATCAAGATCAACTGTTGCTGCTCTTGATTGAATGAAGTTTTTACGCATTTCGACCTCTTGACCCATCAATTTGGTAAAGATTGCGTCTGCTTTTTCAGCATCTTCGATATTAACTCTAATAATCGTCCTATTTGCTGGGTTCATTGTAGTTTCCCAGAGTTGAGCAGCATCCATCTCACCAAGACCCTTAAAGCGCTGTTGTGCAGTGTAGCCTGCCTGTTTGAAGCGTTCGTCTTCTTCGTTAATCTTTGTGCCGGCAGCTTTTCTCTCTTCAATTCTCTTTGTGAGAGTTGCTTCAAGTGCTTCTTCGTTATAGATATATTCAATCTTACGAGTATTACCTGTACCCTTAATTAAGCCAAATAGAGGTGGTTTTGCAAGATAAACGTGTCCCTCTTTAATTAACTCTGGCATGTATCTGAAGAAGAAAGTAAGAAGAAGGGTTGAAATGTGGGCACCATCAACATCGGCATCCGTCATGAATACAATCTTGTCATAGCGAAGACCAGAAATATCGAATTGGTCACCAATACCTGTACCAAGTGCCTTAATTAGAGATACAATCTCTGCGTTTGCATACATCTTATCAAGACGTGCTC
Source organism: uncultured Candidatus Saccharibacteria bacterium (assembly GCA_947304155.1). GTDB lineage: Bacteria > Patescibacteriota > Saccharimonadia > Saccharimonadales > Saccharimonadaceae > Nanosyncoccus. Next base: position 5,939 of record CAMZAD010000006.1, read on the forward strand.
TCTCGGTGTTAAGAACCTTACCGCGAAGTGGAAGAATAGCTTGAATAGCTGAATCACGACCTTCCTTTGCGGAACCTGCAGCAGAGTTACCCTCTACGATAAAGAGTTCACAGTTGTCGCGACTCTTTGAGCTACAGTCAGCAAGTTTTGATGGAAGATTAAGACCATCAAATGCACCCTTACGGATAACATTATCACGTGCAGCACGAGCAGCCTTGCGAGCGCGAGCTGCAAGAGTAGCTTTCTGGACAATCTTCTTAGCGATTGCTGGGTTTTCTTCGAGATAATAACCGAAGTATTCGCTCATTACCTTATCAACATAACCACGGACCTCTGGGTTACCAAGTTTGTTCTTGGTCTGACCTTCGAACTCTGGGTTTGGAAGTTTAACAGAGATAACTGCAACAAGACCTTCCTTGATATCATCACCGGTAAGGTTATCTTCTTTCTCTTTAAGAAGACCATTTTTACGAGCGTAATCGTTAATTACACGGTTAAGTGCTGTTCTAAAGCCAACTACGTGCGTACCACCATCAGGGGTAAGAACGTTGTTAGCGAATGGCTTCATTGTCTCTGCAAAGGTGTCATTATATTGGACTGCAATCTCAACTTCAGAGTCTTCAATCTGTTTATCAACATAGAAGATTCCATCTGCGAGCACCTCTTTACCGTTGTTAAGACGCTTAACATAGCTAGAGATACCACCTTCAAAGTAGAAGGCTTCCTTCTCTCCGGTTCTCTCGTCAGCAACAGAGATTAAAATACCTTTTGTAAGATATGCTTGGTGACGAGCATAGTGGCTCACCCAATCATAGTCAAAGGTTGTTGTCTCTTTAAAGATTGTTGGATCTGGGTAGAAAGTAATACTTGTTCCCTGTTTGTTTGTTTTCCCTGTAATCTGCAAATCAGATGTTGGTTTACCGGTATCGAATTCAATATGATGAATCTTTCCTTCCCTGTAAACCTCAGCTATCATGTGAGTCGAAAGCGCATTCACCACTGATGAACCCACACCGTGAAGACCAGATGATACCTTATAACCACCACCGCCGAATTTACCACCAGCGTGGAGCACTGTAAGCACTGTTTCAAGGGTTGATTTATGTGTTTTAGGGTGTAAGTCTACTGGAATACCACGACCATTATCATCTACGCGCACACCACCGTCGCTCAAGATAGTAATTGATACATTAGTAGCATACCCTGCGATTGCCTCATCAATTGAGTTATCAGCAATCTCTTTAATCAAGTGATGGAGACCATCATAACCTGTTGAGCCGATATACATCCCTGGACGGACACGAACTGGTTCAAGACCTTCAAGCACCTGAATTTCTGAGCTGTCATACTCTTCAGCTTTTGCCATCTCTTTTCCTCTTTTATTTTCTATCCCAGATACCGGGGTTTAACCCACCTAATTACCTCTCTTTGTATCTTTAAATAGTATAGCCCGCGCCACATAAAAAGTCAAGCTTAATAGCCCATTAAACGCGTTGAGAGCGCGTCTAAGGCCACTTTCAGCCCAAAGTGCTATAATTTTACGTTTCGAGTTCCAAAATGCGATTATCGCAGTTTTATGACGTCGCCGTCTTTCATCTCGTTCGGCTCACGTTTTTCTGGCTGTTTTTCAGCTTTTTTAGGCTCAGCTTGTTCTAGCATCTCGACAGACACCTCTGGGTCAGCTGCTGGTACTTCTGGATCAGCTACTGGCGTCTCTGAAACACTCTTCCTCTTCTCTTGGGTATTTGCCCATTTATCAAGAAAACTCTTTCTCTGTGGTTTCTGCGCCGCTGGGGCATTCATCGCCTCTTCAATCCCCTTCTCAGCCTGAACTTCGCCAGCTTCTCTCATCTCTGGGATTTCTGGCATTGCTGGCGCCTCTGGAGCGACTGGTTTCGGCTTTACCGACATTCTCTCATTAATCTCTCTTTCCACCTCTGCAATTGGACGACCATACTTAGTTGCAGAATAATTCTTGAGTGATTCAAGTACAGATTGATTCTCTTCTCCCATCGGAGGTAGCAAGTTCATCGTAAATGGCGCAGTTGGCATACCATACATCATCACCGTAGCAATAGCGTGGTAATTTGGTTGCTTATGCAAATCCTCTGCCTTAAAGGTTGGAGTGAAGACTTTTTCAAGCATTTCCGCATCTGTTACACCGATACGACCAGCGATAATTGTGCCAACGTTACCAAGCACACCTTCCCTAATCTTATCTGTAAGCTGTGTCATAAACTGGTTTGCAACAAACAGATTCAAGCGGAATTTACGGGCTTCAGATAGAATCGATTCGAAGCTCTCTGTTGAGAAGTTCTGGAACTCATCCACAAAGAGACAGAAATCTTTACGTTCGTTCTCTGGAATATTCACACGGCTCATCGCTGCAGCCTGGAACTTCATCACGAAAATCATACCGAGCAACTTTGAGTTCATCTCACCAAGTTTACCTTTAGAGAGGTTAACCAGGAGAATCTTCTGTTGATCCATCACGTCACGGATATTAAAACCAGAATGAATCTGACCAAGCACACATTTCATCATACGGTTTGCGATGAATGGTGACCACTTAGAGTTGAACCATGTCACAACCTCACCAGCGTCATTAGATTTCTGAGATGCTGGGAACTCTTTTGTCCAGTAATCATAGACGTTCTTATCTGTTACATATTTCAATTTCTCTTTTACAAACTCTGGGTCAATGAAACATTTTGGCACATCAATAAAGGTTGCACCCGCTGGGTCAGACATCAAGAGTAATGCTGCATTCCTAAACATCTGCTCACCTCTTGGGCCAAAGATACCAGTATGTCCTGGGTCGTACAGAGAGTAAAGCATGTTAATACCCTCTTGCACGATAAAGTCCTTCTGGTCCTCTGCTGTCCACTCGAACATATTCATACCAATAGGATTGGTTAAATCACTTGGATCAAAGTAAATTACATCGTCAATTCTCTCTGGTGGAACCATCGACAAAAGTTCTTCCGTCACATCACCGTGCGGATCGATAAAGGCGAAGCCACGACCATCCATCATATCTTGATAAGCCACATTCTTAAGGAATACGGATTTACCCATACCAGTAGCACCAATTACATATGTATGGCGACGACGGTCATTTTGGGACAACCTGATTTCCTTCTTCACGCCTCTATATTCATTTACACCAAGAATCACACCCTCTGTTGCCAAGCGTGCTGGACCATCAACTTGTTTAGTTTGTTGTCTCTCAACACCAGATGTTGGAATTGATGACTGTGATGGCAAGTGGAAAATTGACGCGAGTTCAACCGTATTTAGTACACATTTTTTGTTCGAAACTGGAAAATTATGAAAGATGTAATCTGTTGATAGCTGTTCACTATTTTTAAGCATATTGTATTTGAAGCCATTGAAAGTAGTCGAATCAAACTGAGAGAATGCTGCTACAACGCCAGCTACTAATGCTTCCGACCTCTGTTTGTTAGTTGATGAGGCTACTACACGAATCAAGGTCTCAAATCCAGGATATTTAGTCTTATTCTCTATTGCATTAATTTCTTCTTGCTTTGGTTGAGACAAAGGTTTTTGCTCTTCCTTTTTTTCGTCATATTTGTGTTCATCCGGAACTTCAAATGGCGCTTTAATAACGTCAATAAATAAATTTAGTATTCGAGATGGGAGATTCGAACCGCTAGATTTTTTCTTTCCATCCTTAATTCCGGAAATAATTTGTTCAGCTTCGTCAGTCCATTCTGATGATGCTGGGCGGAACAACATTTGAATGCCGATACCTTCACCTTCTTTTGCCTTTGAAAGCGCATTCAAGATTGCTGTCTGAGCATCCCATTTTGCATCTTCATAGGTTAAGATTGGATATGCGCTCTCTTTCTTGAGCTCAAATTCACCACCAGCAATCATATCTGATGTAACACCATCACTAAAGATAATTTCCTGTTCAGCTCTCTCTAGACGAGCCGTAGGATAAGATGAGGTGATTGCCTGTTTTACAGTCTCTTCAAGCACCGCTGGAACCAAGGCATAATACTTTACAAAGCCATCTTTTACCAAGATATCGAATGAAAAATACCTCTGTCCATACATCTTAGTATTCATATTCTTCTTCTTAGCAGTAGAAGCCAAGATGGAATACATCACTGTTGCAGCTGAGATTGCCTCATTATAAACATCACGTTCATCCCTACCACCTTTCTCAATATCATCTACCTCTGGTGGAAGATAAATCAAAAGTGGAACCAGCTTGAGCTGTCTCTCATAAGATTTCTTTTCCTTCTTATGATTAATATTTTTAACAATAAGCGCAATCACCACTAAAAATAAGACAATTGACGCTGCTAAAATTACCACCCAACCCGGCATTACGCTGCATCCTCCCAGTAACTACGATTTAGCGCAGAATACTTTGTTGCCATCTCGCCGAGATTCTTATTTCTCTTAATCTCTTTAATTTCATCCATCACTTCATCAGAGACACCGTTTTTAGCGAGCTCGTCACGTCGTTGACTTGCTGCACCAGCAAAATCGACTACTTTCGCCTCTGAATTTACATCAACAATCTCGCCAACCTTAGGCTCCTCTTGTACTGGCTGCATCATATTGCCATAAGCCGCAGCACCCATCGCCGCGCTGCCGAGTGCAGCAGAATCAGTAAAGATATTCTGTTCTTGCCCCATTTCCTGAGGTTGTGAAAGATTTTCCCCCTGATAATTAGGATTAAGAGCGCCATCAAAAGATGGGTTTTGTGTGTTTACTGCTCCCATATTCCCATTATTCATATGCTTATTTTATCACACTTTCTTTATTAAAAACATATCAAGTGCCACAAAAATCGTTGATCCAACTACCGAAACCAACATATTTGACACACCCGCTGACGTAAAGAATAGAATCATTACTGGCCAGAATGCCAAAACCGCCGCATAGGCATATTCCTTCCAATCCGCCTCTATTTTACGATACACCACCTTCATAAATGCTCTGATAATCGTAGCCATCACGCCAAGCATCGTAATATAAACCGTCACAAAAAACACCAAAATTCCCACCGGGCCTAAGCTCGCTGGGTTAGTAAAGAAAAGCATCGACACGAGGACGATTGCTGATACCATCGATATAAGCAGAAAAACATGGCTTAGCATGCTTCTATTATACCATAACCACTTTGAAAAGTTAGATTTCGCCTATCATGAATCGGCGATTTCTTCCCTTTGTTTTACGATTAAACTGCGAGAAAAATCGTAAATGTCTAATGCTGTTTACTCCCAAAATCTATTAGATTTTCAAGACTAATCCCAGCAATATTGCAGGATTCCCCCGTTTTGTTCCCCCTTATTTTAATAGTCCTACAGTGTAGGTTTGGATTTTAAACTCAAATATTGATGCTTTCACATCTTTATTTGACATATTTTTAACCTGGATTCATTGATTCCTCCATGTTTATTTTTTATTCTAACCCAGACAGTTCAATCTGTTCTGGGCTAAAGACGGGGGGTCATCCGGTTCCAAAAAAATTACTATTAACCGCGACCCTCACCGTCTAAAGCTTTTGACCGCTCCTCGTATAGAGGGGCATCTGTCCTTGTTATTCCCCTTCTTATTCTAATTATTTAAAAGGTGCTAATAAGAAGCTTCGTAACGCGCTCAAACGCTCAGTTTGATATTTCTATCAAACGCTTTAGCGGAGCTTTAGGTAACTCCTATTTGTAATTTATGGCTAGAAATTACCTACCAGCTCGCCAAACTTTCATTCTCACCCGCTCGCGCAGGATTTCGATCCCCCATCGTTCACTCCAGTTTGGTTCTGACGTGACTAATTGTTAATGTGTGCGTTTTTATTTTTGTCTTTCGACATTCTCATAGTAGCATAAGCGTTTATTATATGCAATGGTTTTGTACAACAATTTTAATGTATTTTTTACAACACCAATATCACCGCCCCTGTTATACCTACATTTTAACTGTTGTATTATTTACAACGTTTTAAGCAATTTTGTATAATTTTCTTTCCTTTTACCACACATTGCAGCCACCCGCCGCACATTGATCCGCCACATTTTTTAGTATTTTTGTATAAAAATATTTTCATACTTTCACACACCTTCATGTCATTTTTATGTCGTATTTCGTATTTCATTATGTTGCCACGTTTTTGTTTTTTAAATATCCCACGTTTTTGCATGTCGCGTTTTCGCGTTCGTTTTTAATATTTACTTTCCTGCCACACGCTTTTATTAAAGTCGCAAAAAAATAATAAAAATGTGGAACGCGTGACGACCATTTTTCATTATTCCAAAAGCCATATTTCAAAACTCGTTTTTCATTTTTCTAAATATGGCATAAAAAATTCAATAACATTTACGTTCCGTTTTTTATAAAAATATCAACTTCAAAAGCCACAAAAAATGCGGCTTTTTTGCCGCATTGAATTTCAATTTTTATTTTCTTAGTTGGATTAAGTCAGCTAAACTGCGAGGAAAACTGACTTAATCCGTAGAGTGTGGAGTTATTTTGGCTAAATTTTTATTTTTGGCCTTTGAATAATATTTTTATTCAAAAGCTACCTCTATAATATCGCATAAAAATGCTTACGTCAATAGTTTTGGCGAACAATTTTTTTACATTTTTTAAGGCACTTTTCCACAGGAAAAACCGCACAATTTTTGTTTAATCTGGACACACTTTTTACATAAACGAGCAAACAAAAAAGGCCGTAAAAACGCGCCTTTTTATATTTCAAAAATTGTTTGGTGGAGCTGCCGGATACTGCCTCCGGGTCCGAAAAATCTTCATAATATCATTCTACACGCATAGTTTTCTGTTTTTGATCTCGGCTTAAATTTCTAAGCTGCAGAAAACGAAACTCAGAATCGCCATGACATAAGTCTTAACAACCTTCCAGTCACAAAAGGAAGTCTAGCACTATGAATATAATAATCCTAAAAGCTTATAATGCGTCAGCTAAGGACCAGCCTATAAAATAATTAAATTAGGCATAAACAGGTGCAAAAAGCACATGTTTTGAAGTTTTTTCTTCATTTATTCAATACTTACGGTATCAATCGTCGTGCTTGATATCTGTTAATAATCCGTCTAAGCTTTGTCAGCCCCAACTATCTCTTATTATACCATACTTCACCCCAATAATCAACCCGCTAACGCCTTTTCATTCACAAATGCCACCTGTTTAGATATTTCCTACAACATTCACAATCCGACAGATGTAAAAAGCGAATCTGGACGTCAGCAACAGATACGTCCACATCCAGAATTGCAAAACTAGACCATTTTTCAAATTATCACATAAAACTCTGCCACCAAACCACGCCAAAATCCGCATTTTTTATCTGTTATATTATTTTTTACAACGCTTATGCTTGCAACAATTTCAGCATTTGCTATAGTGCCGGCCATGAAAACGATATACACCACCATCCCACTCGGCTTCGACGGTCAAGTTATAGAAGTAGAAGGTTCCATCACCCAGGGTCTACCTCAATTCGACATTGTCGGCATGGCTAACAAGACGGTCTCTGAGGCTCGACAGCGCGTCCGTAACGCCATCAAGAGCCTAGGACTATATTTCCCTCCTAACCACATTACCATTAACCTCGCGCCCGCTGAGATTCCAAAAGAGGGTAACTTCTTTGATCTCCCTATCGCCATCTGTATCCTCACCTTATCAAATCAGATTGCCCCACCAAATCTTCAAAATACCATCATTGTAGGTGAGCTGTCTCTGGATGGTAAAATCCGGCCCGTCAGAGGAATCATCAATATCATCGAGACAGGAATTACCGCCGGCTTTAAACACTTTATCATCCCAAAAGACAACCTCGCCCAAGTTCAGTTCGAACAACAAATTGACCTCATCGGCGTCGCCGCGCTCAAAGAATTAATCCTCTTCTTTACTGGCCAATCCCGCCCAACTTTGCCCACAACGTCTGTTGTAAAAAATACAGAAACAGATGAAAATGACCTAATTTTAGCCGATATCCGCGGCCAGACGCTCGCCAAGCAGGCACTCATTACTGCCGTCGCCGGCCATCACAACATCCTGCTTTCTGGCCCACCAGGAGCCGGCAAAACCATGCTTGCTCATGCCGCCTTAAATCTAATGCCACCGTTGAACAAAAAAGAAGCGCTCGAGGTCACAAAAATTTATTGCCTCTTTAATAAAACTTCATCTCTTGCCATCAACCGTCCGTTCCGCTCGCCACATCATACTTCAACCTTAACTTCCCTGATTGGTGGTGGCGCCCAACTCAAACCCGGAGAGATATCGCTCGCCCACCAAGGCATTCTCTATCTCGACGAGCTGCCCGAATACAAGCGAGAGACTCTGGAGGCTCTACGACAACCTCTAGAAGACCACCAGATTTCTCTATCGCGAGCCAATCTTAAGTGCACCTTCCCCTCCAACTTTATGCTTCTTGCCACCATGAACCCCTGCCCTTGTGGCTATCTTGGCGACCCCAATCACAAATGCAAATGTAAAAACTTCGAAATCAAGCGTTACCAGAATAAACTCTCTGGGCCACTCCTGGATCGCATCGATATCAGAATCAATGTTGACGCCGTCAAAACCTCAGATTTATATCAAGAAATTACCGACAAACGTAGCGAGCTTGTCAAAGAACAAGATGTTGTAAAAAATAATATAACAGAGGCCATAGCCCGCCAACACGCCCGATATCACGACGAGACGACCTTTAATAGCATGCTTTCCTCTACTCAAATCGTCAAACTCATCAACCTCGAAACCAAAGCCAAGCAACTGCTAAACAACGCTTCTGAGCGCCTAAACCTAAGTGCTCGCTCATATTTCAAAATCATCAAAGTCGCCCAAACTATCGCCGATTTGCATGGCTCCAACACCATAGCTGAAGCCCATATCGCCGAGGCTCTTTCCTACCGAATGTAATCAAATATTAAATAAGCGCTTTTCCCCTTAAAAACTCTTGCATTACCTCTTAAGATTTGATATAATGTAGAAGTTAAGGTTATAAGAGAAAGGACTACTACCATCAGTAACAATAATTCACATACTCGTATTAACGGAGAAATCCGCTACCCTGAAGTTCGTGTAATTGGTTCTAATGGTGAGCAGCTTGGCATTATGTCAAGCAAAGAAGCTCAAGCCCTTGCCCGTGAGCAAGGTGTTGATCTCGTTGAGATCGTCGCCAATGCGCAGCCTCCTGTAGTAAAAGTCATCGACTGGGGTAAATACCAATATCAGAAGATGAAAGAGGAAGCTAAAAACCGCAAAAAAGCTCGCGAAAAACAATCTGAACTCAAACAGATGAAGATTGGTCTAAAAATCTCTGAAAATGACCTGAATATTAAAATCCGTAAGATTAAAGGTTTCCTCGAGGATGGTGACCACGTCAAGATTATCATTATCTTCCGCGGCCGCGAAATGGCTCACAAGGAACTTGGCGACGAGCTCTTAACTCGTATCCTTGCTTCTCTTGAAGACAGCTGCATTGTCGAAGGCAAGCCTCAATTCACCGGACGTAACCTAACGGTCGGAATACGGAAGAAGTAATTTCCTACTTCCACGGTTCCCCGTTCGAACCTCGTGCAATAACCTTGCACAACAATATTAATAACAATAATAACTAAAGGAAAACCTATGCCAAAGTTAAAAACGCATAAAGGCACTGCAAAGCGCATCAAGATTTCCGGTACTGGAAAACTTATCCGCGAACGTGCATACGGCAACCACATTCTTGCCAAAAAATCAAAAGCCCGCAAACGCAACATGAAAACTGCTAGCTCAATCAACGGGAAAATCAGAAAAAACGTTAAGACTGCATTAGGAGTTTAATCATGAGAGTTAAAAGAGGCGTTCCTGCACACGCAAAACACAAGAAAATCTTGCAAGCCGCTAAAGGCATGCAACACTACCGCACTAGAAGCTTCCGCTTAGCCAAACAAGGTGTTATCAAAGCCCTTCGCTACGCATATCGCGACCGTAGAAACAGAAAACGCGATCTTCGCGCTATCTGGATCACCCGCATCAACAATGCTTCTCGTGAACTCGGTCTTAGCTATTCACAACTTATCAATGGTATGAAAAAACAAGGTATCACCCTTGACCGCAAGATCCTCGCTGATCTCGCAGTAAATCAACCAGCAGCTTTCAAAGCTATCGTCGAACAAGTTAAGAAGGAGGCTAAATAATGGCTATTTGTGAACTCACCGGTAAAGGTAAAATGTATGGTCACAATGTTTCCTTCTCACAACACAAGACTCGCAAGGTCTTCAAACCAAACATTCAGAAGAAAACTTTGACTGTAAACGGTAAGAAAATTAAGGTCAACGTTAGCGCATCTGCACTTCGTACCCTTAAGAAAAAAGGTCTCGTTAAATAATTAACCAGAACTAAAAAATAACCCCTTACTCGGGGTTATTTTTTATATTAAGCTCTCAGTAAGCCGGGTTTTGTTTCCCTGTCGGGACAGGGGGACAATCATCTATCTAGCCTTGATATTGCTACCAAGTTCGAGCGGTGAACGTGCATCGCCGGACAAGCGTACGTAGCACTCCTTGCAGCGAGTAGGGTTTGCCTCCGTAATCTGTCGCCAGACTACACTGTGAGCTCTTACCTCACTCTTTTCACCTTTACCAGCAAGCTGGCAGTATTGTCTCTGTGGTACTTTCCCTATTCTTGCGAACGGTCGCCGTTAGCGACTACTCTGTCCTGTGCTGCCCGGACTTTCCTCTTGAACTAATGCCCAAGCGATTGTCTTTCAAGCTTCTTGAGATTATATCACGCTTACACTAAAAAGTCGAGACCTTCGCCTCGACTACCCCCTATCTTAAAATTATTTCTCGTCCCCTGAAATAATCGTCTCTGTTTCATCAAAGTGTCGATCAATCGCCAAATTCGCCTGTTCGTCCGCTTCCTTATTGTAATCTCTTGTCACATGAATAAACGCCACTGCGTCAAACTGTTTTAAGAGATTCCTAATATCATTATAAAGTGGCAACAAATCCTTATTCTTGATGCGATATACCCCATTCATCTGATTCACCATCATCAGATTATCAGAGACGAATCTCACAGACTTGAGCCCAAGCGCAATTGCTTGCTCACAGCCTTCCTTTAGACCATAATATTCCGCAACTCTTGATGTCGCAAAACCAATGAATTCCCCACCGCGCTTCACCTCATTACCGTTCTGGTCGATAATGAAATAACCAATGCCAGATGGGCCAGGATTCCCTCTCGAACTTCCATCTGTATAAATTGTCGCGCCATTTGCTGCACTGCGATAAGGAACGCCCGCCGCGCCACTCTCGGCACCTTCAAGCGTCTCTACCGCCTCGACCAAGCTATTTCTATTCACCGCCCCAAGCTCAATCTCAAGCACAGATTGTGACGCCTCATTTAATTTCATCCCTGATATACTATCAGAGTTATACTTCAAAAACTTATACTGAGTATAACGCTCATCTAGCGTCAACTTTACATCTTCATCTAAAATAGTTTCAAAAACAATATATAAATTATATAACCTACTTGCACCAGTCAGTGCCGTAAAGGTTATCACATCTTTTAGAGTTACGTTCGAGACAGTCACCCCTAGGTTTTCGTTCATAACTCTCGACATTGCTTCCTCAGGCTGTTCGCCGAAAGCAATTTTGCCAGTTGGGAGCTCCCACACCGGCTCAGATTCTATGCGACCTAAATTTCTCTTAAGCAGCAAAATATCATCACCTCTTCTTACGATATTTACTACTCTAATTCTCTGTTTCATAGCCCACTCGTTTTTCTTTCAAGGTCCCTGATAGCTTATGTTTCCCCTGTATTAGATACAAGGTGGGTAAAATCTTATGCGTGTACCCACGGGTACTGCGCCACGAAATCCCTAAAACATGAATATTCAGGAAAATCATGCCGCTACCAGGGATACTTTAATTATATCACATTCCTACTAGCCAAGAGAAGAAGGATAGTATCCCATACATCGCATCAATCATAATTCCAGAGAAGAAATCACTAAAGAAAAATACAAGCACAAATACCAAGACAATACCCATCGTTCCCTCTAAGCGTTCCATCATATCTCTTACACCATCTGGCGCAATCGCATATAATACTCTCGATCCATCTAGTGGTGGAATTGGAATCAAGTTAAATATCATGAAACCAAGATTAGCTATCACAAATTGTCTTGCCAAGAACCCACCATACCCTCCAGCATAAATTACCCCTGTATAATGTCCAATTAAGAAGCCAACTAAAGCGAGTAAGAAGTTCATTAAAGGTCCAGCAATCGCTACAAGCGCCATTCCCCATGCTCCACCTTTAAGATTACGTCTATCTATTGGCACTGGTTTTGCCCCACCAAAAATCGGTCCACCAGAGACAAATAACAGAAGTGGCAAAGCTATCGACATCCATGGATCGATATGCACAAATGGGTTTGGCGATAGTCTCCCCTCTTCCTTTGCAGTATTATCACCCAAAAAATACGCCGTATAAGCATGTGACATTTCGTGAAGTACCATTGAAAATAACACAATCCCAAAAACAATGATAATTTCGAAAAAATCCATATATATATTATAGCATTAATTCTCATGTTTTTCCCGTCACAAAAAGTGTATAAATTTTTTATACAAAACCAGCAACCACGCATTTTCCAAAATTTTTGCACAAATTTCGTCACGCGTTCGAACACATGTTTCAGATTTTTTGAACACATTTTTTATATAGTCCGAGCACAACAAAAAATCCCGCTGTCATTTTGCGGGATTTTTGTGCATTTTAGTACCTTAGTTTAATACTACAACTTCCATTGCAGCCGGCAAATCATCAGCCTTCTTTATCTTTAATTTCTTCTCTGTCCTGGCTGAAAGCTTCAATTCTGTCACCATTCCATCAACGTTACCCATCGCAACCACGAGTTTTGGTGAAATTTCCCTCACGGCACGTACAGAAGTTGTACAAAGAATGTCGGCAATGCCAAGATCGTCCAACTTTTCTTCATATCCAGCTGTAATTCCGATATGCAAGCCACCAATTTCGACATCATAAATCGTCTTAGTATTATTCAACACGCCAAGACCGCGAATTGTAGCCTCGCCAATCTCGAACTCACCAGGGCCGCTAATTTGCCCTACTGGAAGACCTGCGTCAATTGTCGACTCTGCAGTATTGATTGTAATAGTCTTCGTGTTGGTCCTAATTACAATCTCGTCTGGATTTTTACTTTCTATTTCAAACATTTTAGTCCTTTCTACCTATCTAATTTTAACATGCCATACGGATCATAAGTATCAGTAATTTCCATTGCCAGCACCTCTGCGATAAAGCGGTCCTTTACCGACAAGCGATAAGAGAAGTCGTCGCTAGACAGAATCACGTAGTTAAGCGGCTTACCTTGTTTCTTCTCTACTACCTCTGCCCAATGCGTCAATTTCTTGGTCTTATCATCACCTACAATCAAAAGATCAATCCCCTCTTGTCCTGGCAAACGATTCGTCACAATCAAACAACTAAGGAAGTTTTTAACTGGACGAACATATTCTTCCCAGCCACTTGGTCTTACCTCAGCATCTTCCACGCGAACACTCTTAGATGAGAATAACTCAGAAAGTGCATGCGCATAAGGATGTTTCATATTAGCTGAATAATAAATCTTATTATCATAAGTTTCGTTTTTAATAATACCAATACCCTCGAGATTCAAAAGCTCACGACGGACAGAATGGATCTGTTCTTCAATCACGCGAGTCATTTCGCGTACATAATAAGACTTTTCTGGAGCACCAAAAAGTAGCGCGAGCAATTTCGTGCGCGTCCTTGAGCCGAAAAGTTTTTCGAGTGGTGTACTATTTTCTTTTGCCATATATTTTTACTCTCTTTGTATAATTTTATTGTATCACAAAAGAACAAAAATATTAAAAATCCCGAAAGTCTTCTCTATTAATTATTTAGTTCAGCTAGCATCCTCTGAACAATTTCGTCTTGCCTGCACCAAATAATTTCTGGATTACGTTTAAACCAGGTCATCTGACGCTTTGCCAAATGATAATCATCCAAAATAAATTGCTCCAAAGCCTCGTCATAGCTCATCTCGCCCTTAAGATATTTGTCCACAAACTGATAAATATTGCTCTTCATCGCCTGGGAATCCCAACCGTACTTCGAGACCAAAAACCTCGTCTCGTCGTATAGTTCATCGCAAAACATCAGCTTAGCGCGCTTCGTGATTCTCTCTCTAAGCTCATCCGAAGACCACTCAATGCCAAAGACCTTAAAATCTTTACCCACTTGTTTCCTATCGTGAGCAAAATCCATCGCTTTATTAACGCTTTTACCACCTTTATTAAGGTTCAAGTTAGCATCTTTAGTGCCATGAGCAACATCCTTGCTCAAACCATCAAAATGATAGTCATAAACCAACGCATCAACATAAAGACCAGTTCCACCTGCCACAATCGGTACGTGTCCACGCGCACGAATCTCAGCAATCTTAGCGAGCGCATATTCTTTAAAGTCCGCCGCTGTGAACCTTTCGCCCGGCTCGACTAAATCAATTCCAAAGTGTGGTACCCCATCCTGCTCCTCGAGCGAAGGCTTTGCCGTGCCAATATCCATATATTTATAGATTGCACGCGAATCCGCCGAGATTACCTCGCCAGAAACCAATTTCGCAAGAGCAATGGCGGCGCCAGTCTTCCCTGACGCCGTCGGCCCAACGATTACAATACAAGGACCATTATAAGGTCTTGAGATACTCTCCGAGCTTTTCAAGCTTAACCTTCTCTTCTTTATCTTTAAGACGAACAGAAACTTCACCAGCCTCAACGTCCTTAGGACCAACAATCAAGATGCAAGGGATCTTCATCTTAGTTGCCTCACGAATCTTCTTACCAAGACTCTCATTTCTATCATCAAGTGAGTAGCGAATCTTACGGTGTTCAAGTGGCTCGTTAAGTTCAGTCTCATCAAGCACAGCCTTAATCTTATCAGCATAATCAGCCACCTCATCGTTAATCGTGAGGATTCTGACCTGTTCAGGAGCCATCCAGAATGGGAACCAACCTGCAGTGTGCTCAATCAAGACAGACATAAAGCGTTCAATTGAGCCAACAAGTGCACAGTGAATCATAATTGGAGTCTTCTTTGAACCATCAGCATCAATATACTCAAGACCAAAGCGAGATGGAGTTGCGTAATCAAGTTGCACAGTTGCAACTTGCCATTCGCGTCCAAGTGCGTCTGTTGCCATGAAGTCCATCTTAGGACCATACATTGCAGCTTCACCAATACCGATGAAGTATTCAATCTTATGTTCTTCAGCCATCGCTTGAATTGCGCTCTGTGCCTTCTCCCACATCTCTGGAGTGCCAGTGTAGCCATCGCCATCATCACGGAATGAAAGGCGAAGATGAAGTTTCATACCAATTTTTTCATACAAATCTTGTGCAGATGCAATCAATTCACCAAAGACCTGTCCAATCTGTTCCTCAGTACAGAAAACGTGTGAATCATCCTGAGTGATTGAGCGAACACGTGAAAGACCACCGAGCTCACCTTTTCTCTCATCACGATAAACCATCGTAGTTTCGAGATACTTCACTGGCATCTCTTTGTAAGAACGTGGCTGTGAAGCAAAAATCTGTGAGTGGTGTGGACAGTTCACTGGTTTAAGTGCCAAGTGGTCGCCAGACTCTTGAGAAACGAATTGAAGCATCTCTGGGAATTTCTCATAGTGACCAGAAGTCTTATAAAGATCAACTAAAGCGATATGTGGAATACAAACCTTCTGATAACCGTTCTTAATGCGGTAGCTCTGAGCAAAATCATTAAGAATATCACGAAGAATGGTGCCGCGAGGAGTAAACATTGGAAGACCTGAACCAACTAACTCTGAGAAGCAGAAGAGTTCTAGCTCCTTGCCGAGTTTTCTGTGGTCACGAGCCTTAGCTTCCTCTTGTTTCTTAAGATATTCATCAAGCTCTGCCTCGGTTTCAAAAGCCAAGCCATAGATACGGGTAAGCATTTGACGCTTCTCGTCGCCACGCCAGTAAGCACCAGCAACCTTCTCAAGCTTGAATGCACCGCATTCTGAAGTATTTTCAACATGTGGGCCTTTACAGAGGTCCGTAAAGATATCACCAAGATCATAGAAAGAAATCTTTTCGCCTTCAGGGAGCTCATTAATCAGCTCAACCTTAAGGTCTTGCTTCCCTTCCTTTGCCCATTTAAGAGCTTCGTCGCGAGAAACTTCACGATAAGTCATTGGAAGCTTGCGCGCAATAATTCCGCGCATTTTCTTTTCGATACGAGTAAGGTCAGTCTCTGTCACCTTTGTTGTACCAAAATCAATGTCGTAGTAAAAGCCTGTATCAATTGCAGGACCAATACCGAATTTAGCTTCTGGATATAACTCACGTACGGCTGCAGCCATAACATGAGAAAGGGTGTGGCGCATACGCATCACGAGACTGTTTGAATTTTCCTCTTTACTCATATTTTTAACCTTTTAATATTAACTCTTTTATTTTATCACAAAATATGATATTATAACAGATATAAATAGCGGGTGATTAGCTCAGTTGGCTAGAGCGTCTCGTTTACACCGAGAAGGTCGGGGGTTCGAGCCCCTCATCACCCACCACAAACTTCCGGTGGAAGTATGTGGAACGGCAAACTTGCGAACTAGTGAGCAAGGAAGACGTACCACGAAATTGAGCTTGCCGTAGGCAAGTTTTTTTATAGCGAAATTCTCATATAATAATGAGTATCATCTTCGCGCACAATTTTAGCGCCATTCTTTTGCTGCACTTTCAGAGACGCAGGATTATTCTTTAAGACTGACAAATATAACTCATCAGTATCTATAGGTAGTTTACGAGCTTCCTCAATAATAAGACGCAAACCCTCCGTAGCATAGCCATGGCCACGATATTCTTCTGCAATTCCATAACCAACATGTCCAGCATGTCCCCTTAACCAATCGTTCAAATAGTGGCGAAGTTTAAATATACCTACCGGCGTATCATCTACCCATAAGAAATAACGGGTTTCCGGCACGTGCCCATCGCGCAAGTTTATTCCTTCATCATAATCAAGCCATTTAGGGATAATTTTTTCTACAAACTCTTCAAAAGAAACACCGTAGGCTCCGTTTTCATAGCCATTTTCCTCAGCTGGAATTTTTTGCGCCAGCTCGTACTCTTTTTTAGCGTCCTCAAGATTGGCTTTTTTTAGATAAATCATTTATGACCTTTATTAGATTAAAATTCTTCTTCCGCTAAAATCTTGCCTTCTTCATCATAAATCGTAGACTTTGCATTAGCCAAACGATAAACCACAAAATCAGGAGCATCAAGAGTATAACCAGCCTCTTCTGCCCATTCAAACTCTGCAATCATGGCCTTCTTTGCTTCAATATTGTCGCTCTCATTAATCATCTGACAGTTAATACGAATCCAGTTTTCTCCGTTATAAGCCACGATACAGACATTATTGTTCTCAGTAATTTGCTTAGCCACGTTTTTCTTAGCATTTGTCATAGCGTAAATATGACCATTAAATAAGACTGGATCACCAAAAGGACGACAGCTTGGCTTATCGCCATTGATAGTTGATACAAAATTAACTTTAGTTTGGTTCTTTAAGAAATCAAATGTCTTTTCCATATAGGCTCATTATACAACAAAAAAGTCCCCAAGTTCCAGGGACTTTCTCTTTAAATAATGTGCTAGCTAAGAACTAAATCTGAGTGCAAACGAATGCGCTCTCAGGGTAGCCCATCCTATCAATTGCGTACTTTAAGAATTCTTCTGCACTCTTGAACGTATTCTTAGTATATAAGAATTCGTACTTCATGCGAATCACCTTGTCAGTACCACTATCAGTAGCGAACATCGTGATGGACTTCGAGTAGCGCCCGTTCCTTACGGAGTAGATTATTAACTCCTCCGGCCACTTTCTTAACTTCTTAACTACAGCCTTCGAGACCTCTTCAATCTCAAGATCTCTCTTCAGGCCTCCCTGCTTCTTGGCTACAGCGAACGGTATTAACCGATACGTTGTCTTCTTAAAGCAAGCATAATCATCCGGACCATCAAACTCCAGAATGTAGTCATACAACCCCATCGAGTTCAACTCCTTCTGAATCTTTTTAATTTCCATCTCTTTAGTCATTTTCATCTTAATGACTCCTCCCTTCTTTTTTGTGGAAATAAAAAATGAGTTACCTCATTTCTTATTATACCATATCCGCTTTACCGCGTCAAACACTGCCCCTAGTAGCTTCTAAATCTCAACTTCCGCCTGAAGCCCAAAATGGTCAGATACCACCTCTGACACCACGCCAAAATCAAGAACCTTAACCTTGTCATTCACCAAAATATGATCACATGGCACCTTAAACGGCACCTTGCGCCCCGAAAGCGTGGTCTCTATCTTATATTCATTCGTCAAATCGCGCAAAAAGTCCAAGCTCCTGAAAGCCGGCGAATCATAAATAATATTAAAATCACCACAAACCACCAGTGGCCCCTCTTCCGCTAGCGGCGTCAAGACCTTTCCAACGTTCGAAAATGCCTCAATCGTCTTCTCATTCCCTACTGGACTCTTATCCCAATAGCCATGATGGGTTGCAATAATCACACCGTTTTCTAATCTCGCAATATCAACTGCACTCGCATTCGTTGGCTGCGCCACCAAAACATCATCCGGCAAATACTCACCCCAAGTAAAAATCTGTTCAGTCGAGACAATCGGAATCTTAGACAGAATCAGATTTCCCATATCCATCGTCCCGTTCGCAATCTTCGAAGACCAGTTCGCAAAAAACTTATGATACGGCATCTTCGAATCACGAATAATCTGTGCCGCATCATAGAACAACCTGCCAACGTGCTCCGCCGCGTTATCTGAATGTACTACCTCCTGCATACAGATAACATCGTAGTCGCACGACTCTAAAAATCGTCTCAAATCCCCCTCAAGTCTGCCCATCCAAACGTTAAGTTGTAAGACTTTCACTAAAGTTCCTCTGGGTGAAGTTTGTAGTAAAGAGTGTTGTACTGAGCGACCAAGTTGTTATATTCTTCCATCTTAGTCTTATAAGCTTCAGTTGGCTCAACAACCATAATGATAAACTTAAGAGGTGAATCATAACCGCCACAAATTTCACGGCTTGAGCCATAAGCGAGCTCGCCAGGGATGTCGATTTCGCGAACACCACCGACTTTCATACCAAGCACACCTTCTTCCCAACCAGCGATGAAGCTTGTCTTGCCTGCTTCGTAGCCAATTGGCGCATTAAGCTGAGTTGGCTTACTCCAGTCATTAAATGAAGAATCAAATACAGACTCATCAGCACACCAACCGATGTAGTATGCATAGTAAATACTCTCGACTGTAATCTCTGCGCCATTACCCCTCTTAAGATCAATCGTCTTAAGACCAGCATTATAAACACTTTGCGCATTGTAAGAACGAACCTTTGAACGATAGCCCTTGAAAGTATTGTAATACTTATCAGACATCTTCTTTGCTTCCTCGTCGAGCTCATTACTCTTTACGGAAATTTCCTCGTCAATTTTTGTAAGCTCAGCTGAAATTTCCTTGTCTGTCATCTCTTTCTTCTCGCCTGAAAGTACGATCAATGCATAAACTGCCACTGTCGAGAAAAGTAACAAAAATGCGATTACACCAAAAATAATTCTCTGTTTCCAGGTTGTCTTTAACTGCTCTTGATTCATTCTACCTCCTTGGTTCTGTTATACGGTTTCTGCGCCCAGTTCAGAAGCTCTGTCTTCAATATTCTTCATTATATCAGAGATTTCATCTGATTCGAGTGTTTTTTCTGTACTTGAGAATGAGATATGGAAGCTCAAATTCTTAGTTGCCTTATCTTCACCTTGGTAAATTGAAACTGGAGTCACTCTGAAGACCAATCCATCTTTACCTTCAAGCACATCATTAATCGCGTCGAATACTTCAGCAAAGGCCTTGCCAACCTCAACTTTCAAGGTCAAATCACGTTCTACAAATGGGAATTTCGAAAGTTTCAAAGCTACGGTTGCCTTACGTTCAAGTTTTACGAGCTCATCAAGATTAAGCTCAAAGCCAGCAGCTGCCTCAACCTTAAATTTCTTCAACACACGTTGCTTAATCTCACCTACAACACCGAAGTCCTTGCCATCAACTGTAACTTTAGCTGAGCGAACCTTCTCAAAGTATGGATACTCAGATAAGTTATTCTCTTCAAAATCAAATTTAACATGAAGTTTTTTACCAAGCTCAGTCAAGAAGTTCTTTGCTGTATAAAAATCACCTGTACAAATTAATGCCACATGGTTCTCAATTACCGGCACCTGCTCCTCTGTTAGACCAAGAGATTTCTTCGTGACCTGGTTGAATTCATAAAGAGCAAATTTTTTATGCCCTGCACGAACGTTGTCATACATCTTATCGATAAGTGATGGCGTGATTGACTGGCGGAAGCATTGAAGCTCTGGCGAGATTGAGTTCACAATTTCATAGCTATCAAGTTCATCTTCGCCAACTTTACTTTGCAAATCTTTTGAAACGAATGAATAAGTCAAAACCTCATTACAACCAAGTTTGTCAGACAAAATTCCACGCATTTCCCTCTTAAGTTCGAAGAGTGGATTCTTTTTCGCACCAACAAATGGTCTCATTGGCAAATCAAGCGGAATATTATCATAACCACGGAGGCGTCCGACTTCCTCAATCACATCCTCTTTAATATGAATATCAGTTCTCCACATTGGAGCCACTGTTGAGATATTATCACCATCAGCCTGAATGAAGAAGCTGGTATTATCAAGCGTTGAGCAAATTTCGTTTGCAGTATATTTTGTGCCAAGCAAGCTGTTAATCTCATCTACAGTAAGACTAATCAACTTATTGCCAATTTCGCCTGAAGGCACTACGTCTTTATATCCGGCAACTTCAGCTGGGCTCTTCACGAGCATTGAAGCACAAATTGCAAGTGCTGGCATAGTACCACTAATTGGCTGGCCCTTCGTGAAGCGAGTGATTGCTTCAGAGAAGATACCGTGCGCCATCTGCATTTTGCGTTCATTAAAGAGACTGAAAGTTGCAGACTCAAGAATAATCTTAGAAGTATTCTCGTCAATCTCGGTTGATTCCCCGCCCATCGCGCCTGCGAGCGCTACCGGAGTTTCATTTGAACAGATTACAATGTCGTCACCTTCGACAAGCTCAATTTCCTTGCCGTCAAGCAACTTCAATTTCTCGCCTTGTTTTGCAGCGCGAACCACGATTTTTGGTTTGTCGCCACCACCAACCGCTACGAACTTATCATAGTCAAAAGCGTGAAGTGGCTGGCCAGTCATCAACATTGTGATGTTTGTTGCATCAACGATTTTTGAAATCTTGCGCATCCCAGCCTTCGCCAAGAATACATCATTCAAAGTCAAATATTTCTCAGCTTCGAGTGCGGTATCAAAACCAGTCTTAGAAACCTCAAACACTGCCGCTGTATATCTCTGACAGAGATTCTCATCTTGAATCTCAATATCAATATCTATGCCGTTTCCACTAAAACTATTCCAGCAAGAGACCCCTGTCATATTAATCGTAGCATCACCAAATTTCACTTCTGGTTCAATAAACTTAATACCAAGAATGCCCGCTACCTCGCGTGCGAAGCCGATGAGCCCAAATGTATCTGGACGATGAGTAAGAGATTTATTCTCAATGTCTAAAATAATGTCATTAAGGCCAAACTTCTCTGCAAAGTCATCACCAGCCTTTGCAAACTCAGGGTCAATCTCAACAATTCCAGAGTGATCGTCGCCAAGGTCAATTTCATCAAGTCCAGCGAGCATACCGTTTGATTCGTATCCACGAAGTTTACGAACAGAAAGCTCAAAATTTTCACCACCGTAAGTTTGTGGCACGATACAACCAGGCTGAAGCCAAACTGCCAACATTCCGGTATGAACGTTTGGTGCGCCACAGACTACCTGAATATTCGAGCCAGTCCCGGCGTCAATTTGGCAAAGATGAAGATGTGTTTCTGGAATATCTTCACAAGAAACCACCTTAACAATCTTAATTCCCTTATATTTCTCTGCAAGATTAATTGTCCCCTCAACTTCAACCAATCTTGAGCCAATCAATTTTACCAACTCATCAGTAGACACCTCTATCGGAGTCTGAATAAGTTTTTTAATCTCATTAATCGATACTAACATTAGAACTCCTCCAAGAAATCAAGTTTACCAGATTCGAAATAACGCACGTCGTTTAGCATATATTTCATCATCACTAAGCGATCAATACCGCCACCCCAAGCGAAACCTTTGTATTTCTCTGGGTCAATACCTGCCGCTTTAAGCACGTTTGGATGAATCATGCCACAACCAAGTAGCTCAAGCCATCCATCGCCTTTACCACCTAGTGTCTTTGGTTTCTCAACTAAAAGCTCAAATGATGGTTCAGTGAATGGGAAGTAGCCAGGTTGAGTCTTAATTCTAAGCGTCTGGCCATAGTAAGTTTCAAAGAAGTTTTTAAATACGCCAAGAAGTTGCCCCATCGTAGCTTTCTCTGCTACGTAAATACCTTCACATTGATAGAATGTATGTTCGTGAGTTGGGTCAACATCTTCGTTTCTAAACACGCGTCCAGGAATCACTACTGCGATTTGTCCGCCTTTTTCAAGGTCATCACGATAAGTTGTAAGCGCGCGGTTCTGCATTGCTGAAGTGTGAGCGATTGGGATAAATCCTTCAGCAGTTCTAAAGGTATCATAACCATCACGAGCAGGGTGGCCTTTCGAGAAGTTCAAAGAATCAAACATATGGAATTCATCATCAAGCTGACGAGGCTCCATCACGTTAAAGCCCATCGCCTGATAGATATCCACCACGTGGTCAAGCTCAGTCATAAGAGGATGTTTCGAGCCACAGCTCGCTTTTGGAAACTCTGCGTTAAATCCTGCTGGTGCAGTAATATCAACCGCCTCAACATTCATGTCTTCAGCTGCTTCCTCAGCCGCCTTAATCTTGGCAAGAATCGCCTCTTTCTTTTTATTCATTTCTACGCCAAAAGCTTTACGCTCCTCGACCGGAATCGTTTTAATTTTGGCATATTCTTTGTTGAGCTCCTTGAGCTCTTCTTTTAACTTCTCAATTTCCATTAGATTAATTATACCTCTTGAACCTTAAATTTTCAATAAAACGTAACTATGTTATACTAATTATGGATATCATTTTTAAAGGAGAAAATATCAAAATGGCAGACGAAAAGTCATCCAGCGCAAATAAAGGTCTTATCGCTGGAGTTATCGGTGTCGTTGCAGTTGTAATTGTTGCAATCTTCTTCTGCATCAACGTACTTGGCAGAAACATTGCTGGTACTTACAAACTTCACTCATATATTAGTGATGGTAAAGAGACAACCGAGCTTGTCGAATTAATGGAAAAAGCTGGCGTGACCATGACGCTTGAACTTAAAAGCGATAAAACTGGTACTATGAAAACTACCGGTGGCACTACTTCAGAAGGTGAAAGCGATAATGTCGAATATAAATTCAAATATGACGACAAGAAATTCACTATTGAAGAAGATGGCCAATCTGAATCAATCGAATACAAAGTTGACGGCGACTTCATCACTATCACCTTCGAAGGTGAAACAATGAAGTTCAAAAAGACTAAATAATAGTTAGTTTTTACGAAAAAACGCCGGCACTTAACCGGTGTTTTTTCTTACCGTTTATGCTAAAATAAAAGTATCATGCATATTGACTTGAATACTTTTTATTTTAGCCTTATCACTATCGTCATCATCGTAACACTTGGCTTCGTCCTCGGCAAACTTCGTATGATTGGCAAAGACGCAAACCGTGATATCGTTAATTTGCTTCTTTCAGTCTTTATGCCAGCCGCGCTCTTAAACGCCTTCCCTTCCGTCTATTCGAATGAGTCGCTCACCCTCTTTATCCAAGGTCTAATCGGCGGCGCACTCGTCATGACAGCCATGATTATCCTTTCCTGTATTATCTTCTCGAAGAAATTCTTCAAAGGACAACTTAGCTACGAAGCAAAATTCGCCTTCGTCTTTAACAACGCGACCTTCCTCGGTTATCCGCTTATCTCTACCGCCTTCGGGCCGTCTGCCATTATCCCGTATTGTGGTTTTATCATCGCATTTAACCTCGCTCTCTTCTCTTACGGTGTCTGGCTATTTGAACGAAAAATTTCATTTAAGTTCATTATCAAACTCCTTACAAATCCAAATATCCTGGCCGTCGTCGCTGGTGCAGCGCTTTTCCTCTTTAAAGCCAAACTCCCTGTTCCAGTCGCCTCAGCCGTTTCGTATGTCGCTGGCGCAACCACCCCGCTCAGCCTCATCTGTATCGGCTATATGCTCTCACGCGCCGATTTTAAATCAATTCTAAAACGCTGGCGCCTAGCCGTAGTTGCACTTCTGCAACTTACTATCGCTCCAGTCGTAACTTGGGCTATTTGTAGCCTCCTTCAATTCCCATCCGAAGTTGTCCTAGTCTGCACTTTAATTCAGGCTCTTCCAACCGCAACGTCCCTCGGACTCTTCGCTGAGAAATATGGTGGCGACCAAGTTGAAAGCTCAGAGCTAGTCGTTATTTCGACTCTACTCTCCGCTATAACATTACCAATAATAATTTTAATATTCTTTAGATAATATGAAAGCTAAAAAAGAAAAGAAAACCAATGTAAAACGCACTCTGCATTACTACTGGCAAATCACCAAGAAGTACAAGTTTTACAACTTCACAAACTTGCTTGCGACGATTGTTACCATAGTAATCAGAAACACTCTTGTTGCATTGATTATGGCCGATATCATCGACGATCTTTCTGCTGGCCGTCCTGCTGACGAAATCTCTGGCAAGGTCATCACCAAAGGTCTTATCGCCATCGGCTTACACATTGTCTCGCAGGTTCTAAACGAATATCGCACTTATTCAAACTGGAAGGCCGAAATTTTCGCGATGTACGACCTCTCCAACATGGCATTCGATACCGTTTGTTACCAATCAATGCAATTCCACACGGACCGCTTCTCCGGTTCCCTCGTATCTCAAACCAACCGCTTCGTCCGCGCTTACGAGCGCTTGATGGATGTGATTGTTTGGGATGCGCTTCCATTCGCAATTAGCACCATCTCAATGTTGATTGTGATTGCAATCAAACTCCCGCTCTTCGCGGCTTGTCTGATTGTATTTATTATCATCTACATCGCAATCTCAATTCTCACTTCAAAGAAGCTTGCCAAACTTAACGAGGTTGAAGCTTCGGCTGAGTCTAAAACCACTGGCCAGCTCGCCGATTCAATCTCAAACATCACTTCTGTTAAGTCTTACGCTCGCGAGCTTCACGAAAAGAAACGCTATGCTAGCTTCGCTGAAAAGCAACGCAACGCTACCCTTGATTTGATGCGCGCCAACATTAAGCGCAACTCAAAATACGATCTCGTCTACATGATGCTTAACGCTTCAAGAATATTTGTCTTAGTGTTTGGTGGTCTCTATTGGGGTCTTCCATTCTCTTTGATTTATCTTGTCGTGGCCTACACTGGCGAAATCATGTCTGAGCTCTGGAGTGTCAACCACATCTTGAAGGATTTCAACCGTGTCTTTGGTGACGCTAAAGAAATGACCGAAATTCTCGACATGGTGGACGATGTTGTAGACTTGCCAGGCGCCACCACTCTCACAGTCAAGCGCGGCGAAATCGAGTTTAGCGACATCGCCTTCAGACATGCTGACGCTAAGGCTAATATCTTTGAGAATTTCAATCTTGATATTAAACCAGGCGAACGCGTTGGCCTTGTCGGTGTCTCCGGCTCCGGTAAGACTACTTTAACTAAGCTTCTTCTCCGTTTCGCTGACGTCTCAAGTGGTGAAATCTTAATTGATAGCCAAAACATTAAGTTCGCTACCCAGGAGTCTTTGAGAAAGAACATCGCTTACGTTCCTCAAGAAACCGCCTTGTTCCACCGCTCAATCGCCGAAAACATCGCTTACGCTCGTCCAACCGCTACCAAGACTGAGATTATTCGTGCCGCCAAGCTTGCTAACGCTCACGAATTCATCCAGGAACTTCCAAATGGTTACGATACGCTCGTTGGTGAACGTGGTATCAAACTTTCTGGCGGCCAACGCCAACGTATCGCTATCGCTCGCGCGATTTTGAAAGATGCGCCAATCCTCGTCCTAGACGAAGCAACTTCTGCGCTCGACTCTGAATCCGAATCTTTGATTCAAGAAGCCCTGAACGAGCTTATGAAAGGCCGCACTAGTATCGTAATCGCCCACCGCCTCTCAACCATCGCCAACCTAGACCGTATCGTCGTCTTAAAAGATGGTAAGATTGTTGAGCAAGGCTCACATAAAGAGCTTCTCAAAAAATCTGGTGCCTACGCCAAGCTCTGGTCTCGCCAATCCGGCGCCTTCATGCAAGAAAACTAAAACCCACACAAAAGGCATAGTCTAGACGCAAAAAATATCCCCTTCTCGGGGATATTTTTTCTATCAATCCTTTACTAATTCCCTACTATTTCTTATAGAGTTTCATCGTCGTGTCGTAAAGCTTCTGCACGTGATTCTCCAAGAAGTAGTAATGTTTTACATAACAAATCGAAAGTATCGTCATAATGGCTGATAACGCGTAAAGCGGCCACATTTCAAGGCAGAATCCGTTTGTTTCGATATAGCTATATCCAACTGCAATAATTATTCCAATCGTGAGAGTGATAAAGAAAAACATCACAATCATGTGGATTAGGCGCTCGTGCTGAAAATTCTGCACCATTTCCCTATTCAAATCGGCAAGTTCCGCTCTCTCCGCCGCGCTCAGCTCGCGTTTCATTTCGCTATCGATATACTTTTCGTATTCACGAATTCTTTTTTCCATAAGCTTATTATAACATTTACTACTATAAATTTTATAGCCTCTTCCCAAAATCACAAATCTGTGGTATAATACAGGAATCAAAACCAGTTTGGTCCGGTAGCTCAGCTGGTTAGAGCACGAGCCTCTTAAGCTTGGTGTCGTGGGTTCAAGTCCCACCCGGATCACCACGAATCTCCAACCCGCCGCAAGGCGGCGTTTTTATTTAAGCGCTTTGACCGCTTTCAGTAACTCTGCAGTA
>CAMZAD010000007.1 GCA_947304155.1 uncultured Candidatus Saccharibacteria bacterium
AAATGGAGCCATTGACTGGGATCGAACCAGCGACCTGCTCGTTACGAATGAGCTGCTCTGCCAGCTGAGCTACAATGGCATCCTTTTATTATCTTAGCATATCTTAGGGAATAATTAAAGATTAGCTCAGGTATTTGATGGCTGAGCTGGCGGCAGAAGCGCCGTCTGAAGTTGCAGTGATGATTTGGCGAAGGTTTTTAGTGCGGCAATCACCAGCAGCGAAAATGCCAGGGGTTGAGGTGGTGCCGGTTTCATCTGCAACGATATAACCGTCGTTATCAAGTTCAACTAAACTATTTAGGAAATCATTTTTTGGCGCGCGGCCGATTTCAATAAAGAGGCCAGAGACTTCGAGTTCAGATTTTTCTTCAGTCTGGGTATTCTTAAGAATAAGGGAAGAAAGTTTGTTGTCTGAGGCTTTTAATTCGTCGATAACGTTATTGAAAATAAATTCAATGTTTGGTTTTGCTTCGAGTTTTGAAACTAGGGCAGCATCACCACGGAAGGCGTCGCGACGATGAATGACGTAAACTTTTGAAGCGATATCAGAAAGATATAGTGCGGAATAAAGCGCAGAATTTCCGCCGCCAAAGACAGCAATAGCTTTGTCTTTAAAGAGGGCGCCGTCGCAGGTTGCGCAATATGAAACGCCATTTCCGGTTAGTTCTGCTTCGAGTGGCAGGCCGAGTTTACGGTAATCGGTGCCGGTAGCGACGATGATGGATTTTGCTTGATACTCGTTTGAATCAGTTGTGATTTTAAAAGTGTTGTCGTCGTTTTTTGAGATGTTTTCGACAGATTCATATTTAAAATCTGGATTAAATTCTTTAACTTGAGTAAAAATTTTTTGGGCAAGTTCGGTACCTTTAATATGTGGGAGGGAAGGGAAGTTTTCGATAGTCTCGGTTTCAAGAATTTGGCCACCATAAGTTTTCTTCTCAAGGAGAAGAACTTTTTTGTTTGCGCGGCGGGCGTAAATTGCAGCGGTCATGCCGGCAACTCCGGCGCCAATAATTGTGATATCGTACATGAGTATATTATATAGTTTGAGAAATAAAAATAAAAGTTTTTAAGGTTACTAGCTGTAAATGCGGTATAATAATTGAAAAGGAGAGTATATAAAATGAAACGCAAATCTGTCGCTGTGCTTGTCATTTCTGCACTGATTTTGTCTTTTTGTAGCGTTTCTTCAGCGGTGGCTGTGGATAGATCATACTATTTTGATGATAAGGGTGAAGAGCAATTGTATGACTCAAGGTTATTCTTTAATACTAGTAATTCAGAAAGTGGCCTAACTTATGATGTGAGAGAGGATAATAAAGTTGTTCTACTTTCAGCAAGGGGAGTAGTAAATTTTTCGAAGACAGCATTCTTTAAGAGTGGAAATTCGACGATTGATGGTGGCGATAAATATGGCACGAATGCTGCGATTGCCTCATGTAATGACTCAAAGATTAGGCTAATGAGCTGTGCAATCGAGACGGATGGCAAGAAAGCTCACGGCGTGTTTGTTTATCATAACTCAACGATTAGAATTGAGGATACGACTGTTCAGACAAAAAATAATGATTCATATAACGTGGTCGCGTCGGAAGGTGGCACATTTAATGGTGTGAGTTCGAAATTTACGGCACTAAATAAATCTGGTCTTTTCTTAATTAATAATGGTGGCGATATTTCGGTGAGGTTCTCGGAATTTAATGTTCAGAATAATGTTATTTTCAGGGTTAATGGTAAAACTGGAACAATTACTTTGCTTGGTAATGACTACTCGTATGGAGAAGAGGGGAAGATTGGTACTTTGCTTGAAATCAATGCAAGTAAGGGTGATGGTGATGTAGTTTTGATTTTGGAGTCGGAAGCTACTTTAGGGAGCATCTATGGTAATAAAGAAACAAGTTTAGTAATAAACTTGAAGGGTAATACATCTTATACTGGCGCGGTAAATGGAAATAAAAAGATGGGCAAGGTAAGCCTTAGAATGCTTTCTTCTACGCGCTGGATTTTGAATGGCGACACCTATTTAACGGCATTTAGAAATGATGATGCGAAGAATTCGAATGTTTATGCAAATGGTCATAAGCTATTCGTAAACGGTAAGGAGGTTTCGATTAATCAAGGTGAACCAAGTGCGGATTGGGTGATTGACAAGGGCGATGGCGAGAACAAAAAGAAGACCGAAACAGAAGAGAAGACTGAGACACTAGAGGAAAAGGAGAGAAAGAAAGAAAAAGCAAAGCTGGTGAAGTTATTTAAAATTGCTGGCTATGCATTCTCTGGAATGTTGATTGTGACGGCGATTTTGCTGGAAATTTATTACCGCAAAAAACAAAAGAACCTCGAGAAGAAAACGTTGGAACGTGCATCGAAAAATAAGATGAAAAAGCCTTGGGATAAGAAATAGGCTTATGCTTGCAAAAGCAAAATTTAACTGGTAGACTCTTAAAGGAAGATTTTAGAAGCAGAGAAGTTATCTCTGCTTTTTTATGTAAAGGAAGGTATGTGCAGTATCAAAACAATTTTAGAGAAGGCTGAAAAATCGATTATCTTGATTGACAGCTATGTTGATATGGACACATTTAGAATTCTAGAGAAGAAGGGCGAGTTGAGTGAGGTAAAAATTTATTCAAGGTGCAGGTTGAATGTGCCGATGAGAAATCTTAAGAGGCGGAAGTGCTTTCTGCCGGGAATCTCGTATACAGAGACAACGAATTTCAGGGATAGATATCTAATTATTGATGGGAAGATGATGTATCTTTTGACGCGGCCACTGAGGGATTTTGGGAAGAGAGGATTTCAGGCGGTAAGGATTATGGACTATACGGAAGTCCAGAGAATGTTGCATCGAGTAGGTGAGAATATCTAGGGGTTCGTGATATAATAAGGTTATGGATGAAAAAGATATGAAAGACAAAGATGTAAAAATTCTAGCAGTTGTCGGGATGAGCGGCTCGGGTAAGTCAGTAGTAGTTGATCATCTAACGGATATGGGTTTCCCAAAGGTCTACTTTGGTGGAATGATTTATAAGGAAATGGAACGCCGTGGAATTGAGCGCACTCCAGATGGCGAAAGTGAAAAACACTTTAGGGAAATGATTCGCGAAACAGAGGGGAAGGACTGGGTTGTGAAGCAGGCAATTAAGGAAGCTAAAGAGTTAATCGCGGCTGGACAAAAGCGCGTAATCTTAGATGGACTTTATACTTGGACAGAATATAAGCTTCTAAGGAAAGAATTTCCTGGACAAATGACAGTGGTGGCTGTGGTGGTTGATAAAGATTTGCGCCACAAGCGTGTAGCAAAGCGCCCAGAGAGGCCATTTAACGCAGAGGAAATTCAAGAACGTGACCGCTCAGAGATTGAGAACCTAGAAAAAGGTGGTCCAATTGCGATGGCAGATTACTATGTTTTGAATAACTTTGGCGTGGCTGAACTTGAATCCCGCGTAGATGAAATTCTTGCGCAAATTGAATTTTAATTAAAGGAGCAAGCGTGAAAAGATTAGTGATTATTGACGGGAAAAGTGTCTTTTATCGTGGTTACTATGCGATGGGGAATCTTTCACGCGGAGATGGCACGCCGACTTCTGGTGTGTATGGGTTTGCGACGATTGCGATGGAAATCGTCAAGAAGTTGTCACCAACAAAAGTGGTGGTGGCTTGGGATAAAGCGCATACTTCGACTACAAAACGTTTAGCGATTTTTCCAGAATATAAGGCTGGTCGCGTAAAACCGCCAGAGGATTTTTATGCTCAGATTCCACTGCTTCGGGATTTGATTGACGCGCTGGGTTGGGGATTCTTGGAGTGTGACAACTATGAAGCGGACGATATTATTGGCACACTTTCAAAACAAGCTGATGAGGATTGTGATGAGAACGGTGTCTGCAAATGGGAGACGTTTATCGTTTCGTCGGACCTTGATATGCTTCAAATCGTGGATGAAAACACGAGAATGTATCGTTTGCTTAAGGGTTTTTCAATGCTGGAAGAGATTGATGTAAAGGCAGTAGAAGAGAAGTATGGAATTTTGAAATCACAATTCTTGGACCTTAAGGCAATCAAAGGTGATAGCTCGGATAATATTCCGGGTGTGCCGGGGATTGGCGAGAAGGGGGCGGTGAAACTTTTAAATGATTATGGCTCACTTGATGGAATTTATGATCATATCAATGATATTAAAGGTGCGACACAGAAGAAACTGATTGAGGGGAAAGAATCGGCTTACATGTCATATCAGCTGGCGAAGATTATGTTTGATGCACCAGTGAAACTTGAGGACGTGCCGGAGCTGGTGATTGATAAAAAACGAATCGTGGCGGCCTTGAAGTCGTTGGAATTTTTCTCTTTGGTTCGTAAATATGCTGAAGAGTTAGATAAATATGATAGTGGGGCAGCAAAAGTCGAAGATAAGCCGGTAGCTGAAGCTGGGCCCGAGAATAATGTTGAGGCCGCAGAAGAAACTGAGACTGAAGTTGAAAATGAAGCAGAGGTTGCTGCGGATGATGCGGAAGTGGTGATTCCTGAGGGGCTTTTGATTGAAAATGACGTGAAGGCAAGAATGCATGCGGACGCCGATTTTGCTGACAAGGTGCTTTCGGGCGCAGAGTATTGGGACTTGTCTCAGGCGGAGTTTTTGATTGATCCGTTGAAACGTAAAGATGATACGGCGCAGCTTGGATTTGATTTGGATGAGCCAAAGACGAAATATAAAGACGAGATTTTGGCGCTAAGGAAGTTGCCGAAAGTTGAGAAGGTCTTAAGAGAATTTGATTTGCCGATGATTCCAGTGCTCTATAAAATGGAAAAAAGAGGTGTAAAAATCTCGAAAGAGCATTTCAATGAACTTCGTGCAGTATATGAAGAGAAGGCGCGTGCGCTTGAAGAAAAGATTTATCAGGCAGCGGGGACGAATTTTAATATTAATTCGCCAATACAACTTTCAGATATTTTGTTTACAAAGTTGGGACTTCCGGTAAAGGGAATTAAGAAGACGACGCGCGGGTATTCGACTGGTGCGAAGGAACTTGATAAGTTGCAGGAAGAGCATGAAATCGTGCCTTTGATTATGGAGTATCGCGAGGTGGCGAAGTTGCTTTCGACCTACATTTTGCCCTTGCCGGAACTTGCGGATGAAAATGACGCAATCCACACAACTTTTACACAAAACGTGACGGCAACAGGTAGGTTGTCTTCAGTGAGCCCGAACTTGCAAAATATTCCAGTTAGAACAGAGGCTGGGAAGAAGATTCGTGGTGGATTTGTAGCGCGCGATGGAAAGGTATTCGTGTCGGCAGATTACGCACAGTTCGAGTTACGTCTAGCGGCAGTGCTTTCGGGCGACCAGAAATTAATTGAGAACTTCAACCTTGGCGTAGATATTCACACAAAGACAGCGTCGGAAGTGTTTGGCGTGCCAATGGAACAGGTGACAAAGGCACAACGTCGTGCGGCGAAAGTGATTAACTTCGGTGTGATGTACGGTATGAGTCCAAAAGGTTTGGCCGATGCGGCAGGTATGAGTTTTTATGAAGCAAAGAGCTTTATTGATGATTACTTTAAAGTAAGGAGCCCGATTAAGGATTATCTTGATAAGATTTTGGAGCAGGCAAAGAACCTGGGGTATGTTGAGACTTACTATGGTCGTAGAAGACCGACGCCAGATGTGAAGTCGTCGAACTTCGTAGTGAGGATGGCGGCAGAGAGAGCGGCGCAGAACATGCCAATTCAGGGAACGGAAGCAGACTTGATGAAGCGTGCAATGATTTTGGTGGACAAGAAGTTGCCAGCTGGTGCAGAGATGATTTTGCAGATTCACGATTCAATTATTGTGGAATGTGATGAGAAATTAAAAGGGGAGGTTTCAAAGATTCTGCAAGAGATAATGGAGAATGTTGCGCCAGAGCTAAAGGTGAAATTGGCAGTAGAAGTCACGGCTGGCAAAAACTGGGGTGAGTTGTGATATAATATAAATAAGCTTTATGAAAGAAATACTAAGCGATTTTAAAGAAATTTTTGAGAAACATAAGGGATTGCTTACAGCAATGGCAATGCTTTTTGTGATTTCGATGGCGCTATTTTTGTTTTCGATAATTAATCTTGGTTCGAATACGACTGTGGTTAGAACTTCGTATACTGATATTGGTAGTTCACAAGGTGAATCTGGGGGCTATCTTCCAGGTGTTTGGACGGAACGCTTTGCCTATCCAATTCTTGCGATTGTGTTTGGCGTTTTACATAATTTGTTAGCAGTGAAATTGTATAGAAAACAGGGAAGCGGTATTGCTGGATTCTTTGTTTTGACGACAATTGGCTTGGTGCTTGCAACATTTATTGTATTTGGAAGATTACTTGGAGAAGGATAATCCAAAATGAGAAAGTTGAAGAGGAAAGAGCCGAGATTTTTGCCACATACAAAAAGCGACTGGGCAGATAACGAGATTCCTCAAGGCAAGAGAACGCTAAAGTATCGTTTGTTTGAAATCTTACCAGGTTTTTCATCTTTTTTTGTGATTATAATTTTGGTGGTGCTATCGATTGTATCGCCAGTGCTTGGTTCGATTTATCTTTTGATTGTTATTACAATTACGCTGGTTAAAGCAGTTGGGGTGGCATGTCGCACAGTGCAGGGATTCGGCGTGGTGAAGATGGCAGAGCGAGTGGACTGGCGCCAGAGAATGATTGATCTTGAAAATCCACACGAGAGTTATGAGAGGCTATTTGAGGCGGAGCGAAATCGTAGGAAGTTACTTGACCTTGCGAGATTGATGAAGAATAAGGCTGACAAGGACAAATTGGAACTCTATTCATTCCACATTGAAGACCATATGGCGAATCTAAAGATGCTCGCGGCAGAGAGTGATGTTTATTATTCGGGCGGGATTCAGTCTGCGAAGTTCCCAAAGCCAAAAGATGTTTATCATGCAATTATTATGGTGGCATACAATGAGGGAATTGAGACGCTTGGGCCATCAATTGAGGCAGTAAAGAATTCAACCTTCCCGAAAGAGAAAATTATTTTCGTGCTTGGTTATGAAGAACGCGGCGGTCCAGATATTGAAGAAGTCGCGAAGAAATTGCAGAAGGATTATGATGGGGTGTTTAAGGAGTTCATGATTGTGAAGCATCCAGATGGATTGCCAGATGAGATTAAAGGCAAGGGTCCAAACCTCTGCTATGCGGCAAAGGAACTCTCGAAGTATGTTGAGAAGAAGAAAATCCCAGTTGAGAACGTAATTATTACTTCACTTGATTCTGATAACAGGATGAGTGAGAAATATTTGGATTATGTGGCGTATGAATTTATCACTAGACCAAACCGCCAGAAGTTGAGTTATCAGCCAGTGTCGTTATTTATGAATAATATTTGGGAAGCGACGGCGCCGATGCGCGTGATTGCGATCTCAAACTCATTCTTTAATATTATTTCAACGATGCGTCCGCACACTTTGAAGAACTTCGCATCGCACTCACAGCCTTTGAAGGCGCTTCAAGAGATGAACTATTGGAGTAAGAGAACGATTGTGGAAGATGGTCATCAGTTCTGGCGTTCACTGTTCCATTTTAAAGGCGACTATGAGGTGATTCCGATTCACGTGCCGATTTATCAGGATGCGGTGCTTGAGGAGACGTTCTTTAAGACATTGAAAGCGCAGTTTATCCAGCTTAGACGTTGGGACTATGGTGCTTCAGATGTGGCATTTGTGGGCGTGAGATTATTCTCAAAAGACCGTCGCAAGATTGGACACATGAAATTTATTCCACTATTTGCGAGATTCTGGAGGCTTCTAGATGGGCATGTGATGCTCGCGGCGATGAGCCCGATTGTGGCGTTTGGTGGTTGGGTGCCAAGGCTCTTTAACTACGATTCGCGCGATATGTTGACTTATAATTTGCCAAATACAGTGTCTGTGGTGCAGTTCTTTGCGTCAATCGGTCTTTTTGCGACGATTATCGTGTCACTTAGAATGTTACCACCTCATCCAAAAGGGAAACATATTCCGAAAATTGTGATGGTTTTACAGTGGGTTTTGATGCCAATTGTAGCAATCGTCTATCAGAGCTTCTGTGCGTTCTATTCACAGACAAGATTAATGCTCGGACTTTACATGGAAAAGTTCGATGTAACGCGTAAGGTAGTGAAGAAGAAATAAAAGATAGCATCAAAAAAGGCCCGGTAGCCCGGGCCTTTTTAATTAGAATTGACCGTTTTGATTTGGGTCAAAGACTGGTTCAGTTGGTTCTGCTGGAGCAGCTGGAGCGGCAGGAGCGATTGGAGTTTCTGGGGCTGGGGCTGCTGGAGCAACTGGCTCAACTGGAGCGACTGGAGCTGGTGCTACAGGAGCAACAGGAGCGGCTGTAACTGGCTCAACTGGAGCTACTGGAGCTGCTGGTGCTACAGGGGCTGCAGGAGCTGCAGGGGCTGCAGGGGCTGCAGGAGCTGCGGTTGGTTGATAGCTTCCGATTGCTGGAGCGGCAGTGTTGGCTGCGGTTGGAGCAGCAGCTGGAGCAGGAGCGGCAGCGTGTTGTTTTTGAAGGAATTCAATACAACCGACAGCGATGCTTGAGCTACCGATAAGGACAGCGAGCAAGCTGACGAGACAACAGACAATCATGAGGATGCCTGAGATTGCGCTGACTGAGAAGATGACGCCAAGGGCACCGCCAGCACCGGCGATGGTGCGGATGGTATCATAGATAACCCAAGCTGATTGTGCAAGGACTACGAGGAGAAGAATGAAGATCGGCCAGCCGTTTTGAGCTTTTTTCTTCATAATAATGACGTAGGTAAGAGCACAGATTGGGACGATAGCGGCAAGAACGAATTGCCAAATCCATTCACCCATGTGTGATTGAATAGCTGATTCAATAGCCTTGTCGAGTATTTTTTGAACATAGGAAGAAAGTCCCATCGCGCCGTAAATAGCACGGACAAGTGAGATTGCGGTGATGACAATCATTGCTTCGTA
Source organism: uncultured Candidatus Saccharibacteria bacterium (assembly GCA_947304155.1). GTDB lineage: Bacteria > Patescibacteriota > Saccharimonadia > Saccharimonadales > Saccharimonadaceae > Nanosyncoccus. The sequence continues at coordinate 8,967 of CAMZAD010000007.1, forward strand.
AACGGCGGCACCGATGATACGAATGATTGCACCTTTCTGAATTTTCTTAGCATCTTCATCAGCCATGACGGTGCTATTGCCACTAGGGATGAGGTTTTTGCCGACCTGTCCCCAGTTGTACTTGGTTAATTTTTGTAAATCTTTAAACATTTTATAGTCCTTTCACCATTCCTTTCATTGCATCATAGTGAGTTAAGTAGAAACCGCCAACATCCATGATATTGATGGTCATCGTGATTTGGTATTCATCTGAGCTCGTAGAGTAAACTGCGATAGCAGAGAAGGTGCCGTTACGATAACCGAGCACATTGACACGCGTGAAAGTGGTTGCGCGCATTGTGATGAGCGTGTTGTCGCCTACCATTTTCTCGTTGACTTTTTGGTCAAAGGCAGCGTTTGGGCGGCCATTAATAAGGTCGAGCGAGTAGGCGTAGATAGTGTCTTTTATGACTTGCTCAGTTAGATTTGGATGTGCTGCGAGTAAATTCTCGAGTGCGTGTTTTTCTTGCATTCCGTTGAGACCGGCGTTGATGTTTGAGCTACCGATACCAAAACTTCCGAGAATGCTTTGTTTTGCACGATATTTAAAATTGTTAATTTTCGTACTGACGACAATATAGATTACAAAGGCTATAATTATCGGCACGAGGATTAATAAAACTTCCATCTTCTCTCGGCTATGATCCTTGTTTAAATGTTGATTAAATTATACCAATACATAAGCGTTTTGTCTAATGAACATCGGGAAAGAACAAGGTAATAATTGCAAGGTGCGACTCAGCGTGATATAATTGAAAATGAAAATTATTTTCAAAATGGGAAGAAAATGAAAAGAGAATCGTATCAGACAAAACAGAAGGATTTAATTCGTAAAACCGTCATGAAAATGAAGGGGGATTTTTCGGTGAAGGAATTGTTTGGGGTGGTGAGTAAAGCGGACGAGACGGTTGGGTTGACAACGATTTATCGTTTGATTAACAAGATGGTGGAGAGCGGAGAACTCAATACAATTATTGGGAAAGATGGCGCGACACGTTACCATTTCGAAAAAGAGTGCGAGGCGGGCGGGCACTGCCTTTTGAAGTGTGAGGAATGCGGAAAGATTATTCACGAGGACTGCGAAGTGGTGGAGGAGATGTTGACACACTTTGCGAACGAGCACAAATTTGCGATTAATAAAAATGAGATAGTAGTGTATGGAATCTGTAAGAGGTGTAGAAAATAGTATGAAAGAGAAGATTTTAAAAGGTTTCGGCGTGGTGGTTTTGATTTTTGCACTACTTTTTGTGTCAGTGCTTGTGATTTTGAAACTGATGGGCGGGCGCGAGAAGGGAGAGGCGAAAATTATTGTGACAAATTTTGTGGCGTATGATTTTGCGCGCGCAGTGACGGATGATAAAAAAGAGGTGGCGATGCTAGTGAAGCCGGGAACGGAGACGCATACTTTTGAGCCGACACCAGAGGATATTATTAAGATTAAAAATGCAGATTTGTTTATTTATAACGGTGGGGAATCGGACGAGTGGGTGAAAGGACTTCTTTCTGATAATGATATTCCGGCCGAGAAGACGATGAGGATGATGGACTATGTTGGGCTTCTTGAAGAGGAAGTGGTTGAGGGGATGGAAGCTGAAGAGGAAGAAGATGTTGCTAGACCAGAGGGGTATGAGGAATATGACGAGCATATTTGGACGAGCCCAGTGAATGCGGCGAAGATTGTGGATGGGGTGCGTGCGAAGTTGAGTGAAATTAGGACAGGAAAGAAGCTGGTTTATAAGGAAAATGCTGAGAAATATATTGCGCAAATTAATGAAATTCATGCGGAAATTTCGGAGGTGGTGAAGAATGCAAACAGGAAAGAATTGATTTTTGCAGATAGATTTCCGTTTAGATATTTGGTGAATGAATATGGACTAAGCTACTTCGCGGCGTTTCCGGGTTGTTCAGATCAGACTGAAGCAAGTAGTGCTACGGTGGCGTTTTTGATTAATAAAGTGAAGACTGATGATATAAAAATTGTGCTCAAGATTGAACTTTCTAGTGAACAGTTGGCGAAGATGGTGGCGAGCGAGACTGGGGCGGAAGTGATGGTTCTAAATGCAGCTCACAATATTTCACAAAGTGATTTTGACAAAGGTGTGACGTATGTTGATATTATGCGCGAGAACGTGAAGGTTCTAGAAAGGGCGCTGGAATAATGGAACGAGTGCTTCTGGCGAAAAATTTGAGCTTGGCATACGGGAAGAACGTAGTGATTTCGGGCGCGACGTTTGAGATTTTTGATGGTGATTTTGTGTGCGTAGTTGGAGCAAATGGGTCTGGAAAAAGCACCTTGATTCGAGCTTTGCTTGGACTTAGCAAACCAGCGGCAGGGAAGATTTTATATGGCGATGAGATGCTCAAAACTTCGATTGGATATTTGCCGCAGGAGACGAAAGTCGAGCAGGATTTTCCGGCAACAGTTTTTGAGATTGTGCTTTCGGGCGCACTTGGTAGATTTGGTAAGAGGTTATTTTATCGTGCGGAAGATAAGGCGAAGGCTGAAGAATGTTTGAAAGAACTTGGCATTTTGAAGCTAAAAGGGCGCGGTTTTGGTGAGCTTTCGGGCGGACAAAAACAGAAAGCGCTACTCGCGCGAGCGTTGATGGCGACATCGAAACTACTGGTTTTAGACGAGCCGTCTAATAATTTGGATTTTAAATCACGCAAAGAGTTTTATGGAATTTTGAAAGAGTTAAAAAAGGGTGGGCTTTCGATTATTATGATTACACACGACCTTGATGCGGACGATTTGATTGGTAATAAAGTGCTGGCGATTAAAGATGGGAAAGTGACGCTTGAAAACGTGGATGATTATCTTAGGAGTTTCAAATGAGTGAAATAATTGAGATGTTTTCATACGGGTTTATGCAGAGGGCGCTGATTATTGGCGTGCTGATTTCAGTGGTGGCGGCACTACTCGGTGTGTCGTTAGTTCTAAGAAAGAATTCAATGATTGGTGACGGGCTTTCGCATACGGCGTTTGGCGCGTTTGCAGTGGCAACCGTGATGGGATTTGCTCCAATTTGGTTTGCAATGCCAGTGGTGATTTTGGCGTCGTTTGTAGTTTTGAGATTGAGCAAAAATAAGAAAGGGAACGGCGACACAGCAGTGGCGTTACTCTCGGCATCGAGCTTGGCGATTGGTACGATGGCGATATCAGTATCGAAGGGGGTGAACATTGATATTAATAGCTATTTATTTGGTAGTATTTTGGCGGTGGATTGGTTTGATGTGTGGCTGAGTGCAGGACTAGCGGCAGTGGTAATTTTGACATATGTGTTTTTGCATCACAGGATTTTTGCAATCACGTTTGATGAGGAATTTGCGCAAGCGATTGGCGTTAAGACGAAGTTTTATGATGCGCTTTTTGCAGTGATTTGTTCGATTGTGGTGGTGCTTGGAATGAGACTTTTAGGAGCACTTCTTATTTCGAGTTTGATTATTTTTCCAACGCTTTCGGCAATGTGTTTTTCAAAGTCGTTTAAATCGGTGGTGGTTTATGCGGCAGTGATTTCGGTGATGGCGTTTGTGTTTGGGTTGATTATTTCGTATCTACTTTCGACGCCAACTGGTGCGACGGTGGTGATAGTAAATCTTGTGATTTTGGTATTTCTAAAGGTCATGAAAAAAGCCCCACTATTGTGGGGCTAAGGGGCTGGTTGGTTATTGAATAGTTCTAACTCTTGTGACAATTGCGGATTTCAAATGTTCCGTCTTCGTAGAGCTTGAGATGGTAATGATAATGGCCCTTTTCATCGTTAGAATCGGTGCCAAAGAGATCAACGTCTGCAGTTCCATCAGAATTAATTCTGACATCTTCAATGCTATTAGGATAAACTCCATTATACATGCGAGTTTTTCCACCGTACATTAAAGATTCGATTTGTCGTTCAATTTCCCAATGCTTAGAAGTGTCATTGAGATCCCAAACATTCGACATAAAATCACCTCCCTAGATTATAAAAAAACAGAGTACCAGCCACTCATATTTTTATAATATCATTTTTTATTGAAATGTCAAGCCTTTTCAAGGTGTAAGAGTTTGGTGGCAAGTTTTTGGAGCCATTTAATAATGGTGTTGTCTAGGATTACGCCGGCGAGGAGGGAAATGATAAGGACGGAAATAGTGCTGCCGAGCCAGCCAAGGACGTTCTTTGGGAAGAAGTTAAAATCGTTTATAGTGTAGAGGAAAATCATGTGGAGCATGTAGACGGAGAGGGAATGTTTGCCGAGGAAGAGGATGAGTGATTCGGACTTTTTCGGGAGTTTTTTGCCGAGTTCGTGAAGGCCGATAAACATGGCGAAGGCGAAGAAGAAATTGAATGGTGGGAGGGATTTGTAGCCGGTGGTGATGTTAAGTTTAACGAGAACGAGAGTGGTGATGAAGCTGGCTAAACCAACAAGGTAGAGGCGGTGTTTTTGTTTGTCGGTTTTGAAAATATCTTCGATGATGTAGCCGAGGTAGAAGAAGAGGGTATAGCCGATGAAGTGATAATCGATGGCAAAATCAACATGGAGAACTATTGGTATGATGGCGCTGATAGTAGCAGCAATGAGGCCGACGGCGAGGAAGGCTTTCTTATCGCGGTAAGTGAAGTTTTGCATCATGCGAGCAGTGAATGGGACGGCGAGAAGAAGCGCAATAAGGGTGTAGAGGAACCAATATTCCATGTAGGAGAAGCCATTTACGAGGGCGATGCCGAAGTGGCGGAAGTAGGAAACGAAAGTGACGTCGAGGTGTTGATTATAGACCATGATGTGCCAGTTTTTGATGGCCATGAAAACGAGCATCGGGATAATAAGGCCGACAACTTTCTTCAAGTAGTACTTTTTGTAGAGACTTTTGTCTTCGAGGTTGAGTTTAAAAGCAAAGCGACCGGAGAGCATAAAAAAGAGGGGAACGCCAACAATAAAGAACGGTTCAAGGAGGGTGGCGGCGCAGCTGCCTTTGCCGAAGAATGGATTTAAATTGTGGTCAAAAATAATGAAGGCCATCGCGAGGACGCGGATGAGTTCGTAACTAATATCGCGCTTTTTGGCGGTTGTTGCGGTCTTGGTGGATTTTGATTTTGTAGTCTGCATGAGTTAATTATAACAGATTACTTTTTCTTGAAGCGGGAGAAGAAATCGACGTGCTGCTTGACGTTGATGGCTTCGCCGACGCCTGGAAGGTCGCGGGCTTTGTCGTAGGCGGCTTGGTGGACGCTGGCACGAGTTGGAACGACAGCTTGCTTGATGCGGGAACCGGCGGTTTCCATGACGCTTTCGGGAACCATGGTTCCGACGGATGTGCCACTAGCTTTGGCGGCAGTGCTAATGTTGGCTTTTGGAATATCTACGACGCCACTTTTTAAAGTTGCGCCAGAAGTTGCGATTTCGGTGAAGAAATTCATGTACTCGGTGTTTAGTGGGCTTTTCTGGAATTTGTCTTCAAAGTCGGCGACGTCTTTTGCGCTTTTGCCGAGCTCTTCGATTTTTTCAAAAAGGGAATCGAACTTCTTTTGAAGATCGGCGTTTAATTCATAAATGTTGGTGATGGCAGTTTTTCTGACTTCAATGCTTTGTTTAATATTTGCGTCCATAGTTTCTCCGTTTGTAGTGATTATAACATTTTTTGAGATGGTATAATGAAGATAGAAAAGACTAGCTATCATAAAAATGAAAGGTTAACCTAATGGATAATTTGCTGAACTTGGAACAATTATTTAATAAGAAGATTTTTAGGATTCCAGATTATCAACGTGGTTATTCATGGCAAAATAAGCAGTTAGAGGAGTTTTGGGATGATGTGCTAAGCCTTCTGCCAAACCAAAACCATTATACGGGAATGCTTTCATTGAAAGAGGTTAGTGAAGAAGAGATTTCTAGCAATCTAGGTAATTGGAAGAATGAGCAGTGGTTGCGCAAATCGTATACTATAGATGAAATCGTTGATGGCCAGCAACGACTTACGACGCTTATTATTTTGATTAATGAGATTGTAAAGTATTGTGAAGAACATGGCATCACTACTCTGAATGGGTGTGATAAATTAGAGGATATCAGAGCGAAGTTCTTGTTTAAAGAGAGTGAGATAATAAGGACATATATTTTTGGGTACGAAGTAGATAATCCAAGTTATGAATATTTTAAGATAAAAATTCTTGAAGATCCAAATAAGGCTGCTGTAGAAGAAACATTTTACACTTTAAATCTTAGCAATGCCAAGGAATTCTTTAGGAATAAGCTAAAAGATTTGATTCCAGAGAAAGTTGAAGAAATATATTTAAAAATAACTGTAAGGTTGAAGTTTAATATTTATAATATTAAGGATGATTTTAATGTTTATGTAGCCTTTGAGACAATGAATAACAGAGGCAAGAAACTGTCATGCCTGGAGCTGCTAAAGAATCGATTGATTTATCTTTCGACACTATTTGATAGAACTGAAGATGAAAAGAATACTGTTAGGGAAGAGATAAATAAGACATGGAGAGATGTATATAAATATCTTGGTAAGGACAAGAACCATCCTTTGAATGATGATGTATTTTTGCAACATCACTGGATGATTTATTTTGGTTATCAAACGAGGAAATTGCAGAACAATAAGACGATACCGTTTGATGAATTTTTGTTGAATAAACACTTTATTCAACAAAATATAGATCGTCAAGATTTGGTAAAGGCAAATAATGAGGATAATCTAGTAGGTGATGAGATTATCCAAGATGATATAGAATATGAAACTGAATCAGACGAAGGATATATGTCTGATGATGAAATATATTATGAAACGAGGAAGGAACCTAAGGATTCACTTACGTTGGTTAGTATTCAACGCTACATAAAAAGTCTTAGGCAATTAATTCCATATTGGTATCAAACATATGAACCGTCATCGGTAGAGAATAGTGATATTTCCAAGTATTTATTTAGACTAAATATTTTAGGTTTCGTTAATGCTAGACCGTTGGTGACCGTATTGCTATCTAGAGAGGATATAAGCGAGGAAGATAAAGTAAAATGCCTAAGGTTGATTGAGCGCTTTAATTTCCTTCATTATAGGCTTAACAACTATGCTGCTACTTATGATAATGCAGTGTTTTATAACCTTGCACGCGATTTGTATTATGGAAGGATTAATATAGATGATGTTCTTTCGGTGGTCGGGAAAATAGAATCATACTATATGTCTTCAAATAATGTTATAAAATCAGAGGGTCCAATTGATAAGTTTAGTAAGCTTATGAAACGTGATGGTTGGTATAGCTGGGGAACGGCTTTAAGGTATCTTCTTTATATTTACGACTTGGATAAGTCAAATGGCGAGATTTCAAGACAGAAGATTAATCCAGATAAATATTTTGGACAGGATGCCAAGGACCAATGTTCAATAGAGCATATTTATCCACAAACTCCAAATAATGAATACTGGGTAAGTAGATTCGGTGAGTATTCTGATTATGAAAGGAAATGCTTGGTTGGTAGCTTGGGAAACTTGCTTCCACTCTCGCTAGAAATTAATAAGAGCTTACAAAATGATTCTTTTGACGATAAAAAGAATGGCACTGAGGATCGAAAAAGAGGCTATATAAATGGTTCATGTTCTGAAATGGAAGTAGCAAAAAATGATGAATGGACTCCAAAACATATTCTTGAGCGTGGCATGGAAATTCTGAGCTTTATGGAAAAAGAATTCGACTTTAAATTCCCAAATGATTTTTATAGAAAGAGGCTTTTAGGTCTTGAATTCATGGCAGAAAAAGATGATAAAGAAAAGAATAAAACTGAACCAATTGATTATGAAGAGGAAACTAAAGAAAAAGAATTCAACGAGGAGACTTTTAGAAGACTTTCAGGTAGTGCAAGCAATGAATTAATGGATATGTATAATAAGATTTACGACTATTGTCTTACTATTTCTGGAACTGTAAAAATATATACTACCTCAAACTATGTCGCTTTTATTGATAGGCAAGCTTTTGTTGAATTGCATTTTCAAAAGGATTGCCTAAAGTTGCTGCTATATAGTGGTAATTATAACGACCCTGAGAGGAGAATTGAAAAGCTTAATGAAAAATATCTATGGGTATTGGGCACAGCATTGAAATGTTATCCTGGTGATGATTTTGAATACATAAAAAGCATCATAAAACAGAGCTATGAGTTTTCTCACAATAAGTAGTTAGAATGCTTCTAGGATCTTAGAAAAAGCTATTGACACTTTTTGATTGTCATGATATAATCACCGAAAATAATATAGGAGAACCCCTGTGGATAATAATATTTCAAGGGGTGGGCAAGAAATCATACTTCCTGATGCATCTGGATTATTCTATGCGATAAGAAGTATGGGTTATGAAAATACGGCGGCAATAGCTGACTTAGTTGATAACTCTATTGATGCAAAAGCATCAAATATTTGGATTTCGGTAGACGAAGACCTAAGTAAAATTTTTATAGCAGATGATGGTATTGGCATGTCTAACGATACCCTTCATAATGCCATTAGAGTTGGTGGTAAGAAAGACCATGATGAAAAATCGGATTTAGGTAAATACGGTCTTGGTTTAATTACAGCTTCCATGTCAATGGGTCGTGTGATTCGTGTAATTACAAAGAAGGACGGAATCTATAATACAGTTGTTTTGGATTATGACGAAATCCAGAAGACTAATACGTTTTGCGCTAATTTTTATACTTCTACAGATGCTGAGATTAGAAGCTTTAACTATCGCACAAAAGACGCGGAGAGTGGCACTGTCTTAGTTATTGACAAGTGCGACAAGATGCAATATACAACGGCAAAATCATTCATTGAAGACCTCGGTGAGATTATGAGCGAAGTCTTTCATATGTATCTTGACAGAGGAAAACACATATATGTCAATGAAAATGCCTTGAAGTCAAGTGACCCTCTTTTTATCGCTAGATTAAAGAGTAAAAAACTAGTTGATGAAGATGTAGAGATCAAGACTACTTCTGGGGTAGTGGGAATGGTACATGTCCTTGCAGCCTTAATTCCAGACCAAGGTGCTAAGATTAACAAATCCTTACATCTCAATATTCAAAGGCAAGGTTTTTATATTCTTAGAAACAAACGCGAGATTGCTGCTGGATTGGAATTTCCTGAGATTTTTGGAAAGCACAATGATTTTAACTTGTTTAGGATTGAAGTTAGCTTTGACTCTGAGCTCGATGATTTAATGGGTATTAACTTAAAGAAGCATGACATTGCGCCTTCGCAAGAAGTTATAAATGCTTTAAGGAACGTGTTAGATGAACAGGTTAAAAAAGTTCGTAAAATTATGAAGGAAAAACAGAAGAAAAAGAATCCTTTTATTGAATCAGTGCCTGTTCTTGCTGGCAATGGAAATAAGGTGTCTGCGCCTGCAGCAGCTGTGGCTGGTAGTAACGTAATTATAACTCCAGCTTCGTCTGGTATAGAATTACCTGTACCTGCAGATGATCAGGATTATGATTTTGTTTTTTCAACACATGTTGGTGATGCAAATGGGCCACTGTTTAAGACTTTAGTCTCCGGTAAGAGGATAACGGTTTATTATAATATCCGTAATAATTATTATTCTGAAAAAGTACTTGCGGATGATTCTGGCGTAAAGATAAAAGAAACGCTAAATAGCTCTATTAAAGCAAGTGCTCAGGCTTATCTAAAAACAGTAAAGACGGCTTCTGCTTTGACTCTATTTATGGATACTTTGGCGGGTTCGTTTAATAAAGAGGGGTAAAGTATTATGTTATTAAGTCCTCAAACTAGCATTAAGGTACTGGGCTTTTCAAATAGGACTGCAAATACTCTTGTAAAAAATGGAGTAGAGACGGTTCAAGATTTGTCTAATTTGACGGTTGATGATTTGTTTGAAATGCAATGGATGGGTAAAGCTGGTCGAGCGGAGATCGGAAAATTCTTTCAATGGCTTTCAGAAGGAGGTGAAACTGTACGTTCGTATGGTTTTGGCGAATATTGGAAAGAGATCCAAAATGATGATAGGGATTTTCGTACACTTGTTGATTACTACAATGATGAAGATTTAACGTTAAAGGATCTGTCTGATAGATATCAGATCTCTAGGGAACGCGTACGACAAATTATAATGAGGGGGACAAGACGTCTATGCGAAGCATTTGGTAATGGCATTATAGATAATGCTATAGTTAAGACTTTGGCTGAGTATGCTGATAATCGTGTCGAGATACACATGATTAATATTTCTGACGATGTGTTTACTGGAGCTGGGATAGCGCATTTGGTTTCTGCATTTAAGCCATCTTTATATAAGGTATGTAGAAATGCGAATGTAAATGGGGAATGGTTTGTACATACTGAGGACGATCTTAGTGAACTGCTAGATGTTATATTCGAAGAACTAAGGCATCGTTCAACTCCGCTATTGTTATCTGAAGTAGAAGAAATGTACTCAATTGATAGTAATATAATCATGAGTATAAAAGGCATCATAGAAAAAGATGGTTATATTACACATGAGAAGAACAAGGTTGTTACTGGTGTTGATAGAAATAGTATTATTGAAGGTTATTTGGAAAAAATTGGCCGTCCGGCTTCAATATCAGAGATAGTTGAGAATACTATTCTAAAAGAAGGCCAGGTGCGAGGTGCGCTATGCAATAAGAGTAATTATGTTAATGTTGGCAAATCAACGTATGATCTTGCTTGGCGAGATTATAGCGAATTATCTGTTGTTGATTTGGCAATGAATATTCTGACAGCGGAGGGGCGTGCTCTTAAAATAGATGTGATTATAAAGTATATTTGTAGATACAAAACTATAGGCGAGCAAAATATTGTTATTGAATTACTGGATTCCCCAAACTTTTACAGACATGATGACTACTTGCTAATAAAAGGCTGGACTCTTGACAAAATTGAAAAAAAAGAACATGGCAAATATTTTGTAGCACTTGAAGATGCGGTTTTGGATATCATTAACAACTCAGACGAATTGTTTGATTTTGAAAAAATTGTAGATGAATTAAGTAAATATGAGGATGGCGTTGTTTCGATGAATCCAAGCTCTATTAAAGCAACACTTGTTAGATTGGCAGATAAAAGTTTGATTACACGTGTTGGCGGAGCAAGAACTGGTTGCTATGTCCGAAATGGAGAAACAAGTAATACTGGCGTGCCAGGTGCTGCTGCAATTAGAGCAAAAGTTACGCTTGGAACTTTTTTAAATGCCAATATTGGCAAACAGATTGAAATTCGATATAAAACCAAAAGAATTAGTAGCGATAAGTATTGGCGAACTATAAGTGTACGTGGCCAAGATGCAAAATATGTGTTTACTAACGATCTTAATAGCTATGGTTACAGAATTAAATATCTAAAAGACAGAATAATCGAGTATAGGGAATTAAGTAATAATATACCCGAGAAGGCAGATATAAGTTTAGATAAGACAGATAGTTTAGATGATATGCCAACTTCAGATGAACTTATTGTAGATAAAAGCTACAAAAACAATGACTTGATGAGGATCTTTAAGGTGTCTGGTCAGGGTGGTATGAGAAAATCTAACCAAACTAATAGCCTTGTGCTTATCGCTAATCATCGACAAGGTAATCCATATGATGATAGCTGGAGTGGTGATTGTATGGAGTATACTGGGATGGGGCTTTATGGTGATCAATCAGTTGATTATATGCAAAATAAAACGTTGTCTGAGTCTAATGATAATGGCGTTACGTTGTATTTATTTGAGTCATATAAGAATGACGATTATATTTATCGTGGAGTTGTTTGTCTTGATGGTGATCCTTATTTTGAAATACAAAAGGATGAACTGGGTCAGAAACGAAAGGTGGTTAAGTTTCCATTAAGGCTTTTGAAAAATAGGAATTAATTAGATTAGGAGAAAAATGAGCGGTTCTGAATTCATAGCAATTATAATACTAATAGTAGTTTTTATAGCTGCAATGTGGTTACTGCCTATTCTAATTGCGGAGATTTTGGATTCTGAGAATCCACCTAAACAACCAATCCGTAAACCAATAAATACAAGTAGTCCTGCAAAAGAGCATAAACCTCTGGTAAAAGATTATTTAGAATTAGATCAGGAGATGGAAGAAGTTGTTGGTTGGATTGGTGTAAGTGAGCCGATTGATACTTCGGAAATGTTTGAAAAAGTTGCTGACGGCAAGGAAAAAGAGGTGATAGATGAAATTGCAAGACAGCTCTCCTTGCCGATGGATGTTACGGTCAAAAAAGTTTTTGAAGAAAAACGTAATAATGATGGATCGTCACGTCTTGCTGAGGTTACTGTGGGAGACATTCCTCACTACGGTAGTTCTAATTTAAAGTACTATCCATGTACCATCACAGTATATCCAGGTTATAATTCTCGCCCGGACAGATTTATCTATGTAATTGCGCATGAATTATGTCATTATGTATTACAATCTCTACGGCCGCGGTTGAATGATAGTAAGAAAGAAGAAAGACAAACTGATCTGGCAGTAATTTTTGGTGGATTTAGGAGTGCATATAAAACCGGCTGGCAAAGTTCGGTACATGGTAATGCAGGCTATATTTTGGACGAACAGGATATCAATCACATTAGTAAAAAATATGATGACATACTAACTGAGCGTAAACGAGAGTTTGAGAATATTAGTAGAGATTATAAAAATTTAGTAGAAAAACAACATGATAAATTATTGTTTATTGAAAAGTGCAAAATAGTTCTGGATCATTCTAGAGATGTAATTCAGGATGATTTAGCGGCAGTGGGAAGATGTTTTTCATCTATTAGTATGAAGGAAATTGATAGAATTATCGAAATAAATAATTCTATAGCGTCATCCGTAAAAAGTAGAACTAGATATAGAAAGATGAACGCTGAAGAGGTTAGTCTTAGAGAGTTGATGAAAATGTTAGATAATATTACTCTTCCTGATTTGAATGATGTTTCGATTTTGATGAAATATGCTAATAGATATGAATAATTAATCTTAAACATCAGTTGAGATAGTTTATAATAGATTTAAGATTAATAAAAATAAATGTACTGAAAAATAAGAAACAGACAAGGTATATTGAAGATATCAGAAAGGTGTGAGATTTAATAATGTATCAGAAGGAGTTCATGGAGCTCGCGGTAAGTGAGGCTAGGGAAGGTATTCACCAAGGACATGGCGGACCTTTTTGGAGCGGTTATTGTGAAAGATGGGCAGGTGGTTGCGTGCTTGGTTCATATTCCGTTAGCTGTCTATCTTCTCGCTACGACTGAGCAATGAAGAAACTCAAAGCCCATAAAAAGAACTGCGCATAATATCGCCCTTAAGGCGCACCTCTAGCCGAAAAGAGGTATCATGGCAAAACGCCACCCATTCAAGAAAGCTAAGCCTGGCGAACCAATACCAGTAACCGCTCGGTAACTTGAAAGCTTCATGCTCGAACAAAACGGCAGATTTAATTCGCGCGATTACGATAAGTTCGAGCGTATGGAGCTAATGAAATCGCCCGTTCGTGACGCGATTCACGAATTAAAGACTTATTTCCCTAGAAACACTAGCACAGCGCTTCGATGTACGCCTTTTTGGGCGCGGTAAG
>CAMZAD010000008.1 GCA_947304155.1 uncultured Candidatus Saccharibacteria bacterium
CGGTACGAGAACGTGTCGATGGATTACCTCCTTTCTTGAGAAGGATTTGATGCGCACGAAACAGCAATGTTGCGTGTAGCTAGGTCGGTCGAAATTGTATTTAGCAAGCTTGAGATACAATGTAGCTCGAAAGAGATTCGACATAAGCTTAACGATATAGATGATGACAAATTGCACAACTAAGTTGTTAAGAAAAAGCTCACCCGAAAGGGTGAGTTTTTGTTTTTGTGATTTTTTAGTCAATAATAAAACTTATGGTAAAATAGGGAAAAGGAATAAAATGACACTAAATATAATATTTGCGATTGTTGGGGTGGTGCTGATACTGATTGGCTCGTTCATCAAGAGTAGCTCGAAGCGCAGCAACGCAAAAAGTGTGATTTCAATGATTCTAATCTCAATTGGTGCGCTATTCTTGCTTTATAGTGCGGCGCAATTTGTCCTAGGGACGCTTGAGGGGTGGCACGAGTACTCTGACTTCTTTAGCTACAGGGGAGTCCCAGGGTACTTATCTTGACAAAATAGCGAAAATCTTTTAAGATAAGGCCAGTAGTTCTAAAGTGGTGGGAGAATAAGCACATTTTAGAACGGTTTTCTCTAAATCCTTCTTTGGAAAGGTGGTGATTATATGGGAAGGAGACGAGACGAGCTAATCGACCAGCTAGTAGAAGTGATGAAGGTTGAGCAATTTAGCTATAAACCTTCCGCGGAGCAAGTAAGAACTGCTCTTAATATCACTACCTACGAGTCGAACAGTAGATATGCAACATGCTTCGGGACCTTTGATCTAGCAATTGATGAAGCCTGGAGTAAATATTGTCGTTCGACACTGGGTGCGGCAGCAAAAACGCCGCTTGTTGTAAAGGGTAACGGCAATTCTTCTCCTAGACGCGTGGCGGTAGCCATAAAGCCGCCAGCTAAAATCGAGGATCCGGTTGCTGAGATTATCAGTAAAACGGAAGCTAAGAGGAAGGCTAAGAAGAAGAAACGCTATCTGGCAGAAAAGGAGGGGCTGAAGCCCGAGTCTGGGTTTGAGACGGCGCCGAGGGAAGCGCTTACGAACGGATCTGGGCCTGAGGTAAGGTCTTCTGAATCTGGAACTGCCGAGGATAAGCCTGACGAGAAGTTACAACTAGTTGAGCCTGAGCTAACACCTGAGGTTGAAATTGTTCCCAGAGTTGAGGAGCAATTAGAAACAGAGGTGGAGCTGGCACCTGAAGAGAAGGTTGAAGTAATGCCTCAAGAAGTGGAGGTGGTACCTGAAGAGGTAAAACCTGAAGAGAAGGTAGAGCTGGCAATCGAGGAGCCAAAACAGGAGCAGAGCGCTAAGGTGGAATTTGCGCCAAGCGAAAATGCGAATGTAGAGGAAGCTTCGGCAACTGTTGTGACTTCGGAAGATGGGTCTATTAAGGTAGAAATCCTGATGACTTTCAAACTTCCTAAGGGAGCAGATGGCGAAATCATGTTTCGGATTGTCCCCGTAACAGAGAAGGCCGTTACCAAATAAGCTCTCAAAAGGGAGCCAATGAAAATACCCCGGCGTTAATTTGCCGGGGTTTTCATGTTATAATTATCTGTAAATGGAAGAAGATACAAGAAATTTAGTTGATGAATTTAAGGGCTTGCCGAATGAAGAAGTGAAGGCAAGGCTTGATGAAAATAGAAATGAACTTGAGGTCGCAATCGAGAACGTGACGCATGATTTTAATGTCGGCACGATTGTAAGAAGTGCGAATAATTTTAATGCCTCAAGGGTACACATTATTGGTAGGCATAAGTATAACCGTCGTGGGGCGATGTGTACGGATAAGTATCTTGAGATTTTTTACTGGCCAGATGCGGCGAGCTTTCTTGAAGACCAGCACAACAGAGGTAGGGAAGTCGTGGCGATGGAGAATAATGTGCCAGATTGTAAGCCGTTAGGGGAGAAGGTGTTTAAGGCGGAGACGACTTTGCTATTTGGTAGCGAGGGCGACGGGCTAACGACCGAGATTTTGTCAGGGGTGGATGATGTGAGATTTATTGAGAATTTCGGCTCAACTAGATCAGTGAATGTAGGGGTGGCGGCCGGAATTGCGATGTACGAGTGGACAAGACAAGTAAAAATCGCCCCTAAAAAAGAGGCGTAAGTCACGCAAAAGTATATTTTTAGCGCTTGAAGATGAGGTTAACAAACATCGTTAAGAGAAGCGTGTGAAGATTTGCCATCACAGCGAGGCCGACTAAAATAGTGATGATGGCGTAAAGTTTTACCTTATCATAAGAGTGGACGCCGCCGAGGAGGGCATCAGCGATTTTTTGGTGGTAAACAACCATGGCTGCGCCGGCAGCAATAATCAAGATACCTAAGAACATCCATCCAAAGCTAAAATTCCATGACATGAAGATATTATAAACGATTTTTGGACTTTTTAGAAGCTTGACTCTTGATTTTTTAAAGGGAATAGGTTAAAATTAAGTCTATCTGGGGATATAGCTCAGCTGGTTAGAGCGCGTCACTGATAATGACGAGGTCTGTGGTTCAAGTCCACATATCCCCACCACAAAATTGAAGAAAGCGAAAAGCTTTCTTATTTTTTATTTCAAAGAAATAAAAAATATATTTTCCAAAGGAAAATATCAATTTTGCGGAAGAGCTCGCAAGCGATACATAAGCGAAGCGTTGTTAGAGCGCGAGACCTACCAGTATTTTTTGCTAAAATATAACTATGAAAATCGTTTTGACATCTTGTGGAATTATTAATCCAGAGCTTAAGGAGAAGTTCTTTAAGTTAATAAAAAAGGCTCCAGAACAGATAAAAATGCTCTATATTACCACTGCTATGGATGGCGAAAAGGGTGATTTGAGTTGGGCAGATAGGGAATATGAAACTATCTTGGCACTAGGGATTCGCGAGGAGAATATTACGGAGTATAAGATTGGCGCCGAGGCGATTGATTTGAAGGGGTACGATGTGATTTATATGATGGGTGGCAACACGTTCTACCTCATGAAGAAAATCCGCGACTACGGCTTCGCAGAGTCGCCTAGAGAGGCTTTAGAGGCTGGAGTCGTATATGTTGGCTCAAGCGCTGGTTCAATCATTCTGGGGGCTTCACTGAAGCCAGCAGAGATATTTGGGGATAAGATGGTTGAGGGTCAGGGAATGGATGGCTTAAATATTATTGACGGGGTGGTAGTGCCACACATGAACAAGCGAGCCGAGCAATACTAAGCATGGCTTAAGACATGGGATGGTAAATCCTATCTGTTATATGATGGCGATGGAATATTAGTCTAAATCTTAGTCTAGATATTCTTTGGTGTCTTTATCATTTATGATTGCGAAATTATAAATGCCGTAATCTTTGAATTCGTAACCTAGCTCTTTGATTTTTTTGTCAGATATAGTCTTGAATAACTCTTTTGTTTTAATATTAAGAACTTTGGAATAATCTACACCGTCTTCAAGTTCTACTTCTGCGTCAATGAAGATTGAATCGTGCTTGTATGCTGGATTATAGGCTAAATCAAAAATTTTATCTGATTCGTTCTCTGGAGTTTTATATGAAACATATGTTCTTCGTTTTACGATGTCGAAGTGATTTAAATATAGTTTGTAATGACCTAGGAAATTAACAATAATATTAGTAATTTCATCAGAATTTAAGTTTGCAGCATCAACATTAAAGTGTATTCTTGAATAAAAAACAGGGAAGGTATCGTCATCTTTTGAATCCTCTTCATCCCAGGTATCTAAATCAATATACTGCTCGGCAATATGATAGATTTCACCGTCTTTTCGGCATTTTAGGTCTATATTAAAGCTAGTCCCGTTGTCTTTTAGGGGAGTGTCTTTAGTTGATAGGTTGTCGCCAATTGGAAAGAGATCGATTTTCATAATAAAATTATACCATATATCAAAAAAGGAGCATTTAACTCCTTTTCCCTGGGTAATAAAAAAAGATTTTACATTTGTAAAATCTTTAAAACTCTTTAGTGGTGGAGCAACAGGGATTCAAACCCTGGACCTCCGCCTTGCAAAGGCGGCGCTCTAATCAGCTGAGCTATTGCCCCAGATCGTTTTTGATAATAAGAAGAGCTTTTTCTATTCTATCAAAAGTAGCCCGAAATGTCAATAGTTTTTTCTAGTTCGGTTTAGTGTTCGGGAAAATACTGAACGTTTGTTCGGGTTTTTATAAGAATAAGAGTATTGACAAAACTAAAGCACTATGATATAATAAGCATAACCCTTGAAGGTGGGCGATTTTTTATCTACCCACGGGGTAGATATTATAGGTTAATTGGTGGGCAGAAAGAATTTTTTAAAATGGCTGGAACAAAAGCTGGTGGCCTTAAGGCTGCTGCAACCAACAAAGCTAAATACGGCAAAGAATTCTATGCTCGTATTGGTCAAAAAGGTGGCCGTCTTGGTCACACTGGCGGTTTTGCCGCTAACCCAGAACTTGCAAAACTTGCAGGTGCTAAGGGTGGTCGTCTTTCACGTCGTGGTCCTGCTAAAAAGGCTGCTTAAGTTAGACAGACTAGAAAAATCCCTTGACGTTGAGTTCAGGGGATTTTTTGTGGTTTTAAAATGCTTATGCTTGAGAGTCAAAGTGCGCTTATGCTATAATTAGGCAACACACGGAGGTGAAATGAGAAAGTTAGGTAAAATTCAGAAATTGGATGATTATCAGACGGCAGCGCTGAAGTATGATACTTTTGAGGGGTATAAAGACGGGAAAATGAAATACTCTCGTGATGGAATTATGATTGCAACCGAGCCAGGTTTAATAGAGAAGGTGATGGGGCTTCCAGGGGAGGCTGGGGAAGCGGCGGATAAGTTCAAAAAGATTATCCGTGATAAGAGTGGGATTATTTCACTGTCCGATAGGGATGAAATCGCCAAGGAACTCGGGGATGTGATGTGGTATGTGGCGATGGTTGCGGAATATCTTGAGATACCTCTATCTGATGTGGCAAACATGAATATTGATAAGCTTGAAAGCCGATATAAGAGAAACAAAATTCACGGGGAAGGTGACAATCGTTAGGAGACTAGCAATTTTTTAAAGTAGATCACAGTTTGGGCAATGGTATTTGCCATCTCTAGTCTGGAAACAGGTAAGGCCGCAGCGCTTACATTTTGAGCGGGCGTGGAGCCAATCTCGGTAAGAGTCAAGCTCGGATTCGGCGAAGTCTTCGTCGTAGAAAATTTGGTAGGTTTTTTGCCAGTTTTTATGCGTTTCAATTAGCCGTTTGGCGCGTTGCCAGGCCTCAGATTCAATGTGAATTCGCATAACGTCCGTTTTGTAGTCTTTGTGCCCACAAAGGCCGTGTCCGAGCTCGTGAAGCGTCAGAAGGGCAAAATATGGCCATGGTGCAGGGCTATTTTGGTCAATAAAAATGGTTTTTTCGGGCCTAAATTTGAAGCGCGAGCCAAGACGCCATGAAAAATCAGGGAACTCGGCCTGAAGTTCTAAGAGAAAAGCTTGAGCGTTTTTGGGTAGATTGGTAGATTTAAAAGAGTCTTTGCTAAGAGTTTTTGGACTTACCATAGAGATAAGCTCCATAAATTACAGATTCCTGAGGTTTTTTGGCGGCGTAGATTTTTGGGAGGCTAACCTTGGAATCAATATTGGCGGACAAGATGAGCTTTTTGAGGCTATCAGCGAAGCCAGGGAAAACTGAGACGATTGGTCCAGAGAGGACAATCTGATTTGGGTGGTATTTTTCAATGATATCAGAGATGCCGATAGAGAGGCGGCAGGCGACGTCGTCTAAGGCTTTTTTATCGGTGATTTTGCGGACGTCAAGATCGTTATTGGCGGCGCGGATGGCTTTTGAGGAGCTAATTTTCTCCCATTCAGCGCGTTTGCCACGATAAGAATAAGCGACGTGACCAGGTTCAAAAGTAGCAGATTCTCGAGAGAGTTGGCCGTCTTTTACGATGCCACCACCGATGCCGGTGCCGAAGGTGAGGTAAACAGTTTTACCCTTAAAATCATGGCATTCATAGAGGGCGCCAAGGTCGGCGTCGTTCTTGTAATAGATTGGACAATTAATAGAATTGCGGCTGAGTAAATTTTTTACATAGGTTTCAATTGCGGAGCCGTTCCATCTTGGAAGATTTTTGGCGTTTTTTGGATGGCCGCTCTCGAGAACGCCAGGGTAGGAAATCGTGCAGGCCTTGATGGTTTTACGGCGAAGAGGGAGGACGCGAGGAAGATTTTTAGCAAGTTCATTGGCCCATTTTTCAGGTTCTTGCCAGCTTTGCATTTTTAGGCGTTTCTTAAGTTTGCCACCGTCTGAGAACAGGGCAAGAAGCGTCTTCGTACCTCCAATATCTATCGCGATATACATAGCTATAGTATAGCATAAAAAACTTTTTCTTGCGGTCGCGTCCGTCGCTCCTGTCTTTACAGGGCTCCGGCGCTCATCCTCAGTAGCAACTTCCGGAAAGCCACAAGAAAATGTTTTTTATGCTTATCTACCTCTTTACATAAGCTCTGTTATCTGATATAATGGAGCGCAGTATTCGGGTTCGTTCAAGAAGAGAGAACTTAAACTGCAAGACTCTTAAACGGATGGGATTTGAAAAAAATTTGAGGGGAGTTTTCTTTTCTTGAACGGACCTGAAGGAAGGAAAAAATTAATGTCAAAATTAACTATGGACGAACTTCTCGCTAAGGAAGGTGAGTCTATCAAGCAAGCTGTAACAGGTGATACTGTTGACGGTGTTGTTCTCTCGGTTAAGAAACACGAAATCTTGATCGATCTTGGGGCGAAAGGTGTTGGTCTCGTACCACGTCGTGAAGCTTCATATGCTCGTAACCTTGAAGTAGGTCAAGAAGTTAACGCTTCTGTTATCGAGTCTGAAATGGAAGATGGCTATGTACTTCTTTCACTTCGCAAAGCTGTTAAGGATAAAGGCTGGGATGAAATCCAATCTAAACTCGACGCAGCTGAAATCGTTGAGGTTGTTCCTTGCGATGCAAACCGTGGTGGTCTTCTCGTTGAATACGAAGGCATCCGTGGTTTCTTGCCAGTTTCACAACTCTCAGCAGAACACTACCCACGTGTTGGCTCAGCAGATAAGGATGAAATTTTGCAACGTCTTAACTCACTCGTTGGTAAGAAAATCAAAGTTCGTATCCTTGATGCAAACAAGAAAGATAACAAGCTTATCTTCTCTGAAAAGGAAGCTATCAAAGATGGTCTCGCAGCACGCTTTGCTGAACTTAAAGTTGGCGATGTCGTTAAAGGCATGGTCACTGGCGTAGTTGACTTTGGTGTATTCGTAAATGTTGATGGTATTGAAGGTTTGATTCACATCTCAGAAATCTCTTGGGAACGTGTAAACAACCCTGCAGATTACGTCAAGGTTGGCGATGAAATCGAAGCTAAGATTATCGCTATCGACAAAGAACGCTTGAGCCTCTCTATGAAACAACTCACTGAGGATCCATGGCTTTCAGAAATCGAAAAACTTAAGAAGGGTTCAAAAGTTGAAGGAACCGTTACTCGTATCACCCCATTCGGTGCATTCGTACAAATTTCTCCAGCTGTTGAAGCTCTCGTTCACGTTTCTGAACTTGGCGAAGGTAACGATGTTGACCCAGAGAAAATCTTTACTCTTAACGAGCGCAAAGATTTCAAGGTCCTCGACATTGATAAAGAAGGTCGCAAGATTTCTCTTACCATTGCTTAATTTAACAAGCTAAAAAGAGCCCCTCGGGGCTCTTTTTGATGCTATAATAAGTTTATGACTAAATTGGGAAATATTATTAAAGTCGATCACTTTAAGATGGCTTTTAATGGAAAGGTGGTGATTAAAGACCTTTCTTTTGAAGTCAAACGCGGTGAAATTTTCGGCTTGCTTGGCTCAAATGGGTCAGGTAAAACAACGACGATTCGTACGTTGCTTGGTCTTTATGACCCGACGGGCGGAGAACTTTTAATTAACGGTGAAAAATATGACGCCAGCAAAGTGAATGTGGGGTATTTGCCAGAGGAGCGCGGACTTTATAAGAAAGAGACCGTAATTGACACGATGGTCTATTTTGCAACGCTCAAAGGTTTGAAGGACCCACGTGGATGGTCTATGAAATACTTGAAGCGCGTCGGAATTGGTGACAAGTTTGACCAGAAAATTGAAAAGCTCTCAACCGGCCAACAACAGAAGGTCCAGCTCGGTATTACAATTATGGGCGACCCAGAACTTTTGATTCTGGATGAGCCGACGAAGGGTTTTGACCCAGTAAACCGTAAACTTTTGATGGATATCATTGATGAGCTCCATAAAAAGGGCACAACTATTATTATGATTACTCACTACATGGATGAGGTTGAGCGACTTTGTGACTCAGCATTGCTCTTAAAAGACGGCAAGGCTTACGCTTATGGTGCGATTGCTGATATTAAGAAGAAATTTGGTGGTAAAAGTTTTGACCAAATTTTCGTAGAAGTATATGGGGAGGGAAGCAATGAATAAAATTGGTATCGTAACAAAATTTGAAATTGTCCGTCAGCTTAAAAAACCGTCATTTTGGGTTGCACTCTTGCTTTTGCCGGTGTTAATCATCGGTATCGTTGGGATTTCGGCCCTTTCTGGTTATTCAACAGATTCTGTGATGGAATCGGCAATGTCAAAAGTGGACGGTGATGCTAAGATTGGTATTACGGATGCTGCTAACGTAGTTGAGCCAAAGTTTTTTGGTGAAAAAATCGTGGCAGTTTCTGATAAAGACAAAGGGTTGGAACAAGTTAAGAAGGGTGAGCTTGATGAATACTATATCATTGAGAAAGATTTTCTTGAAACAAGACAGATAAAGGGGTATGTCAGACAAAAAGAGGATGAGGCTTCGCTTTTCTCCCTGATGCAAAGTGGCAACATTATGAATATCTTGACCTCTTCAGCTGCCTCAAGGGTTGCGCCAGCGGATATCATTATCTTGTCTAATAGCGTCTCGGTTGATACTACGACTTTGGATGCAAACGGGGAAGCAGTAAACACGATTGGTAAGGCAATTATTCCATTTGCCGTGCTCGCAATCTTTTACGTCTTAATCTGTGTGTTCGGCAACAGGATGCTGATGGCAGTAGTGGAAGAGAAAGAGAATCGCATCTCAGAGATGATTTTGACCGCAGTCTCGGCTAAGCAATTGATTATTGGTAAGATTATCGCGCTAATTGCGCTTGGTTTCTTACAGATGGTGGTATTCATGATTCCAGCTTTGGTGTTACTGTTTGTGAACCGTGACAATCCGGCAATTTCAGGAATAATTGGTATGATTGAATTTGATCCAGCCTCAATCGCAATGAATTTGGCGCTTCTAATCTTCTCATACTTCTTGTTTACTGGTGCTTCAACTTTGGTTGGTTCAATGATGCCAACTGCACGTGATGCTTCACAATATATCGGTATCGTGATGGTTGGTATGATTTTGCCATTGATGTTTATTGGGGCAATTCTTTCACCAGAACCAAGTTTTATGACCTATTTCTTATCATATTTCCCACTTTCAACTCCGATTGCGATGATGATTCGCAACGCCGTCGGGCTTTTGCCTTGGTATGAGTTTATGATTGGCTTAATTGAGATTGGTGCTTTCTCAGCGTTAACAATCTATCTTGCTGCAAAGAGCTTCCAGAAGAATGCAATTAATTTCTCTCTGACAAAGTTCTCATTTAAACCTCGTAAGAACTGGAAAAAGGTACGCGAATAAAAACAAACCCCGTGAGCGATTAACTCACGGGGAAGTTTTTTATTAGGTAAATTAGTTCGCTAAGGTTTTAGGGAAGAGTGGAACCTTTGGTGGTTCTATTTTTTCAGCTGAGAAAATTTCTGAGACCCTTTCGGCAGCTGGAAGGAATGGCTTCAAGAGTTCGTTAGCGTTTAAGAGTTCGCCAGCGAGGGTAGCGAGAAGCTCCTTGGCTTCGTCTGGATTCTCTTTGGCAACAGACCAAGGCTTGGTTTCTTCGATATGTCTGTTGACATCTTGAATCTTTTTCCAGGCATATTCAATCGCGTTAGTGAATTCAAATTTGTCCATTAAGGCGCAGTACTTATCATCTAATTTGATGCTGGAATAAACTGAGTGAGAGTCTAAGAAGGCGCGGTCTATGTCGTTCTTATTACAGAGATTAGATAGACGTTGGACGAGGTTGCCATAATCATTGGCGAGCTCGTTGTTGTAGGCGTTCTCGTACTTATCCCAGGTGAAGTCAGAATCAACGAAGGTGTCGATGTGGCGGCTAAAGTAGTAGCGGAAGGCGTCAAGGCCGTGCTTATCTAAGACTTCGATCGGATCAACGACGTTACCGATAGATTTGCTCATTTTTTGGCCATTTGAAAGGATGAAACCATGGCAAAGCAAGGTTTTTGGAAGAGGGAGGCCGAGGCCGAGTAAGATAGCAGGCCAGAGAATTGCGTGGAAGCGAAGAATGTCTTTACCGACAACTTGAACGGTAGCAGGCCAGAAATCTGAGATATCTTGATCTGGATAGCCAAGAACGGTGATGTAGTTTGAGAGAGCGTCCATCCAAACGTACATGACCTGAGAATCGTCACCAGGGACAGGTACACCCCATTTAAGATGAGAAGTTGGACGGGAAATCGAAACATCTGGCGCGTCAGCAAGAAGTTTTAGGACTTCATTTTTTCTAAATTCAGGGAGAATCCTGAGCTTATCTAACTCAATTTTTTGGCGGATTTCATCTTTAAAATCAGCGAGGCGGAAGTAATAGTTGGATTCTGAAAGTTTAGTGTATGGTTTTTGGTGGTCAGGGCAGACACCGTCGGTCTCTTTGTATTCATTATCAGTGATAAAGCGTTCGCATCCTTCACAATACCAGCCTTCATAATCTGATTTGTAGATGTGGTCTTTCAGTTTTTCCCAGACTTTTTGGACACGAGCAACGTGAGCTTCGTCGGTAGTGCGGATGAAATCAGTATATTTTACGCCAAGCTTTTCGATAAAGTTGCGGAATTTTTGAGAGTTCTGGTCGACGTAATCTTTAATTTCGATGTTAAGCTCGTTGGCTTTTTTCTCAATCTTATTGCCGTGTTCGTCGGTACCAACTTGAAAACGAACCTCGTTGCCGCGCATTGTCATATAACGAGAATAAATATCGGCAAGCAAATAATCCTCAGCATGTCCAAGGTGAGGCGCGCCGTTAACGTATGGAATTGCGGTTGTGATGTAGGTTTTCATAAATATCCTCTTTTGTATCTTTAAATTATATAATAAACAGAGGTTTTTTGCAACGAATGGCCAAGATTAGAACTTTGAGATGTTAAGAGAGAACATGTTTTTTATAGCAGCAGCGCTTTCTTGTTCCCAAGTCTTGTCGTCTTCGGTAGTGCTATAGACTGCCTGTGGGGAAGAGTAGGCGTAAACATCGTCGCCATCTCTGAAGACAATCGTGCCTTTTTGTGAGAGAGCATTGTATTCTTCAGAGGTGTATTTAGCGATAGCGCCGAGGCCGTACTGGTTTTTAAGGATATCAGAGAAATCTGGGACGTATTGGTGGCCAACAGTGGTGCCAGTTACGTATAGGATACCGTTAGTGTAGGTGTAGCCAGAGATGATGAGGTTTTCTGGGATTTTAATCTTAATGCGCCAACCGCCACCGACATAGATGTAGCCGTCTTCAGAAACAACAGGGGTTTCAGCTGGAGCTTCGGTTTTTTGCTCAGTTTTTTCTTCGGTTTTTTCAGTTTCTGCTGGCTTTTTAGTTTCATTCTTGGTAGAGTTAGTTGATTCGTATTTTTTGTATTCAATAGTGTAATTTGTAGCAGTAGCAAGTTCAGCTTTGAGGCTGTTAATTTTCTTGTCTTTGTCGAGGTTTTGGAGGAGTTCAAAAACACCAAAGCCGGCAGCGCCGAGGAAGAGAATTAAAAGGATGACAATAAGAGGAACGTGGCCACATTTTTTAGGTTTAGCGTAAGGCTGAACTGGTTCGTCAAAAACTTCAGGCTCTGGTTCTGGAACTTCTGTCTCTGGGGCTTCAGCTACTTCAGCTGGCGTTTCAACTGGCGTCTCAACAGGGCTAGTTTGCTCAATAATTTCTTCGTTTGTGGTATTTTCTTTCATATTAACCTCTTACTGCTTATGCTTATTTTATTATAGCATAGATAGGGAAGAAAGAAAATTTTTGGCATGAGAAAAGCCCCCAGGATTCCTGGGAGCTTAAGTGGTGGTGGCAGAGTAAGATAGATGTTATGTTTATGGCCGAACAATGTTGAGATCTAATTCCTCTCGCACTGTGGTCATCTTCTTGGTTTCCGGATCAATGGTCTCTCTGTAGATATAAACTACAAAGTTGTCCAAATCCAGGTATTTTTTGGTCACCCATCGAGGGATTTGGATAACCTTCTTGTAATCTTTAAATAACTGAATGTCGAAGTCGTCGCTAACTTGAAAGCTTAACACGGCTCCAGTCGCCCCATCGATGTCGTTGCCGACAATTCGATACTTTATACTTCTGATTTTAGTGAGTTCGCACAGGCGCTTATCCATAGTCCTGACGACTCTTTCAGCGGTGAAGTCTAACTTATCGGCCATGATGAGTACGACGGCTAGCATGTTCGAGAATCCGTTTTCTCTATTGATACCAACGCCGTCGGAGTGATTGAAAATGGCATAGAAGATCATGTCAATGTCCTCTTGCTCAAGATCACAATTTTTCTTGAGGAAATTCTTTGCCATCTCAGCAGAGTGAGATGCGTGGTTTACGGGACTATCGGCTAGGCCAATGTCATGGAGCCAAGCGCTGATTTTAAATAGTAATCTCAGCTTTTGGGCTTCAACCTCGGGGCAATAACACCATTTTTGAAGTAAATCGATGAACTTCTCGCCATTTTGGATTACATGATTAACATGAGTAAAAGAGTGGTCAGCCCCGTATTTCGGGTTTGGGTCGTCCTCCTGGCGCTTTCCAATATCTTTCAAATACTTCTTTGGTACCTGATACTCGGTTGCGTTTTCAATAATGCCAAGTGCTCGCTGAAGTCGAGCTAAGATGAACGGACAGTCTGACGGAACAAAGCCCCGGTTGACACGTTTACTAAGCCCATCTTTAATCGAATCTTTGTGTGCACACCAAGCAGAATTACTGGTGGAACAAAGTCTAACATACGGACAATCTTCACATTTTGTAATGCGAAGATCGATTTTTGCGGTATTTCCCATACTCGCACCCTCCTTCTTTTTTCACTATGAAATTGTTAAAGATCAAAAAAATAAAACATCTGCCACCGATTGAAATTATAACATTTTTAAGAGGCTGACTCAAGCATAAGCGTAATAGGGGAGAAAAGCTTAAGATTTTCTGAAAAAGCTCAAGTTTTGTTGTATACTCTAAATAGAGTATGCGTGGAGGTAAAAAAGAGGAAAGGATTTTTGTAATCGATTTAATTCGATTCTTTTTGGCAATCGGAATTCTTTTTCACCACTACTTCGGCTATTTTTGGGTTGATCCAGCTGGACTTGGCACGAAGCCACGCTTTAGAAATGGAATCGTCCTGGTTGAAATTTTCTTGATTTTGTCTGGTTATTTTACAGTAAGGCATTTTCGTAAACTGAAACTTAAGAAGACTGAATCGACAATTGATGGGCGTTTTAAGATAGCGATTGAATACACGATTAAGAAGTTTAAGGCCTTTTTGCCATATGTCTTGGTGGCGCTTCTAGTTGGCATTGCGTATGGATTGATTTCTGATGGTTTTACGGCGAAGAATATCGTGGCACAGCTTGAGGTGTTTCCGCAAGAAATGACTTTAAATTCCGGCTACATGAATACGTTTGAGAGACTGTATCACGTGCCGCCACTTTGGTATCTGTCTCTGTCGTTTATTGTTTTTCCGGTGTTCTGTGTATTTGCGACCTTTAATAAAAAACCATATCTTAGAAATTGGTTGCTTTTTATGGCGCTCACAATCTATTACACGACTTTTTGGCATGGTGATTTTGTAGGGGTAGAGGGAATTATTCGCGTACTTGCTGGACTGCTGTTTGGACTTTTACTCTATGATTTTGTAGAGTATTTCAAGACAAAGAAATTGAAGACTTGGATGAGGGTTGGGTTACAGATTCTAGAAGTTCTGTTCGTAGCTTATATTGGATGGAAGCTGACTTTTAGAGGTGATACGCTTCGTCCAGTGACGAAAACCTCAGATTTCTTTAATATTGTGTTGTTTTCTTGGTTTGGGCTAGCGTTTATTCTTTCGAGACAAGATTTTGCACATAAGATTAATCTTAGGATTGCACCACTGCTTGGGAAGTTGTCGCTACCGATTTTCTTGCTGCATCTTCCAATTGAGAATCTAATTCACTACTATTTGCAGGATTTGATTGGGTTTAAATGGTGTCTAGTTTTCTCGGTGATTATCTCAATAATCGCCTCGGCAGTGGTATGTTTTGTAGTTGAGTTGATAGCGAAAAAAGTTAATGATAACATTAAAGTAAAAAAGAAGAATATTAAAAAAAGCAAGGAGATAAGATGACAAAAATTCCAAAGAAAAACGGATTAAACTGGAATGTATTTTTTACTGTAGCTTTTGGTCTTGTTGTCTTAATGATTCTTTTTTATGATACGCTGGGGGCTGTAGACGGTGGACGAGCTTTCGCTAATTGGGGTATTCGTGCGCTTATTGTATGGATGATCTATGCTGCAATGAAAGATTTGGCAAGAAAAAAGGTGCGTACTAAGGTGAAGTATGAAAATGGTGACAACGATGTTTTTGTAGATGCTTGGGCGGACCTGTTGTATGTACTAATTATGGGGATTGTTACCAATATGATAAATGTTATTATAGAAATAAATGGTGTTAGCGAAGAGATATCTAGTATAAAATTGTTGATTACTCCAATAGCAGTTGCTATTCCATTTTATCTTATCTATAAGGCTGTGCATGAACCTTATGAAATAGAAATGTATAAAAAATGTGAAGAAGATAATAGAGAAGAAAACAAAAAAGAGGAATAGCTCCAGGTTAAAAGGTTTGGTCTGAAACCTTGATAACAACAGTGTTATTGATGATTTTGATAGAGCCGCTGGCTGGATAGATTGGCATTTCTTTGAATTCTTTGGTCTTGATAATCTCGGCGTATTTATCTTCATCGACATGTTTAAAGGTGGTGTTTAGGTATTTCTCAAAGAATAGGCGATAGCGTTTGATGCCTTTGAATGAATTCCAGGAGATGCCAGTGTCGGTGATGAAACCGTTGGCGATGCCGTTTTCGCGCTTTGGAAGCTCGTAATAATAGCTAAACATCCAAGGGAGATCAGCGCTAAATCCTGGGAGGTTTTTTGAGGTGGTCACTACTTCGGTGGCGAAGTTTTCAAATTGGTCGTATTGGTAGTTTCTAAGAGTGAAGGTATAGACATTAGTGATGGTGTAGAGCCAGATGAGATAGACTAGAGCGATATGGATGCCCCAGTTAAGGAGATTTTCTAGGGTGCCGTTTGGAAGCTTTTCGATGATGACGGCGATTAAGACGATAACAGTGGTGAAACCTGGGCAGGTAATAAGGTTGGTTTGATAAGATAAGTCGGTGATAAGATTCATGACACTGACGCCAATTGGGAAGATGAGAGCTAAAAAGAGGAGAAGGGTGAGTTTTGATTTTGAGCGGTGTTTTGACTTAAGAT
This sequence comes from uncultured Candidatus Saccharibacteria bacterium, assembly GCA_947304155.1. Classification (GTDB taxonomy): domain Bacteria; phylum Patescibacteriota; class Saccharimonadia; order Saccharimonadales; family Saccharimonadaceae; genus Nanosyncoccus. The sequence continues at coordinate 15,638 of CAMZAD010000008.1, forward strand.
AGACGACGATTGCGCTAGTGGCGACAAGAACGGCTGCAATAAATTGAATCTGGTGACGTCTGAAGTAGGCGTGGTTGATAATTCCGCCACGCTTAAAGAAGAAAGTAATGAAGTCACCGAAGCATTTGGCGATTGCAGCAGGAAGGTTTAGCAAGGTGTTAATTCCGAGGGAGTCTGCGCCGCCGTATGAGGTTGGGGCAACGCCTTCGATTTTGCAGATGATCTTAAAGAGAATGTAGTAGACAATGACGCCAAAGAGAGTGACGAGGGCGTTACGGATGAAGGTTAAGAGCGGTTCTTTGGCGGTTTTACTCTCGAGAGTATCTTTAATAGCGAGAATGATAATAAGGCCAGCGAGGACGCCTAAGTACGGCTGATAGAGGGAAGAAATGCCGATAACAGATAGAATGGCGGTGATTTTCCAGGACTTTTTCTGGTCAAATTTGGTTAGAGCGTAAGTTGCGAGGGCGCAGAGGAAAAAAGCAAGGAGATAAGCGTCTGCACAATAGAGGAAGAAATAAGATTCGTTGAATTGTGGAGCGACCGCCATTAAGATAGAGGCGATGATGAGAAATGGCTTGTTTTTAAGATTGAAAATTCGGCGAATAAGAAGCATGGCGCCAGAGATAAAGGCTAGGGAAGCGAGAACGACTAGGAGTTGGCTGACTAGTCCGTATTGGAGATAGTCAAGGTATTTAAGGGAGAAACGGCCGAGTGCGGTTTCCCAACCTTCGGCAAAAAAGAAGAAATTATTATCTAGAGCGTCGTGGGCGACACCTCTGCCGATGATGAAATAGAAGCTACTAATTAAGCCGGCGATGAAGACCGCAAGAATAATATGCTTGTCAGTTTTGTCGAATTTTTTCAAAAAACGCTTAATAAAATCAGCGGGAGATGTGACCTTCATGGTTTTATTTTAGCACATTGGGGCTTGGGGCTGGGCTAGGATTTTTGCTTTGCAAAAATCCTTCCATTGCTCCTCGCCAGCAAATAAAAAAGCAAGCTTTTTGCTTGCTAGCTTTGTCGCATGGTCGAACCTACGGTTCTTAACTCAGTCCTCGAGAATGTAATTAAATAAAAAAAGAATGCCTTCGGCATTATTTTTTTATTTAATGGCTCCCGGGACTGGGCTCGAACCAGCAACCTCGAAGTTAACAGCTTCTTGCTC
>CAMZAD010000009.1 GCA_947304155.1 uncultured Candidatus Saccharibacteria bacterium
TTCCCTAGAAACACTAGCACAGCGCTTCGATGTACGCCTTTTTGGGCGCGGTAAGGCGCGTTTTTGCGAGGAGGTTAGGCGTCGAAGACAACAAAAGATTAATAGGATTAGTGTACATCCTCTTTTTGTTATGTACCTAAAAAGAGGATGGGGGGTATTGACTTTTTTTACAAAAGGGAATAATATATAAGTATTGATGTGAAATGGGGAAGGTGTGTCTATCTCGAATAGGCTTATCGGTCGTCAAGTAACTTTAGAAGTTATCGGTGGCTAAAAGCCTTCATTTTTGTTTTGAAGGTTTTTAGCCGCTTATAGCGGTCGAGATTCGTTCTCGCATATCGCGAAAGATACAAAAAATAGCCCTTGTGGGCTGTTTTTTGTGGTAGGCCAGACGAGATTCGAACTCGTACATCGCGAAAGATAATGATTTTGGAGATCATTGTGTCTACCAATTTCACCACTGGCCCGTTATAGCGCAATAATTCACACCGAGAGAAAGACCAGCAGTGGCTGTTCCGTCTTTCGGCATTAGCTCCGCACCTTTCAAATTTTTAAACAACTCCCACTCTATTTAACCTCTCTTACCTTCCAATTATTATTTTACACGGAAATTACTAAAAGTCAATACTGTTTCAGGTTAAGCATCTCTAAACATATGCATTTACAAAATGAATAAATATTTTATACAATGGCTAGATTTGTACCCTGTTTTATGCTATAATTATTACCAAATAAATACAATTAATTGCGGAGGATACAGCTTGAACAGCAATATTAAAGACCTGGAAAAGACTCTCTGGGCAGCTGCCGATAAGATGCGCGGCGGCGTTTCTGTAACTAATTACAAATTCCTAATTCTTGGTCTTATATTTCTAAAGTACATCTCCGATTCTTTTGATGAACGCTATAGCGTGCTTAAAGAAGAAGGCCTAGGTCTCGAAGAAGATCGCGACGCTTACGCTGAAGAAAACGTATTCTTCGTACCGGAAAACGCGCGCTGGCAATATCTCGTAGATCACGCCAAAGATTACAATATCGGCGAGATCCTAGATAAAGCACTTGATTCTATCGAAAAAGAAAACCCGACACTCAAAGGCGTATTATTCAAAGTTTATAACGATCCAGACAACCGCAATGTCAATTTAGGTGAGATTATCGACCTATTCACGAATATCAAAGTCGGCACCAAAGAAGCCGTAGAAAAAGACCTGCTTGGCCGCATTTACGAATACTTCCTCGGTGAGTTTGCTGCAAACGAACTTCAGAAAGGTGGCGAGTTTTATACTCCTGCCTGTCTTGTACGCACTATGGTTGAAATTATCGAACCATACGAGGGTCGCGTTTACGATCCGGCCTGTGGTTCTGGCGGTATGTTTGTCCAATCCTTAAAGTTTATTCAACGCCACCAAGGCAACGTTCATAACCTTTCCATTTACGGCCAGGAAAAGAATCCTACTACTTGGAAACTTGCAAAGATGAACCTCGCTATTCGTTCTATCGACGGAAACCTTGGTAAATTTGCTGCAGACACATTTACTGAAGATTTGCATAAAGACCTCAAAGCCGATTTTGTTATGGCTAATCCGCCATTTAACCTTTCAGACTGGGGTCAAGAAAAACTTCTCAATGATTATCGCTGGAAATATGGCACTCCACCAAAAGGCAACGCGAACTATGCCTGGATTGAACACATGGTGTCCAAATTATCTCAAGATGGTAAAGCAGCCATTATTCTAGCGAACGGTTCTCTCTCCGCAGGTGGCCAAGAAGCTGAAATTCGCAAGAAACTTATTGAAGCAGATCTTGTAGATTGTATTCTTTCCATGCCAACCAATCTCTTCTATACCGTAACAGTTCCTTGCTCAATTTGGATTCTTAATCGCAACAAAAAACAAAAAGGCCATACGCTCTTTATCAACGTTAACAATATGGGTACTATGGTTACGCGCAAACTTCGCGAACTTTCCGAAGACGACATTATGAAAATCGCAAATACATATCACGCCTATGTAAACGACGATAATTACGAAGATATAGCCGGCTTCTGCAAGAAAGCTTCGCTTGATGATATTAAAGCAAATGATTATGTTTTAACTCCAGGACGCCATGTCGGCATTAAAGAAATCGAGGATGATGGCGAACCATTTGAAGAAAAAATGAAAAGGCTAACTTCTGAACTTTCCGAGCAAATGAAAAAATCTGCAGAGCTAGATGCTGAAATTAAACAAGTTTTAGACGAGATTGGATATGAAATATAGGCTCGGTGATATTGTTAAAGAAATTATTGATTATCGCGGTAAAACACCAAAGAAACTAGGTTTTGATTGGTCCGAATCCGGAATTAGAGCATTTTCCGCTAAGAATATTAAAACTGGACAGATTGTACAGCCAGAGTCCATCCGATACATATCGGAAGAAAACTATCCGAAATGGATGAAACAAGAAGTCGAGAGGGGAACTATTCTTATTACGTCTGAAGCACCTTTTGGTCAGATATTTTACTGGAATTCCGATGAGAAAATCGTATTGAGCCAAAGGCTATTTGCAATAAAGATCAAGGATGAATTTGATAGTGAGTTTGTATATTATCAAATGACATCCGATAGATTTCAGAGTGAATTAAAGGCGCGTGCAACAGGTTCCACGGTAACCGGACTTAGGCAACCGGAACTGATGAAATGCGAGATTGATTTACCAGATTTAAAAACTCAGAAAAAAATCGTCCACATCCTCTCCGCCCTCGACCAAAAAATCGAGCTGAATAATCAACAGAATAATATGTTATTTGACAGCGTAAGGGCGATTTTTAGAAATAAATATTATCAGAAAAGAAATGATTGCTCTTTGTCTGATTATATTCTAACTGAAATAAATGGAGACTGGGGTCAAGATGAAAAAGAAGAAAACACCGAGAAGGCATATTGCATAAGAGGAGCCGACATCCCCGATATGGAGTATGGTAATAAAGGCAATGCTCCGAGTAGATATATTTTAGAAAAACGACTTGAGAAAAAATCTCTTTCTGAAGATGATATTATAATCGAAATTTCTGGTGGAAGCCCAACACAATCTACTGGAAGAACAGCGTATATAACTCAAAAAATACTCGATATGTACGATGCGCCACTCTTATGTACAAATTTTTGTAAGGCAATAAAAGTAAAAAATAAAGTATTTGCGCCTTTTATATATATGTATCTAAAATTGTTATACGAAGACGGTGTCTTGTTTAGCTGGGAAAATGGTACAACTGGTATAAAAAATCTTGCACTAAATAGTCTTTTGTTTAATACGAAAGTACAATCCTTGAACGACAAAGAAGCCAAAAAATTTTATGATCAGTTTTATGTAATAGTCAATAAAATCTCTAAGAACTCGGCTGAAAATATGATTCTTATTCAAACGCGCGATACTCTTCTTCCGAAACTCATGTCTGGAGAAATAAACCTAGATGGGGTCACGATATAAAATGGAAGAAAGTGTTCAACAAATATCTGAAGCGTTATCTAGACCGGACATAATAGGTATTATTACGTCGATTGCAACTTTAGTCGCTGCCGGAGCAGCAGCATTCAGTGCTTTTTCGTCAAAGAAGGCCGCTGAATTATCTCAAAAATCTATAAAATTGCAAAAAGAACAGTTAAGGCAGCAGAATAAACAAGCCATGTTCGAAAAACGCTTAGAAGTGTACTTATTGTGCAAAATATTTTACAACCTAATTAGTGAAAACCAAAATATATTAGATATCAAATCTGAACACGATTATCCAATTAACGTGGATTTTGAATTCTCATGGATCACCAACACAGATTTCTTTGATGGTTCAACAAAACTCATGTTTGATATCTACAACGAAGAATATAGGTATAAATTTCTGCAGAAACTAGAAGAGTTAGGAACAATATCGGAAAAATGTTCCTTGCTATTTAAAAATAATTATGGCGAAGAATTAAGCCATTTTATTTCTTCTTACAGTAATGCTCTACGTTCAATGTATAGCTACCAAATTATCCTAAACAAAATGAGAAATGACCCAACAAACGAAATATTAAAGACGAATAGCAGATATGGGAAAATATCTATGATGCCAAAAGATGCAAAACAGCTCAGCAAAGAGTATGGTGAAACTAAACACCGCAAAAAAGTATTGGGAGATATCGCCGAGCTTAAAAAATCATTTAAGACATTGAAAGACATTGATGCTTTGGAAAGCATTAAGGAACAACTAATTTTGTGAAAGGTAAAGAAATGAACTTCAACGAAGAAGCACTAGAAAAAATGATTATCGAAACCCTACAAAACCAGGGTTACGATTATCAGCCAGGCGAAGAGATTGAACGCGACTATCATGATGTGCTTCTTCTCTCTCATTTAGAAAACTCCCTTTCTAGACTTAATCCAAATTTACAAGAAAATACTATTTCCGAAGCAGTCCGCAAAATCAAGAATCTGGACCAGAATAATCTTATCCGCAATAACCAAGAGTTTAGCCGTATGCTTCACGAAGGCGTAAAAGTGCCTGAATATACCGACCATGGCGTAGACTACAAAACCGTAAGACTAATCGACTACGACAATATCGACAACAACGAATTCTTAGTCGTAAACCAATACACAATCATTGAGCATAGTGAAAAGCGCCCAGACGTCATCATCTTTATCAACGGTATGCCGCTCGTCGTGATCGAGCTTAAAAGCGCAACGCGTGACGAAGAGGATACAACATCAGAAGCTGCGTATAATCAGCTCAACAACTACAAGAAAATCCATATTCCGAGTCTATTCTACTATAACCAAATTCTTATCGCTTCCGATGGCGTAACGGCAAGGGCTGGCACAATTACATGTAAATGGGAACGTTTCTCGGACTGGAAGAAGACTGGCATTAATGACACTCCAGAAAACTTGAACACATTGGAGCCAATGATCCATGGCCTACTAAAGCGCGAGACTTTGCTCGATTTAATCGGCAATTTCATACTTTATCAGGAAGACGCTAAAATCCTGCCGGCATATCACCAGTATTATGGCGTTAAAAAGGCCGTAGAACGCACTCTAACGACCGGTGACGGCCGTATTGGGGTGTTCTGGCATACACAGGGATCTGGCAAGAGTTTCTCGATGGTTTTCTATGCCGGAAATATGATTAAGCTACTCAAGAATCCAACCATTGTCGTGGTAACAGATCGTAATGATCTAGATGATCAGCTTTATGAAACTTTTGCAAAATGTTCTAACTATTTGCGCCAAAAACCTGAACACGTAGAAAGTCGCAAAGATCTTATCGATCGACTAGAAAACAAACAGGTTGGTGGAATTATCTTTACTACACTCCAGAAGTTCGAAGAAGAAACTGGTCTACTATCTGATCGCGACGACATTATTGTTATCGCAGACGAAGCGCACCGCAGTCACTACGGTATTGACGCTACGACGAAGCTCGATATGGAGAAAATGATTGCCGTTGAGAAATATGGTACTGCAAAGTATCTCCATGATGCTCTTCCGAATGCTAAATATATTGGCTTTACTGGAACGCCAATTGAAAACAAAGACCATTCAACGTCTAACGTCTTTGGTGACATTATTGATGTCTATGATTTGACGCAAGCTATCGACGACGGCGCTACCGTTCCGATTACTTACGAAGCGCGCATGGCAAAGGTTGGTCTAAACGATAAGATTCTTCAAGAGATTGACGCTTACTATGACACGATCGAAAACGAAGGCCTAGCAGACGAAGAAAAGATCGCCCGTTCAAAGCAAATGATGACGCGCATTTCGCAAGTTATTGAAGACCCAGATCGTTTACAAATGATCGTAAAAGATATCCTGAGTCATTACGAAACTCGCAAAGATCTGGTGGCTAATAAGGCTATGATCGTGGCATACTCTCGCAACAGTGGTTATACTATGTTTAAACAAATTTTGGAGTTGCGCCCAGACCTTAAAGATAAGGTTTACATGGTTATGACGCCAAGCAATCAGGATACTGAAGACATGGCGATTGCTATTGGTAGTAAAAACGACAAACGCGAGCGTGAGAGATTATTCAAAGACCCCGACTCAGATTTCAAAATTGTAATCGTTGTAGATATGTGGCTCACTGGCTTTGATGTTCCGTGCCTCGGGACAATGTATGTTGATAAGCCGATGAAGGCTCACAATTTGATGCAGGCAATTGCGCGCACTAACCGCGTATATAAAGACAAGACTGGCGGTCTCATCGTTGACTATATTGGACTTAAAAAATGGCTCTTCGAAGCTCTTAGTACTTACACCCAGCGCGACCAGGGAAAGATCGTCGACACGGAGCGCATCGTTGAAGTTTTGCGTGACAAGATTGAACTGATCCGCGATATGTTACATAGCATCGATTATTCTGGCTATGTAAAAATGGACAACCTCGAGAAATACCAAATGCTCAACAAGGTCGCAAACTATGTTTTGGGCGATGAGGATCTAAAAAATCGCTTTATGAAGCATAGCCAGGACGTGAAGAACTTGTATTCTATTTCGACGGGTTCTCTAACATTTGAAGATAGATGGGAATCGATGTTTATTATTTCGGTTCGCTCATTTATTAATAAACTCGTGTTGGATGACGGAAAACTAGACGTTTCTGATATTAACCGAGATGTGGCGCAAATGCTCCAACAAGCTATCCAAGACGACGAATTAATTCAAGTTGGTCAGATTAAACATGGTCGCGCATTGAATATGTTGAGCGATCAAATGCTGCAACGCTTGGCGGCGATGGAAAATAAGAATATTGCGGCGGAGATTTTGAAAAAGGCACTCCAACAATATATCGATGAAATCGCGAGGACTAACTATGTACAGTCTCAGAAGTTTTCCGAAAGGTTTAAAAAGATCGTGGAGCTATATAATAATCGCACGCTGGTGACCGACATCGAGAAGATTATCGAAGACATGATTGAGCTCAAAAAAGACGTCGATAAGGAATTAATTCGTTCGAACGATTACGATTTATCGCCAGAAGAAATCGCTTTCTTCGATGCACTTGGTGACGATCCGGAAGTGCGCGAATTAATGAAAGATGAGACGCTCGTTCAAATCGCAAAAGAACTAGTTGAAACAGTAAACAGCAACATGACTGTCGACTGGGATATTAAGCGTAGCTCACAGGCTCATATGCGCATGGAGATTAAGCGTTTGTTGATTAAATATAACTATCCGCCAAATAAGAGTGCTAATGCTATAGAGACTGTCGTAAAACAGGCAGAATTAAAATGTAGTAATATGAAGGGAGAATAATATGGATAATAATGAAGAAAAAAGTGGCTACGTGTATATTTTTACGAATCCGAGCATGCCTGGTTATGTAAAGATTGGTTTTGCTAAAGATTTAAAACGAAGGTTGAGTGATTTAGATACTACCGGTGTAGCTATGCCATTTGAGCCGTATCTTACGGTTAAAACAACTAAATATGAGAAACTTGAAAAAGTTATCCATCGTGAGCTTGATAAGTTGACGGATACGCGTGTAAGAAAGAGTCGTGAATTCTTTAAGATTAGCCCAGAAGTTGCAAAGGACTTGTTATTAAATATTTCTGAGTTATTGGACGATAAAGAAGTTGACACGTTTGGGAATGAAAAAGCGGCTGATTCTCGAAATGCAGATGGATCCGTAAGGCCAATAAGTAAGCCAACTACTTTTGCGATGCTTGAAATCCCAGTTGGAACAGTATTGGAGCCAATTAATGATAGATATCCAGTCGTTACTACGATTGATGATAAAAATATGGTACGTCTTGAAAATGGTGAAAAAAAGACAATATCACGTGTAGCTGTGGATGTAACTGGTAAAGCGCGCAATGGCTTTGTATGTTATAGATATAATGGTGAACTACTTTCGAAAATAAGAGAGAGGATAGATGAGAATTATCTCCCAAGTCATCAACATTAATTTGGAAAGAAGAGCTTAAAATTAAAATTAACGAAAAGATGGACAAATAATGTATCAGAAAGAATTCATGGAGCTCGCAGTAAGCGAGGCTAGGGAAGGTATTCACCAAGGACATGGTGGGCCATTTGGGGCGGTTATTGTAAAGGATGGGCAGGTGGTTGCGTCAGGACATAACTGCGTTTTGAAGAATAATGATTCAACTTGTCATGGGGAAATTGACGCAATCAGGAAGGCTGAACAAAAGTTGTCGACGTATGACCTGACGGGTTGTCAATTATATACAACTGGTGAGCCTTGCCCGATGTGTCTTGCGGCAATTCTTTGGGCGAGAATTGAGAAAGTCTATTATGGATGTACATTGGAAGATAACGCAAAACTCGGCTTTAGGGATATTGAAATTGGAAATGTTGTTAATGAAAAGATTAGAAGCTCTGGATTCTTGGAAGAAAAAGACCGTGAGATTTGCTTAGAACTCTTTGATGAATACATCTCGATGCCGAAAACAATTTATTAATTTGGAGAAAATATGGCGGAACTTCGCGACTTATATGATATAAATCGTAATCTAACAGGGAAGACTATTAGAAAAGGTGAACCGGTGCCGGATGGACTTTATATCATTGTAGTTCTGATTTTTATTGAAAATAGCGACGGCAAATTCTTAATTCAAAGGCGCAGTCGTAAATTTAAAGACGGAAAGCTCGCAACAACTGGCGGGCACGTTAAGACCGGGGAAACGAGCGTTGAAGGAATTCTGGATGAGGTACGAGAAGAAATTGGGTTGGAGATTCCAGAATCGAAACTAGAGTTATACTTTGCGGGGCGTGAAGACTCGACGCATGTCTTTTATGACGATTACTATGCAAAAGTTGATGTGGATGATATCTCAAAACTACAGCTTCAAGAGGACGAAGTTGATGAAGTGCTTTGGATGACGGCAGACGAAATCTACGCCGCATGCGAAGCGGGAGATTTCTTATCTAATCACGTGGATGAATTCACGAGATTGATTGAGTGGAAAAACAAACAATAATTATTTCTTAACTTTGTCGGTAATTGAGACGCCGCCGAAGCCACCAGTTACGTCAAGATAAATGGTATATTTGCCTTTTTTGGTGTCACCTTTGCGTTCATCTACGGCGCCGCCAAAGATGAAGCCGGATTTGATTTTAACTTGGATGTCTTCTGGGACTTTGATGTCGATACCACCGAACCAGCAGGTAGCTTTAATGACGGTGTCTTTGGTGAATTTTGCTTTCATAAGATCTAGGTCTACGCCGCCGAAGGCTGCGGTAAGGTTAGCGCCGGAGAAGGTTTCGTCGTTGTAGACGCGGTCACTACCAGAGAAGACGGCGAATAGGGAATCCATGGTTTTGCCATCGCCATCATCTAAATCTTTGATTTTCTTTGCAACTTCTTCGTCGTTTTTGTTGCGGAAGGTGCTTTTAATGATGATTGTGAGACCAATCATGACGAGGAAGACGGCAAGGATAACTTTCCAAGCTACACCATAAGAGAAGACGTTTTGGGCAGCGAGAAGAAGAACAATACCGACAGTAAGGAAGAAGGCACTAGAAAGCCTTTCGCTGTCTGTGATAAGGCTAATAAAGCTTGGGATGATAATAAATAACGTCCACCAACCTTCGAAGAAAATATCGAAGCTAAATAGGCCGAGGGCGTTGCCGCCGAGGATGACGCCAAGCGCAATAATGGCGATGCCCCAAATAAGTGGTTTAATCTGTTTCATTTTGAACTCCTTTTGAGATGATTATAACATTTTTTTACGACCATTTGAAAAATGCTAGAGGATTTTTGAAATTATGTTATAATATTGCAAATGGAAAAATCAGATAAGAAACAGATATTAATTGCAACGACTAATCCTGCTAAGATCAAGACATTAAAAATTATCTTGGGAAGGCTAGGGTATGAGGCGCTGTCTTTTTCTGATTTAGGAATTCAGCTTGAGGAGCCGGCTGAGACTAAGGAAACGTCAGAGGAAATTGCGGCGGAGAAAGCACTTGGTTATGCGAAACAGTATTCTGAACTTCCGGTTTTGTCGCGTGATGATACAAATGAGCTGATTGGTGTTAGGGAAGAAGATGACCCGAAGAATCATAACAAGGCTTTTGTAGCTAAAATTAAGGGTGAATATACTGATAGGAACGGGGAATTGGTCTTCTCGGAAATTGCGCATAAATATGGCGGCGAGATTCCAGTGAGGTTTAACTGGGGATACGCTTTGGCGTGGCATCGGGGTGATGAGATTAAGATTGTTTCCGCGACCGCTTCAAATAGAATCGAGGACGTTAAGTTGGTTGATGAAATTTCTGAGACAAAATTTCCTGGTTTTTGTTTCTCGTCAGTGGTCAAGGTTAGAACTGAGAATGGGTGGAAATTTGATTCAGAGCTTTCGGAAGACGAGAATTGGTATGCTTATTGGAACTGCCAAAAGGATGCGATTGAGGGGTTGTTGAAACAATTGTAAGTAAAAAAATAAAGCAACTGAAGTTGCTTTGAAATCTTTGTGGTGAGGGGCGACCAGACATACTTGCACCTGATGATATAATTAAAGTAGTAAACAAGGACTTATTTATGCCAAGACCACGCAACAAACAGGACTTATTAAAAGCTGGCGAAGAATACTACGCCAAGCTAATCGAAATGGCTGATTCAATGAGCGAGAAAGAAATGAACACCGAATTCGATTTCTCCGGCGATCCATCGAAGAAAGAACGCCACTGGGGGCGCGACAAGAATCTACGCGATATTTGGGTACACTTATACGAATGGCACCGAATGCTACTTGAATTTGTAGATACGAATCTGAATAAAGGCGGTAATGCACCATTCTTGCCGGAACCATACACTTGGAAGACTTACGGCGATATGAACGTCGAATACTGGAAGAAACATCAAAAGACTTCGCTCGAAGATGCTAGAAAAATGTTTGAGAAATCACATAAAGACGTCATGAAACTAGCCGAAAGCCTGAGCGAAGAGCAATTATTTACAAAAGGCATGTATCCTTGGGTTGGTGGTTCCGTGCTTGGCTCATATTTCGTGAGTTGTCTATCGTCCCACTATGACTGGGCGATGAAGAAACTTAAAGCTCATAAAAAGAACTGCGCATAATATGACTTTCGATTTTAAAAGGGAATATAAAGAATACTATTTACCGAAAAATAAACCGAGTATTGTTGACGTTCCGAAGATGAATTACATCGCCGTTAGGGGTAAAGGAAATCCTAATGAGGAAAATGGCGATTACCAAAATACGCTTGGGTTACTTTACGGAGTCGCCTATACGATAAAGATGAGTTATAAAGGCGATCATAAAATAGATGGGTTCTTTGAATACGTTGTCCCACCACTTGAGGGCTTTTGGTGGCAAGATGGCAAAGATGGTATAGATTACGATCATAAAGAAGCCCTAAATTTCATCTCCATTATCCGTTTACCAGACTTTGTGACGAAAGCTGATTTTGACTGGGCGATAGAAGAAGCCACCAAAAAGAAGAAACAAGATTTCTCTAGAGTAGAGGTCCTAACCTATGACGAGGGTTTATGTGTTCAACGTATGCATATCGGAAGTTACGATGACGAACCGGCTACTGTTGAGCTAATGCATAAATTTGCCGAAGATAACGGCTATGAACTTGATATAACCGATAAAAGATACCACCATGAGATTTATTTAAGCGATCCTAGAAAATGCGACGTAAGTAAGCTTAAAACCGTAATAAGACACCCTGTCAAAAAGGCGTAATATGGCAAGCACAAAAGAATATCGCGATTTTATCCTAGAACAACTATCAGAAGCGCCGAACATTACCTGCCGGCCAATGATGGGCGAGTTCTTGCTCTATTCCAATAACGTCTTATTTGGCGGCATTTATGATGACCGTTTACTTGTAAAAATAGTTCCAGAAAACGAACAATACAAAATGACCGAAGAGATTCCATACGACGGCGCGAAACCGATGTATTTTGTGGAAGATGTCGACGATAAAGAAAAGTTAGCAGAAATAGTGAATTTAACCGTAAAAGGACTAAAGCAATATGAATCTAAAAAAGATTGAAAGATTTATCAATAAGCAAAAAGTTAGTATTATTTGCTCTATTGACGATCAAGAATACCCAAACGTTAAGGCAATGCTAAAACCTAGAAAACGAAATGGACTGAAAGAGTTTTACTTTTCTACTAACACTTCATCTATGAGGGTAATCCAATACAAAAAGAATCCAAAAGCCAGTATCTATTTTTACCATAAAGGCCTAATCAAGTACACTGGCGTTATGTTAAAAGGCAAAATGGAAGTTTTGACGGACCAGAAGACGAAGGACATGATTTGGAAGCGTGGCGACACGATGTTCTATAAGAAAGGCGTTACAGATCCGGATTACTGTGTGCTAAAATTCACCGCAATAAGCGGTCGGTATTATTGCGACCTGAAAACAGAGAATTTTGGAGTATAAATATTATGAAAACTTTAGTTACTTATAAAAGCAAAACTGGATTTACGAAAAAGTATGCAAAATGGATTGCCGAAGAACTAAACTGTGAGACGAAAGATATAAAAAATGTTTCCTCTAAAGATGTCGCAAAATACGATCTCGTGATTCATGGCGGGTGGATATTTGGTGGGGTAATTAGTGGGTACAATAAAATTAAAAGCTTCGCTCCAAAGCAATTAATCGTATTTGGTGTTGGTTTTACACCGAAAGCCAAAGTAGACTTAAAGAAAATGGCCGAAGATAATAAACTAGGCGACACTCCACTATACTATTTTGAAGGTGGCACCAACCCGCCAAAAATGGGTTTTGTTGGCCGTAAAATAGTTGAAATGGTCACCAAAGAGAAAGTAACATATCAAGACAACACAGACAGAAAAGCTACTGCAGAGTTACTGAAAGCGGTCAAAGCGCTTAAATAAAAACGCCGCCTTGCG
>CAMZAD010000010.1 GCA_947304155.1 uncultured Candidatus Saccharibacteria bacterium
TAGCACTCGTATTTTTTTATTACTTTTGCTTTATTTTTAAGTTTTAGTAAGATGGTTTTTGATAGAATTATTGATTTTTTGAGTAACTTGACATTATCTGAGATTATTTCTTATATAGTAGGTATTGTTGGTATTTTGATTACCTACGTTGGTTATTTACGTTCAAAACGAACTCAGAAGCCAAAATACTATATACGATCCATCTCTTTGAAAAGTGAAGAGTTCAAAAACACTAATATTGACATTAAAAAAGGAGATAGAAGTCTACCAAATCTAACAATTTCCCGAGTTGCACTTTGGAATACAGGACTAACTCTGAATCGCAAAGATATAGCACAACTAGATCCTATTAGAGTTGAGATAAGCGGTGAATCTGAAATACTAGATGTACAATCTTTGTATTCAAAAAACCAAAATGGAATAAAATGGGTGATAGAAAAGGATCATAAATCAATACGCATTAATCTTGATTATTTATCTAATAATCAAGGAATTGTATTGAAAGTATTCCATACTGGAAATGATTCTTCTGATTTAACCATTAAAGGATCATTAAAGAATGGCTTAAATATATCAAGGGTATATCCTATGTTCAATATATTCAGATTTTTAAGAAGATATGCCCATGTTCTCACCGTTTCTGTATTAAGGAAATTGTACGGAATTGCTTTTATCGTTCTGGGGTTAATTTCGGTTGTGGCCTCCATATACAAATACTATCAAAGCACAGCATCAGAACAGATACAAGTCAATAATCCAAATGATACAATTATCATACTTGTCTTATATGGTATCTTACTAATCTTAATGGGGGTCAAATTTTGCCGTAGAATAATGCCCGCTAATTTAGAAAGTGTCTTTTATAGTGAACGTTAGTAGAATTGACTTTCTTTCAAAAAGATTTATACTTTATCTGAAACGAATTTGGAAATTTAAGGCAATGAAGAAATCGTCGCCGTCTCGATAAACGTATCCAAAATCACCTTTTTGCTGTTCTTAGCACCATTTCTGCCATTCTTGTAAATAATTGCATATTCCTCGTCCAATAAAGAATCTATGACAGTTGGTCTTTTTGTATTATATTTTTTATTATTCTTCAAAGTAATCTGAGTCTAGTTTTTTTACGTAATAGATCTTTTTCTTGCTTACGCCTACATTGTACTCAATCATATAATTAGCAAGGCTATCGCCATCAATGAGTACAATTTTTTTTGTTGCCTTATTCGCACTATCAATAGCACCTGCCGTGAATTTACTAGTTGTGATGAAGACACCTTTAGTAGCCTTCTTTTCCTCTAGTGCGCCAATGAATTGTTGAATTTCTGGCCTACTGACAGGATTATCCTTGTTATATCTTTTTGCTTGGATATAAATTTTATCTAAACCTAAGGCATCTTCTGGAATAATTCCATCAACACCGCCATCATGGCTTGTGGGTGTAACTTTTGCCAATTCTTTATTCTTGCCACCATAACCCATGTGAAGTAACAAGTCAAGCACCAATTTCTCAAAAAAGTTTGAACTCATATCTAAAACCCTCTGGAGAAGGTCTAAGGCAAGATCGTTATTGATTATTGCAAAAGCGTTGTCCATCATTTCTGTAGGAGTTTTCTCAACATCTTTTGTTGAATCGTTGGGATCGTTTGTGACCTCAGGATTCCCAGCGCGAGAATATTCAAAAAATTCGGGATAGCACAAAAGGTCTTTTTCTGTCAGATCGTTATGTGTGGTCAGATAATCTGCACCTCTTTGCGTAATGTGGTACACACCTCTTTGGGGAATCTCAATAAACAAAGCACGACGTAACCATTGTCGGCACCATCCTATTCGGTCGTTCAATTGAAAAGCAGTTCCTCCTCTCGTCCTAAGCGCACAATCATCTTCGGTGAGATTGAAGTATTCAATTATTGCTTCCTTCATCTCTTTTGTGCTAACGTCCTTATCTTTCAATTGAAGAAGGAATGGGTATAGAAATTTTTCAAACTTTGGTATCATGTCGTAATTATTTATGTGATGATTTATCTGTTTCTTGTGCGTTGTAAGGTGGTTGAGTTTGATCATACTGCTGGCGATAGCGGTATTCCTCTTCCATTCTTATCTGGGTTTCTCGCCTGATACGTTCTTCACGGAAGCTATTGGATTCTCCTAATAATGCAGCGATAATGAAGCCGACGACTGGGTTAAGGATAACTGAGATAATGAATATTAGCCAAAAACTGCGGCCACGATTCCTGGCATATTTGCCTACTAGAGCGCAAATCCCTAGATAGCCTAGAAGGAGTAACAAACAAAAACCTACCATAATGATGGAAAACATTATGTCTTCTTTTTCGTTGTATGGTTGTTGAAGTAGAAGCATATTCTAGAGTTTTTATTATTCGTCGATGAGGGTTGAAAGTTTAGTGCCGAGGGCGTGGGCGATTTTTTCGGCGACGATGAGGGAGATGTTGCGTTCTCCACGCTCGACTTCGGGCAGGTAGGTGCGGTCAACCTCGGCGAGGTTGGCTAATTTTTCTTGTGATAGTTTTTTGCTCTGCCTCAGGGCTCTAACTCTAGTTCCGAATCGTTGGTTAATGTTCATAATCAGATGGTTTTTCTAATCTGCAAAGTAATTGGATTGTAGACGATTGTACAACGGGTTACTGTCTACATTTTTCAAAAAAGAAGAGATTTTTTACGAGGCGGAGGCTCGCACTACTTGGACAGGAGGCTTTCACATGGGAAAAGGGCAGTGACAAAGTCACGGCACGGGGAACTGGAAATGGGGCAGTGCAACCCCACCACAAGAAAAAAGGTACGACACGGGTGATGTGTCGCGCCTGATGGCAATTCTATTGTATTTGTTGTATTTATTGTTTTCCTTATTAAAGAAGGGGTTGTTGTTACTTTTTCTTATTCTTGGCGGTGGCGGCTTTTTTGGCCTGTTTGGATTTGATATTGAGGATGCGGTTACATTCGCCGGGGTTGTCGAACATCTTCTTGGCGGCATCGAGGTATTCATCGTCCTTGATGGCGTTCTGGACTTGCCCGCGCTGATAGTAAAGACGATCCATGATTTCCTGACCCAAGAGGTAGGAGATGTCACGGCGGTGCAGGTCCAGGTCATGTTCCAAGTCGTGCTTGAGCAAAGACTCCAGACGATCGAACAAGGCTGTCGTCGAGTCATTCATGTAGCCTTCGGCGGTAGCGGTCTTGCGCAATGCGGCCAGCTGCTGCTCACACACCTTGTCATACTCAAATTTTTCAGGGTTGATAAAGGCCTTGAACTCGTTAAATATTTCGTCAGTCACCTGGAAGTCGGCAGGATTAGGAATGTCTTTGGCATGCTCAGCGACATACTTGGTAGCAAAATCAAAGTCCCAGTGATCACGCATGATGTTATAGACGACACGCTTGAGCTCGCGCGGCTCGACCTTGAGGTCGGGCATGATGCCACCGCCCT
>CAMZAD010000011.1 GCA_947304155.1 uncultured Candidatus Saccharibacteria bacterium
GGACATATCCCCTCTAAGGATACAATGCTGGTTCGATTCCAACCTGCCCTACCAAAATTTTTTCATTCGGCTTGGTAAGCGAATGCTTTCCAAACCTGCACTCGTCAAGAAAATCTAAACAAGTTTAGTTTTCTTTCCTCGTTTGGCTTGGTAGCCGCTTCGCGTCTTCCAAACCTCGTTCGTCGAATAATTATGAGAGCAAGCTCTCAAATTATTCTCCTCACTCGGCTTGGTAGCTCAATTGGATAGAGCAGCTCCGTCCTAAGGAGAAGGTTGTGGGTTCAACTCCCGCCCGGGCCACCAAATTAGAATTAGTCGTTACCTACTCAATAAAAAGAGTAGGATTATTTTTTATAAAATTAGAAGTTGAGATATTTTTTGGTGATGTTTGGTTTTTTGAAGCGTTCGTCGTTTAAAAATTCAAGGGTTATGAAATAACTTGGATAGAAGGCGTTGAGATTATGAGCAATGCCGACGCTTTCGTGCCAGGTGGTGACAGCGCCAGTGATAATCATTTTCTTAGAAAGCGACCTGCGACTTAGGCGGGTGTTTTTTGCGACGATGCGTTTTGAAGCGCTAACTACACCGCGGTCGCTACGCCAAAGTTCGTCAACGAGTGGAGTGACGAGACCATTATGCATGTGGCCAGCGACAAGGTAATCAAATTCAGAGAGTTCGGCTTGGATACGATAATCGTCAAGGTGAGCTGGAGAATGGATGAGTGCAATTTTAAGCTTCCCTTTTGGAAGATTGGTAATAAGTTTTTGGTCGAGATTATCGAGGATTCTTAAGAATTCATCAGGATCTTCGCCGGTTGGTGAAATTAATCTGCGATATTTGTCATCGTTTTTGTAGAGACGGTAATAAGGTGCATTTAAAGTGACGCCAAGGACGTAGATGTTTTTATCCTCATACTTTTCGTTGTCGAGATAATAAACATTTTCGAGAGCGTTAACCTTTGCTATAAAGTCAGTGTTTTTTACGATTTCCCAGCGACTTTTAATCTGTTTTTTGCGCTCTGGTGTGGCTTTCTTATAGATATCGTGGTTTCCTTCTGAAATGAGGACAGGGGCGATTTCACCAAGAGTTTTGAGCCAGTTTAGGAGACGTTTTTCTTCGGACGGGTCAGAAATCATGTCGTTGCTATCAACAATATCACCAGGAATTAAGATATAGTTCGGTTTTCGCTCGCGCATTTTTTCGACGAGTGAGTTTAGACGTTCGTCGGTGACTTGGTAACTAAAATGAATATCTGAGAAAACACAGATTTTTAATTCTTCTTTACGGTAGAATTTGATGTTGGTTTCGTGAAAAAGTTTCACTACTTCCCCTTCTTAGCAGTCTTCTTGGTAGCTGATTTTTTGGCAGCAGGTTTATTGGCTGATTCGGTGGTTTTGATAGACTTAGCTGGCTGGTCAATTTTGACGAGCTTATAGTAAATACTTGGTGCAAAACGAACGGCAGCGAATGGCTTTTGAACAACCTTTTCCATCTTAATCAAAGTTTTTGCTTTGAACATTTTTTTCATGCGGGCAGAGCGGAAGTTTGAGACAGAAAGAATTTTTTCAATCTTAAAGCCGGTTTCTTTGAAGAGGTTCTCAATCCATTTTGGATGGTAATTGAAGAAGCCGTCTTTGTCAATTTCAGAGAGATTTGATGGGTTTTTGTCGAATGGATTAACTTTAGACTTCTTGAACCAATAGCGGAACATTCTTGGCAAGGTCTTCTTGTTAGCAACTTCAATGACGAGGGTGCCGCCAGGTTTCAAGATGCGGTGAAGCTCTTGCATTACCTTGTCCATGTGTTCAAAGTGGTGGGTAGCGCGGACCATAATCATGCCATCAAAGGTGTTGTCCTTAAATGGAATGTCGTAAATATCACCTTGTTTGGTGCTGATTTTATTTCCGAATTCTTTCTTGGCGTCGTCGAGCTCGGTTTGGCTGTAGTCAAAAATCCAAACTTTCTTTGCGCGGTCTAAATATTCTTTAGCGAGGCGACCATAGCCACCTGCAATATCAACAAATTCATCCATTTGTTCTGGAAGGAGGCGGCGAATGGCGAGGCGGTCTGCCAAGTCTTCATATTCACGGTCAGCGTCTTCCCAGAAAATCTTTTTATAATCGTATCCGTTGTAATCAGAAATAATTTTATCAGCTTTTTTCATGGTTATTATTATATCATATAAAACGATACTCTTAAGCGTTAGCGTCATGTTATAATGTAGGTATGGAACAAGATTCTACACAATTTCAAGGTCAGCCAGTAAATCAGGAACAGAGCGGCGAGCAGAATGCTTTTCTTTCGCGCATGGACCAACTAACTGGTACAACTCCAGAGAAGCCGAAAAAATCTCCAGTTGTTTTGATTGTGGCGATTCTAGTTTTTATTGCGGCAGCTGTTGCTACAGTGCTTGTATATCTTAATATGCAACCAGCAAAACCAACTCCAACTACTACTCCTACTCCGACTACTCCGCCAGTTGACGAAGAGATGCTTGAGAGAAATGAGAAGCGTAAAAACGACCTCGATGCTTTAAGTGAGGCAGTGATTAAATATCAAAAATCAACCAAGGATGAGACTTTGCCTGGGATTAATAAGGGTGAATGGGAGAATC